>DAOI01000002.1 GCA_002501805.1 Euryarchaeota archaeon UBA463 | reverse complement strand
TTGGCCTCCACTGGTGGCGGAGGAGGGACTGGGATAGGCGGAGGAGGGGGTAAATTAAGCCCCGGAGGGGGTGGTGGCAAGGGCATTCCATTGGGACCCACCAAAGATTCATCTTCGTCCGGCATACTCGTCTCAGTTGATTTCCGGGACTCTACACTATTCAACATTCTGTGATTAAGTATGCCTAAGTGCCCGCATTAGTGCATGATTGCCCAACCTTTGAGCCCCAAGAATGTTGCCATGGACTCATGAACTTCGAACACGTCGCCAGAAGATCCTGAAACTTCCTGCCCTGATATCCTAGTTGTTACATCATCAACAATTAATTCTACTTTACAACTATTCTGGGTACTGAAAACAGACGACTCTGACATTGCATCGAATGAGTCACTCCTTCCCGGCTCCAATCTAGAAAGTGGGAACTCAGTAACTCTAAGTCCTGATTTACCATGTAGGCTACCTACCCATCTGATAACTCTCTTCACATCTACTGTCACATTTTCATCAGTCTCTCCAACGGCTAATGGAGCTCCCTTTACCAATTCCCAAAATGCCTCATTGAGTTTCTTGGTTGTGAAGACTGGCCTACTATTATCTTCCCTCAATCTATCTATTCTTCCACCGGTGATTGATTCAGAGGCCAATTTCTTGATTTGTTCCTTGGAACATGAGAAGTTCCTTGATTTGAGACTTGAATGTAGCTGATTTATGGATTCTACCTGGTTTTCTCCCGATGATATATCGGCCAGTGTTCCAACTACATCGTCGAATCCCAGATCGATCCTCTCAGACCATCCAATATTGGGCCCTGACATAACAGATTGAACATCAATGCCGACGCCAGTGATGTAGTTCACTAGCTCTCTCCTAGCGTTTGAGTCAAGATGCATCAGAGAGGGGTCTCTAACATGAATATGGAATCCTCTATGGCCTGAGAAAGTTGTCTGTACGTATTTCTCGTCGAATCCGAACTCTGGATGAAGGAAGTCCGACCAAAGACTCCATGCCTGTTCCTGAATTTTCTCCATCATCCCTGGGAAGTCATTATCTGAAACACCCGGAAGATGGTCTCCGTCGAGATCGAAGATTAAATCTGCACCTAACCATCCCTTCTCTACCATTTTTCTTTGACTGGGATCGTTATAATATGCGGTACTATGAAAACATGAATGTGGCGATCTTGTCTGCAAATACTTCAGTAAATCTTCTTTGGTAGGTAATGCTCGATGTCTATCAGGGGGTTTAGAACCCCAAGGAATGAACATCCACTCTCTGGAACGGAGTCGGGGGGGCGTCCACAAATCACTAGTAGACAAGGAACGGTAGTAGTCCCCAAATCTAAGTGCATACCTGCTCCAACCGATGGCCACGTTACCTAGGGGAGACAGTCATTCATGAAGGTGCCCATCATTCCAGTGGTAGCTTGGATGGGACTTCGCGAGAATCAGTGGCGGATGCCTGGCCGATAAGTTCAACGTATGCCTCGTAGCACACATATTTGTCATCAACAACTATGGCTTCTGAGAATGTAATCGGCTTACCTGTGACGGAGCAAATAGGACCGAGCTGGCCTGTGGCCGTGGATAGCTTGTCGGGGTCGGGCATGACTACTCGTCAGAGTAGCGATTATTCACTCTTACTACAGAGAGTTATGACACGGAGGAATTTTGAATCGCCTTGCACGCGAACGTACATGAGCGATGAGATTGTATACAGAGTTGGACACTCGCCGGACCCAGATGACGCATTCATGTTCCATGCAATGACCACAGGAGCAATAGACACTGAAGAGAGAAAATACGAACATGTCCTATTGGATATTGAGACTTTGAATCAGCATGCAATGAATGGCGATTACGAGGTTTCTGCAGTTAGCATACACTCATTCCCCGAAATTTCTGATAAGTATCATTTGATGAACTGTGGCGCTTCGATGGGAGAGGGATATGGTCCGATGATAATTTCCAGAGAAGAAATGACTATCGAAGAGGCAAAAAGTAAGGTTTTCGCTATTCCCGGAGTTGGAACTAGCGCATACCTATCACTAAGGCTGGCCCTGGGAGATGTTGACTACAGGGTAGTACCATTTGATGAGATTATGCCATCTGTTAAGAGTGGCGAGTACGATGTAGGGGTCATTATCCATGAAGGGCAGCTAACCTGGAAGGACGAGGGCGTCAATCTCGTTCTCGACTTGGGAATATGGTGGAATGAAGAGACTGGGCTTCCCCTACCTTTGGGGGGAAATGTAGTAAGGAAAGATCTAGGATTGGAAATGTGTGGCAAAATTACCGATGATGTAAGAAATAGCATAGAGCATTCACTCTCAAATCCTGAAGACGCGCTAAAATTTGCAAAGGAGTGGGGAAGAGGAATTGATGACGACACAAATGAGGAATTCGTCGGCATGTATGTGAATAAAAGAACTCTTGACTATGGGGACGACGGGAGAGACGCTATACGATTATTCCTCAGAAAGGGTCAAGAAATAGGCATGGTCAGATCTGATTTGGACGTAGATTCAATTATTTTCGTTGGTTCGGGTGAATAAACATGAATGGGAAGAGACCCGAGGTTAGTGAATTTGATTCTGTAGACCCTGCTCCGCCAAGTACTGACGATGACGTCACTAGACTCAGAGCAACTTTATGCGATGAGGAAGAGAAGATGTTTCAGAGAATGAGGGCCTTATTCGCACTCAGAAATATTGGCGGGAATGATTCAGTGGAAGCTCTGGCCGCCGCCTTTTCATCATCATCAGCACTTTTGAAGCATGAAATAGCATACGTGATGGGTCAAATGCAGGATTCAGCGGCGGTACCTCACTTGATTGATAGACTGGAGGATTATGAAGAGGATGTAATGGTCAGACACGAGGCAGCGGAGGCCCTGGGAGCCATAGGCGATAGGACAGCTCTAGGCGTCTTAGAGAGATTCAAAGATGACAAAGACATCGTTGTCGCAGAGTCATGCGAAGTAGCACTAGATCTACTAGAATGGGTTTCCAGCAGAAGGCTGAATTATTCAGAATGAGGCACAAGCCAGACAGGTGGCTCGAGCATCCCACATGCCTCTTTTAGAAATAATAGGAGGCCATCAATATCATCTTGGGACATTCTATTCCTGACCTCCTTCCTAAAATAATCTTCAACCCTTTCTTCGGGGAATCCAAGTTTTTTAGATGTACGGGATATTACAGAAGCTCTCCATTTTTGATCGCTTTCAAAGAGCTCAACTTGTTTGATCATGTCAGAATGAGCATCTCTCAAAATGTCCTCGGGGGAGTCTCTTCTAGCTACGAACACACCAAAGACCATTGGTAGCCCTGTAATTCTAGTCCATTCAGCTCCTAGATCCATTTTCACTAGTTCTGGATGGGATATAGAAGCTAAAATTGCTCTATCGCCTATAAGAAGAGCCCCATCACATTTTTCCAGCATGATATTTATGTCCGGCCCAGTCTCAATGAATTTCGGATCTAGACCACGATTCTTGATAATCCAACTTAGTAATACCTTGGAGGTAGATGAGTCAGTTGGTAGTGCAATATCCCTCATATTTTCTATCGGACGATTACCGAATAGTAGTACTGAGCCAACCTCACCATTACTAACAATGCCAATATCTGGAAGTAGCATTAGTTTTTCGCTGTTAGATGCATAATCTGCGGATGGGATGGGAGCAGCAATACAGTCCCTTCTCATAATATGGCCAGTTAACCATGCTGGTGGTGCCGAGAGAATTGTCCATTCGGGGCTTATGCCATCGAATATAGGGTCACAATTAGAGAAAGATACCCTGCCAATTACGTCCTTCCAACTCATTTAAGGAACCTCGGCTGTGATCACAGGGAGAACATGGGAGACGTTTTCTTCTGGTAGATTGATTATCTCGAATTGTGAGTAAGAGGAGTTACGCTTTACTGGTGTGGCGCCGGATGAAATCACCATTCTAGCCAGTTGTTCGGAGGTAGTGGTGAGGCTTGTCTTACTTCCAGCTTCATGCATTATTTCTTCATGACCGACTGTTCCATCAACATCGTCCGCACCACAATTGATTGCATAGGAGGCGAGTTTGTCGCCAATATTCATTCTGTATGCCTTGATGTGTGGTATATTGTCCAACATTAGTCTAGAGACGGAAATCATGCGTATTATCTCCTGTCCAGTGGCGAGCTGTGCTTCGGGCAGTCTTGTCTTGTCTGGTAAGAATGGATAAGGGACAAAACACTGAAAGCCCGATGATGCATCTTGTTGATCTCTGAGTCTCAACAAATGATTGATCCTGTCTTCAACAGATTCAACAGTGCCAAACAGCATCGTACAGTTAGTAGGAATTCCTAGCGAATGAGCCACTCCATGGATTTCCAGATACTCATCTGAAGATTCCTTGCCCATGCAAATACGATCCCTGACACTGTCTACGAGAATCTCTGCACCTCCACCTGGAAGTGAGTTAAGGCCTGCCTCAGAAAGCAGAGATAGAGTCTCTGAGAAAGAAAGAGCGGACCTTGACGATAGATGCTTAATCTCTACTGCAGTTAGTGCCTTGATGTGAATATGTGGAAATTCATCTTTTAGATTTGAAAAGAGTTCGCAATACTCAGAAACGGTCCATGTTGGGTGTAATCCTCCAACAGTATGTACTTCGTCGATTCTGGACGAGTAGGGCCTGACTCTCTCGAGATACTGATCGACGTCTAATGAATAGGCTTCTGGATGTCTTGGACCCTTTCTGAAAGCACAAAATCTACAAGCCAAAACACATACATTTGTGGAGTTTACATGCAGATTCTCATTGAAAAATACGTAATCCTGAAACCTGGCTTTCTTCACCATATCGGCCAATGAGGTAACCGAGTTGAGATTTGGATTAACCATCAGTTTCACACCCTGATCGAACGTTAGTCGACCTGTTGAGATAAGCGTCTCTAAACAATCTAGAGTTACATTATCTGTAGATACTGCCAAAGGAATGTCCATACTTGAGAGTCTATCTCTCCAGTCGGAATTAGAAACTTCGAGGGCGTCGAGTGGCATAGTAACGATTGTTGGTCGGGTATCGACATCATAAGAATTCGTCTGCCATCATAAGGTGCGACTCCGGAAAGCATCATTAGTTAGATTTTCTAGCAGGCATGTGAATTCCGTTACCCGAACTTCATTGATGGACAACGCTCAGCTAGAGGAGTTGGCTCGTCAATGCCGGAGACACATAGTCAGAATGATTCATTCTGCTGGTGCCGGCCATCCCGGAGGATCGCTATCTGCGATTGATATTTTGGTTGCACTTTATGCAAATAAATTACGATTTGACGTAGAAAATCCCGATTGGGACGACAGGGATAGGTTTGTGATGAGCAAGGGCCATGCTAGCCCTGCTGTTTACTCCATCCTTCATGAAGTTGGGTTTATTTCTGAGGCAGATATGATGTCATTTAGAAAAATGGGCTCTGTATGTCAGGGGCATGTAGATATGAAGTGGACCGACGGAGTTGATTTTTCTGCTGGTAGTTTAGGAATGGGACTATCCTTTGGCCTTGGATGCGCCCTGGCGGCAAGGATGGATTCCAGTGATAGAGATATTTGGGTCATGGTCGGAGATGGGGAGACGCAGGAAGGACAGTTTTGGGAGGCTGCGATGGCTGCAGATTTTCACTCAGTTGGACGATTGAATCTAATTGTCGACAGGAACCGAATACAGAATGACGATTTTGTTGAGGTTCAAATGGAAGTGGGAGATGTAGCAAAGAAGCTCTCATCCTTCGGTTGGGATGTGAAAGAAATTGACGGTCACTCGATGGAAGAAGTAGTTTCGGCAATAGAGTGGTCGTCAAGTAATATTAGATCTCCAACCGCAATTGTAGCTCATACCACCAAGGGAAAGGGAGTGTCTTTTATGGAAAATAATCCATCATTTCACGGCAAGGCTCCTACTGATGAAGAGTTGCGAATGTCACTGGAGGAGTTGTCATGAGTGCCCCCTCCACTGGTGGCGCATCCAGAGATGGGTATGGTTCGGCTCTACTCAGATTATCCAGTGATCCCAGAGTTGTTGTCTTAGAAGCAGATCTTGGAAAGTCTACAAAATCTTGTCATTTCAGGGAATTATATCCCGAGAGAACAATTTCTCTGGGGATTGCAGAGCAAAATATGGTTCTAGTGGCATCCGGCATGGCATCATCTGGGAAAATTCCGTTTGCTAGCACATTCGCAATTTTTACAGAGAGAGGTTTCGAACAAGTGAGGAACGGGGTAGCAAGGCCGGGATTGGCAGTACATTTGTGTGGAAGCCATGGAGGTGTGCACACAGGCACAGATGGCAGTAGTGCGCAATCAATAGAAGATCTGGCTCTCTATCGAACTATACCAGGAATGACAGTAATGCATCCTTGCGATGATCTATCGGCTGAAGAACTGACAGTACAGCTTCTTAATCACGATAATCCATCATATACGAGAACAGCAAGGAACAAAACTCCTCGAATGTACGATCAAGAAACCTGTAAGAGTTTGAAAATTGGAAAGGGCTCTGTTCTAAGAGAGGGGGGAGACGTAGCAATCATTTCGTGTGGGGTGATGGTATCTGAATCGATGAAAGCTGCTGAATACTTGTCCTCCAAAGGTATTGAGGCTACGGTTGTAGATATGCACACACTCAAACCTCTCGATACAGATTTGATTGACGAACTAGCAGGCAGATGCAAGGGCCTGGTAACAGCGGAAGATCATTCAGTCATTGGAGGATTGGGGAGTGCCGTTGCTGAGCATGTCTCATACAACGGTGGCACCCCTCTGAGGATGGTGGGAGTTCCAGATAGGTTTGGCGAGAGTGGAACTCCTCAAGATCTGATGAAAGCTATGGGAATAACATACGGAGATATTGCTACCTCGTGTGAATCGCTAATATCCTGAATCGTAATTTATTTCATCATTGATGGGGTTTCATTCATGAAGTATCTATGAGACCGCTCGGCATGGATGCCTCTGAGAGGATTAAGGGAGTCCTAGATGGTTCGATACAACCTTCTGAGATCAGTGGTGACGAAGAGCTCTACTACATGGCTGAAAGAATCTATGGAAGAGACGCTTTAGAGAACATGGGAGTAGAGCCCCCAGTGAAGCCCCCGGAACTTGGAACCGTCACATTAAACGGCAATGGTGGAGTTGAAATACCTAATTCAGAAAGTTCTCCTGAGTCGGAAAATAATCAAAAAATCAGGGTCAAGAGAAGACGTAAAGTTATCCCTCTAATCATGTTCTTGTGCTTGATTATTTCTTCCTACAATGTGTCTTTTGGATTGGGTTCAGTGATTACACTGTGTTCCGAGGAGGAACCTGTACAAGAGCTAGAAATGGGTACTTCTTCTCATCTTAACGAGAATGGGACTTTGTATATCGTTTGGAATATGTATGGATTGAATAACTATTCGGAGTATATTCTGGAGTGGAGTGTATCCCAAAATGGATCTAGTGAGGTGGTCGAAGATGGAATTAGTGAATGGAACCTTTCTGAATCTGCACGAATAACCTCCTTTAATTGGGAGATAGAAGAACCGCCTTACTCATACCTGTCTACATTATTTGAGGATGGCATTCCTGTAGCGTGGTCTAATGGCTCCGGAGAGCAGGTCATTACCGTGCTTTCTGAATCTGCAGAGCAGAGTACTTACTGTAACGATAATACAAGATTGATATGGGCCGAATACTCAAACTTGGAGAGTAAAGAAGCTTGGGGCGAGGCAGGTACAGGAGGCATAATCGACGGCGCTCTGATAATGATGTTTGTTGGCATGTTGTTGATTTCGGCCAGAAAAAGAGCCTAGTACATTCTAGCCATGTGATGCTTGCTAGTTGTTGGTTTTCCAGATATTATGCAATTTCTGGGCACTGAGTATTTTTCAACGCATTCGCCCAGCATTGTCAGTCCGGAAAGCTTCTCTAGTACCTCTGCGTCAGAGTCATTTCCACAGAATGGGAAGGAGTAAACTGTGCCATCATTTAGGGGAGATGAAAACTCATATCCATCATCAGACTTAATGATATCCGGAAGTTCCACAACCAGACTATTGAATACTTCATTTGCCCTCGTCCTAAGTTCATTAGAAACAGAATCTAGGGCGGAGACAATAGATTCCTCAAGATTTGCAAGGTTAGCTTCGTACTTCTTACCGGTTCTCTCGGTAACTACGAAGCTACCAGAGTCAATATCTCGGGGCCCGAGTTCCAACCTGATTGGTATTCCTTTGATCTCCCAGTCAAAATGTTTCACGCCAGGCCTGACATCTCTGTCGTCGAGGTGTGTCCTAATGCCAATTTTGCTAAGACGCTCATCGACCAGGGAAATCTCACTCATTACATCATCACGAATGTGTGCCGCAATAGGCAAAAGAACTACTTGGAAAGGAGCGATTGCAGGAGGCATTATCAGTCCCTGATCATCCCCATGCATTCCCACTACCGATCCCAATAATCTCTCAGACATGCCGAATGTAGTTTGGTGGCAAAATTTGGTTTCACCATTTGAATCTTCATACTTCAAATCGAACGACTTGGCCCATTGATCGCGATAATGATGGTATGTAGCAACCTGCAAGGTCCTACCATTGGGCATTACAACATCAGCGGCCATGGTGTACCAAGCACCGGGGAATGTATCCCATACTGGCCTTTTAGAAACCAGATTAGGGAGGCAGAGATCGTGCAAGATACTCTGGACCATATGGGCATCCTCAGAAATCTGTTCTGTAGCCCCCTGCTCGTCCGCATGTACGGTGTGTGCCTCGAAAAAGTGGATTTCCCTTACTCTGATGAATGACCTAGTCTGCTTAGTTTCGTAGCGGAAGGTATTGACAATCTGGAAGGTCTTCAGTGGGAGATCCGTATGGCTTCTGACCCATAGGGAGAACATCGTGTACATTGGGGTCTCAGAGGTTGGCCTAAGAAACATCGGAGAGTCTAACTCGTTTTCCCCCCCATGAGTTACCCAGTATACCTCTTTCTTGAATCCCGAGTCTTCTTCATCCATTCTGAGTTCCGAAGGGTCTACTCCAGCTTCTCTGGCGGCCTTCAACCTAGATACTAGTTTGTTCTCCTTATCCAATAAATTTTCTGGCACCAGCAGAGGGAATCTATGTTCATGATGATCGGTCATAGACATCTGATTTCTCGTAAGGGAGTCAATAAGTGACATTGCCCTCAAACCATATGGCTTCCAAACATCCATTCCCTTAATCGGATATCTCTTGTCAACTAAGTCGGCTATCTCCACAATTGAGGGGTACCAAGAGTTGAATTCAGACTTTGGAGGAATTCCTCTCTTAGCCTTCCTAGGGTTGCCCATGTACCGCCGTGTACGGAGATGGTTTGAATAATTCGTATCATGTGGCCATTAATTTGTCATTAGGGACTCGATTATCTCACAAAGAGACGTAAGATCTGGTATTTCTGAGCTTTTACCATCAGAATCAAGTAGCCATGCCCTCGGAGAATCAGGATTGTCAAGATCCTCTAATCTGTTTGCAAAAACAGCGTCCATAGAATATCGAGAGATTTGTGAGGATGCCTTCTCCAATAGTTGTTCCAAATCTACATTACTTTCTAACTTAAATCCAATTGAGTAGCATTGACCTGTTGCCTTCAATATTTCAGGAATGTGCTTCTGTGTAGGGGCCAAATTAATTTGAATTCCTTCTTTGGAGCTTGGTATCTTACTTTGGAAAGACTCGGGAACATAATCTAGTACTGCGGCGGAAAAAATCCAAACTTCTGGTGAAAATGAAGAGGAGATATCGACTGCTTCTTCTAGCATTTCTATTGGATGGTCAGCGTATTTTACATTTGGTAGATTGAAATTGGGATAATAGCTCGTACGGCCAGCTAAGCAAAAAACATCATGACCCATTCTGTATAGGTATTCTGATATTGACCAACCTGTTGTTCCTGAGGAATGATTGATTATGCTACGAACATCATCTATAGGTGCAAGATTCGAACCCAGAGTAATTGCTATCCTCTTTCTATTGGGGAGGTCGGAATTGATGATGTTACTGAATTCTGCAACTATCCTGATGTGACTTGGTTGCTTTCTCTTTCCCTCTTTCTCTTGGTCAATAATAACATGTGATCCTTCTGCCGATAACTGAGAAATGATCTCACTCGTAACCGGGTCATCGAAGAGGTCTGAATGCATGGAAGGGACGAAAATTAATGGCGTGGCTTTTCCCCTAGCTGCCGAAAGTGCCATCATCACTGGAGAGTCGATAATTCCATTCAGATGCTTAGAAATTGTATTCCTAGTTGCAGGGGCGACAATGATTCCGTCATAGTCTTCTAATTGCGACATAGAGGAGTCCCAATTAGATATAATATCACTATTAGAACCCCAAGATAGCGCCAGTGGAGTAATTACCTTCGTGGCCTCCTTAGTCATCATCGGGGAAACATGAGCACCGTGTCTCCTGAGCTCTCGACAGAGTTTGATAGATTCCACTGCTGCTATGCCTCCTGTTACTGCCAATAGGACCTTGCGACCAACCA
>DAOI01000032.1 GCA_002501805.1 Euryarchaeota archaeon UBA463 | reverse complement strand
ACATGTTCCTGTGGGGAATAGGGTATTCCGCCGCGTCAGTGGATTGTACGGCCGCCGCGGTCTTCCCGTTCGTGGCATGGCTGGCGGTCGTTGGAGAGGGGGCCTTCGTGGCTGGCCTCGGCGGATTGATCCTCTCTGTGACCCTGCTGATGGTGATGGTGACGGTACTTGTCGGAATGGGGCGGCAGGCGATGATCAGCTTCCTCAGGAGATCCACCGGGGTGGTCAAGGCGACTGGCTCTTGGATGATGATCTTCGCTGGTTTGGGACTCTTGGTCTACCTGACGCAGACCGAGGCAGTTTCCGGAATAATCGGATGACATAGCTCCAAATGAGGCAAGAATTGGAGCCTACTCACTACTTGATGATTTAATTGTTTGATTCTAATGAAATATTGGGCAAAATACGTATATAATCTATATAGTTTAAATAATCACTATAAAGGAGACGTCGATGCGACAACATGAGATATTCCCACTCGGGCATGGTTATTTTTTCCTCGATCTTGATATCTTCAATTGCAATACTCTCATTTTTAGTATCTCAAGGAGGGTTTGTTTCGGGTGATATCGATGGGATTGGTACCACTGAAATTTTCTGCATAGGAGATAGCTGTCTCGAAACAGAGGTACTAATTCTTGACGATGAAGGTGTATCATACATCATTTATATGCCACCAGGAATACATTCCAACGCCGGGATCGGGTCAACCTTTCAAGGCATTAATATTGGATTTGGAGGATGAATAGATGAGTGATGATGTACTGAATATTGAAATGAATAGAGATGATGAAGTGAAGATTCTGAGGTTGAGGACCAATGAGGGCTCTTTCGCAGATATTGAAGTTAGACCGGGACCCGATGAGGGAGTAGTATTGATGATTTATCAAATACTCGAAGATAAATCTAGGAAAGCAGTCAAATGGGTCCCTAATCTCCAGATGATTTGATAGGAGCCGGGGAGATATCCCCCCGGCCCCCTTATGTCACTCGGCCTAAATTAATGGCTGAAGAACTGCTACTGTTCCGCTAACCTCGTTTGCCACTATCAGCATTGGTGCTCCGTTGGGACTATCTGCTCCCGATACGAATGCCATTGCCTCGGGAGATACGTGGCCGTGCATGTACACGTACTGGACGAAGAACGGATAGGCGGGATTAGTGACATCATAGATCATCACTCCGCCTGATCTCTCCAAAGCTACGAATGCGAGGGTCTTGCCTGCGAATTCGCCAGTGATAACACCCTCTGGCTCAGAACCCTTGTCGTCGTTCCTTGATCCTGTGTATGAATTCAGCCACTGATCATTCACTGCCATCAGGTGCTCGACTTCGTCGCCGCTATCCCATACTTGTACGAAGTCCCCGTTGCTGTCATACTTCCATATAGAGAATGACCTAGCTCCGTAACTGCAAATGAAGTCTATGTCCCCGTCACCATCTGTGTCTCCACAGTCATCAGCGGTGGTCGTCTTCAAGCGGCCGAGATCGGCATCTGAAACACCATTAGGGAAGGAGGTCGCATCTAGACTTAGATCATCGGCTCTCTCCTCTTCGGAGTATCCATCATAATCCCTTGCATCGCCCTCGTTGGCAGAGACATAGTAGGTGATTCCGTCACTAGCCACGAATGAGGTCATTGCATCGGGTTGGTACATGCCCTTGACGTTGTCCCAGCTCTGGAAGTTGACTCCTCCGTCCCTGTCACTAAGATCGAGTGATAGTGTTGAGTAATCCTTGAACCCGAGGGCATGGATTCCTGTTATGGTGTTGGTCGATAGATCGAGAGTAGCGACCGCGTTGTTCTCCTGCATTACTATTGTTGCAGTCGAGTCGTCACCAGCAACGGCGATGTACTCCGGCTCCAAGTCCTGGGCCACTGTTGCACCTGGCCCGAATATCCTTACTCCGTTAGCTTCCAGAGTAGCCATCTGTGAATTGAAGGATGTGAATCCAACCTGTGTTGCTGTTAGGCTTGTAGTATCGGATACATCAATCACTGTAACTGAGCCAACTGGATCGACGACGTAGTCATCGTCTGGCTCTCCCTCATTGGCGACCAAAGCCTTGGTTCCGTCGTTTGTGAAGGTGATCATGTCTGGTAGTGCGCCAGCTACGATCGAGCCAACAAGGGTCCCATCGGTATCAAAGAACATTGCGAGCCCATTGTCCTGCTTTGGGTCGACCGCCACTGCTACTCCGACTAGTCCGTTAGAGCTGACTGCCACGCTGTTTGGCTCTCCGTTGGAAATCACGAGTCTGTAGTGGAGTGTTGGCATGCTCGGTGTGCTCATGTCTATGATGTCTACAGAACTGTCCTCAGCATTTACCACGAAGGCCCTTTGCGACACTACGTCGTAAGCTGGTACTTCCGCGTATCCCTCACACTCGTCCTCTCCCATGTCGCAACCAATTGGTGCTGAGTGGAAGCTCCCGACAAGAGACCACGTGTGTGAATAGCCCTGAGAAAGGATAGTCGTGCTGTCGGGGCAGTATTCCACCATTGAATGGACATTCGCTGCTCCGTCTCCTGCGAGACAGTGGACTAGGTCCTGTCCGTCTGCTCCAGGGGTACCATCTGCCCCCGTAGTGCCCACTGGACCTGTACTTCCTGTCTCACCGGTTTCTCCTTGTTCCCCTTTCTCTCCAGGGAGTCCTGAGTCTCCGTTGGCGCCATTGGAACCATCCTCACCGGATGCACCAGTGAGGCCTCGGAATCCCCTTTCTCCATCCTCTCCATCTGCGCCATTGCAGACGGCGTGAGTCTCGGTTCTCTCTGCAGTATCTAGGTTTCCATTTTCATTGTCATCTATCCCAATATGGATCAATATTCCACCCTCGGGGCAATCATTTGCTGAGGCGGGCTGGAGATCGACTAAACTGGTATCGACATCCACATCTGTACTTCCGCCTACACAGCCCGCTAGGACTGAGGTCATCATTATCAGCATTAAAGCTGTACTTATCTTCTTGTTGTTATACATAGTATCAACTATTTATTTCCAGAATACAATCCTTACATATCATGTCCCCACGTATACTATTTTGTAAATTGAAAACTATTTCCTACTATAGTCAATCTATACTTAATTTCGAATTATGTTACACAATACCTCTGTATTGTTTTACATCTGATATACTTTGATGGCTTTCAAAGGGATTTACTGGTTTGACCAAGTAATTAAGTCATCCATGATAGTTTAAACAGAAACTGTACTAATTATAGATTACATGATTCTAATGTCATGGTTCATGGGTTGTGACTTGCTTTCACATGGAGAGGATTGTGTGTTGTTTTCTGCCGGATTCGTAACATTTTGCTGTCAATATTTATTCTACAGCGCTCTGGAAATGAGTCCTTTTCCCCATGTAGTAAAGGGTTTCTTTGCGAGTTTGTGACTAGATAATTCGGAAATATGGGAAACTTCACGATTCACCCAAGAAGGAGCCTTGAATTTTGTATCGATTGAGGGAATTTCTATTTCCGCGAGCCATAGTCCTTCGTTATCCCCAAGGAACCTATCGACTTCCCAGGTCAGATCGTCAGTATCTATATACCTCCGTATTTTCTCAACATTTGGCCAAACATTTGATTCAACGGTCGCTTTTGCCTTATCGATATCTATTGGCCACTCCAATTCAATACGAGCGTAATTCTTGGTTTTTCCTTTGATAGTTAGCCATGCCGTATTTCCATCAATAATTCGGATACGAACCGTGGGTCTTTTTCGAGAAAGTGCCTTACTGATTGCGTCTGACAGAGATTTGGATACTGCGAAAACTGAGATACAATTAGAAATTGTCAGATTTCTACCATCGAAGGAGTAGGCTTTCTTGGGGAGGTACCACTGTTTAATTGAATATTCTGAGCCTTCAGGCAAAGATTTTGCATCCTTGATGGAGAATTTTCTTTCGATTTCTAATGTTATTTTGGACATTTCAATTCCACCTATATTCGTTTAAGAATTCTAACTCAGGAGTCATTGAAAATAAGGTCCTTGACGATAGGGAAAACTTCATCCCAGATTTTTCCTGAGACCTCAGGTTTGCTCTTACTTGTTGAGATCGAAAGGAAGCCCCTCTCTTCTGCGAATTTATCGAATGCATACTTAAGCTTCGACTGGTATTCTAAGAAAGACACTGTGGGTATGGTAGAGAATCCCAGATCCATACCGCTTTCAAATCTGCTCAACGTACCTACATTGCCACTGTAGATAACCCTCTGTAGCAATCTCCTAGGCCCCGACTTGAGGAGGATGGTAAGATCCGGATTAGGCGCGTTGACATAGAGGTTCATACTCCAATCCGTATCTACTCCTCGAAGGGATTCTCTGATCATGGGTGTGAAAATGTAGCGATCAGCAATCACCACGAAGCCCGCATTAATTGAGGGTTTGATGATATTTTCAATTTGATCCATTAAATCTGTCGCGTAAAGCAGTGCCCTTGTTTTTGGGCCGAAGTCATGGATATCCTTGTTTCCTGATTTTATCAGGTCACCTAGGATTTGTGACCGTGCTAGGCCAGTTATGATGACAGGAACTCCATTGGCCTCTAATTTCTGGCGTAAAGCCTCCGCATGTGTTGAGCGGCCAACGTGGTCTGGTCCTTCGAAAACAATCAATCGTCCAGTGCCCAAGTTTTTTCACCTCAATGTTACTTTTTAATGGAAAAATCCAATGTCTCGTTCATCCTATCCTTGGGGTCCAATATGGATATCGAATCGATGTCAAATTTATCATTTATGATTTCCCTAACTGACCTTAGGACCTCAGGAATTGTTCTGTCTGCATCTATTTCTACCATTCTTCCAGATTGAGTTAGGCCATCATAGATTTCTCTCTGTCTTCCTTGTAGTAATAGATATGATTCGAATGGATCTTCTGATAGATTCATATCCATTCCAGCCTCGTAGTACTTCAGTTGTGACCTACCCTTATTTATTCTTGAAAGCGATACGTCTGGACTTACTTTGAAGTAAAGTGTGAGGTCTGGTTCTCTGGCGAAACTGTAGCACTTCTCAATCCTATCACTGTCAATTCCCCTTGATCCGTCCCTTGCCAATGCTGTAAATTTGTACCTGTCGCAGACGACTATTCCTCCGACTTCTATAAGCGGTTGAATCTGCCTCTCATATCTGTCTGCAAAGTCCGCAGCATGTATTAGGTGGAATGTTTCGGGTTTCAGCCTCTTTTGCTTCTTTGCCTTCTTCGTTGACGATGCAACCAATGGGCTTGAGTTCCACTCAGTATGGTGTACTGGTGCTCCCATGGATCTGAGCCATTCGACCAATAAGTGGGCCTGAGTGGACTTACCACTTCCGTCAAGTCCCTCTACTGCAATCAGAACTCCATTAGACATCATAAATCCTCAATTCGTTCAGCAACTATCGCAACGTCGCCATCTAATCTAGTCCTCACCGGGTCTATAAAATCAACCAAACCTTCCTGTAATATACCTTTCAGTTAGTTCCTTTTCAGGGTTATTGAAAATTTTCTCTGTCTTTCCAAATTCAATCAGCCTCCCGAGGAACATGAAAGCTGTGTAATCGGACACCCTTTGGGCCTGAGACATCGAGTGGGTAACTATCACTACAGTAAAATGCTCCTTAAGTTCAAGAATTAAATCCTCTATCTTAGCCGTAGCTATTGGATCCAGAGCGGAGCATGGCTCATCCATGAGGATTATATCTGGCTCGACTGAGATCGTTCTAGCAATGCATAATCTCTGTTGTTGCCCCCCTGATAAACTGGTGCCGAGTTCATGCAACCTATCCGAGACCTCCCCCCAGAGTGCAGATTTTATGAGTGAGCTCTCAACTATCTCATTCATTTTCCTCCTAGATGGGCTGTAGTGCAGCTGGACCCCATAAGCAACATTATCGTAAATTGACTTGGGGAACGGATTTGGCTTCTGGAAGACCATTCCAATTTTCCTCCTTAGCCTGACTAGGTCGGTAGAAGGTTGATTGATATCTTCTCCATCATAGAGTATCTCTCCATCATAATTACAGATTGGAATAAGGTCATTCATCCTGTTGAGGCATCTCAACAAGGTTGACTTGCCACACCCAGAAGGACCTATGAATGCGGTAACTGAATTCCTTTCTATTGGTACCGATACATCATAAATTGCCTGAGCTGAGCCATATCTTAGATTAAGTCCCTTCACTTCAATATGTGGAGTGCCGTCGATATTCAAATCGGTTGTCGATACTATGCTATCCCTGTCGATATCGAATGATGACTCATCCGTATTTTCTAGCTTCTTTTTTGTTTCTATTTGATTTTGGTCCGTCATTTAATCACCTTCTATGCGTTCGAGAATTTTCTGTAGTGCGCCCTAACCAAAATTGCCACTGAGTTAACCATGACTAGGGTCCCCAGCAGTACCAAGGAAGCTCCTGCGGCTGCGACTTTGAATCCCTCCTCTGGCTGATCGGTCCATGTGTATACCTGGACTGGGAGAACAGTGTACTTCCCGCTAGGGTTAGAGCCCCAGTGGGTAAATGATGTAGGGTCGGCAGTCATTATTGGCCGATCGGCCCACATAGGCAATTCTGTCAGAGCAACTTCAAGCCCAGGAATCCAAGAAATAAATCCATCCAGGGTAGGCAGTACTGTGTAGTCTACGAAATAGAATGGGTCGGGTTCTTGGAAAACAGAGGTTACTGCACCGACGAGTATCAGGGGAGCTGCCTCGCCCATTATCCTCGACATAGCTAGGATAGTACCGGTCATCATACCTGGCATAGCGTGAGGAAGGACATGGTCCTTAATCACCTGCCACTTTGTACAACCGACACCAAATGCCCCTTGGCGAAGAGATGGGGGAACCGCCCTAAGTGCCTCTTGGCTGGCAATTACTATCGTAGGCATTGCCATTGTAGCCATCGTTATTCCAGCGGTGAGTATTGTCCCTCCGAGACCTAGCCCGAATCCTGAGCTGGATGAGCAAAGAGCTAGTCCGAATAGGCCGAAAACTACTGCGGGAACTCCAGCTAGATTGGTAACTAATGTCTGAATCGCCGACTGCCAGTAATTCTTTGGCGCGTATTCCTCCAGCCATATAGCCCCTCCAATGGAAACTGGAATTGCGAACAGCATTGTGTAACCCACAACGTAAACACTGCCCCAGAAGGCCGCCCTCAGTCCCGCTCTGTAGGGTTGCTGTGAAGGATAGTTCGAGAATATGAAGGAGTTAACTATCTCGAACGGTATTGTGAAGAAAGCAACTATCATTACGACTGAAGCAACGAGAATCCATCCGTCTCTTCCCATAACAACTCTCTTGACTCTGTCCTCATTAATATCCTTCGAACGGGTGAGTTGGGATGCTCCCTCGATGAGGCGTTTGAAAGCGGAGGCCGACATAAGCAAACATATTGATCCTACTATGAAACCACTATTGAAGACCCATCCAATTGCTAGCAAGTAGCTGGTAATTGTAACAATTAGCGAGGCCCCCTCAGTGAATCCCTCAGATGGCCTGACTCCCTCTTCAGGCCTCAGGCCCCATATCGACCAAATACTCGCAATCACCCCTAGTGAAGAAAGAAGAGTGATCGATGTCCCAATTGTGAGCAGGAACAATTTGAATATCAGATATAATTCTGATGATATTGTAGACGATATGATGAAAATTCCTAATAGAAGTACGACTATTCTGAAGACTAGTGAGACGATCCTACCTATCAATTCCGAGGAATAAATTATGTATGACCATCCGCTAATCTCCTCGCCATCATATCCGAATTTATCGTCTATTCTGGTAAGTAACCTCCTAAAAATAGACACTACTGCCCCAGGCCTAATCATTGCTAGGGCGCTTATGATGAGTAAGGAGAAGGCAATAATCTCCTGGATTGGAAATGGATCCTCGTATGAATCAAGACCTGATTCATAGCTAGCTGGGATCCCACAGAAACCAGACCAAACTTGTGGCTGGAGTAATAATCTTGATTCGTAGCACCAATTATCTGCATTTGTAGGCGGGTTAGAATTGAATTCTTTTGCTCTGAGGCAATCGGCCTTGGCCCTCTCCGGGTAGTCGTCTTTGTACGTCTCATCACACATTCTGCCCTCTGCGGAAATTACATAATTCCAAATCTCCAAAAGCTCCGAAAGTGAGGCTTCATCTATCACGCATTGTTCTGAGGAAGGAGATTGCTCGCAGGATTCCAAAGTGATATCCATATAATGAGATAATGTCTCTGAGGATGTCAGAGAATTATCAAGCTGAACATGGTCGAACTTTGCCCAAAGCGCGTCAACATTGTGACCCTGTCCATCTACTAGATTCTTGATGCCATCGTTATCTATGTCGTCATCAGAAACCTGATCATGGACTCCATCTAAATTCTCGTCTATCATCCATCCTTCAAATCCGATTACCGGAGCATCAGGACATTGTTCATCCCCCCCGATAATTGGATTCAAGAGATTATCTCCATCTATGTCGCTGTCACACCAGTCCCTAATACCATCATTATCTTGATCTCCATCATCGAAAATCCTTGAATTGAACCATGTTTCAAAAGGGCCGAGAATAAACTCTCCTACTTCCTTATACGAGCTTTCCCTGGCATCACTTGGGGGCCCCCCTATCTGTGAGTAAGTTACTGTATAGTTCATACGATGCTCGAGAGTCAAAACCCCCAGGCCCGATTGTCCTACCTGAGCTGGATGTAGGGCAATAGAGTCGACTACTTCGCCATCTCTCAAAAATTCTCCCGATGAAATTAACTCTAGAGTTATCCTATCGCACTCAGAACAATCTGAAGTCAGAGTAATTGATAAATCGGCGTGAATATCCCTAGAGGTCCCAGGGACTGCTCTGAAATCGTAACCTCCCAAATTAGACAGATCGTATACATCATATAAACCGGTTAAGCCCTTTTCTAAGATGAATTGGGCAACTTCAGCACGAGTACAGAATTCCGGTTGCATTTCTCCTATAACTGATGAGGGATTCAGTATTGGTTCTGGAATTTCGGACCTGCTGAAATTTTCCCAACCCCAACCAGTTGTGAACCTGTTTTCTTGCCATAGGGAGTAATTATAGATGTGAACGACATCCATCTCCTCAGAAATATCAGTATCTATCCAAATATCTCCATTGGACTTGAAGATTGGCTCTACTGAGCTATGATATATCCAAAGCTTGTCATTGCCCCATACAGGGTGTCTATCCTCTCCAACGAACGGATAAATTTGTGATATTGCGGTTGTGAAGTCAGCTTCTGAGATCACAGGCTCCCACCTTAGTCCCTTCCATATGTACTGAGCATGGTCATCAGATGTGTCTATCCAGAAGTCCCCAAGTCTCGGAGTTGGGGCTTCATCTCTGACGAAAATATCCACTCTCTCATCCTCCAGTGGATCAAATGTGGCAGATTCTCTCTCATTCCAGGGAAGTAAGTGAGAAGGATTCCATGAGTCATATGGTGCGTAACTATTGGTCATCAGCCCTTGATCGCAGAGGTATCTTTGAATGTCCCTGGATCTATCAAAGTATATTGGATTCCCATCGGCGTCTCTAAGAATTCCATCATCATTGAACGCTTCGAATTTTACTTCCGTCCATTCCGCTCTTAAAGTCACGTTAGAGCGATCTCTTTTGGGGTCATCGAGAACCCAGTCATCATTCCATGTCTCGACATTCCATGATTTAACAGTCTCGGAGACGTCTTTGTTTTCTTCAATTCCTATTACCTCTGTTTCAGTCTCTGGGACATATGCCTCGCTGTATATTCTGGTAACCATAGTCGCAAGAATAAGGGCGCAGATTAGTGATATTGTGATGAATGTGACTCTACCTGCATTGGCGACTCTGTCCCTCCTCTTTCTTGATCTGAGAGGGAGATTAGAGACTCCGAATAGACTGAATTTTTCGGTCATTCGTATTCCTCCCTGAATCTATGCATAATTCTCTGTCCGATTATATTCAAGCCTAGAGTAATTATGAATAGATAGAGTCCTACAGCGAACATAGAATAGTAAGCTGAAGTCCCTGCCGGAAGATCACCCTGTATCTTCTTGGCGATATAAGCCGTCATAGTTTGAGATGAAAGGAACATATTCTTTGTGTAGTATGCGGCTGTTCCTACTGAAAGTGTGACTGCCATGGTCTCGCCGATAGCCCTTGAGAATGCTAGTATTACCGATGCCAGTATTCCTGAAAGCCCCGATGGGACCACGACTCTGAAGGTAGTTTCAACAGGAGTAGCACCTAAGGCATATGATGCCTCTCTCAGATTGTTTGGAACTGATCTTAATGCGTCCTCCGAGAGACTGGCGATTAAGGGAGTGATCATAATTCCAACGACCACTGCTCCATTAATAGGATTGAAAGGTTGAGGATCTTGGGCCATCCATCCCCAATCAACAAGTATGCCTCCGATATCCATTACGATTGGAGAGATAACGACGAATGCGAAGAATCCGTATACTACAGATGGTATTCCTGCTAGTATCTCAAGAATTGGCTTCACTAAGTTAGCAGTCCTAGGGCTTGCATATTCTGAAAGGAATATCGCTGTTCCAAGTCCCAGTGGAATTGCAATAACTAGTGCACCGAGAGCCACTTGCAGTGTAGTTTGAAGAAGTGCGTTGACGCCGATACTTAGATTATCAGTTACTGTGACAACTGAGACAGTCCTTATGTCAGTCCTCCATAGGGTCTGAGTCAAGAACTCCCCCAAACTTCCATCAACTCTAGCAACCAAATCGAAAAAGCTGGTTACTATAGCAACTAATGTTACTACAAGCAATAAGGCTCTGAAATCAGAGTCAAGATATGCCATTCTCTGACTCGTCCAGTTATACTGCCTAGACTGCCCGATATGATCTCCAATGAATATTCTTAGGTCATACAGTGGATGGGCCAACACAGCAAAAAGTAGCAGATAGGGGTTCAGAAGACCCAGGAATAGTAAAATTATCACCCTATTTAGTTCTCTCAGCTTGAGGGTATTTACTGGATTGAATTTGACTTCGGACTTCTCTATTTTCTTAATCTTCTCTAGAGTACGATTTCTAGTGTCCGACATGGTCACCCTCAGGAGCAATAGTGAAAGGCCAAAAGAAACCAAGTGGCCAGTCTGGATCTCATGTGTTGGCTCGATTGCTAGCCATGAAAGAGCTAGGGCAACAACCATAGGACTGGTCGGGAATTTCTTACTTGAAGTCCATAGGAAGATGATTGCAATGATATTAATCATAAGAAGATATGAGATGGTAGACTGTGAAAGAGGAGTCAAAATGGCTAACGATCCAACAGAAACCAGTACCATTGAGAATGAGCCTAGAGGAGATATAACTGATTCTATATGCTCTGTTGAGAGCCTTGATAGCCAAACGGGAGAGAATAGATTCATCAATACTACAAAAATTGTCAATGCCCCCAAAAAGAGGCCAAATCGATCTACGTTGGGCACTCGGGGATCTGGGTCATGGGCATTGGGAATCCCATCATTGTCCATGTCTGGATCTCTGTAATTATCGAATCCGTCATCATCAATATCATCGTCGAGATCGGCCCCCCTTTCATCGACGCCAACGTTTGGTTTGCCGTCACCGTCAACATCTAAATTTGCCTTATCGGAACCAGCCCATGTAATAACTACCCAATCCCTCTTAAGATCCGCATCAACTTGATGGAGAATCAAGGCCCCCTCATTCTCCCTCATTACTCCCAATGGGATGTACGCATCGCGGATATCTTCTCCCTCAGACTCAGAGTAATTGTGTTGAGGATTATTGTCTAGATAAGTCAGGATATAGCCTCTTTTTTCGTGGGCCGTCCAATTACCAGTGTATTCGCCATTATCATCCAAGATTGCCACTCCATCGGAGTCCCTGTCCCGTTCGAAAACAACAAGTGGTTCACCTAATTTAATCAGAGAATCGTTATTCCAGTCAACTATGCAGAGGCTGTCCAGGTAGAAGGGGTCTGTTATGGACCCCTCACTATAGTTTGCCGCTCCCCATAAATCAGATTGCACACCCTCTGACCAATCATCAGGGGGATCGAACATGTCCGCCCCACAACCAAAGGCTTGGTAGAAGGGTACTGACTTAGCAACCAGAACGTAGATTATCCCTGCAGTGACCAGTACGACGGAAATTGCCATGGAGAATAGTACTGCACTTGGGGCACCAGCCTCTATTCTTGAGGCTATCCTGGAGAGCTCCAGGTCCCCGCTCCGCGCATCCGACATTG
>DAOI01000010.1 GCA_002501805.1 Euryarchaeota archaeon UBA463 | reverse complement strand
GCCACTAGTTTACCAGTTGTCTGACAAGGCAATGCTGGGTAGCCACGCTCCATGCGGATAAGAGCTGAAAGCATCTAAGCTCGAAGTCGCCCGAAAGACGAGGCACCTCAGGGGACTCGTAAAAGACGAGATTGATAGACAGCGGGTGTAAGCACCGAGGTTTCGACCGAGGTGTTCAGCCCAGCTGCACTAATCCCCCGAGCATCAAGAATTCACATATTAAGCCCTGTATGGGCCTCTGTTCAATCAAGCATATCAATTCACACATTCGAAAGAAAGTTGTGCACGGCCATAGCGGAGGGGTAATACCCGGTCCCATATCGAACCCGGAAGTCAAGACCTCCTGCGTCGATTCCTGTACTGTGGTGCGAGAGCCCACGGGAACGATCGTCGCTGTGCCTTCTTTCTTTCTCAGAAGTTCTGGAAACAGTTCTTTATCCCCGCAAAAAATTATTCATTAAGCCCCTGTGAGGAAAAATACGGAGTGGTAAGTTGGGAATTTCCACTGGTGATATTTTGGGTCACAGCCAAGTCGGCGTTTACTTGTCTGTAATCGGCGATGTATTATTCGTTCCAAGATCCCTTGGCTCAGAGGCAGTAGAGGAAATCGGAAGTGCCTTCGACATCGAAACATATCCATTCATGGTAGGGGGGTCCTCGTTGGTTGGGAGCCTATTGAAGGGAAATAGCAAGGGTATCGCTGTAGCAGATATTGCCACAGAAGAAGACCTCGATGAGCTAACAAGCTTTGGAGACGTTGTAGTTATGCAGAGCGGTGTTAATGCCGCAGGAAATCTAGTCGAATGCAATGAAATTGGTGCCATTGTGAGTCCAGTGGTCCCACCAGGTGCAGATGGTGTTGAAATGATCGGAGAAGTATTGGGCGTAAATGCAGTAAGATGTAAAGTTGCAGGGCATGACACAGTTGGCAGTATGCTAGTGGCGAATTCTAACGGGGCATTGGCTCATCCAGATATTACAACAGATGAGGCAAAGCTCATCGAGGATACTTTAGGCGTTCCAATTATGGTAGGGACAGTCAGTTTCGGCTCTCCTTTCATCGGTGCGGGTTGTGCTGCCAGTGATACCCATGCAATGGTAGGAACTGGTTCAACCGGGCCTGAGATGAATAGGATAGAAGACGCTCTAGGACTAATCTGATCAGATTGCCGTTGGAGCGACGTGATCGTCGCCCTTTTCATCTGTCTCTCTAACTCTATTCCAAACTGATTTCATCAATTCATCATGGCATTTATCACAATAAGTAAATCTCTTGTAAGCCTCTCTGAATGAGTAGGCTTTATTCCCCGTAGCAACAAGGAAACCTTTGGGCGATAATCGACTAACCACACTTCCTTCAGAGGAGCATCGAGGAAAGTCGCATTTGACCATACTTCGGCCTGTAGGCATTCGCTATTGAAACCTCTCTATTTAGAATCGTCAATAGGGGGTTCAATTACCATTAGGGGGGAATTTGCCTCGATACTATCGCCTGGTTCACAATTCAACTCAGTAATTTTTCCAGAAATAGGAGCCTGAATCTCATTCTGCATCTTCATGGCCTCTAATATCATTATGACGTCCCCCTCGGAGACAAACTCATCTTGGCTCACTGAGATGGAAATAATTTTTCCCGGAATTGATGATGATACTACTCCGGACCTCTTAGCCTTCCGAGCTCCCTTCTTTTTCCTAGGAGATAGTGATCCTCCTTTACTGCCATCTACTTTGATAGAGAATATTTTACCTTCTACTTCGACCTTCCAAAAATCTCCTTCTTTCTCCATGGAGACTTCAAAATCTTCCCCATCGACATTTACTTTCCTTTTGTCGCTCATCAAATCACCTGGAAGAACTCCTCTTAGATTTAGCCCTGAACAGGTTCCTCCTGCCAATAATTACTCTTCGATGGTCTCTGGCCCACTCCTCGCCCCTGTCTCTCTGTGAAGAGGGTTGGATAAACTCCCCTCCTTCCTCTTCTAGAATAACAGCAACCATCGCTACCACCCTCAATTTAAACAATCTATTACCGTCCAAAAAAACACCTCAAAGTGGAATATTACCATGTTTTCTAGCTGGTCGCACCTCTTCCTTTTCAAGTAGTGCACCGAGTGCTTTGGCCATAACGCTACGCGTCTCACTTGGTTGAATAACATCATCAAGATATCCAAGAGAGGCTGCACGGTATGGGTTTGCAAAAGTATCTTCATAGTCATCTACTAGCCTCTCCCTCTCCTGTTCAGGATTTCCAGAAGAGGCGATCCTCCTTCTATGAATAATTTGTACCGCTCCCTCCGCTCCCATAACTGCCAGTTGCGCAGAGGGCCATGCAACGTTGTAATCTCCCCTAATGTGTTTGGATGACATAACATCGTAAGCGCCCCCGTAAGCCTTCCTGGTAATAACTGTCAACTTAGGAACCGTAGCCTCGGCATATGCATAAAGTAACTTGGCAGATCGGAAGAGCGTCCCCCCCCACTCTTGGCTAGCACCTGGAAGAAAACCGGGAACATCTACAAACGTTAGAAGAGGAATATTGAATGAATCACAGAATCTTACGAATCTAGCCGCCTTAATCGATGCATCAATATCCAAGCACCCGGCAAGAAAATTAGGCTGATTAGCAACCACTCCAATAGTATGCCCTCCTAATCTAGCAAATCCGACTACTATGTTCATTGCATATTCTGACTGGACCTCTAAGAATGCCCCATCATCTACTGTCTCTTCTATTGCCACAATGATATCATATGGCTCTTTGGGATTATCTGGAACTAAACTTTGCAATTTGTCACAGGTCCTATCTATTGAATCCCTGGTTGGTAAAACGGGAGCTTTCTGTAGATTATTTGAAGGTAACATACTAATCAGCTCTCTTGTCAGTTCTAAAGCCTCTTCATCATCTACTGCAGTGAAGTGAGTCACACCAGACTTTGTAGCATGAGTCGAAGCACCTCCCAAGTCCTCAAAGGAAACCTCCTCGTTAGTTACTGTCTTGATTACTTCCGGTCCGGTGATGAACATATGGGAAGTCCCATCTACCATAATAACAAAATCAGTAATCGCTGGAGAGTAGACTGCTCCTCCTGCACAGGGGCCCATGATGACTGAAATTTGTGGTATGACACCACTTGCTCTGACGTTTCTGAAGAATATTTCAGCATAAGAGCCAAGGCTAGCCACGCCCTCCTGTATCCTTGCACCCCCACTATCATTCAGCCCAATAACAGGAGACCCAGTTTTGAGGGCCATATCAAGAATCTTGCAAATCTTCAGTCCATGCATCTCCCCGAGAGAGCCACCGTATACTGTGAAATCTTGTGCAAAGCAGTAAACTATCTTCCCCCCTATGGTGCCATGCCCACACACTACCCCATCTCCTGGGATTACATTCCTATCCATATCAAAGTCCCTGCACCTATGCTCTACCAACGGATCCACTTCCATGAAAGAACCGTCATCTAAGAGCAGATCTAAACGCTCCCGAGCCGTTAATTTTCCCTTGGAGTGCTGCGCCGATACCCTCGCTTGACCGCCTCCTGCTATGGCTTGTGCCTTACGCCTCCGAAGCTCTTCAACGCGTGCGTCATCTGCACTCATGTACCTCCATATGCTGGGACGTCAATATGTCTTACTAATGAAAACGTGAAAATATGGCCTGCGGTTGCTTCAAGGAGGGTCACCGGTTCGCATATTTGATACTATGAAGATAGTAATGGCCAAACCGGGCCTTGACGGCCATGATCGAGGTGCCAAAGTAATCGCCAGATCTCTTAGGGATGGAGGTCACGAAGTTGTGTATACCGGTCTTAGGAGGACTCCTGAGGAGATTTCAAGAATTGTAATGGATGAAGACGCAAATGCTCTTGGCCTCTCTACCTTATCGGGAGCTCATGACGTTTTAGTGCCACGAATTTGTGATCTTCTTAGGGAAACAGGGATGGGCAATGTAATGGTTTTCTTGGGAGGGATAATACCCGATAGAGATCATGAAAGTATGTTCTCCAGTGGTGTGAGGGCAATTTTCGGACCGGGATCAAGAACCGATGAAATCCTATCCTTCCTAGATGAGGCTAACTCAAGAGTGGAGTCAGGTGTCCCCATTGGAGTCGGCGATGAAGATGGGTGGCGTTGGAATTGATGGATCAAGACTCCCTCCTAAAATCAGCAGCCAATGGCAATAGGAGGGACTTGTCAAGACTGCTAACTTACCTAGAACAAGGTATGAAGCTCAATTTTCCTGAAAGTAATCCTTCAATGAAATCATCGGTAACGGGAATAACCGGCCCTCCGGGAGTTGGAAAATCATCTCTAATAGGTAGAATAATCAGTTATTGGAATTCAAGAAATCAGAACGTAGCGGTTCTGGCTATTGATCCCTCATCCCCAAGGTCAGGCGGGGCATTGTTGGGGGATCGAGTAAGGATGGACTCCGCCGACTCAGGAGAGTTGGTTTATGTGAGATCTCTTTCTACTGGGGGCCATCCAGGTGGAATGTCTTCATCGTTGATTTCGATGATTGAATTACTATCCTACTGTGGATGGGAGAATATTGTTATTGAAACTGTTGGATCAGGCCAGTCAGAAATTAAAATAGTTGCATTCGCAGATAAAATTATTCTAGTTGATGGTCCAGATAGAGGAGACATAATTCAAGCCGAAAAAGCAGGTATCATCGAGTTAGCAGATATTATAGTGATTAACAAATCAGACCTTCCGGGGGCTACCAAAGCCGCTGAATCAATACGCTCTTCTCTCTCATTTGCTGACGGAAAGACATCTCCCGATGTCGTTCTCGTCTCTGCACAGATGAACGAGGGAATAGATGAAATGATGGATTTGGTGGAGAATTGTGATTCCCCCGATTGGAGAGAGAGGATAAAAATACAAGAAAGATTGATCTCACTGTGGGATTCTCGTCTACTATCGTCCCCCAATCTGAATCGGGTCATAAACGAATTACAAACCGGAAGTATTTCACTTGATGATGCTCTGGACGATTTAGCTAGGTGAATGAATGAACGACCCCCTCAGGCCATTTGACACTGATCATGTCAAGCACTCTATTGGGGGATTCACAGGACACGCACTAAGAAGGGCCACTCATATGGTGATGGCATTAATTCCACTCATATTCTATGCCAGAGGCGTTGAAATTTCCGATTATTTGGGGATGAATCCAGATCAATTGGTTAGTAGCATAATTATCACTCTCATAATTATAGAAGCCCTGAGGATAAAGATGGGAATTGTGGTAATAGGCCAACGTGAATATGAGGCCAAACAGATTTCTGCACTTGCATGGGGGGGTTTTGCAGTAGCACTGGCTCTGTTAATCGCCCCAGACAATGGAAAAACTGGCCTTGAATCCGGACTCTATGGTATCCCACTGATATTTGGTCTGACTTTTGTAGATCCGATTATGGGCGAGATAAAGAGAAAGAAGCAAGATCTAAAATTAGCAATTTGGGCAGGAATGTTAACCTCATATGCCGTATGGATAGGATGTCACTTCTGGATTGGAACGCCATTGGTTATTTCACTACTTCTGGCCCCTCTAACGGTTTTAGGAGAAGTACCTTCGTTGAAGTATATAGATGACAATGCAACGATGGTCCTCATGCCCCTGGCCGCGCTAATGATTTTACTTCCCCTAATTTGAATCATGGTTAAGATGGGTATATTTACATTCAAAACTATCTTGGGTTATTCATGGCCGAGCCAGCTGGAGATGAATTGAAGCAGTCTACCTATCTAATGGTCTGGGCTATTGCCTCACTTGCATCTCTGGCCGTATTCATCATTTATTTCTGAGTGCTTGAACCCCTCTTCTTCGAGCATTCGGAGTTTTCCCCCTGTCCCTCCTTGGCCAGAGTAACCACCAACTCTTCCATCTGAACGAATCACTCTGTGGCATGGAACAAAGGGGGCGTACGGATTCGCCGCACATGCATTGGCAACTGCTCTGGATGAGCTAGGTTTCCCAATGGCATCAGCAATCTGCTTGTATGTCCTAGTTTCTCCAAGAGGAATAGAAAGTAACTCTCTCCATACTAGTTTCTGGAAGGAAGTCCCATTCATTTTCACGACTCTTCCTCCTCTATTCCGGATGGACGATACCCCTCGTCCATTCCCACTATCTCGTAATTTGAGGGGAAAAGGGCTATTGCTACACCTCCGATCATACACCCAAGACCAAGTAAGAACTGTCCAGTAATCATCATCTCAAGAGCTATGGCAACTAAGATTAAACCTCCAATATTGGATACCCATACTAAGTTTTTGAATGTCGATAATGATACTCCTGTGGTCCTCTCGGTCCTCTTCGGTCCAAATTCCGCGCCGAATCTAATAGGGTCTTCATCACTCAAAATATCACCTGTCTATCATTAGTATTGCATCCGTGGGGCAAGCAAGAACGCATAACTGACATCCAGTACACGGGTCTCTCAGAATCTTAGCTTTCCTGTTTACCTCGATATTTAGGATCGGGCTCGCAAGTGGGGTATCATACAGCTCTATGGCATCATCGTCACAAACAATCGTACATTGATCGCACCCGATGCATTGCTCTTCCTTGACCCATGCGACAGCATCCTCTCCGCCCTTCAATTTAGCCTGATCTTCAGACCTTCTAGCATCTAGAAGAATCTTAATCCTCCGTTGCTCAGATTTCCTCCGCGCCACGAGATCTCTGATGTCCGTCACAAAAAACCCTCCCTGCCCCTTCTTCTCAATGCTACGGTCTAAACATCACTAATTTAACCATGTTTCGCTAGCGACTAACATGGAAGCCTATGAGAGTCTCTGGATATACGACCCTATGTGTTGGATAGGCTTGACACACGGGGCGTTTATTTGGGTGTTGATGACAATATATATCTCTCCTGAGATAGCATGGATTTCATTTGCCTGTGGAGGATTAATAGGTTTCTTCATTTGGCTCACTGCTCTTGGATATCGCCAAATAAAGGTTGCAAAATTCACTTTGTATGGTATAGCAGTAAATGCATTATTGGCTATATTTTCAGGTTGGTTGGCTTTCGGTTAGAGCTCACTGACCTTTCCCTGCCTCAACCTGCCTAGCTAGGAAGCTGACGACATCCAATATTTCGAAGTCATGCCTGGGGTCTCCTTCGAACTTTAGACACTCGAAGTGGGAGACACACTTTGGACAGGATGTTAGCATGATGTCAGCTCCCGTTGCGTTTACCTCTTCGAATCTCTGAACTCTCAAAGCCCTGCTATTCTCATTGCAGCTCATCATACTGGAAACACCACAGCAAAGCGCGTCTTCGCCATGATGCTCCATCTCTACTAGGTTAACTCCTTCTACGCTAGATATGAGGTCCCTCGGTTGGTCATAGATATTCATCTGCCTCCCTAGCCTGCACGGATCGTGGAAAGTGACCGTAACATCATCATCCGATCGTAGATTCATGTCAAAACCATTCTCTATCAGGAATTCAGTCGTATGCATCACCTTCATGTCCTCCAACTCATAGTCCAAGGCGAATGTTCTGAAGCACTCGGCGCAAGATGTCACTAGAGTGTCAATCCCGCTCTCCCCCAGTTTCTTCTGATTATACGCCTTGAGCTTCTCAAAGACCTCTGTCATTCCTTGCCATTTCTGATCATGACCACAGCACTTCAAGAAATCCCTACCTAGGTAAGTGACGTCTTCCCCCATCTCTTCGAATAGCGTGAATGCGGATGTTGTAGCATCGCCTAGATTCATGGAGCCTTCGTTCACGTGACTGAAAATCATTTCTTGATCCAGGTAGTCGACGCATCCTGGGTAGTACCCGATGTTCGAGTCAATTGGATACTCATCGATTGACATGAAGTATCCGTCGGCGTCTTCCTCTGCCTCAGCAGCTAGGACTGCCTGCAATACGGTATGGGGAATTTCAGTAGCAGGAGGGCCACCGACTATCATATTCCTCCTGATGTCAACATATGAATCATAATCCACTAGTTGGGGACAGGCATTGGTACAAGCAGAGCATGTCAGGCAGGAATACAAAGGAACCCCGTCGTCTTCATTGTTCCACGTATTGTAGATGATGTTCAGCTTATCACCAGAGTTGAATAGCCTCACTGGACAAGCGTCATCACAAAGATCACAGCCGTAGCACTTGTTCATCTCGTATTCGTAACCTCTCGCCATGCTTCTCATGAGCATGAATACCAAAGCACCTACTCCTAGGCAAGGTATGAATAATGAATATATCAATTTCGCATCAAGACTCTTCGGATTCTTGTGATACGTTGGATTCTTCATGTACATTGTAGACATGGCCTCCAGATCCAAAGACGACTCTGACCTGACTAGTGAAGTACCATCATCATTCAACAGTAGGGGCTGATATGCAACCACAGATAAGCTTGTGATTACCTCTACAGACTCGTTGATGCCTTGCGACGTGGTCATGTAAGAAACACTGTAAGTACTTCCAGCATCTAGGTACAGGGTCTCCGAAACGCATCCTTCTGTACTCCAAATTTCATTTCCTGACGAGTCAGTTAGAATCAAGCTCTGAGAATGGGTGCCTGCTCCTCTGACTGTAGTCCTGAAAAGACATCCAATATCTGCTGGAACTTCGGATACCCCCAGATCTTCTACCTCGAATGTCATACTTACTTCGTATGTAATCTCAGATCCGTCTGCAGTCCCGGGGAAAGATGTTCCATCCCCGGCCGAATTTCTACCTGTAGTGCTGTCTGCATGACCATTATCGCCCGCAAAATCGATTATCTTGAATTTCGTGGGTTGGAAAATTCCCCAATTAGACCAATGCGTCGCCGCAATGACACACCAATCAGCGGGGTCTTCTTCTGATGACAATCCATCCCATGCGGCCAGTGTTGAGCTTTCCTCGTAAGGTATGCATTCGTCTTCCCAGTCAGCCCAGACATTCCCTTCCTCTACCTGCACAAGAGTGTCAGAAGGCTGAGCCCTGAGGGAATCCAAGTCTTCGACATCGTCCATGGCACCGAGTCCACCATAGTCCCAGAAACCATTCTCATACACTGGCCAAGTCACAACAGATATTAGTACAGCGGCAATCAGAGATCCTACGGCAACTTGACGACCTATCCTTGGGGTAACTCTCGAACCTACTGAGCTAAGTAGGAATTTTCTAGTAGGGAAATATATTACTGCGAATAAGAAAATTCCAGTAAGTATCCATGGAACTGCATTGAAAACCTCAGCAGTCCAGGGAGCCTGTCTTCCACACATCAGTTCAGAATGAGAACCAGTGAAGCAGTAGTCACTACGATCTTTGGCATATAGGTCTAGGAATATGTTGATTGAGAAAACTGATATGAACCAGACATGGGCCAAATAAACAGCTCCCGCAGTCGCAAACCATGGATCTTCAACCCCTCTCTTTTCCCTACCGGGCAGGAAGGGGGGAAGAGCCAGAATGCCAACAGGAAGTCCTGTAATTGCAGCCCCCCACCATGCAGCGTTCCAATCGATCACAGGGGTTCCGAAGAACTCTCCGATAGGGCCTGCTGGAATCACAAATTGAGGAAGGTACTCCCCCCATCTTAGGTATCCGTATGAAAACAGAACATACCAATCGGGGAATACGAAACCAGCTTGCGCGAATGGATCAGCTGCACTGTGCAGGGGAGGGGGTATCAGCCAAGAGTAGAACGCTATGGTCATAACAATGGAAGCAAAAATTATCGTATCTCGAAGTACTTCAGTAGGCCAGAAAGGATGTCCAGTGAACGTCCTCCTCCTTTCGGTATCAGCTTCTAAAAGCTTATTTCTCTCGCTGATGTAGGTATCAGCAATTCTACCAAATCTATCCATCATTCCCATTTGTTACACCTCAATGTGGCTCCGCTATCCCTTGTGCCCATACAATGAACAAATGTGCAAGAATGAGTGAAGTAACCACTACTGGAAGTATGAATACGTGAAGGAAGTACATTCTGGTAACCGTCTGTCCCGAGATAGTAGTGCCAGCGAACATAGCGGTTGCAACCCAACCTCCAATTAGAGGGGTACTATTTGCCATGTTGATTCCAATGGTTGCAGCTCCGAATGCTAGACTATCCCAGGGGAGGAGGTATCCTGAATATCCAAAGAAAATTGTGAAGAACATCAGTGCGACTCCGATTAACCAGTTTAATTCCCTAGGATTCCTGTAAGCACCAGTGAAGTAAACCCTGCACATGTGCAGAAATACGGCCGCGACCATGAAATGTGTAGTCCAGTGATGTATGGATCTGATGATATATCCGAAAGGAAGTTGTGTCATTATGAATTCCATGCTACTGTACGCAGGAGTCGGATCACCCTCTCCTCCTGGTACGTAATATAGGCCTAGAACAGTACCTGTCAAAACAAGGATTACGAATGCCAAGAAGGAAATCCCCCCTAGGCAGTATAGGGGATACCAATACCAAATTATTCTGAGCTTGTATTTCTCAGCATGAGTCATGGGCATCTGCCTGTGCATGCCATAGTACGCGTCCCTACTCATCCCCCAGTAGTCCTGAATTCTGAATCTTGTATCTAGCCACGAGAAGGCCCACAGGAATGACTTTTCCGCTAGGCCCATGCTACTGGCACTGGTCTCAACCGCTCGCAGTATTTCTTTCCTTGGCATTTCCTCTCTTTCTTTCCTCAGGGTTAGAGCTACTATCACCACAACTAAGGTTATGAAGACCCACAGAAACCAGAATTGAATCATTTTCTCACCTCAATCGCAATATGTGTACCAATCTTTGAAATCAGGCAGAGCCTCTATCAAATCTCCGTTAAGAACGAATGGAATCAATGGCATCCCCATTGGTGCCGGACCTCCGGCCCTCTTAATCCCAATGAAATCAAATTCAGTACCACTTGATCTATTTCTGGCCCTATTCTTCTCTATGACAGTTGGGTCAAACCTGGACGAGTGGCAGATACAGAACAGTTTGCTTCCCCCAGAGTCAGTTCCACTTGGAACCCATTGGTCTTCAGTAAATTCGTTCGTAACCAGTTGCCACCCGGGGATGCAACAAAGGTGCGTACACCTTGAGAATATTAATATCAGATTGTCATGTATGGAAAGAGACTGATATTGGGGATCCTCTTCTAGCTCGTATCCGGAGCCGACATAAGAGCCATCTGCCGTATAACCGTCCATAAATTGAAATCGAGGCTTATCCTCAATGAGTGCACTACCCTTATTCTCTTCATGAGGTACATACACTGCATTTACTGGCATTCCTGACCACACTCCCTGAGCTGCGGACATCCCCGTAGCGGAACTGGCAGCTGCATCGACGAACGATTGGTATGTCATGGGCTCTAAGTGCCTATCTCCGTACCAAACACTATCCTCTGCCCCAGTAGGTACCCAGTATCTCACAGCAGTGTCGCCTCCATCTGCTTCTGCCTGCCCCATTAGTAAGGATGCGAACCCTACAGTCCCAATGCTAGCCACGGTAATCACACCGGCGGCGGTGTTGAACGAGTGCCTCATGAACTCGCGCCTGTCTATTAGGTGCCCCTCTCCTGACGAATCCTCTGAGCTAGAAGAACTATCTCTGAGAGTGAATTTTCTTGCCATACTTACACCTCATATTTCTTCCATGATTCAGGATCTTTTGTAGTGATATACTTGTTTCTCCTGCTCTTCACGATTACTATGTCAGGCATCACGTACTTCATGTATATCATTCCCAGTATTATTACAGTAAGCAATAACATCCCTAGGAAGAAAGACAACATCTGTTGATCCCATTTATTGTAAAGCCCGTAGGAAAGTGAACCAGCCCAGTAAAGTGACCAAATTATTCCCCATAGGCCTACTAAAATTATTAGCCACGAATCTCCAGAAGGAGAGACACTGGCCCTGACAATAGATCCTGCAGGGGCTTCATTGAAAACCCCGTGTTCAATTGCAGTTTCATAAGCCTCCTCTGTGAGAGATATTCCATCAAGGGCCTCTCTAGCGTCTTCTACGCTCACCTCTCCAGATGCTACCTGCCTGAGCATCTTCATTACTACATCATCTTTCATTACTGATCACCCCTCCTCTGGTGCTTAATCCTCAATCTCAGAAGATTACTCCTGCCCTCATAATGTCTCGAGAATCCGTACCTCAGCATCAATCCACAAAAGATAATCACGATAACAACAGCGGCGAACCCGAGTAGCCCTAGCCAATGTGCCCTCATGCCAGCTCCCATATGGTGCAGGTCCACTCCTTCTTCCACAGGAGCCGGTGGCTCAATGTCACCATTCCCGACGAATACAGTCCTAGTCCCTCCAAAATCGCCTTCATCTATGGACGCACTTAGCCTGTTCCACCTGTCTAGTTGTGAGGGAATTCCATCTCCGTTAACTGAGTTCCCAGCCAGCCAAATCGTAACAACTCCCGTACCTTCCTCTGGAGCAGTCCATGTGATATGCCAAGTTCTGTCAGAAACCTTTGATCCAGAATTACTGTGAGTGAGTGTAGCAGGATCGTCTTCCCAGTTGTACATCAAGGACTCAAATCCAGCCGAGGCGGAGAGGATGCCTTCGCTGACCCTCATGGAGAATCCACCAGCGTGGGAAGACGTATCTGCTACAGGGCCTCCAATAATTTGAATCGACATTTCATAGGAATCTCCTGGTTGGTACCTATGCGGAACATCAGTCAAAATTAGAGTGACAGAATTATCCGGTTCCTCGGCATGACATGTGCAACCTGCAAGCGCCACATCTCCCTCATTATTCGCATCGCCCCCTATGCCTGTGGGATTAGCCTGTGACCCGCCTGCCGTAAGTACAGCGACAATAGTGATGGCCAGTACCTTCCTTACGGTGAGCACACTCGACGCCATCCACAACACCTTTGGTGTAGTGGCCACCAGAAAGGGGGCTATTAACGTTGCATTGCCCCACTGTCTGTCTCTCATACTAAACAGGCCATTTCTGACAGCTTGCCGTCACACCAAACTAATATGCCAAGTCTCAGAGGAAGTGATATGTCAGGGCCCGTTTGGAGGAATGTATACAGTCTCAACGAGGATCAAATATCGAAACTTGACGAGGCTGAGGACCATATGGAGATGATGAGAATCGGCCCCGCTGAAAAAATACTCATCGAACTTCTTGAGCAAGAACCACAATGCGTCCCGGTGCTGAACGTTATGGCACATCTCCAAGGCAGGTATTTGTCAGACTTCGAGAAAGCCGTAGAATTCTATGACAAGGTACTTGCTATAGAGCCAGATAATGCTTGGGCGAGAGATGAGAGAAGACGTTACACAAGATATTCCAGTTATGATTGAGCAATTCTATACGCCTACCCCATACTCGAGGTTCGTGAACGACGGAGAGGTCCTAATAGCTGGGGTCGGGGGCTTGGGTTGTATATGGGCAATTGAGGCTCATTCAAGATGTTCAGAATTGTCCGAGTTACTGTTGATCGATGCTGATGAAAGCTCCTTCGAAGGAGCTAACGAGGCTAACTGCTTGTATCTCGATGCTGGAGGGGAAGGCAGAGGCGCTGCCGCACTTCCTTCAATGGCAACACACAGGCTGAGAAATGGGATTGACTCAATTTCTTCACTACTTGACGAGGCCGAGGTGCTCATCCTACTGACTGCTTTGGGAGGGGGAATGGGCTCTGGTGCTTCGGGAGAACTGGCAAGGATAGCAAATCAATACGGTTGCATGGTTCTTTCTATCGCAGGCCTTCCTTTTGCCGAACAGCCACTAAGGTGCTCTATTGCAGAGGAGTCAATCCCTTCATTAGACGCAAACTCTAGCGTGTGCATCAGAGTCAGTATGGAGAGGCTAGCTTGGCAGTCTAGGAGGAGGAAGACGAATTGGATGACTGGTTCAGGTTGGATAGCGGAACTGGTTGAAGGACTTGTCACGACTCTAGCTAGTGTGGGAAGAATAAATCTAGATTTAATGGATATGAGAGCTATAATAAACAAAGAAGGAAATGCCACTTTGATAGTTGGAACGGGTGCGTCCGAGAATCCCAAATCAGTAGTTGAGATGGCTAGAAACTCACCTCTAAATGACATTCCAGTAGAGGGGGCCAAGGGTTGTATGATTCAGGTTGAAGGGGGTCCAGACATGACTCTAGCACACCTGACAGAATTAACCGACTCATTCGTTTCTTCTATGGACCCAGATTGCCAGGTCATCATGGGTGCCAGAGTTAGTGATGAAATGGTCGGTAAGCTCAGGCTCGTCGCAGTAGTAAGTGGGATCTAGGCTTCATTAATTAACTGAAATCCCCTCTCAGGCTCATGGCTAAGATAAGTAAGGCCAAAAGGGGGAAAAATAGATGGATAGGCTTGCATATCAATCAGAAACCCATTTCTAGAACCATTTTAGAGGGTAATTTAGGAAATATCATGGGCGATATCAACTGGAAATTATTTGATTTGATTGATGACGAAATACACACTCTAGCAGTTCTGAGGGTACCTCTTGAAGATAGCTTGGAAGCCAAGAAAAAAATTAACTCTATTGATGGCATATCGACTCTGACCACATCGGGCAAGATTAGGCTTGTAAGGCAGAGATTAGGCATCCATAAATAGGTACATCTAGGGATAATTCCATTTTATCGTATGGGCATCCGAAACCAAGACTTCCCTGCCATCGACCTCTACGCACAAAAAGCCATCCTTGTCCAGTCCAATAATCCTGGCCCTTTCATTCTCAATCTCAGCTACTGCGCCTCTTGAAAGACTGACTGACAATGACTTCCAGCTAGAAATTTCTAGCGATCCTTGATCAATATCAGGTATCATTTCGAGTCTTTCAAGAATTCCAGAAACCCTACTGTCCACCATTCTGAATACTTCTTCTAGGGAAACGTCGCCAATGGTATCGCTCCACCCCAGACAAGAAATCCCATTAACCACTCTTGGTGATGAATTAATCCCGATGCCTATCCTAAAGCCGGGGTTAGAACTATTCGCTTCAATCATTATTCCCCCTATTTTCTCCCCTCGGATCGAGATCAAGTCATTCGGCCACTTCAGTTCACAACTCAGTGACTCTGAAACAGCGGCCCCTATTCCAATCTGTAGGATTCCAGGGGTGGATATCTCGGATGGCTCTCTGTTGATTTTCCAAGATGCTAGTAAATCTCCAGGAACAGATTCCCATTTTGATCCTCTTCTCCCTCTGCCAGAAAGCTGATCTCCTACAATCAGTCTCTGCCACCCCTTATCTGGCAAATGGATCACTCTATCCATCGCAGAATCACATATTTCCTCTCTCTTTTCCTTTGACCCTGAACCAGTTCTCCACATAGCAAAAACCTCCAATCTCTCATCACCAATCCTCTTCATTTCTATTGATCTACAAGACCACCCAGACATCAACCAGTCCGAAGGACTACTGGGGCTAATCGGGTCTGTTCTAAATAGAAGAACGACAGTCAAATCATCATTATCCCTAACTTTCAGACTTCTCAATAACTCTTCAGACCAGCCACCATCTCCCAGATCGGTCAGTGATGCCTCTTCGATAGGCTCCAATACAGGCTCATTAGGGCCCGGGGGATTGAGATATGGTAGATTCCATACAATCAACTTAGTTCCATCCGGGACGCTCCATCCATCCTCGCCAACACCTCCTTCTATAACTGTCACATTTCTCTCAAATCCATATCTTTCGATGTTAGCTCTGGAACAGGCTACAGCATATGGATTGACATCATATGATAAAACACTCCAGCCGAGAGATGAAAGTGCCATCGAGATCACGCCCGAGCCACATCCTATCTCTATTGCATTCGATGCATCCCCTCCTAGTCTTGAAATCGCTCTGCAGAGTAATTCAGTGTCTTCACGAGGGGGATAAACAGTCGGAGCCACATCAATTTCCCAAGGACCGAAATTTTCCATTTCAAATCTTATTCTCTTCATCTTCATTACGACCCGCTCAGTTCTCAAAACATTGATTTTTCATCAGTAAACCTTATTTGTGAGCCTCATAATTTAATCTTGCTTCCGTTCATATGGGATGGGGCCGGGCCACTGCTAGCCTTGCTCTTGCCGGTAGGTTCAAAAATACCCCCTCGGTCCGAGGATAGCCCAGCATCAGCCATG
>DAOI01000001.1 GCA_002501805.1 Euryarchaeota archaeon UBA463 | reverse complement strand
ACACTAGACTCATCCCCCTCTATTCCAACTACTAGTAGAACGACTCCATTTCCGATGAAACTCTCATTGAGGTATTCTCTCTGCGCTGAAATTAGCATTGCCTCCATAGGAGGTAAATCACCATCGTCGGATGAATCCCAGAAATCGACCACCTCATCCTCACTCATGTTGACATCGAAGTGTCCATGACTACGTACGTAGGTCGTTCCGTCGATACTCAGAACCTCTTGTGAGAAACGATACAGTGACCTAATATTGTCCTCGTGAAGAGGATCTACTCCATCCTCTATTTCAAACACCGCTAGAGCTGTGTTGGAAATGTACTCGGGCCAGTTGTCATCAGTAAGCTCCATCCCCTGTCTAGACTCATCATCCGGACTGAGTGCCTTGTAAGTGGTAATGCCGTACTCCGCCTGTAAGAACGGGGATCCGGCCAACATCAATACGATAACTGCAGGAACCAAGACAGTGAAGGGCCTCTTCATCACGCCACTAGCGATATTCGACCAGAAACCCTCATCTCCAGCATCCACCCCGTAAGAAAATGGTACTTTGAATGAATTGACCCTATCTCCAAGTAAGGACAGGATAGCTGGAAGCAGAACGATGGAAGAGGTCAGAGCCACTGCCGTAGCGCAAATCCCTCCCCATCCCAAGGAAGGAAGACCTGTATTCTCGAAGAATAGCATCCCCATCAGTCCTACGATGACAGTCATTCCGGAGAAGAAAATAGCTCTACCAGCCGTTGCACTAGTCATTGCTATAGCAGTTCTATGATCTCTTCCCCTCCCAAGCTCCTCTCTGAATCTGTTCACTATGAAGAGAGAGTAATCAACGCTCAGCCCGATTCCTAGAAGAGAGACGATATTGTTTGCATAGACCGTGATATCATCGAAAACGTAGCTAAGACCGGTTACTATCCCCACAGCCGCAAGGACAGTGTATACTCCAGAAAGAACTGGAAGGCCGGCCGCAACCAAGCTTCCGAACACCAAAAGCAGGATGATCAGTGTCAGCGGGGCCGCTAGTAGCTCCGCCTGAATCAGCTCATCCTTCAAAGTCAGATCGAACGTCACATCAATAGCTAGGTTGTCGGTAACCCACTTTTCCATTCCTTCAGGAGCGTCATTAGGTAGGACAATATCATCGAAGTGCTTCTTCAGAAGGGCTTTCGAACCGTCTCTATCCAAATTCACTTCGATTTTAATTCTCGTCCATTCAGGATTTACCGAGCTAATCAGCTCGGTTCTGTTGACTTCGTTGGTGAACCAGGGATATTCAATCGAAACATGCTCACTCTCGGCCATCGGAGAGACAGTCTCTATCATCGCACTCTGTATCGCCTCATCCTCATGACTAGCGCCAGGATGATGAAACAGTACATGGAAAGAGAAACTATCGCTTTCATTCTCTGATGTGAACCCAATTCTCGCAGCATCCCAGCCGTGTACGGACTCCAGATCTCCCTCGCCGTAGCCTTCAGCATATCTGGGCTCCAAAGTCATCAGAGATGCTAGCGAACCACATAGAATCAGGGTCATGATGAGTACTACTTTGGCATTATCATAGACAAATAGGCCCATTTTGTAGTATGCCCGGTGCTGTAATGCCTCAGGCTCGGTCGCCCCTTCCATGTGCATCCCGTGAAATATTTCTATTTGTATAGTATAGTTTCCACTCCTACACCCAGTGCAGTAAAAAACACCTCAAAGTAGGGAGGCCACAGAGTCAACTATTAGACTGGGCTTTTGGCTTGCTACGGAGGCATCGGACATTGTCGCCTCGCCAGAGAGAACTAGAATACCATGGACCCCCGACCTCTCAGCCATCTCGATATCGGTGTACAGTCGATCGCCCACCATGGCGCAGTTATCCGGTAGTAGCCCCAATTCCTCGATCTTATGGAGAATCATGCCCGGATTGGGCTTACCGCAAATGTGTATTGGTCTGACCCCGGTCGTAGCCTCGAAGAGGTCGATGTAAGCGCCGGTATCAGGCAGACCCCCATCAGGGGAAGGACATACTATGTCTGGATGACTAGCTACCATGGGCACCCCACTGTGAAGATGAATCGAAGCAGTGGACAGTTTCTCGTAGTTAATCTCAGTATCATATCCGAGCACGACATACTGAGGACTTTGAGAACTAGTTCTGATACCGTCCTCTTCCAACATCTCTCTCATGCCTTCTGTACCAACTAGATAGGTCTCAGTAACCCCTTCTTTCTTGAGCCACGACAGAAGATCATGAGTCGATAGAAGAATGTCTTGCTCATTTGCCGGAATTCCCATTGAGGTCAGCTTTTCGAGATACTGAGACACAGACTTGCTGGAATTATTAGACAGGAAGAACCTCCTTATCCCTCTCTGATCGAGACGTTCCAGGAAGTCCAGAGCACCCTCGATAGGCTCTCCTCCAAGGTAGATAGTACCGTCTAAATCTAGAAAAATGGCCTCTATTCTATCCAACGACTTACTCAGTGGGGCCATCTCATCACCTCAGGGCAAGACAAGAGTCTTGAACAAAAACCATGGATTCCATAACTCGGTCTGAGCATCTTTACTAGCAATCATTTCTGACATCATAGTGCCAATCTCCTTCTTTTTATTGGCCTTGTTGATGAACCAGCTAGTCAGACGCTTCCACTTCATCATTTTCTGCAATGTCTTAGAATTCGAAAGCTCCTTTCCTAAAATATCCCATAGTTCCTCCATGTATGCATCCGAAGCCTCCAATGTAAAGCCGTCTGAGTGCAAGGCCTTATCGAAATGCTTACTCGTCAATTTTGCTGAAAGTAGGGCATTACCAATCCCCTCCCCACTAAATGGGTCGACTAAGCTGGCAGCATCTCCTACGGTCATCGCTCCTGCCATGGCCCCTCTCCTGGGTTGATGAGATGGAGGATTTTTCCTGGGAGACCCGAAAGGCAGTTGCCACCCCTTCGCAGACCCTTCCACCATCTTTGAATTTGCGAATCTATCCTTGAATCTTGGGTGTTCATTGATCAACCACTTCTGAGTTTTCTTAAGCCCTCTCCATGATCCCTTCCTCTTGCCCTTCTTCTCCTCAGAGATTAGCATTCCAATACCTACGTTTACCACGCCGTCACCTACTGGGAAGAGCCAGAAATAACCGGGTATGACTTCATCTACGAAGTGAATCTCAATTGGGCCCTCAGGATCCTCCAGTCCCCCTACATTCTCCCAGTACTCTCGGTAGCCTCCACAGAAGTGCTCATCATCCTTGTGAGGCTCACTGTGAACCTCTGTTATTTTTCTGGATACTGGGCAGTTATAGCCACCAGCTCCTATGGTGACTAGGGACTTGAACGATAACACCGGGGACTCCGATCTGGAACCCCCGAACTTTCCAGAGACTCCCTTGATGACTGTTGTTCCACCAGCCTTTTCACTAAGTATCTCCTTTACCGTGAACCCCTGTATAACCGATCCGCCGTTCTCTTTGACTATCTCAGTGGCTTTCTTGAACATCATGTAGTCGAATTGTACTCTGGGAAGTGAGTAACCGGACATCAGGCCCTTCTCCTCATAGCTCTCTTTGGGCAGCATCACCCTTACTTCAGAACCACTCGCACTACCGAAGAGAATCGAATCAACCTGGTAGTACGGGGTACTCTGAACCATCGGAAGAACTCCCAGCTCCTCTACATGGGACAGTGATTTTCCTCCTACTGCGTCCCCACATACCTTGTCTCTGGGCCAAACATTCTTCTCAATCAAAAGGACCTTACAGCCATTGAGAGCATTATATGCCGCGGCCGCAGATCCTCCCGGCCCCCCTCCAACGACGATAACATCGAAATCCGAGCCATCAGCTGGTACTTCGCCAGTATCGATAGGCATCTCCCACGATTCCACTGTCACACCTCGCACCACCGAACACGCACTACTCATTCAAACTATGCCAATGGCTTCTTGTCGACTCACCCCCTCCGATAGTCATGAATGAGATGATTTCAGTAGTTCAAACAACCCTTCCGGGCGAATGGCTCGAGGCAGAGGTTGGAGAGTGGACATTCTCAATAATCAATGAAAAAATTGCAGCCTGCGCCCAACGAAATTTAGTAGACTCAACATACAGGTGGCAAGACAAAATAGAATATGGCCCAGAGTGGAGAATCCAATTCAAGACATCCATCGATAAAACCGAGCAATTGATGACCAGAATCAACGATACTCATCCTTACGAATCTCCTCAGATAATATGGTGGGAGGCCAATTCTACCCGTCAGTACCTCAATTGGGTTCAGGGGCGATAGGGGACTCTCGATAACATGGGGTTGCGTTCAATACTCAAACCGGCAAAGGAAGTCCCTGTCACGTGGTGGAGCTCCACAGACCCAATGGAACCGAGGCCAAGGCCCTCTACTCTGCTAATATTATGCGTCGGACTATGGATATTTGGAACAGGAGACGCGGTTATCGTGGCCGCCGGTGTAGGCAATACTCCTTGGACAGTTTTAGCGGAGGGAATTGCATTGATGATGGATCGAACCATTGGTCAAGCAACTTTCTTTGTCAGTGTTGCAGTTCTATTGTTGTGGATTCCACTGAGAGAAAAACCAGGGATAGGTACGATTCTAAATGCTATACTAATCGCTGTTGCTATCGAATACATGTTGCCTATTCTACCCACGCCCGAAGGAGCGTTTGAATCCTTAATACAAGTCATTGGAGGGATTGCCTTGGTGGGGATAGGTAGTGGGATTTATCTGACAGCAAACCTAGGTCCTGGCCCTAGAGATGGATGGATGACAGGAATGCAAAGAGCTTCTGGATATCCGATAGGCAATGTTAGAGCGGCGATAGAAATTTCAGTAGTGATCGTAGGCTGGTCTCTGGGGGGGACTGTAGGGATAGGAACGGTTATTTTCGCTGTGATGATAGGTCCTACAGTGGCCGTCTGCCTCAATATTGCAGGAGAGATAGGAAGACAACAGGAGCAATGACAATGATGCAAAGATGTGGCATTACAGAGGTTTCCCAATCCTTAGAGGAAAACGAGGATATCCGACTCGTACTAGTCAAGAGAGGGGCGGAAAGCGAACAGCTGGAAAAGATCCTGAAAATGGCCAGTGATAGGGGAATACGTATCATCAGGGGCTCTGAAAATGACATATGGAGAATGTCACGAGATAACTCAGAGGGGGTCCCTGAAATTCTGGCACTGGTTGGTAGAGATCCAACCCTAGATCTCGACGAGAGTATCGAAGCAGGAGGATTAATATGGCTTTTAGCAGGAGCCGCCTATCCTGTAAATATCGGCTTCTGCATCAGGACTGCAGAGGTTTCTGGAGCAGACGCAGTAATTGTGGATGCTGAACTATCTAACACAGAGAGGAAGGCGGCAAAAAGAGCGTCAATGAAGGCTCACAGATTCATCCCCGTTCATTGGGGTGACGGCTTCCAAGCTGTGAAAAAGGCCAAGGACGCTGGCTTTAGGATTATTTCAGTAGAGGATACTGGGACCAAGAGCCCCTGGGAAGCCGATCTCACAGGAAACATAGTGCTCATCGTAGGGGGAGAGAAGAAAGGAATCTCGAAAGACATTCTCGAATATTCGGATGAGGTTATCCGTATTCCCATGACGGGATTCGTCCCCTCATTCAATCTCCAGGCTCCATTGAGTGCCGTGGCTGTAGAGGCCCAGAGACAGAGGAATTCTCAGAACAGCGGGCCCGAATAAACGCCGACCATCAGAACAACAGTCGAGAATACAGTGATTAGTATATTGTCATCGATTGGGCCGAACTCGTATCTCTCTACAAACGTAGCTACAGCAGCGGCTATCAACCCCCAACCAGGCAGAGAGGGGTCTCCAAGGCCTCCGACATACCAGCCCAAAGGGGCGCTAACAATGAACATGAACACATTTCCTATAGGGCTCTTCGACCTCTTTCTTACCACGAGATTCCTAACCACTCCTGTGATTCCATCTCCGAATGCCATGAATAGCGAAGGAATGATTGCTAACCAGGGATCGCCAACTAATGCCCAGATTACAGTGATCGATACCCACCACATCAGTGAGAACTTCACATCATTCTGATTCTGTTCCGTCTGAAACCAGTACATCCTCCTCCCAGAAACATGGGCGACATAAGTGAATATGGTTAGTATAATTCCACAGACCATGGGGTACCAGAAGTCAGTGAAGAGAAACGGCACGCAAAGTGACCCGACCCCCCCGGCGAACATATGCACGATCTTCCTGTTGTAGTATACTGCACGAATGTCTTCCACGCCTCTTTCGACCATCATTCTATAGGGAACCTTTGTTGAATAGAGAACCAACATCACATAGATTCCCATGATTAATGAATAGTAAAGCTGTACCTCCATGCCAAAGCGCAGAGTTGATGACCAGATATACTCTCGCATCGCCATGGAGGCTGATGACAAGGACAAGGAGTTCTCTACCAAAGCGGTTCATTCTGGAATGGTAGAGGTAGAGGGCTCGGCGACTACTCCGATTTTCTTGACATCAACCTATAGGCTCACAGAAGAGAAGTACAAGGGCTGGGCCGCTGGATTGCATCACACCGGACCAGTCTACTCCAGAATATCAAGTGTGAATTCAGAGGTAGTTTCCGCTAAGTTAGCTTCATTGGAAGGCGCAGAGGACGCAGAAGTATTCGCAAGTGGTATGGCCGCCATATCTACCACTCTGATGACACTACTTTCCACTGGGGATCATATTGTGGCAACACCCGATTGCTATGGTGGCACATACGCACTTCTAACTGAGATATTACCAAGAATGGGAATCGAGGTCACAATGGCTGACATTAGAGACCCCTCAAGTTATGAACAAGCAATTCAGGACAACACCAAGGTACTCTATGCAGAGACAATGACAAACCCCACATTGAAGGTTTGTGACCTTAATGCAATTGCCGAGATCGCCAATAAAAATGGATTAGTTTCTGTAGTGGATAATACGTTCGCGTCCCCTTGGTCGTGTAATCCAATCAAGATGGGCTTCGATATTGTGATTCACTCGGGAACGAAATATCTTGGGGGCCACGCAGATCTAACTGCGGGCTTTGTAGCTGGAAAGAAGGAATTGATAGCTGAGATTTTCCATACTAAAATTTACCTCGGTGGGGCCGCGGATCCACATATGTGCTACCTCCTTGAAAGGGGGATGAGAACCCTGCATGCAAGGATGCCGATACACGCATCAAACTCTGCTGATATTGCAAAGAGACTGGAGAGTCACGATATGGTAGAGAAGGTCATACATACGTCTCTGGAAAGCCATCCAGACTTCGAGATAGCTAACAGAACGATGCCGAGGGGGAGTGGTATGCTAGCATTCGTCATCAAGGGAGGGGACGACTCTGCTCTGAAGTTCATGAAGTCCCTGGATATTATCTTCGAGGCAACCAGCCTCGGAGGAGTAGAGAGCCTCGTGGAGTGCCCCTTCAACTCGAGCCACATGTTTGTACCTGAAGAAGTCAGACACGAGGCAGGGGTGGTACCGGGTTTTGTTAGGATGAGTATCGGTATCGAGGGAGTCGAGGATTTGTGGTCCGATATAGAGAAGGGACTAGAGTCTGCCAGAGAGTTACTATTGTCTAGAGCCTAGGTGTTCTTGATGGATATTGAACTGCTAATCGCCAGTCTGGCCTTTATCATACCAATGTGCTTCAGTCCAGGACCAAACAATGTTCTTTGTGCGGCACATGGCTCACAACACGGTTTTCGTGGAACGCTTATCCTGATTTCTGGTATGGCATTCGGCTGGTCGATCTTGGGACTATTTGTAGCAGTGGCCACCGACCTCATCGAGGAGAATCAAGCCGTATTCGATTTACTAACATACGTAGGTGCCGCGTATATCGCCTATCTTTCTTACAAGATAGCCACTTCGAGTACTATTGAGCAGGACGAAGAAGAATCGGAAAGATTGGGCTTCCTGACTGGAGCGACAATCCAAGTAGTCAACGGCAAGGCATGGATTCACTTCCTAGTCCTGATGAC
>DAOI01000020.1:45076-53089 GCA_002501805.1 Euryarchaeota archaeon UBA463 | reverse complement strand
CAGCATCAACCCCCTGAGGCTAAACCTTCGGACCAGGGGCCGAATTAGGCCACCCTGGACGACGACGCCGACTAACCCGATGAATGCGAACACCCAGCCGTTTTCTCTCTCGCTCCAACCAAGTCCTCCGCTTTCTGGTTCCATAGAAGTGAACAGTATGAAAGTTCCATGCATCATGGTGAAACCAACTAGGAACAGGAAGTTCACATTGACTAGTGCGGAGATGTTTGGTAGACGTAACACCGATGCGATGCTTGTGAAGGTCGCGCCCAGTTGCGAAATCGGGGACTTCGCCGACTCGGACCTCGACTCCTTTGGCAGGCTCTCTGGGAGCATGAATGACGCCAGTATCAGGGCTATCGCTGACATGGCGCTTGAGAAGAGGCAGGGGAGCAAGTAGGGGTAGTCCGACCAGAACTGGGTATCGAAAAGGCCCCCTATGCCCGTGGCTGGGTCGGACAAGACCCCTCCCAAGAATGGGCCGATCATGAAACCTAAGCCGAATGCCGCACCCAGCATGCCCATCCTTCCAGCCACCTGGTCATCCTCGCTGATATCCCCAATGTACGCCTTGGCGACGGCAATGTTGCCGTTCCCAGCGCCAGCTAGGAACCGGGCGATTATGGCCATCGTCAGACTACCGGATAGTCCGAAGACGATGAAGAAGAGGGAGTTTGCCGCCAGGCCGAACATCAGAACGGGCCTCCTGCCTATGCGATCCGAAATTGATCCCAGTATTGGCGTCGAAATGAACTGGGCTAGGGAATAGGTCGCAATGACTATGCCAACCCAGAAGTCTCTGGAGCCGGTGTCAACAATTCCCTCTGCTGATGCCAGGTCCTGGACGAAGTAGGTAAGGAATGGTATCACCAGTGTCAGGCCTAGCATGTCGACGAAGACGACAAGGAACAATATCGTCATCGGCGAGCGACTACTGATTTTTGAACTCAAGTAGATCACTCCGAGGGGATAAGAGAAAGATTCCTATCCCGTGTCGTAATCTCAGCATAAATTCCAGCTACAAACTCCTCCATTGGAACTCCATTAAGTTGTTCGCCCCCTCTTGATCTAATGGAAACAGTCCCATTTTCAGTCTCTTCATCGCCGATAATGACCATGTATGCGGGCCTCATTTTTCTATGAGTCCTAATCTTCTTCCCTACTGTATTGTCCGAATCATCAACTTTCACCCTCACTCCCGATTCGTATAATGTATTGGCAACAGTGGCGGCGTGAACCTTATGCTTCTCTGATATGGTTATGATTTGAACTTGAACTGGTGATAGCCAAGTGGGGAAATTACCCGCCCAATGCTCTGTAAGGAATGCTACAAACCTCTCATGGGTAGAAAGTGGAGCCCTGTGAATTACGAACACCTCGCCATTCTCATGCCCTGTCTCGTCAGTGTATGTTAGCTCGAATCTCTCCTTCGCAGCGAAGTCTAGCTGTATTGTCGACATAGATTCCTCACGACCGAGAAGAGTCCTGAATTGAATGTCAATTTTAGGACCGTAGAAAGCTGCTTCTCCGACTGCTTCCACATATTCTACTCCAAGGTCATCGAGAATTTTTCTGAGATGGTCTTGTGTTGTTTCCCAGTTCTCAGGCTGGTCAATGTATTTGTCAACATTATCTGGATCCCATAATGATAACCGGAAGTAGTAATCATCGAATCCAAAGGCGGAGTAGTAATCTTGAACCATCCTGATGTTATCAGCAACCTCAGAGGCAACCTGCTCAAGGGTGCAGTAAATGTGAGCATCGTTCATCGTAAGCATCCTGACTCTGAGTAAGCCAGCTAATGTTCCAGATAGCTCATTCCTGTAAACAGTTCCATATTCAGCGATTCTCATTGGCAATTCTCGGTATGATCTTCTTTTGTTTCCATACACTAGATGGTGGAAAGGACAATTCATCGCCTTCATGTAATACTCGCCATCATCCATTTCCATAGGCGGATACATCCCCTCAGCATAGTGTGGAAGATGTCCACTAGTCTCGAAAAGCTCCTTCTTTCCGAGTACTGGAGTTGTTACACGTAAGTATCCGTAAGCCTCCTCAGTCTCCACCGCGAACTTCTCAATCTCTCCTTTCAGAGTCTCGCCATTTGGTAACCAGACAGGAAGCCCCTTGCCAATCATCTCGTCAGTCATGTAGAGCTCCATTTCCTTACCGATCTTTTTGTGGTCCCTCTTTGCAGCCTCCTCGAGTTGCCTCATCCTCTCTTGTAGACCAGCCTTATCTGGATAGCACATCCCGTATATCCTAGTGAGAGACTCCCTCTTGCTATCAGCTCTCCAATATGCCTGACTGGTACTCGAAAGTTTGAACCATCTGAGATGTGAGGTGCTAGGAACATGAGGCCCTCTACAGAGATCTACGAAGTCACCTTGACTGTAGACTGAGGAGCCTACATCATGGCCTATCTTCTCGTCCATTATCTCTAGTTTGAACTTGTTATCACTGAAAATTGAACGTAGCTCATCATTGTCATATTCCTCTCTGGAAATAGGTATATTACTCTTCACAAGCTCCTTCATCCTCTTTTCTATCTTTTTTAGCTCGTCTTCAGAAATGGGGTCCATGTAGAAATCATAGTAGAATCCATGATCAATGGGAGGCCCAATGGTTGGTTTAGCATCTGGGTACATTTCAGTAACTGCTTGAGCAAGTAGATGAGCACAAGAATGCCTCAGAATATAGAGTCCTTCAGGAGAGCTTCCGATAATTGGCATTATAGAGCAATCAGAATCTAGCTCATAGGACATATCCCTTTCTACACCGTTTACAAGAGCAGCGACAGCGCCAGATTTCCTCCCATGGACGTTTGCGATAACCTCGCCAGCAGAAATTCCAGTCGCATACTCGTGAACATCACTATCGCCAACTTCGACCGTTATCATAGACAGTCCTCCTAATATGCCCGGTCATGCAATCGCGTTTGAAGGCGTCTGTCCTAAATTGAAATATTCGTACAAAAATCTGTTCTTCTAAATTGACGACCAAGAAAAAGAGCAATTATATTACGAACCGATAAGACCAGTGCCCCCTTGGCATAGACATGGTCAGGTTGGGGCTTCTTGTGAATCCGGATGCAGGACTAGGTGGAAGACTGGGTTTGAAGGGATCAGACGGGCAAGCGGAAATAGCGAGATCTAGGGGTGCACAGGATAGATCAGGCCCGAGGATGAGGGCGATGCTGGATCACTTAATTACAATCAGTAAGGAAAATTTAGAGGAAATCCAGTGGTATGTAAGCGAAGGAAGAATGGGTACTGATTGGATTTCACCGGCAATTTCTTCGCTTGAAATAATCCATTCTTCGAGTAGCTCCACAGATGCTGATGATACCAGCCAATTAGTCGGATCTATGATAGGGTCCGAAATCGATCTACTTGTCTATGCAGGCGGAGATGGCACGACTAGGGACGTAGTGGCGGCACTATCGGAATATGGCAGGCCTGAATTACCCATCATCGGTGTTCCTACAGGAGTGAAGATGCATTCCGGCTGTTTCGCATCATCTCCCAAGGCGGCCGCCGAGGTTCTCAGCGCGTGGCTAGAGGGAGACCTCCTTTTGTCTTCCACAGAGGTCCTAGACCTAGATGAAGATCTTTACAGACAAGGGAAGTGGGTTGTCAGACTCTACGCCGAGGCAATTACCCCGGCAAGCCCTCGATGGATGCAGGGTTCTAAGATGAGAGTAGAGGCCGCAGGAGAAGAAGAAATTATTCAGGGGCTGGCAGATCATGTAAGGGAGACATTGATTGATGACCGAATGATGATTGTATGGGGCTCAGGAGGCACTCTCAGAACAATTGGCGGCATACTTGGGTTTGAGTTGAATACCCTGGGCATTGATATTACTGTCGGTGGCAATATTATTGGTTCGGATCTCAATGAAAATGAGATATTGTCTGCATTGAAGAAGCATCAAGGAGATGTGATTTTACTTCTCTCTCCAATGGGTGGACAAGGCTTCCTTATCGGAAGAGGAAATCTCCAGCTCTCTCCTGATGTCCTCAGGATAATTGGGGTGGACAGGGTCCTAGGAATTGTTACTCCTGCCAAGATGCTCACCCTGCGAAGTCTCAGGATTGAGACAGGCGATTCTGAAATGGATGAAAGATTCTCTAATAAGAAGTATCTCAAGGTATTGCAGGGATACAGGACAACCAGAGTCCTCAAGGTATCAGTAGACTGAATTAAGGCCTAAATTTCCTCCAAAAAAATCAAAAAAATCAAAAAAATATAGATTCCTTCAGTATGAGTTATACCTGAATACGGCTTGGTCGAGCCATGAACTTGGCACCCGAAGACTACAATTTTGGAAATATAGAGAATTATTCTTTCGCAATGGAAGTAACCTGCTCAAATGATGAAGCCAGAAAAATGTTCATACTTGCGTATGGGCACATGCTAAATTACAATCATGAGGAAGCTATTGCGTGCTTCTCAAAATGTGCTGAATTAGATCCAGACTGTGCTATGGCATGGTGGGGAATAGCTTATTGTGTATCATCGAACTATAATTGGACTCCAGGACTAGGCTCGGGATATGACCCTATTCAGATGGCCATTTCTCTCAAAGAAGGATGCTCAGAGATGGAACAAGACCTCATCGATGCCTTGGCGGAGAGACATTCAGAGGAAGCAAGGGATGCCGCGGACCCGTCCGTACTCAACATGGGAAATAGTGCTGAGCTAAATATCGCATTCGCTGAAGCAATGGCCCCCCTTTATGAGAAATATAGTGGAAACCTAGATGTTACCGCGATTTATGTTGAGGCGCTAATGAATCTGAAGGCTTGGCAACTGTGGGATAAAGATACCAAGACTGGTGAAATTACTCCTGCAGACGAAAATACCCTACTTCTGGTGAAAATATTGGAAGACGCCTTCGAGACCAGTGAAGAAGCGAAGGTACATCCTGCACTTTGTCACCTATACTGTCATGCACTGGAACTTTCGCCATTCCCTGAGAAGGCACTTCCCGCGGCCGATGTCCTCAGGACATTGATGCCAGGACTAGGTCATCTAGTCCATATGCCATCACACATCGATGCATGGGTCGGCCAGTGGAAGGAGGCTATAGATTGCAACATCGCAGCTGTAGAGGCAGATGATAGGTATGTAGAGATAACTGGGAACGAATCCCAATTCTACAAATTCTACAGAATGCATAATCATCACTTCGTAGTCTGGTGTGCAATGTTCGACGGACAGTACGAAACGGCACTGAAGTATGCGCGCAAAGCAGTCAGTACACTGCCAGCTGGGGACTCTGAGTCTGGTGTGCAGTTTATGCTTGCAGGAATAATCCCGATGGGAGCAATCTTCTTGGAGTCGTATGTGACAATGCCTTGGCATGTCATGATCAGGTTTGGAAAGTGGGATGAGATACTCAATGAGCCACTCCACACAGATAGGGAAGTTTTCCCTGCAGCAATAGCTACCCAGCATTATGCCAGAGGAGTGGCTTATGCTTCCAAAGGAATGGTTCCAGAGGCAGAGGCAGAGCAGTTACTATTCGAGGAAGCTCTCGATAATCCAGCTCTTCAGGGCAGAGTTCTTCATAACAATCTAATGTATCAAGATCCAAGTGAGGGGCCATGTATACTCTTAGTGAATGATGCCGTACTTGCTGGTGAGATAGAATATAGGAGACAATTTCAAGCCAAGGCCAGAGGAGAGGATTACGACTTCTCCGAGGCATTCGATCATCTACGAAGAGGTGTTGACCTATCACTCAACTTAGCTTATAATGAGCCTTGGGGGCAGATGCAACCAGTTCGCCATATTCTAGGTGCATTACTTCTGGAGCAAGGAGAAGTAGGGGAAGCAGAGGCTGTATATCGTGAAGATATCAAACTGTGGAAGAATAATATGTGGGGTTTATTGGGTCTCAAACTCTGTCTCGAGGAGAGGGGAGATGCACCTGACGAGCTTGCTGAAGTCACCTCGCTATTCAATGAGAGAAGCTCTCGTGCAGATATCATGCCTGCAAAGACCTGCTTTTGTGCTCAGGACAGTGTAGACAACAGTTGTTGCTAGCCTTTGCCTACAGAATAGAGAGCCCCTCATATTTCCTGTCCGCAGGAGGCTTTTAGCAGCCCAAGGAAAGGTGGACTAGGTTTCCCAGGTCTAGATTTGAACTCTGGGTGGTACTGTGTCCCGACATAGTATGGATGTCCCTCAAGCTCCATTATCTCGCATCTTTCCCCAGTCTCGTCCTTTCCTACGTACACCATCCCAGCGGACTCAATTCTCTCTATAAGATCAGGATTTACCTCATATCGATGCCTGTGACGCTCATCTACATGGCTCGCCCCTCCATACAATCTTCGAACCTTGCAGTCATCCACTAAGAATGGAGTTGGTTTTGTTCCCAGTCGCATAGTCCCTCCCATATGGGTCTTGGATATCTCTGGCATGAAGACAACAGCATGAACAGGGGAGTTCTCATCAAATTCAGCTGAATTGGCTCCTTCGAGGCCCAGTACGTTTCGACAGAACTCTATCGTAGCAATTTGAAGCCCAAGGCACACTCCAAGATATGGCACATTGTTGACTCTAGCGTAATTAGCCGCAGCAATCTTCCCCTCTACTCCTCTATTTCCAAATCCGCCAGGAACCAAGATACCATCGGCCGCCTTCAGAGTTGCCCAAGCATCGTCATACGCCTGAGTCTTCTCGATTGGATCTAAGTTGGTGGACTCTATCCAGTCGATTACAAGCTTCCTATTCACGGCTAAGGCACTGTGCTGGAGTGCCTTAATGACTGAAAGATAAGAATCTGAGAGTCCAGTATACTTGCCCACCATTGCTATTCTAACTTCATCTTCCAGCATATCGAACTTGTCAGCCATTGCCTTCCATTCATCGAGCAGTGGAAGACTTTCTGGAACACTGAATCCTAGATTATTGGACACCATTCCAAGAACAGATTGATTGTGTAATGAAATGGGAATCTGATAAAGATTAGAAACATCATGTGCAGAGACTACAGCATCTTCCCCAACATGGCAGAACGCCGCTAATTTTGATTTTGTCTCAGAGTCTAGGGGATTCTCGGATCGACAGACTAGTATGTCCGGGATTATGCCTAGTCCACGTAACTCCTTGACCGTATGTTGGGTAGGCTTGGTCTTCTGCTCACCAACAGGGCCCATTACTGGAACCAAGCTAACATGAACGAAGCAAACATTACCCTTACCAGCTCTGAATTGGAACTGTCTAAGTGCCTCTATGAAAGGGGCGCTCTCTATGTCCCCAACAGTGCCCCCCAGCTCAATAACACAAGCATCCGGGGTGTTCGACGTTCCATCTGCAGGCACATGCGCAACTGATTCTATCCAATCTTGAATCTCGTTGGTAATGTGTGGAACTACTTGGACTGTCTTTCCTAAATAGTCGCCCTTACGTTCTTTCTCGATCACTTTGGCATAAACTTTCCCAGTAGTGATGTTATTATCCCTTGTTAGTGCCACGTCCAAGAATCTCTCATAATTACCCAAGTCAAGGTCCACTTCGCCTCCATCATCCAACACAAAAACTTCGCCATGTTCGAATGGAGACATCGTTCCCGCATCGCTATTCAAGTACGGATCGATCTTGATTGATGTTACTCTTAGTCCCGCTGATTTGAGAAGAACTCCGATACTACTAGCAGTCACTCCTTTGCCCAATCCAGACAGGACTCCCCCGGTAACTACGACAAACTTCATGCAACCAACGGGGTCTGAAGCCATTGTGCCTCGCATATCAACATTGGGACAGTAATCCCGCTTTATTGTACATCAATGACCAAGTATCTCCAGCTTTACGACGCATCATGGCAGAGCCACCCGGAGACAGAATCCTAGTAACAGGGGCACTAGGACAAATCGGGACAGAGCTAGTATCATCACTGAGGGAGAGTTACGGTAAAGAAAACGTACTTGCTACGGATATAAGGGTCCCCGACGATGAATCAAGCTTCCCCGATGGCCCCTTCTCAAACCTCAGTGTTCT
>DAOI01000020.1:23792-44735 GCA_002501805.1 Euryarchaeota archaeon UBA463 | reverse complement strand
GCGACAGGTGAGAAAGATCCTGAGCTATGTCAGAGAGTGAATGTAGGTGGTACAGTATGTGTTCTGGAGGCAGCTAGAGATTTCAATTTGAAGGTCTTCGCACCTTCTTCAATTGCAGTATTTGGCCCCGACTCTCCAGATATTGCTCTCCAGTCCAGTCCTCTCAATCCAACTACGATGTATGGTAAGACAAAGGTAACAGGTGAGATTTTGGGCTTGAACTACTGGAAACAGTATGGCGTAGATGTACGCGGGCTTAGATTTCCAGGATTGATTTCATGGAAAGCACCTGCTGGAGGAGGCACTACTGACTACGCAGTAGATATTTTCAGAGCCGCTGTAAAATACGGGCACTACGAGTGTTTTGTCAGTGAAGATACCAGATTGCCTATGATGTACATGAATGATGCGATTAGAGCGACTGAAAGTATCATGCAGGCCGATTTAGGGAGCCTTGGAGATTCTAGGGCAGGATACAATATCAAGGGAATATCCTTCACTGCGGGGGAATTAATTGATAAAATAGCTGAGAGAATACCTGAATTCACTTGTGATTTTATTCCAGATTTCAGACAGAAGGTAGCAGACTCATGGCCAAATGATGTCGATGATCAGCCGGCTAGAGATGATTGGGGCTGGAAAGCTGATTACGACTTGGGAAGAATGGTCGATGAGATGATTTCCAATATTAGCTAGTCATTCCTCTAGGCCTTCCTCTTCATTCCATTCAGGAGTTGTAGGGTCCTGCTTCGCCCATAGAACATCATTAATCCTGAGTACGCTTATGGCGGCCTCAGTAGACCCTGAGATAGAATGCCTAGTTACAAACAAAGGATCTAGGATCCCCATCTCGTCCATTCTTGACCTTCTCCCCGTCATCGCATCAAGACCTATCCAATGACCGTCTTCTTCATCGGAAGTTTGCGCGGCAGACAAATCCAAAACTACATCGATAGGATCTAGCCCGGCATTTTCTGCAAGAGTCCTAGGTATCACCTCTAGTGCCGCCGCATAGCCCTCTATCGCCAATTGCTCCCTGCCTGGATTTCCTAGAGCGAAAGCCCTCAGGTGCCTTGCTAGATGTGTTTGAATCGCACCTCCTCCTGGTATTATTCTTGAGTCCCTGATGACCCTGAAGGATACACCCATGGCATCATCGAACGCCCTAACTGCCTCCTCTCTAATCTGAGGAGATGTTCCACGGATGACCACGGTTAATGCACCTCCTTCAGATCCTTCAATTACAGAATGAGTTATTCCCGCGACTGTTTCTTCTCTCCTACTAGTGAATATCCCTAGATCATCTTCTGAAATCCTAGTCGGTCTCCTGACCATACGGGTTCCCGTTATTTTCGAGAGCCTCTCCAAATCTTCCCTCTCAAACCTCCTGTAGGAGGTTATACCCGCTTCAGTTAACATAGGAATAGCATCATCTGAAATCCCTTCTCTGACAATTAATAGATCAACTCCCAATGATGAAAGATGGCCGACCTCTTCCCTCAATTTGTCCAAAGACCTGTCATGGAATCCCCTGAGAACCCCCGGACTGCTAACCTCTATCTCCGCATCCATCTCAAGCTTGGCATTCTCGAGACCGCCATCAAGTATCGCAATGATGCCACCATCAGAAGAGGAAGGGGTCGAGATATCGACTCTAGTTTTGGCAATCATCAGGCCATTCACAAGACGACTATCTGCAGTGGACCCTCCACTGACTTGCAGTCTCTTAACTCTCAGCCTTTCCAAGTCGTCACCACCCTTCTCATCTGATAGTAAATTAGCAGCATCAAAAGCGATTTCAGTGATATTAGAAGCTAATGATTCGCCAATCTTGCCGGCTAGTGTAGTGGAGATTACGGACTTCAACTCTTCCGTTGAGTCCGCCTCTCTTGAAACTCTATCTAACTCTGAAATTGCCTCTCTCTCCGCTAGAAGGAAGCCATTAATCACAACGGATGGATGAATCCCCATTCTGACTAGCTCAAGAGAATTCTGTAGAAGCTCTGCAGTAAGGATTACCGTTGAGGTAGTCCCATCTCTGGCTGATTTATCCTGCGAGGATGACGCGGAGATGAGAAGTCTGGCTGTTGGATGTTCTACCTTCGCGGCCTCAATTACCGTAACTCCATCGTTAGTTACCAGGCAATTTCCATCGTCCGATACTAGCATTTTATCCAACCCCCTGGGGCCAAGGGTAGATCTGACCGCCCCTGCAAGAGCTACAGCAGCCTTGACGTTATTCACTAGAGCAGCACGTCCTTCCAGCCTATCGGTGTCCTGTAGCGCAACATCATGCTCAGCCTGCACCATGGCACTCGGAATCTAGTCCTAGATTTGAAGTGCTCCATTACCATTGCATTGCCAATTCTAAGAAAGGACTCATTTTCCAATGCGTATGTTCATATATGGCACTATTATCGCACTATACAACCGGCAGTTAACTAGTGATTGAAATGAGCAGTTCAAATTCGGATGAATGGGAAGAAAAAATGATTGAGCAGATGCTCAATCTGTTCAATCAGATGGGAATGCCGATAGACAAGTCGGAACTAGAGGATACGATTTCAAGAATCCGTCAGCAGTTTGACAATCTGGGTATAGATGCAGAGAGTATCTACAATAGTAACGTGAAAATGAATTTTCAAGGTGACCCGGAAAACTTCCGGAAGCAGATGGAATCTTTCATGAACCATCCCGAAGGATTTTCAGAGATTTTCAAGAACATGGGGATCAATGTCCAAGTAGGTCCTGACGATGAGCCAGCCGAGGTAGAAGTGGAAGAAGAACAAGAGGATGAATCAGATGTTCCTCTAGAGGATACTTACCTCGATGGAAATTGCATGTATGTTACTATCGATGTCTCGAATATTGTAGATCTCGATGAAGGAACCTTCGAGCTGATACTGTCCCATGGAGGAAATGTACTACAACTAATGAGGAGAACCCAGCTCAGGCCTATTAAGAGTATCAATCTCCCTCAGGCAGCCAGCTCAGTCTCTGACTGGAATCTGAATAATGGCATATTAGACATCACTTTCGATACGGCTTAGCCTATCACAGGAGGAAAAAAAATGACTGGACCAGTAATTGGAATAGATTTGGGAACAACAAACAGCTGCGTGGCAACATTGGAGGCCGGTAAACCAGTGGTTATTCCCAATTCAGAGGGCTCGAGAACCACTCCCAGTGTTGTTGCATTCTCTAAGAATGGGGGCGACAGAGTGGTTGGCATAACCGCTAAGAGACAGGCCGTTACTAATTCTGAGAGAACCATTATGTCAGTAAAGAGGGAGATGGGTACCGATTGGAAGAAGGAGATAGATGACTCCGAGTATACCCCACAGGAGATTTCGGCATTTATTTTGCAGAAGCTAAAGTCAGATGCCGAAGACTACCTAGGCAGAGAGGTAAATCAAGCAGTGATTACTTGTCCAGCATACTTCACAGATGCACAACGCCAGGCAACGAAGGATGCCGGGAGGATAGCAGGCCTTGAAGTTCTCAGAATTATCAACGAGCCTACAGCCGCAGCACTGGCTTATGGCGTCGATAAAGACGATGATCAGACAATATTAGTGTATGACTTGGGAGGAGGTACATTCGATGTTTCGGTTTTGGAGATATATCAGGTAGATGGCCAGCCTCAGATTGAGGTCAAGGCTACGAGTGGCGACAATCGTCTTGGTGGTGATGACTTTGACGAGGTAGTCATAGACTGGCTGGTTTCGGAATTCAAGAAATCAACTGGAATCGATTTGTCGAGCGATATGACAGCAATAACAAGACTTCGAGAGGCTGCGGAGAAGGCCAAGATAGAACTTTCAGGTACTAGTACGACCCAAATCAATCTTCCATTTATTACAATGAGTGGGGACGGTCAACCAGAGCATCTTGATATCTCGCTGTCTAAGGCCAAATTCGAGGATCTTATTTCAGATCTTGTAGAGAGGACTATGGGTCCGACAAGAAGGGCCATGAAGGATGCTGGAATTAAGAAAGGAAACGTGGACAAGGTCATTCTAGTAGGTGGTTCCACAAGAGTCCCAGCAGTTCAAGAAGCTATAGAGAAAGAAGTCGGTAAGCCACCCTTCAAGGGTATTAATCCAGACGAAGCGGTCGCAGTAGGAGCAGTTCTCCAAGCAGGAATAATAACTGGAGATGAAGGAGTTACCGACGTACTACTTCTCGATGTTACGCCACTTACTCTTGGTATCGAAACACTAGGGGGCATCATGACGACAATGATCGAGAGGAATACAACAATACCGACCAGGAGATCAGAAACATTCTCCACTGCCGCTGACAATCAGCCAGCGGTCGAGGTACATGTCCTACAGGGCGAGAGAGAATTTGCCAAGGACAACATTACTCTTGGAAGATTTCATCTAATGGGAATTCCCCCTTCTCCAAGGGGAATTCCACAAATCGAGGTTACCTTTGATATCGATGCTAATGGGATCGTAAATGTGTCTGCCAAGGATTTGGGGACGGGAACAGAGCAATCGATAAAGATAGAGAGCCAAACATCCCTTACTGAGGATGAGATCAATGCTAAGGTAGCAGAAGCTGAAGAATTTGCTTCTGAAGATAAGAGAAGAAAGGCCGGTGTAACTCTGATTAATTCCGCTGATGGAATGGTATATCAGGCTACGAAAATGCTCAATGAGGCAGCAGAGAAAATCTCAGACTTGAATGCAGAGCCAATCCACGCCAAGCTCGAGGAATTGAGGGCCTTGATTACAAAGGACGACAAGACGATAGATGTAGACGATTTGGACGAGGCCGCTGTGCAGGCTAAGATGTCAGAGGTCGAGGAGTCATTACATGAAGTATCAGCAAAGCTCTACGAGGCGGCCGCAGCTGAAATGGCTGAACAACAAGAAAGTGAAGGCTCAGACGATGTAGTCGAGGCTGACTTCGAAGAGGTCGAGTCCGAAGACAGTGACGAGTAGCTAGCTTTCCGTGATCATCCTGTGCAGGGTCCTAACATGTATTCCAGAGGTACCAAACTGGAATAAGGGGTTATCTCCCTCTGAGCGGGCCTTTGAACCAGGCCCCCATGCTGATCCTGCAATGTCAAGATGAGCCCAAGGAATCTTCTCTCCTTCTTCGGTAAATCCTCTATTTGGGACGAAGAACTCCAAGAATGCGGCGGCGGTGTTTGAAGAACCAGCTCTTCCACCAATGGAGCCATTTCTTATGTCTGCGAATGCTGAGTCAGTCATGTACTTGCGGAATTGATTATTCAAAGGCATCCTCCAAACTGGCTCACCACTTCTTTCAGCGGCTGTTTTTAGACTCTTAGCCAAATCATCATTGTTCGACCACATTCCAGAAATCTGGTTACCCAATGCCACAATTACCGCTCCAGTTAGTGTGGCTAGGTCTATGATGTACTCAGGATCGAGCTCACCTGCCTTCCAAAGTCCATCTGAGAGGACATTTCTCCCTTCAGCATCTGTACTGAAGACCTCTACAGTTTTTCCGGAATATGTCTTGAATACATCACCAGGTCTGTAAGCACCAGATCCCGGCATATTCTCAGCAAGACAGGATATTCCATTTACTCGCCTAGAGTATCCAGTTTCATAGAGGGCTTCCATAAGGCCAAAAACAGTAGCGGCACCACACATATCATACTTCATATCCCACATCCCACTGGTGGGTTTAATGGAGATGCCCCCAGTATCAAAAGTAATTCCCTTGCCTACGATACATGGTCTCCTGACTCCCTCGTCCTCATCAGGATTCAATGTAAATAATACCATACAGGGCTTCTGATCGCTCCCCTTCCCGACGTTGATTAGTCCACCCATTCCAAGCTCATGCAGTTTTTCCCAATCATAAACCTCAACTCTTACGTTTTTCTTCCCCTTGGCCCATTCTTGCGCTCTTCTAGCGTACTCCATCGGATAGAGAACATTAGCAGGCTCATTGCCCAAATCACGTGCCGTATGGACGCCCTTTACCACAGACTGTACATTTAGGAGCTCAACACTGAGCTTCTCATGGTAACGGCTACTAGCTTGAAAATCAACCTTCCATTCTTCTTCAATATGATCATCGGGTTTCTCCTGATGCTCCAAGAACTCATAGTCTCGAAGCATCATACCCTCAGCAAAGTCCACCATTCTATCCCCTGTCCAGCCAGTGGTGAATCTAACTGTCAAATCAGTTCCCTTCTTCTTCGACAAAGATGAGATTAGTCTGGCTCCGGCATTCCTAGCCATCTTGTGACTCATGCCCTCTCTATCTCCCATGCCCACTAGGATGATGTTACAACCAGGTGTCCACAAGGACATTCTAGTTCCCTTCTTACCTTCGAAACCATCTGATCCGAGTACGTCCCTGACTAATCCTCTCTGACTTCTATTTAGCCCATTTAGTGAGTTATTAGGGGCTTTCTTAGTATCTTCAAATACTGGTAAAATCAATTGCGTGCCTAAGCTGATAAATTCACTATTGCTTATCTCCATAAATAGCCCGAACTACCCGATTAGTAACTAGTTTACAAATAATTCTGTCTCAAAATATCAGTTTAGAGCTCTAATTATTAGTATAGAGCATAAATTATTGCTCAAATCTAGTATTTCTTCCATTAATTGCTGCAAGAGCGAATGCGATGAAGACAAGCAGCATCGCAGGAGCTGGAAGAAGCCCCGAATCATCAGCCTTCACCTCTGCAACTCCCTCATCGACTAATTCGCTAGTCCACATCGAGGAATCTATCACTCTCTTCTGATAGTAGAGGGCCCAAAGTCCGTCACTAGAAATCGGAGCACCAGTGAAATCTAGGGTCGTGACCGTACTATTCGTGGCATTGACTGCGAAGCCGTAACCGGGCACTGAGAAGTTGAAATCTGATCGTCTCTCATGAATGTCCATAGCCCCTGTCGCTTCCATAGGTTCATTCGACCCAGGAAGCCAAAACTCCATCGAATCCTCATCCTCGAAGTATAGAAGGGTTGCATTTGACGTACTCGAATGGCCTAGGTTTGAAACGCTTAGACGCACCTTTCCGTCTTCGACCTCCAAGGAGTCGACAACAAGACGAGCTCTCCAGTACCATACATTCTCGATGAGGTAATGCATAACATCCAGCTCCTCACCTAATCTGTCTGAGAGGGCTTCAACTGTCCCTAGTAGAAACTGCTCATCATCGGTCTCGAAAGTGAACGTCGGGTATCCCATGACACCGTAGCCGTAATCTCGACTGGTTCCACAGTTCGGATAGAGTCCTTGGTTAGCGTTACGAATAGGGATTTCAGAAATATTTGAATTCACCTCATCTCTAATATGGTGATACATTTCCCAGTCAGAAGGCTGCTCTGGCCACTTGCCCCATGGGTAGAGCATTATCCAAACCCCAGTGTGCATTGTGATGTATAGGTCGGCATCAGGAACTACTTCGTTCATGTAAATAGAATTAGCAAGAGTCTCCGACTCACTGAATGCCGAACTTCCAGGTTGCGTGGAATCACAGGTGTTCCAGTAGTGGTCGTAGTTCCTGTTCAAATCAACTTGATTGACGTTCCATCTTGTATCAAAGTCATTTCCGTCTGCATTAAGCATGATTAGGATATGTAACTCAGTCGTAGCCAATATATCGATTACCGATTGGTCCCCATTTGCCCAGCCCTCGATGTAGTATTCCGCTACTAGGAAGGCGAGCTCAGTACCTAAGTGCTCATTTCCATGATGGCCCCCATCTATGTACACCACTTCTTTCCGTTCCAGCTCACCTTCGTCAATTTCCTTGAAGTGCTCACACCCCTCGAATTCTCCCGACAAACAAGCACCACCCTCCCAATCAGAGATTTGCAACATCCAAATCTCTCTTCCTAGTTCAGTCTGTCCTATGCTGAACATCTCGACGATTTCAGGATAGTCATCTGACCACTCATTGAGATCTAGAGTTAGGGTTGCGTAGGAGTGATACCAATGCTCCTGGATAATATCCGGCTGACCAATCTGAGCAGAAACCAAAGGAGATGCTGAGGCCACCATCAACGATGACAGAACTAAGGCAGTCAACCATTGACGCATACCTCACTGAGGCAGTACCGAGATACAATCATTCTCCTGTTTCGCTCAGAAATCTCGCAATATGGCACGAAATAATCTTGGTTGCAATCAGTGCGGCATTGAATTCGGTCAGAGGACCGTCCTTTCCAGGCGCTATCTCGTTTACATCTGCTCCCAGAACCTTGACGCTTGGAGAAGAAAAGATACTCTCTATTACTTCAACTGCGGCCCAATGAGATAGGCCCCCAGGAACCGGAGTACCGGTAGATGGTACTAACTTCCCATCAAGCCCATCTATATCGAAGGTAATCCAGACAGCTCCATCAATTTCTGCAATACACCCGAGCATGTCTTTCCAACCTCCGCCTCCCTCTAGGATGCCTAGTATATCTCTGGCATACCATGTCTCTACCCTTTCGTCTTCCAGTGAAAATTTCGCCTCTTCCTTGGACAGGGCTCTAGTACCAATCTGAATGACCCTTCCAACACCCGCGTCAAGCGATCTCCTGATAGCAGTCCCATGGGAGTATCTCTCTCCTTGTAGCTCATCTCTGAGGTCAGCATGTGCATCAATTTGAATAAGCGTCAATCGAGAGAGGTCTCCCTGTAATTCAGGGTGATCCGATAATGCTTCCATAATCGGAGGTAAGATGCCATGCTCACCTCCGAGTATCATAGGAAATATTCCTCCTACCCACTCTGAGAAGTATTCACGGATTGAGTCTAACTGCTCCATTAGGGTTCCAGCTTCAGAACTCCATGGCTCTGCAGTATGGAATGAAAGGCCACAGGGGAGCTCTTCGGAAAGTAGAGGGTCATACAATTCGACCTGAGAACTGGCATCTATGCAAGCCGAGGGGCCCATCTTCGTACCTTCAATCCAGCTAGTGGTCATCTCGAAAGGTATTGGAAGAATCACAACGTCCCATGGTCCTTCAATACTCTCCTCAAGCCCCAGGAAACCAGCTCGCCCATCATTCTCCATGCACCCTCGTCTCTGTAATGTAGAATAACGACTTCGCATACATAATCCCCTGATTTTGAAGTGTTCAGTGAGACCGTTGAAATAGAGCGCCCTCCCCTGTAAGCATGTCTGGGGGGCGTCTCGATGGGTTTGACACTAGCACAACTTACTTCTGCAATCAGAAGCAAGGTAGACTCTGATATGGAAGTAGTCGTCGCAGAGTCAATCGCTGAGCATGCCCTAGGTTTCTTCGGCTTCTCAAATAGGATTATTGACAATGCTCTGGAGCCTACTGATAGAAACCTGTTCTACCAACTCCAAGATTACGATCTATTGACAACAGAGTCAGAGGAAACAACGCTCTGGGACGGAAGAGAGTGGAGGATTCACTATTGGAAGTTTAAAGCCAATGCAGAGGAGTTTGCTAGAGCGGCCGCAGAAGCAGCATTACTGAACCAGAAAGATAAGGATCCCTACTCAGATGTGTATGACGATGTCCCGGTTTCCTTATGGAAGGAAAGATCAGGCGAAGATGATGACTACGAAGAGCCTCTATTCTGATACTATGGAGAGGCGCCATGATGTGGACTGGCTCAGAGTTATTCTATTTGGCCTACTGATTTGGTTCCACTTTGTGGTCTTCTATCCTTACCAGCCAGAGGGCCTACTTGCTCTTCCGTACTACTTCATAGTCTCAGTAATGCACCAATGGAGACTAGCCGCATTATTCGTAATCTCTGGCATGGGTACCGCCTTCGCCCTTAGAAGAAGAACATGGAAACAGTATGTCAGAGAGAGAGGGTCAAGACTGGGCCTTCCGTTGCTTTTCACTGTCTACATCCTTTTTTTCGGAATTTTTGAGTTTACTGAGAAGACGACTCTACTGTTTACAGTTTTCCCAGGTAGTGAGGAAATGCCTTATGCCCATCTCTGGTTTGTCTATAATTTACTAATTTACTCGATCATCCTGACACCATTTTTCTTTCATGTGAAGGCAAACCCAGAAGGTCTCATGATGCGAATGACTCGATCAGCTATGAATATTAGAGCAGGTCTTGGAATTCTGATTATTCCTCCTATTGTCCTGTCAATAAACGGAATACTGTTCAAACCCTGGGAATTTGGAGAGGTAGGTATGTGGTGGGAATTTCCTCGATATATGATATATTTTCTATTTGGCTTCCTTATGATTTCTGTGAGGAATGAGTACTTCGAAGCATTAGATAAGATCAGGATTTCATCATCTATTTTGACGCCTATTTTAGCAGTGTCATGGTTTATTGTTAGCAATACAAGCGGAATTCCTGATGTCATGGAAGGAGGCTGGGTGGACGAAGGATATCCTCCGTTCTCGTTTAATGCTACAATGGCGTCTATCATACAGTCCTTCCATGCATGGTTTTGGTGCTTGCTCATTTTCACGTGGTCATCAAAGCTTCTCAATCATCCCAACAAATATCTGGCATATCTGAACGAGTCAGTTTATCCAACATATATCGTTCACATGCACGTTACCATACCAATGATAGCAATTCTTGCCATACTTGGAGTTGGATTCTTTCCTGCAATGATTATTGCCACTCCCCTGCTTATTGTTGGCGTCTTGGTCTGTTTCGAGATAGTTAGGAGAGCATCATTATTCAGGCCATTTTTTGGAATTAGGGGCGGACAAGAAAAGGTAATGCAACTATTCCCCTTCAACTCAACTCAAGAAAGGCCATTGACTGTTCTTTTCGCATTATTTTCACACAGTCTGACGTTAGGAATGGTTATTGTACTAATGCTATCGCTTGCGATATTGGGTGGTTGATTTGAGTACGGAGCCGCTCCAGTCAAAATTGGCGATTCTATTGACATCAATATTGTTACTCAGTATTCCTACTAGTATGGTTTCGGGCCAGTCATCAGTAATCAGGGAATGTGAGATTCTGGTTGATTGGGACTATCAGGTTAATTGGTTGGAGGAACCAGATGAGGAAGGACAATTTTTCTCAGTCGGTCATATCCACAGATATCGTGTAGTTTTTGATCCTGAATTTTCTCCCGGTTCTTCTCCAAGTGGCGTTTCTGTCAATGCTACTCATGTAGGTTTAGACAGCGAGATATCCCCTCTTAACATCTCATACATTAGTGCCGGGGGGGAGGTAGACATTGAGCTAGAATCTCAACCATTTTTCGGCGACAAAATTTTCGTAAACTTCTCTAGCTTGGAGTCTACATGTACAAGGTCTGTAACCGTTACCAATTGGAATCAACCAATCGAGGATCATGAGATCACAAGGGAGACCGTCTGGTCACTCGAAGGAGTGGACTCTGGAAATCAGAATATCGATTTTGAGGGGAGGGGCTGGGAAAAGAGACAGGGAGATATCTTAGAATCCAATGAACTAGGGAACGGCTCACTCCAGATGAACACAATGAATGGCTCAAACGGAATCATGCTCGACCTCTCTTTAGACAGAGTCTGGTTGAATGAAACATATGATGGCGATGAGCTCATAGCTCAAGATTTTGAGATGATTGGTAACGGTACCATGGTTCTGAGGGAAGGGTATTCGGAAGGAGACTATGAAGAAGGTTTCACTGCTGAGATTTCAGTCAGTAGCGCCACAATTAATCGCTCATGGCAAGATGACGAATTGTCTGAGAGAATTACGATTGAGGGCAATGGATGGCTATCTTTCAATGGTGGCGATAATAATAGTTCAGGTGGAGGATTTGGCGAAATTCATACCTTCTTCTTTGAATCATTGGACGAGGACGGTCAGAGAAGAGCTCAGAATTTCCAGCTAGAGGCCAATGCATCAATGAGAATCTCAGGAGCCTCAGACTTCTTCTCATTCGAGCTAGATGATCTAATAATTAGAGAGAGGTGGTCTGATGATACTCGTGAAGAACAGCTCTTCAGAGCAACCGGCGGAGGCGAATTTGGATTCGAGATCGAGGATGATCAGTTTAGCATAGACGTGAATGGCACCATCCCTCTGATTCATCTGGAGTCCTCAGGAGGTGAGACAGTATCAGATACCATAATTGTCGACGGGACCTATGATGGCGATGCAGAGGGAAGCTTCGGTTTAGTAAGACAGATAGTAGACTCGGGAATACAGGAGAATTCAGAGGGTGTTAGATACGAGGTTGATAAAATTCAAAATGAGTTCTGGTTCAATGTTTCAGCAACTCCTTTCGGGCCAATATCTCAAGAGTTCGGGGCAGAGCATAATCTGACATATGAATTCACAGTCCCTCAGGAAGACTGGAGGAACAGGACTGTCAGACTACAGTATGTAGAGGACAATGGTACTGTTTCAGATGAATTCCCCCCAGAATCGCCAATTATTGAACAGCCTACTAGGCCAGAAGCTAGTCCACTGATCTCTAACCAGATTTCAAGAGAGAGTGGAAAGTCACCTCAGAATGTGGTTCCAGGAGATAGGTTTGTCCTATTGGGAAATCCTTCCAATACTCTTGAGGTAACAATCAATTCAATCGCCGACAAAGAGATGGATGGCCATATTGTTGAAGCGGCTGAATGGACTGGAAGATTTGAATTCGAAGAGACAATGGCCTCAGGATTTTTTGTTAACGAAGGCCCGCTATCGGGTCTCCTGTACGAGGTTTCTAGATGGATAACATTGGAATCAGATGGGGAAAACCAATCAAATGATATTTATTTCCAGGAATATCAGAAAGTAGATAGAATTCTATACCCATCAATAATCACTGCGGACGAGAACACTCCTCCTTCGCTTGAATCGGTCAGATTCAGAGAGGGATCCTTGCACACGGAGGGAGGGGCATCACATATCGAGGTTTTAGTCAATGATGTAGATACGGATGTAGTAGCAGTTATTGTGGATCTTTCTTCTATCGGACTGGGGCTTGTGGATCTTTCTGATAGCGGAATGAAAGGAGATATAACAATTCATGATGATGTCTGGACATCACTAATTATTCATGAGGGCCTAGAATTTGGAGATTTTTACATTCCTGTCACAATCATAGATTACTGGGTCGAAGTCAGTGAAATAGCAGAAATTAGTGTTGCTAATCTGCCACCTAGGGTAACTTCAGCCTCCTTCTCTCAATCGTCGGCCATCAGAGGAGAAAATATTGGAATTTCAGTCGATGCCACTGATGGACATGGGGTCTCAGATGTCATAGTAGATTTATTGGGATGGGGAGGGGATCTTTTCCCACTAGATTTTTCGGAGTCTTCGGGACTTTGGTCAGGAATATTCTCTGTCCCCACCTCAATTGCACCCGGTGAGAGAAATATACCACTGAGAATGTCAGATTCTCAGGGAGCCGAAATAACCACCATCGGGTCAGGATTAGTTTCAGTGCTGAGGATTGATAATGAACATCCAAATCTATCTGTCCTGGAAGTATGGAGAGATGGGGCCCCCCAGTCTTTGATTTCCGATCAGGGAGAATTAGTTCACCCTGTAATGGTCTCTGAAGGAGGGGATCAAATTACACATCATATCGAGGCTACGATTTCCGATTATGATGGCGTGTCTTCTGTTCAAGCCAAGATTGGCAGACTCGCAGAGATTGGAAAGTCTGAGCAATGGCTACTGATGGTAGATGACGGGACATCAGGTGATAGAGTCGCAGGGGATGGAATTTACTCACTGGAATTCACAGTCAGGCCAACCATTCCCGAGGGAGAAATAGAGATAAAAATAAGGGCCACTGATATCTTCTTGTCTAGTACTCCACCAGAAGACCAGGGACATGTATTTTCAGTCTACACTTCTGAATGTTGTTCAGACGACTCTAGCTGGATTTCGAAAAATTTGTCTTCAATCGTACTAGTCTCAACATTCTCTCTCTTACTGCTCGGTATGGTGGCTGCAATTCTACAAATCAGAAAGTCAGACTTCGACTAATTGGAGATAGAGTGGTACGAGTGCCGGGATTTGAACCCGGGTTCCGGCGTTGGCAACGCCGGGTGATAACCACTACACTACACTCGTGTGAATGTTGGGAAAGCAGAATCGCTTTTCTAAGCGTCGGTCTCTTTTTCGATTAAATCACTTAGCAATTCAATTATTGAATCTCTTGTTGATCTGTAGATTTCTAGTGGCTTTCCGTGAGGGTCATCGAGCCCCCAGTCGTAGTCAATACGAATATTCGGGCAATGAACCCCACACCCCATGCTGATTATCTTATCATAGCCATCTGTAACGATATCATCTATGGACTTCGGACGAAGTCCAGCCGACTCTATTCCCTTCTCTTCTAATGCTATAATCGCATTTGGATTGACTTCACTCCCGGGGTGAGTTCCAGCAGAATCAGCAGAGTGCCCCAGACTCTTACATATGGCCTCAGCCATCTGGCTCCTGCAAGTGTTCCCAACGCAGACGAATAGTACTTTCACATATTTCTGAATGAATATTACTAAATTAAATCATTCTCAATAGAAACCAGTTACATTTGCAATAGAATAGCATTGAAGTATATGCGCTCTTACCATGCATCATGGCAGATTCACCCGTGTCTCATCATACCCCCGACTCTCCCCCGCAAGAGGAAGCCAACTCGAATCAGAGAGCTCAGATGGAGCAGGCCTACCAGCAGATGCAAAGAAAGATGAGGATGTCAAAAATGAGCGAGGGAATTCGTCATAAAATCATGGTCCTCTCTGGAAAGGGAGGTGTTGGAAAGACCACTGTAGCTACAGGTATCGCACTTTCTCTGGCACGAATGGGAAAGAAAGTCGGATTAATGGACATAGATATTACCGGCCCTAATGTACCTAAGATGCTAGGTATTGAGGGGACAGAGCTACACATAGAGGATGGACAGATATTCCCAGCAATAGGCCCACATGGGATAAAGGTCATTTCAATGGCATTCTTGATTGAAGATCCGGATAAGCCTGTCATTTGGAGGGGGCCAATAAAACTAGGCGCTATTCAGCAGTTCATCGGAGATGTGGCATGGGGAGAGCTTGATGCACTTGTGATAGACTTCCCCCCGGGTACTGGAGACGAACCACTGACGGTAAGCCAAACTCTACCTAATCTGGATGGAGTGGTTATAGTAACCACGCCTCAAGAAGTCGCACTTTTGGATAGTCGAAAGTCAATCAACTTCGCTAAAACAATCTCAGTCCCAGTACTTGGTGTTGTCGAGAATATGAGTGGATACACCCTTTCCGGTACAGCTGAAGCTGGTAGCCAGATATCTGTGATTGGCCCCAAGGGAGTGCCCATAGATATCACTGCCTCGCCCGAGGGAAAATGGTCCGTAACTCTAGATTTATTCAAATCAGGAGGGGGGGAAGATTCGGCAATGGAGCTCGAAGTCCCCTTCTTGGGTAGACTCCCCTTCGATCCTGGAGTTGTAAGAGGAGGAGATGATGGTGTTCATAGAATTGTGGCAGAGCCAGAAGGAGAAACTGCACAATCTTTCAGCAAGGTCGTCGAGGAGATACTTTTGTCATTGGAAAAGGGTGACACTCATCAAGTGAAGATCACCTGAAATCATCATTTCAAGGGTCGAATTCATGTCAAATATGCTTCTCGGCAGGTATTGAAATGGCAGTAGGAAGCGGGATCTACATCACTTGGATAACAGGTGCTATACTAATCAGTGTCGCAATGATGCCGATTTTCAAGCCCCCTTATGCGAAGGTTAGAATTGAAGGCTTCATAGATATGTTCCGAAGATATTGGGCGCACATGATTGTGGTATTCTCAGTATATCTATGGAAGGATATTTTAGATGGCCTGGATAGAGTCCTGATGGCAAATACACAACTGGACATGACTCCCTATGTATATGCTATCGAAGGAGATATCGTACTGTGGGTACAGGAGGGATTCAGGAACGATCTCTTGGATGTTGCCCTAACTCACTTCTACGTCATGGGATTCATGACCGCGACATTTGCCTCCTTCGTCTACCCAATTTACTTCGATGATCGTCACATGGCCGACAGGGTCTCATTATCGATGTTCTGGGTCTATATTCTTGCTATCCCATTCTATCTATTCTTCAATGTCAGAGTAACCGGGGACTATATTCCCCTAATGGAAACCATTGCCTATGATTTAACCCCCGAGATTCATAATTGGTTCACACGTATAGACCCGTTCACTAATGGAATGCCTAGCCTACACATCGGCCTACCCTTCGCGATATGGCTGACAATGACCAGATGGGATGAAGACGGCAGATGGCTAAGGTTTCGCAGATTTCTCGTAATTTTCCTAGCCTTAACGGCCTTTTCCATTATTTATCTTGGAATCCATTGGGCTATAGATATAATTGGTGGGATGATAGTAGCAATTGCTGCCGTCTCAGTTACTGAGAGGACACATAAGGGGATTTGGACAATTGCTGATGAAAGACTTTTCACGAGAAAGATTGCCAAGCTTATCGATGATCCAAAGATTTTTTTGAGAGGTTCTAGAAACTATGTTAGAGAGAAGTTTTCCCCGCTCAAGGAACCAGGGAGTAAGCAGACCAGCGTATTTATTGCGGCATTGCTACTTTCAACCGGCTTTGTACTTCTATGGGATGCTACGCACCAAGAGTTTCCCGTCGAAGGCGTCGAATGGCCGACCTCTACCGCCGGGTCCGATGATTGGCTAATTGGAATAGAAGTAGATCCAAAACTGGATGGAATAAATGATATCGAGATTACGGCATTGAATACTAGTTTAGAGGAAAGACAGGGAGTAATAATTTCTGGACCTAACTGGTTTGAAGAGCCAAATATCTCTATTTCGGGCTCATATCTTTTACTAAATAATCAGACCAGGGTAGATCTATATGACTTAGAATCTTCAGAAAATCCCTATGCCCCAATTTTCTCGAAAAATACAGATTTTGTGATTGATATTTGCGATATTGGATACGACGGAAATGGAAACCCACTTATCGTAATACTAACTGATGATGGCATTTTGTTGATGAACTCGGAACAAGAAATCTCCAATTTAGATGGAATAGACGACGATGTCGATACGTTAGAGGTCTCCGGAAATTCCATTGCTTGGTCAATTGATGATGATACATCAGGCCCGACAGTGTATACCTCATCACTTACTGATGCCAGTTCTAAAACCGCCGTATACCTGGATGTTATTGCTGAAATCGATCAGGATGAATTTTTATCTGAGCAGTCAGGTGTCGAAATAAATTATTCAAAATCTAAAATTGTCGATATCGCAGTCGATGGTCAATTAATTGTTGCAGTGGTTGATGTGGGGCCCATAAACAGGACTGTTTTCGCAGATACGGTTTCTGGGATGCAAACCATGATTTCAACTCCAATTTGGGAATCCTCTTCTCCTAGCATCGGAAACGGTAATGTTGCATTCCTCCAAATCCCAAGATTTCAGCCCGGATTACCCAATTCAGAAAATTCTGAGGAAAATCAAGTGTTCATCTACCAAATAGAGTCAAATCAGACCGAGCAACTTACCTTCGATGAAGATGAAAGACACTCTAGTCCACAGGCCCTATTGGGCGGAGTTGGATGGATTGAAACGAGTAATGGGGAAGCCGAGTTGAAATGGTATGATCTCGAGGAGACATTTGAACCATATTCATCCGTAATATTGCAGACATCAGTGGTACTGTTAATCCCATTAGTATTCACTTGGGCAAGGCAGAAACAGTCTGAAAGATGACTAGACTACTCAGCTAGTCTGAACATTTCACTAAGGGATTTTCTCGCTCGATAAATTATTTCTTCATCAATCTCAATTATTTGTTCAGGCTCAGGCTCTCTGAGTGCCTGTAGAATATCCTCTAGCTGGGTCCTCTTCATGTGCCTGCACATTACACAGGACCCTAGGAGATTAATTTCATGCTCACTCTCTGCAAGTACTCTCTCAGCAGTCCCACACTCTGTAATCAACATGATATCAGTACTCCCTACTGATGCCAATCGCATTGCCTCCTTCATCAAAAGCTCACTACTGCCGACAAAATCGCTCTCCTCCAAAACTCCTGCATCGCATTCCGGATGTGCCAGTACTTGGAGATCGACTCCTATGGAACCCATCCTCTCTCTCCAAGAAATTACTTTTTCTCCAGTGAACTCGGCGTGAACCTCACATTCACCATCGAAAATAATCACTTCTTTACTACCTTCTAGATGTTTTTGGATGTGTTTCCCCATGAATCTATCTGGAACGAAAATTACCTTATCTCCTGGAAGCCTCTCACAGATTTTCAGATAGTTGCTGCTAGTCACGCAAACATCGCATTCCGCCTTTACTGACGCTGTAGTATTAATGTAGCATGCAACAGGCACCCCTGGATATTTTTGCTTTAATTTGATCACATCTTCTGCAGATATCCCATCACTCAAGGAACACCCAGCGTCAGGGGATGGATGCAAAACTGTCTTGTGAGGACTAACAATCTTAGCGGTCTCAGCCATGAATCTTACACTTGAGAAAAGTATCGTTTCCTGAGGGGCATCCCTTGCAGCCTTCGATAAGGTGTAACTATCAGATACTGAATCAGCAACGCCGTAGACAATATCAGGCGTCTGATAAGAATGAGCTATCAGAAAAACATCCTTCTCCTTCTTCAATTGATTAATTTCTAATGTCAATGGAGAGATTGATCTACATATTCTCATATTCCATCGAGAACTCTGTCCTATTGCTTCAAACAGTCTTTTTGCCTCTTCTTCAACCTCTTCATCTGAGAAAATTTTTGGTTTTACAACTCCTTTCGGCAAAGGTGCTGATGGCATTTGCATATGCTTTCCCGCTACTCGCTTCAGTGGAATCGCTTTCAAGGTATGTGACATCCCATAGCTATGGCCGGCCTGTGTTTCCAGTACTGGGAAGAGTCTGAGTTGATTCATGTCGGGGCCGAGGCGAGTGTGAGCTCGGGCCTGTGGCTTGGCATTCCTGCAGTCCTTAAGTCGCGTAGAAGAAGAGGTTACAGGCACTTGGAGCTAGATAATAGGCTGACAAAGAGTCGAATATCAGTAGAGGCAAAGGTACTTTCTAGATTACAGATTACAGAATTCTCCGCACCCAGACTACTTCAGATAAATCAAGAAGAGGGATGGATGGTACTCTCTATATTGGAAGGAAATCCGATATATCAATCATTAGTTGACGGAACGAGGGGAGTAGATGATATGTTCGAGATAGGTATGAAAATAAGAGAACTCCATGAACTCGGTTTCTCTCATGGTGATTTAACAACCCATAATATCATGATTGATGAAAACGGAAAAATCTCGTTACTAGATTTCGGACTATCTAGAATCTCTGCAGAACTAGAGCATATGGGCCAGGATCTTCAAGTTTTGAATGAATGCTTATCGGCAAGTCATTCCGAGCTCGAGAATGCAATGGATGTAGTGCTAAGAGGATACAGCTCATTTTCATCCGATGAATCGCCGTATAGTCCAGACTCTGTAATTTCAAGATTCAACCAAATCAGGAACAGAGTCAGATATTTGGGGTAGTAAAATGAGAATATTTTTCGCAACGGGAAATTCAAAAAAGCTAGGAGAGGCTAGAGAATATCTAGAACCTCTGGGACACGATGTCGAGCTTCTATTAATCGAGGGAAAACCTCCAAATTTTATCGAGCCACAGACATCGGAATTGATGGAAGTAGCTCTTTCAAAATCCGATCAGGCAATCAGTATGATTTCAGAATCAGAACTTTCGGACTGCGCTATTCTAGTCGAAGACTCAGGACTATTCATTGATTCATTAAACGGTTTTCCGGGTGTTTATTCTTCGTATGTTTTCAAAACAATTGGACTCAATGGAATTCTGAAGATTATGAGTGAAGAAGTAGATAGACATTGTGAGTACAGGGCAGTGAGTGTTCTGGTCATTAACGGAAAGAGAATAATTAGAACTGGAGTATGCCGAGGCAAGATAGGCAAAGAGATATCCGGGCAGGCCGGTTTCGGCTATGATCCTATTTTTATTCCCAATGGATCAAACGAAGTGTCATTCGGACAAATGAATGAATCAGAAAAATCATCATTCTCGCACAGAGGGAAATCACTGAAGGCGCTGTCTGAGGCCATCACTCCCCCGTCAATGTGAAGTCATACCCCCTCCTGTCAGGACTGGGAGTGGCATGGTTTCTCTGACTAGACTAATCAATTGGACGGCCCTAATCGTAGGCTCAATACTCTTTCTGATTCTCCAGGGGGAGGTTGATCTAACACAGAGAATAGCCGGAGGAACAGTACTTCTTGCCCTAGCTTCTCTCCTAATTTTTACTGGTCGTGAGAAGATGATTATTCCCGCTATGGATGACCCCCAGCCCTCCGAACCATCTCCCGAACCTGAATTGAAACAGTTAGAGGATGAATTAGTGGAGCTGTCCGATACGGAGGAATCTGAAATGAGAAGATCAAGAGGAAGGCCATCCACATCTTCAACAATGCCATTGCCCCCATTACCCGTTATGATGCCCCCTCCCACTCTACCTGTCATGGTGCCTACTACACCAGCCCCCCAATTTTCAGAGGACACCAGTCCAATAGATCCGCCTCATATACTTCCCGAAGGGACAAACGTGGCTATGAAATACGTCGCTAAGGGAGATGCAGTTTCCGATGAAGAAGAAGAAATTGAAGGATTCATCGTCCAGAGAAGAGAGAAGAGGGAAAAGATGCTCTCCGATATTGAACGAAGAAGGAGGATGAAGCTCGCCGAAAGGAAGGCATCCATGGCTAGGAAGTGGTCTGAAGCTGAAGATGGCGAAGATCTAGCAACTTTGCTCAGAGACGGAGAACATGATATTCAGGTCTTCGAAGAACCTGAAAATCCAGATACAGGAAAGCCACTTGGAATAACCTACTTCAGAATAGACTCAGACAGGGTACTTATGATTAGGGCTCCTCTGGAGATTCCTCAGAAGGGAACACTGCCAATAGTTGATGATACTCCAGACGATACACAACCGCACACTCCTCCGGGGATGCCACCCCT
>DAOI01000020.1:3512-23471 GCA_002501805.1 Euryarchaeota archaeon UBA463 | reverse complement strand
CTCCTCCGGGGATGCCACCCCTCCCTCCAATTGTTAATTCAGAAGATGGACAATGATACGTTCAAACCACATCCATGCCTGCGCTGAACATGGTAGAGGACGTATTGTTGGTTAACGATGTTGAGATTGAAGGCTCAAGTCCCTCTGGAGGAGTTGTATCAGTATGGACTCTAAATCGGCCTGAGAAACTGAATGCTCTTAATGAAAAAATACATCTTTCCATAAAAAAACAGTGTAAAAGGGTAGATTCAGATGATAGAGTAAGATGCGTAATCATCAGAGGTGCTCCACCGTTAGATCCCGAGGAAGGAAAGAGAAAGAAGCCCAACTCATTTGCAGCCGGTGCGGATATCTCGGAATTCTCAGGTAAGAACTCCGATGATGTGAGGCACTTTTTCGAAGACAACGCGTGGGAGGCAATTTGGAACTTATCTAAACCTACAATTGCCATGGTCGATGGGTTCGCTCTTGGAGGAGGAACAGAACTTGCACTATCCTGTGATATCAGGATATCATCAGACAGGTCAATGTTCGGCCAGCCGGAGATAAATTTAGGACTAATTCCAGGAGGTGGCGGAACACAAAGACTTTGCAGACTTGTAGGATATGGTAAAGCAATGGAGATTGTTTTAGCAGGAGAGATGATTACTGCGAAAGAGGCACTTGAAATCGGTTTGGTGAATAAGGTGGTTATGCCAGAGGAACTAGAAGATGCGACTATGGATTTAGCAACAACTATCGCAAAGAAATCACCCTACACAACCAAGGTTGCAAAGAGGGCTATCCGTGCGTCACTGGAACTCCCGTTCAGTGAGGGTGTACTGACCGAAAGATCAGAGTTTGTTGCTCTTTTTGATACGGAAGACAAGGAGATTGGAGTTCAAGCATTTCTTGAACGTAAGAATGCTGAGTGGGTAGGAAATTAATCCAATTTTTCCTTATCGTTGGATGGCCTTGACTTCAAGGAACTCTTCCAGACCATGTGAACCAAGCTCCCTGCCATTACCAGAGAGCTTGTATCCTCCGAATGGAGCACTGATATTGAAAGCACCTCCATTGATACTAACTTGCCCGGTCCTCATGGCCATGGCTACACGCAAAGCCCTCTCCTCATCTCCCGACCAGACGCCACCTGAGAGGCCATACTCAGAGTCATTTGCCATGATTATCGCCTCTTCCTCTGTCTCATAGGTGCTTATCGAGAGTACGGGGCCAAAGATCTCCTCTCTGAAAATAGTCATTTCCCTGGTAACGTCCGCGAAAACAGTTGGCTTGACATAGAAACCTCTTGAAACACCCTCTGGCATTCCAAGGCCCCCAGAAATAATAGTCGCCCCTTCAGAGATGCCCTTGGAAATGTATCCGCTGACAGACTTCTGCTGACTTTCAGAAACCATCGGCCCACACTTAATTGACTCATCCATGGGATCGCCAACTGAATACCTCTCCATCGTACCAGAAATCACTTCTATTATCTCTTCACGATGACTAGACGGAATAAGAAGACGACTTAGTGATGAACACTCCTGTCCGGAATTGTTGAAACAAGAATAAACTGACATTTTAGCGGCCTTGACCATGTCTGCATCATCGAGGATAATATTTGCACTCTTTCCACCAAGCTCAAGAGTCACTCTCTTTACGGTTTCTGACGCCTCTTTTGAGACACTGACTCCGGCAGCAGTTGAACCGGTAAAGCTCACCATATCTACTTCTGGATGCGAAGAAATAGACTTCCCAATTTCTCTACCATGCCCAGAAACCAAGTTGAACACCCCTTTAGGAAGTCCACAATCATGTATGATATCGGCAAGAATGAATGCATTTAGTGGGGCCTCTTTAGATGGCTTCAGTATCATTGTACAACCAGAAGCCAACGCAGGTGCGACCTTTCCTATTATTTGATGAAGAGGAAAATTCCATGGCGTTATCATCCCAACTACTCCAATGGGCTCCTTGACGATAAGAGAATTTCGCACCTCCTCCTCCCATTCAAATGAGTCAAGAATCTTAGCATACGACCTGGCAACCACTCTGGGAGTTCCAACCATGGCCATTTTAGAATAATTGATTGGAGTACCAACTTCGGAAGTGATTACCTCTGCAATCTGATCTCCTCTTTCAGAGATTGCGGCAGAAATGGCATTGAGATATCCCTGACGCTCCTCTATACTGGACTTAGACCACGATGGAAAAGCCGACCTTGCAGCTAAAATTGCATCATTAACATCATCCTCCGTACCGACAGGAACAGTTCCTACTATCTCCTCTGTAGCTGGATTGATGACCTCAATTTTTTCTCCTCCACTGGCAGGAACCCACTTGCCATCGATGTATATGGCGTCTCGCGTAATCATGTACATCCCAGTGAGTTCAGACTTATCACCTTCATGGAGTTCAATAATGAGTCCCCTATTCGACAATCATGTCTTCAACCGTAGAACGTCAAGATGGAGGAGTTGCAATCCTCACTATGTCTCCAGAAGCTTCTAGAAATACATTCAATCCGGAGAACTTCCAACCATTAGTCAGTCAAATAGAATCTCTAATGGAAGATCCCTCGTGCAAGGCAGTCATCCTTACGGGTTCTGGTAGATTCTTCAGTGCTGGAGGACCTATCGATGAATTTGCAGAAGCAATAGATGATGGAACCATAGGAAATATGGTTAGTGAAATGACAAACTCCCTTCATTCCCTGATTCTAAAAATCAGAGCTAGTGAGACAGTCTTCATTGCAGCTATTAACGGTGCAGCGGCAGGAGGAGGTCTTGGACTAGCTCTCTCCGCAGACTATAGGATATGCTCAGAACAAGCAAAAATAGCAGCTGCATTCTTCGGATTGGGAGCATCTCCGGATGGAGGGACCACGTGGTTGCTACCAAGACTAGTGGGGAGCCAAAAAACTAAGAAATTCTTCTTCAATAATGAGGTGTGGACAGCTAAAGAAGCTCTTGAATTTGGGGCGGTTGATGAGGTAACCTCTTCTGAAGAACTACTGGAGTGTTCGATAAAGACTGCAAAAGATTGGGGAAAGTGGTCCAAAAATAGTCGTAGATCGACAAAGCAACTCCTTGACGCTTCCACATCCACATTCTTCGAGACGCAATTAGAATTTGAGAGAGCCTTGATGGTATCCTCTGCCCAGTCGCCAGATTTCGCAGAGGGAGTCGCAGCCTTCATCGAAAAAAGAGACCCTAAATTCTCTGAGGAATAGACTATGAATAGACGCCTGGTGATCATGAGACATGCCCATAGTAGCAGAGATGACCCTAGTGTGATTGATCATGACAGGCCATTGGATGAAAGAGGACTCAGAGACTCACCACGTGTAGCCAAAGAAATCCTAAGGAGGGGCTGGAAGCCAGATCATATCTTTGTTAGCAGCTCTTTGAGAACAATCCAGACATTGGAAAATCTAGGTCCTGAACTTTCAGAGACTCCAAATTCCGTCGAAGGGAGACTTTATCATGCCTCCTTAGAGACTCTTCTTTCGGTAGCAGGAAGTATTCCCGAAAATACTACTCAAATGATAATCAGCCATAACCCCGGATGTGAGATGCTTCTTGAGAAACTCTCAGGTGAACTAGAAATTATGCCAACTGCATCAGTCGCCCTAATGATGGAGAGGAATGGAAGGTGGCAATTGTTAGATTTAATTAGGCCAAAAAACCTAGGATAAAGCCGCTTCAAAGAAATTAACTAGCTTCATCTTATACTCATCAGAGTCTCCCCAAATGGCATCTACATGTCCCCTATCTTCAACATACCAAGTATCTACGTTCCCCCCATTCTCAAGCATTCTCGACTCAAATCTCTCTGCATGAACGATTGATACTCTTGGGTCGTCTTTTCCATGAGTCAAGAATACCTCCCTATCTCCAGCAGTATCGGCGGCCTCCATGGGCGAGCGTTCATCCAGACCAACTCCAGCTAGCCAGCCCCCAACTCTTACCGCTGGTCCTGCAAAAATGGTTGGAAAACCTAACCTGCCTAATTCGTTGTTAACCAATAACGGGAAGTCCAATACTGCACTGTCAAGCCACATAGCGCCTATTCCCGACTCTTCAGCGAAGGCAATTGCGGCCCCGCCTCCAGCAGATATGGCAGTCATGCCAACTTCTCCCGGTTGATATCCCTTATTTTCAGTCAACCAGTCATATGCGCCTAACAGATCCTTATACTCGATTTGTCCAACGGCAAAATAATCTCCAACAACATCACTATCTCCATAATTCCTCAAATCAAAGGAAAGGGTATTGATGCCCCCTTCGTATAAATAAGCCTGCATAAGTAACATCTCTGGTTTACACTTTCCATTCATAGGCATCCCGTGTGTGAGGATAACCACGGGGGCATTAGGATCAACTTCTACATACCAACCACGAAGCGTAATGTCCGCATCACCTCGTGGAGTGAATGAAACATCCTCAAAAGAAGGCATTTGATATGAGGAAGCATCAAAATTCCTGCGCATATCTACACGCTCTTCTGCATCTGGCCATGGTTCAAAACTTTCCCAATCATCATCTACATCCCAGCTTGAAGGGGTATTTTCTGACCACATCCCACAACCAGGATTGATCGCCAATGATTGTGATGCAATCACATACCCGATGCCAACGTATCCAGAACCAATCACCATCAATACTACAGTCGAAAGAGAGAACAGTTTTTTCCTTCCGTCTAATGATTTCCAGTATTCCTTGATTGACGCCATGAATGTGAACGACACACTGTCATTCATGAGCATTGTCATCCTAATTGAGCAATTGTGACCGATGAGCACTTCAACACAAGTCCACGCGCAGTCTCGTGGCAAGGGAGCTAATACGACTCGATGATGTCCATCGGGCCTTCGGCCCACTCACTGTCCTAGAGGGAATCAACCTTAGGATAGATGAAGGCGATAGAATCGGTGTAGTGGGGCATAATGGCGCCGGAAAGACAACTCTTCTTAGGACAATTAGTAATCAAGATCAGGATCTAGGGGATGTTACTTACGCCGCTGGTCTGAGGCTGGCGTTCCTTACTCAGATAAGAGACATCGTTGAGGAAGCGACTCTAGGAGAGGAACTAAACAGGAGAGGAAGGCAGTTTCAAGAATTGGAAGATGAGATTTCCAAAATCGAGGAGATGATGGCCGATCCCGGATTCTACGACGGAGACTGGCAACCAGCTATGGATAGGTACCAAGAGCTCCAGAGTCTGATGGCAAGATCGGGCGGGGGGGATGTGGCGGGGCATGCTCAAGAGATTCTGAAGGCACTGGATTTAGCACACCACCCAATGGACATGCCCTTGTCCTCACTATCAGGAGGCGAGAGGGCCAAGGTAGCACTGGCGAGACAACTGGTAGGATTGAGAGAAATAGACGTTTTCTTCTTGGATGAGCCTACCAATCATCTGGATTTCCAGACCCTTGATTGGTTAGAGAAATTCCTGAATACTTTCGATGGTGCATTACTGATAGTTAGCCATGATAGGTACTTTTTGGATCGAGTATGCAACAATATAGTCGAAATCCAAGATGCTCATCTAAAGGGATATAGTGGCAATTATACCTCATTTTTACACCAAAAAGAGCTATTTCTACAGACATTACAGGATAGGATAGAAAAGGCCCAGAAAGAAATAAAGAGGCTCTTAGGGGCTATGCAATCGATGAAGAGGGCGAATAAGTATGACAAATCAGTATCTCAAAAACATGTTATGATCAATCGTTCTCAAAGAGAACTAAAGTGGCTGAAGTCACTAAAACCCCGTCAGAGACAGAATCTCAAGTTTAACCTAAAGTCAATCGAGAAGAGTAGCCTCGAGGTATTAGATTTCCATAATGCTAAGCTTATGTTCGATGGACTAAAAAGACCAATTATTAATGGTCTAGAGGTAGGGATTCGTAGGGGTCAGAAAATTGGAGTGGTAGGCCCAAATGGAGCTGGTAAAACTACTCTATTGAGATTGATAACCGGAGAGATCGAGCTCGACTCTGGAACAATAGATATCAGGCCAGGAGTCCAGATCGGATACTTCCACCAGGATCATAGGTCTCTTAATTTTGATATGAACCCAGTAGAGCAAGTTAGGGCCCTTAGGCCTAGGATGGACTATGGTGAAATCAGGTCTCTACTAGGGAGATTTCAGTTTACTAAGGATATGGTTAATGTCCCTCTGGGGAAACTTAGTGGAGGAGAGAGAGCTAGAATAGCATTACTTGAGCTACTATTGGGTGAAAACAACATGTTACTCCTTGATGAGCCCACTAATCACCTAGATACTGATGCTAAGGAGGCTCTCGAAGAAGCCTTGGGGGATTACGAAGGGGCCATCATCACTGTTAGCCATGACAGATATTTCTTAGACAAGATTTGTGATACAATCTGGGAGTTGCCAGGGGATGGAAGTCTATGGGTCTGGCCTGGAAATTACTCTGACTATATCCGGAGAAAGACTCAACAGGAAAATGTAGAGCCGTAAATGAGGTAGATAGATTGTTTCATCATAATATTACATACTCAACTGTCCATACTAAATAGGGTACCTACGCGGGGCGTCTTGTAGGGTTACCAGTGGTTCGATTCTCAGACTTAGGAATCGAGTCAAGTTTGGTTGGTTGTTTGGCTGATCAGGGTATCACTGAGCCCTTCGAAGTTCAGATCGAAGCTATTCCTAGTGCGATGGAAGGAAGAGATATCTGTTGCAGGGCCCCTACGGGTTCTGGAAAGACACTTGCTTTTGGCCTCCCATTAATTTCCCGAACCGGTTCCGCTAAACCAAAGAAACCCACAGCACTGATACTCACTCCGACCAGGGAGTTGGCGGAGCAGATTAGGAATGTCTTAGATCCGCTAGCATGGGACTCAGGGATGAAAGTACTCTCAGTATACGGCGGAACATCATATGGAAAGCAACTCAGAGGTCTGGAAAAGGGAGTAGAAATACTAGTTGCATGTCCCGGAAGACTCTTGGACTTACTAAAAAGGAATGCATTGTCCTTGGAAGATGTTGGCATAGTAGTTCTTGACGAAGCTGATCGTATGGCCGATATGGGGTTCATGGAACCAGTCTGCAAAATTATCGATCAGTGCATCAGTGAACCTCAAATGATTCTTTTCAGTGCTACACTTGATCATGAAGTTTCTAAGCTCGTCAAGTCCTACCAAAACGATCCAGTAAGAATTGAGGTCGGCCCCAAAGAAATTAGTATGGATAGTATGGAACACCTCTTCTGGAATGTTAAGCCATACAAGAAGACAGAAATCGCAGTAAAATCAGTCAGAAGGGCCGGAAGAAGTATAATTTTCTGTAGAACTAGGGCAGGAGTAGATAGATTGAGTGATGAGATGCAGTTGGACAGTGTCCCACTTTCTTCTCTACATGGAGGACTCAATCAAAAACAACGAGATCGCGCAATGAGGAAGTTTAGCAGTGGTAGAAGTATGGTTCTCGTTGCGACCGATGTCGCAGCCAGGGGAATCGATGTTGAAGGAATTAATTGTGTAATTCACTATGACCCTCCTGATGATGCGAAGGCATACAAGCATAGGAGTGGAAGAACCGCGAGAGCTGGGAGTAGCGGAGTTGTTATTTCCCTTGTAAAGAAGAACGAGCAAAGAAGCTACAATAGAATTCAGAGAGAAGTCGGAATAAGAAAAAGGTTCACTGACCCAAGGCCCGAGGAATTGAAAAAGAATGAATTCAATCTAGTCCCCTCATATGAGAATAAAGAAGGACGTCCAAATAAGAAGAAAAAACGTAGCAGAAGGGGGCGTTCTAGAAACTCTAAGAGAAATAACCCCGATAAAGTCCCCAATGAAAATCGTAACAAGAATTTTCGAGGCAAAGGGAAGAGAAGACACCGTAGAGGGTCGAAGAAGAAAGCAGATGCTAGACCCTAGTTTCCCAAACCGAGTCGCTAAATTACCTATCACGACTCGCATCTAATAGGCGGACATGGTCTAGTGGTTATGACAGCAGGTTCCCAACCTGCTAACCCGGGTTCAACTCCCGGTGTTCGCACCATATTCTGACTCCGAGTTACGAAGTCTAATAACTCCCACAATTAGCGATATTATGCAAGATAAAGCGGCTATATTAGCTATAATTATTGATATCGAACCAATTAGAATTCCGTATACCAGCCAAAGGACCAAGGCCGTTGATACTAGAAAGAAAGTTGGAAGAGATATCCCTTCGTGCAATCCCTCTATCCAAACTTCTCTAATTTGAGGAATCCATGCAATTACTCCTAGGGAACCTGCAATTATCCCTATGCCCTCGATGAATACTTCCTGCACAGCATCATCTCACAGGTCTTCTCTCTCTGATTTTCCCTCTTCAGACCAGTTGTATATTCCTCGACCAGTCTTCTTCCCTAATTCTCCAGATTCCACCAGTCTAACAAGAAGAGGATGAGGGAGATAAGAAGGATCATCAAAAGACTCTGCAAGATTATTCAGAATATCTCTACGCACGTCCAATCCTACCAAGTCGGACAGTTCGAGAGGCCCCATTGGGTGTTTATATCCTAACTTCATGGCAGTGTCGATGTCACTAGCACTCGCTACCCCCTCTGCCAACATTCTAATCGCTTCATTTCCCAAAACTACGCCAAGCCTACTAGTTGCAAAACCGGGAATATCGCCAACAACTATGGTAGTTTTTCCCATCTCCTCGCCTATCTCAATTACTTCATCTATTGTGTCATCAGAAGACGAGTCATGCTTTATGACTTCTAATAACTTCATGATAGGGACTGGATTGAAGAAATGCATTCCAACAACTCTCTCTGGATTCTTCACTACAGATGCAATCTCGGAAATCCTCAATCCCGAGGTATTGGTGGCCAAGATCGCATTTTCTGGAGCCAAATCCTCTATTTTTTGAAATATGGATCTCTTCAAGTCAATTTTCTCTGGTACGGCCTCAATTACCAAATCAACTCCTGATAGGGCATCCTCCAGATTTTCACAAGGAACCAATTTTTCTGACCAATCCTTGACTTGTTCTTCTGTATTTTTACCTCTTCTTATCCCACTCTTCCAAAATTCGTCAATAGAATTCATACCTTTCTCAAGAGATTCTGGAAACGCGTCGTACAACCTAGTTTCCCATCCTGTCTGAGCACAAACCTGGGCGATACCAGAGCCCATTGTTCCGGAACCAATCACAGCTACAGTACGCACGCTCACGCTACCTCGAAGACAGTCGAAGAAATAAGACGTACTCAAGCTTCACGCCCGTATGCGGCCAGAGCTGACTGAAACAGCCTCTGCCGTGGAACGTCATGCTCAAGGAAGCATGTAAAGGGTGCTACATCTTTTAGAAGCTCGATCGCAGACACATATGCACCATAGATGAAAGGATCAGCCTCTTCGGTAGGTGGAATCATTATCCCGAGTTTTTCCAAGCCTTTCCTAGTATCCTCATCCCAAATAGAGTAGGTGTGATGTGTGAAGTGAAGATAAGCTGATAACCTCCTGATATCAGACTTGGGCTTCTCAGTTAGACTTTCTATTAGTAAGGTGTCTGGATATCTAATTGCATACAAGGAGAGCATCACTTCTCTCTGTGTCTCTTCTCTCCACTGTCTTTTTGGGAGCCCCATCCAATTGTCTATTTCATCAAGCATCTCAGGCGAGTATGGTCGCTTTACAGTATACAGGAGATTCTCATAGGTATCTGCAGAATCTTCGTCTGAATGATGGTGTTTGTAGAAGTAATCTGTAAGGTGTTCGAAGAAGTGATTGCACTTCTCTTTGTCGAAAAATGATAGTGAATGAAATTGCATCAGTTCGCCTCCACTAGCCTTTCCACTCTCTATACTGAATCCATTCTTTCTTCATGTAGTCGTTGATCAGCTTGTCTTCATCTTCGTCAGTAGGGATTACTGTTTCTAGGTAAGCCTCGTACTCACTATCACTGCCTTCGAATACTTCTCCGTGAACAGTGAACTTCTCTCCTGCATACTTGCCAATACCCCTCCTGAATTTATCAGAGGGAAGATAAAGCTCAGGCTCACCATCTTTTCTGGATTTACTGATTCTGACCATTTCCCTCCTCAACTCTTCGAAGTAAAGGTCCCTACTAGCCTCATTCAAGTGTTCCCTATCTGCCTCCACATCGGACTCGCGCTCATCATATCTCCCTTTGACGCCGTAGACGTAAGCCCACTGAGCGCTAGTCGAGTCATCAGTGCCAAATAGATCGAGGCCGGTACTGACCCACTTGTTGATATATTTCTGGAGTAGAGATATTGGGATTACTCCCTGCTTTACTATTCTTCTCAGACCATTTGCACCTGTTCCCAGATGGAATGACTCCTCCTTGAGCATCGGCCCCATACTGGCCGCAAGTGGCTTGAAAGATGATGTACTCAACATTTTTAGTTGGTACTTGCCATCTCTATCGATGAAGTGAGTGAAGCAGAAGAAATCAAGCCAATGATCTATGGGCTCGTTGAAAGAACCTAGAATTCTAGTGCCTTCCTGGGCATTCCTCTCCAATAACTTGGATGCCTCTCTGACTCCCTGCTCTCCGAAGAAAGTACACAATAAGTATGCCATTTGCCAACCATGTCTTTGCTCTTCGCACATTATCCTAAGTGCTGACTTTCTATCGTATTCTGTGGGTGCTGAGGCAAGTAAGTGATTTTGTTGCTCAACACTAGCGAATTCGGTGTCTCCCTGAACACTAACCATATTGATTATTGCGTCCATAATGTTCTGCTGAGGAATTTGCATCCTTCTCTCCCACTTCGGCATTCCTTGGAAATCTCCGAATTCTATTTCACTGCCCGCGGTATCCCAATCAAATTTGATATCGAATCTGTAATCTCCGAGCCATGATGGATCGAAACCAATTCTAGTCTGCCACTCGCTGAAGTCATTTATCCAAGACTCAAAGTTTTGACTGTAACTCTCTACTATCTCAGTATCTGCCATGACCCTCGCTTGAATAACAGGTATATCAAACGACGTATCTGAGAACCAACAAATTCTGTCTCAGTTTCCTTCAAATCTTGGAGTCTTAGTCTCAACATATGCCTTGATTCCTTCCTTGGCATCATTCGATTGGAACAAATCAGATTGGAGCTCTCTCTCCAAAGCTAGGTGATATTCAAGAGGAATCTCCAGGCCACTTTGGACACTTCTCTTGATGTTACCAATCGCCTTTGCTGCGGCGAAAGGCAGTGTAAACCGTCCTGCATAGTCTAGGACATCTTGATGGAACTCTTCAAGGGTCATCGAGTCATATATGTCGTGGACTAGATCCATTTCTCGTGATTCCTCAAATGAGAACTTTCTCCCAGTTACCATTATCTCCATGGCTTTTGCCTTTCCAACCAGTCTAGATAGACGTGCAGTCCCGCCAGTACCTGCAAGGACTCCAAGAGCCACTTCGGGTAGGCCTACCTGAAAGTTCCCCTTTCTGGCGACTCTGATATCAGCAGCCATGGCAATTTCAAGACCCCCTCCTACGGTATGGCCGTTCAAGGCAGCTATCACTAGCTTGGGGGTTTGCTCTAATCGTGACAGAGTCTCATTGGCATGAAGGCAGAAGAAATACTTGTACCTTGGAGTTAGTTTGTTCAGATACTTGATACTGGCACCAGCAGAGAAGAACTTTTCACCATAGCCTGTGATTAGAATAACAGAGACATCATCATCAAATCTCGCACTCAGTATCGCATCATCAATATCGTGCCACATTTCTCTAGTGTAGGTATTAACCGGGGTTTTGCCCTCTACAAGAGGTTCGCCAGCAGAGTCAGAACAGAGCTCTATTATCGCTATACCGTTCTCTGTTACTCCGTAGTTCACCAGCTTATTCTTCATCGGCTCAAGTTCAGGCCATGACGTCATGTCCTTTCCACTAGGGGCGGCCATATCAATCAAACGGAAAGCTCCAGATAGTCAAGTATCACTATCTGGGAAAGATACGGAACCTCCCGTTTTCTTAACTTCCTTCCACTGCTCTCCAATTTCAATAGCCTCATTACTCTGCTCCCAAGAGTCTCTCCTCAGCGATCCACGGAAAGGCATCCTAGTTACCATCCTTCCATCGGCCATCCTTTTCCTCCTGAGCATGAATATTTTCGCAATAGGCCACATCATCTTTCTGATTACTCCGGGAGTGTACACCCAGCGCATAAATTCCAAGCCATCCCCCTTCTTTTTTTGATCCCTCATCCAATATTCTGCAACCTTTTTGAATCCTCTATCTCCAATCCTATTCATGAGGAATCGATTAGTGGCACTGACCTTAATCAGTGGAACCAATTGCTTCCTAATTTCTTCTTCATAATCACATTCGCCGAGTATTGATTTAGCTGCAAGGGACCCGCTGGTTATGGCATATCTCATTCCAAAACCCCACATAAAATCTTGAAGCCCACCCGCTTCTCCAACGTAGTATCTTCCCTCATGGAGATACCTATCAGGTATGGAAAAATCCCCTTTGCCACCGACTCTCTTAATCGGTTTCCTATTCAATTCGTAATGCTCCTCATACCATGCTATAGTTTCATTGAGGTACCTTCCACTCTTCTTCTGTTTTCTCCAGAGACAAGTACAAATCAGTCCAATACCATCAATGATAATTAGGTACGAATAAGCTCCCGGAGCCAGTTTATCATTTAGCTGGAAAGAGACATGATTCGGATGATCTGTATGAAAAACCTCTCCAAATGCTATAGCACTTGATTCCTTTGGACCTGCAGCAATAATCTGGCAATCCTTAGGGTCCCTCTTTGAATTGTAGTGTATTTTTGCCCCAGCAGTAATTGCCATCCTCTTGAAGCCCTGATCTATACAGTGCTCATCAGTCCCCCTCTCAACTACCCTGAACGCAATACCTTCAGTTCTTGGTTGCGTAATCACATCGTCTGGGTGTATAAGATCAACCACACTGAAAGCATCAGATTTGAAAGATTCAGGATCAAGGCCCCAATCACGCATATCTTCAAAGAAGTCATTTCCGCTTGTCCAATTTTCAAGTCCTTGAAAATCTCCATCAAACCTCGCACCGCTGTCTGCTCTGATTTCGTGCACATGAACTTCAATACCTGCTTTGGCCAATATAGTAGCGGCTGATAGTCCCGATAGGCCAGCTCCCAAAATGTGCACGGGCCCGCTTTCCACGAATAACCGACTTATGTCATACGCTTCAACAGTTGTGTTCTATCCGCCTAATTCAAGTCGAGTAAGGGGACGCGCAACTATGTCAGTACATATCTCAGTTGAGGCAGAGGCCCTCAATCCGGACTCTCTAAGGAAAATATTGGAAACCGAAGATTGTGGGAGCATTGTCTCATTTATCGGAATCACTAGGGGGCATGAGGGGAGCTCTAAGGTGGAGAGATTAGAATTTGATCACTGGGGAAAAGAGCTGCCCGTTGTTCTAGAAAAAATTGGAACTAATGCTATTTCGAATTTCGATATTAATTCAGTAGTGATCGCACATAGAATAGGAACAGTATTGCCATCAGAACCTATAGTTTGCATACACGTAGCATCACCTCACAGATCTCCAGGATTTGAAGCATGCTCGTGGATAATGGATGAATTGAAGTCACAGGCCCCCATATGGAAGAAAGAGATTACATCAGACGGCGAGTCTTGGAAATCTGGCCTGGGCTGAAATAATAAATTCATACAAACTTGGGCATTCCAGAATTACCTATTAGTAAACCCCCCTTCCCATTAATTGGTAATATGGTCGACAAAAGAGTTGGCATTGTCAACGTTGGCTCTAAGAAGATGATATTCAGGGAAGCTAAGGCCACGGGAATTGTCAGACTTTCCAAGGAGAGCCTGAATATTGTCGCCGAAGGCAAGTCGATTAAAGGGGACGTCAGAGAGGCATCAACAGTGGCGGCCATCCAAGCCGTCAAAGAAACCCCTCGGATGATACCTCACTGCCACACAGTTCCGGTTGAGGGGTGTTCGGTTCAATGGGAGATTGAGCCAACTGGCTTGAGATGTACCGTGACAGTGAGCACACACTGGACAACCGGAGTAGAGATGGAGGCCCTATGTGGGGTAAGTGCTGGACTTCTCTGTGCATTCGATATGCTCAAATCAACCGAGAAAGACTCAAATGGACAATATTTGGATACATCTATCGAAGGAATTAGAGTTTTGCACAAGAAGAAAGGCGAGCCGCACAATTGAATGACCAGTTGCCCTTCGCAGGTACATGGCGACAACAGATCTGACGGATTTCTTCCTTCAAGCTACTGAGGCAGCCGCGGTTGCAGCCTCCCCTTGGAGGGGAAAGGGGGATGGCAAGGCGGCCGATGGCGCCGCTGTAGAGGCAATGAGGGCCATCTTCGATAAAGTTCCATTTGATGGCAGAGTGGCAATTGGTGAAGGAGAGAGGGACGATGCCCCCATGCTTTGGATTGGTGAGCCTCTTGGATCAATGCAGGGAGTGTCTGGCGCCCCGAGGATAGACATCGCCGTAGACCCTCTGGAGTGTACCAATCATGTTGCGAACAATCTCCCTAATGCGATGGCAGTGTTAGCCGCGGCTCCGAGGGGTTCACTATTGCATGCTCCAGATTGCTACATGGACAAAATTGCTGGTTCCAAGGAATTACTCGGGGAATTGAGCATCGATGCTGAGACTTCTTACAATTTAGAATCAGCTTGCAGTATCTTGGGAAAGCTCCCATCAGAACTCAATGTGGTAGTAATGGATCGTCCTAGACATATCGATCTAATCAGGGACATTGATGATTTTGGATCCAATGTCATAAGGATTGGAGATGGTGACGTCTCAGCAGCGCTAAATGCGGCTGATCCGGAGTCTGATATTGACTTACTGATGGGAATAGGGGCGGCTCCAGAGGGAGTCATTACTGCAACAGCTCTAAGGGGCCTAAATGCTACCTTTCAAGGAAGATTAGTTTTCAAGAATGAAGGTCACAGGGAGAGGGCTGAAAGGATGATTGAGGGAGATATTGAGAGGCTTTGGGATAGAGACGACCTATGCTCATCAGAAGACTCCATATTCATTGGTTCGGGTGTATGCGATGGAAGGACCAAGGGAGTGGAATTTCATCAGGATGGCAAAGCATCAGTGCACTCAGAAATTATTGATGTATCCTCCGGGATTCATAAATTCGTATCATCTACTAGAAAATTCTAGGCCCTACTAACCAATCCTTCTAACGATGGATTAATTTCTCATCACTCACTCGTAGCAATCGGTAGTGGATATGGATAAGCAACTTCTTGAGAGGACAGCAAGGGAACTAGTGGCATCTGGGAAGGGCATTCTTGCTGCAGATGAAAGTAATGGGACAATGTCTAGTAGACTGGAAGCGGTCGGTATCGAACCATCTCCAGAGGCTCGAAGGATGTACAGGTCCAACATATTCTCAACCAAGGGGTATGAGTCAGCAATAAGTGGAATTATTCTCTTTGATGAGACAATAAGACAATCCATGGACGATGGAACCCCCATTCCAGAATACCTTTCCAGCAGAGGTATTCATCCCGGTATCAAGGTCGACACCGGGGCAAAAGACCTTGCCAATCATCCAGGTGAGAAAATCACAGAAGGACTTGATGGACTCAGAGATAGGTGTGCCGAGTATTTCTCCATGGGGGCACGATTTGCCAAGTGGAGGGCAGTCATCAGAATTGGACAAAATATGCCTAGTATAGCCAATCTCTCAACAAATGCGCACGCTCTGGCCAGATACGCTTCTATATGCCAAGAGCAAGGACTAGTGCCCATAATCGAGCCAGAGGTAATTATGGAAGGAGATCATAATGCCGAAAGATGCTTTCAGGTTACTTCTGAAATACTTTCACAGACATTCAATGATTGTAAAAAACAGGGGGTTCACCTTCCAGGGACTCTACTCAAGCCAAACATGATAATGTCCGGAAAGGAATGCGATGTACAGATTTCCAGGGAAGAGGTAGCCAACCTTACTGTCAAGTGCCTTTCAATAAATGTTCCAGCAGAGGTCGAGGGTATCGTTTTCCTGTCAGGGGGCCAATCCGATGAAGACGCCACTGCTCATCTTAATTTGATGAACTCTATGGACAAGGAACATCCATGGCAACTATCCTACTCGTATGGGAGGGCACTTCTTGCACACGCCTTACGTACTTGGTCTGAAGGCTCCCCCGGAGATAGTCAGAATGCCTTCGCCCACCGTGCGGAAATGAATAGTCTAGCGCGTAGTGGAGATTGGACTGAAGATTTGGAATCTTGACGTAGCTAGATCTACAGCATAGAATCCGTGGGACTTACGTATTTGAGTGGGAGAATCAGTTCTCTCCTTCGAGAACCCCTGGCCTAAGTTGCCAGACGCATATCTCATATCGACCAGACAGGGCACCGCCTCTCTTGGTTGTTGCAACTTTCATGATATCCTTATCCTTTGACAGAACATTTCCAAGTTGCTGAGGGGTAGTTCCATGCCTCATGGTTGTGTTCACATGCTCTAGAATTTCAGTAGTATTAGCCTCTCCTCTAGAGTGCAGGAATTTCTTGATTTTTTGCCTTAGTCTCGTAGTTCTCATTATTACTCCTCCTTGATGGGCTTTACACGCTCATGGTGAGCTACCCATTCTTCAGTTGCCCATTCTGAAAGTGGGTATTCGCGACCAGATATGCCGCTTCTCCTTATGGTGCCGATCCTAACTATTGAGCTATCAGACTCTAGTACTCCGGAAATGTCACTTTTCATATTAACAAACTCCGACTTTCCTTCCAACCAGTTAGCTATTTCAGCGGTATTTCTTGGTCTCTGGGAAACGAATTTTCTAATCATTTTTCGGACATTATCCGATGTCATATTCTTCCGTCTCTCCTGATTACCGGTCCCCGTTGCTTACCCGATGTACACAGGATAGCAGACACTGATATAACCGTTCTGTACGATTTAGCCAACTTTAGTTACCTATCATCACGGTAAATGACATAATTATGATGTAACTATTTGGTGTTGAAATGGAACCGATGTATTCTCCACTAGAAACGTGTAATAAAATGTAACAATTCAGATTATTTTATTACAAATAACTAATGTGGAATGATTCAATGGTGGTAAATGATGTCGGATGATTCCAAATTCAATGCGAATGTTGACGAATCTGTATCTCCCTCAAAAATCAGAAGTAGGAATAAGAGAAGGATCCTGGGGTTTCTATCAGAAGGCAGGTCTACAGTTGGCGAAATTGCAAGCGCAACTGGAATCAGGGTCCCTCATGCATCCGCAGAAATTAGGAGGTTGAGAAACGCAACACTGGTAGACAGTGATATGCCTGCCGGAAGTAGAGGTGCTAAACTACATCTCACTGAGGCTGGATGGTTAGCCATCAAGTCTGATGAATTGGCGATAGCCGCTGAAGCGCTTCCTATTTCGAGAGAAGAGGGCAACTACTGCATACTTTTCCGTGATGGACCGAACCTCCTATTGGGATTGTTAGCACAGCCTTCTTCTCCATTGATCCCAATTCCCGATAGGCCACCCCCGGAAACAGAAGCGGATCACTTTTCCAGTGGAATCGAAGGGGTTCCTTGGAGCTGGGCTGTATTGAAGGAAAGGACTCCGAGGTGGATCGACCTCTCAACCAATGAATACAGAATTTCTCCTCCGATATACGACAAAGAGAAAATTGAAACTTTCTCTGAGAGTGAATCCATCGTCGGCATAGTTAGGGCCAAGCTATTAGATGAGGAACGGCCAATCGCTGTAGCACCCGGGAAATGGTTCTCGGGACCCATCCACAGGCCGAAGCCCCCTCTGCCAGAAGCATCAATGCATAGAGGGCAATGGATTCTTGCTAGATGCCACGAGCTAGCACCAGATATCAGACCTGTTTCACCAGTAGTTGCCGTGGCATCCGAAAGACTGCCTCGATCTATGCTACTCAAGGCATCTAGGCAGGGGTCATTGATTATTGCCGATCTCAGTGGATTCGAGTCAGAGGGAGAGAAGTACCCTATTGAAACTCTGGAACACTGGGTTTCTGTAGCTCACCCTCGTCTTTCCGAATCGGAGAGGTCGAGAAGATGTCAAGCACTGAAAGACAGAGTTTCTGGAGTGAGGAGGGCTAGAACTGAGGATTCCACATGGAGAAGATTCAGACAAGACTGGGGAAAATCGGAATTTTCATCCTCAGACGTTCTGCCAAGATTATTGGACACTAGGGGGCTCGGTAGAGCGGCTTCAGAGTCACTAACTAGATGGGCAATTTCAACCCAAGAAAATCTCCCACTGGTTATCGATATACCAAGAGAATCCTCTAATGATTTACTTAATTTGGTATCTTCTAGTGAGAATCTCAGGATGGCATTGGTCGAAAAAAACCTCCAAATATTTTCCAACTTAGATACTCTGACTGCCGATCCACTGAGGCCATTGCCCTGGATGAGTTTGAGGACAAGTGGCGGAAAGGAAATGCCCGTGAGGATTGTAGATCCCGTCTTACACTCCCCTGATGCATATGATGTAACAATCACCGGGAAGAAAAATATTCACATCACCACTGAGCTAGAAAGCTTAGTCTCCACAATTGAAGATCCGGAATACAAGTCAATAGTTAAATCCGCACTATCCCAGTTTCCCGAGGGAAACGAGGATTGGGCAAATAGGATGGAAGCCAGATATCCAATAGCATCATGGATAGCATCAACACCACGTTCTAGATGGCCTAGATGGCAGAGGCTCAGCACAAGACTCGATCCCGAATGGCTTTCAATACTTGATTTTGATTTCCTACCCTTGGAAGGACTTTCTGAGGTTGCTGATGTTGCACCACAATCTGTCTTGGATGTATTCTCTGCAGAGTTTACCAGACTTCTTCGATCTGATCAGAATTCAGCACTCAGGTCTAGACCCACCATAGACTCAATGAATGCTTCCAAGGGATCATCTTGGGTCGCATCACAGCTATTAGCCAATTCAGCATGGTTACCCGAATCCCTGCATGATGATCTATTAGATTGGGCATTAGAAGTATGGTTAGCTAATCCTCCCTCTCGCTCTGTAGAGACTCTACAAGGATTACTATGGCTCATTTCTTCACGTGACGACTTCACTGTGGAGAAAACAGAAAAAATACTCCAGAAAATCCTCTCCAAGGCAGGAGAGCTACCCACTGGTCATGATATCAAAATATGGTCTATAATGAATAGATTAATTGCCAAGCAGGAAGCTCCTACGATTGAAAATGTAGAGCAGATAATCACTACAATGCCCCTAGAATGGTGGACGCATATTTCATCTGATTTACTGGAATGGGCGCTCCAGGATGATAGAATATTTTCTTGGCTCATTACCAGAGAAATATCATGGCCAGCAGCAGTGTTGAGGCCAATAGGTGAAAAATGTGAATTCCCCTTCAAAGGTGAATTAGAATACTTTGGATGTAGTCCTAAAATCAGAGGTCTGTTATCTCGTAGATTCAGAGTAAGGGAAGATATTCCAAACGAAGCGCAACCCTTGATTGATCTTCTCGAGTCCCTTGATGCGATTAACGAGAACAGACCTCCGAAAATTGGCAAGTCTCACCCCTTGGTAGGTTGGTTGGCCCAACCCTCAGAAAAATGGCCAAATTTCACAACCTCTTCGATGTTACAGGGAGACAATAACGTGGCTGGAAGACTACTTCAGGGAATATCTGGATTTCACGAAGGCCTGCTATCAAAAGTCGCATTCGAATAGAGTCTCTAGACCGTGGGGTTCATTTCCTGCTCTGGTTGCGGAGAAACGCCCAGCGGCAACACCATGTTGACAAAACCCCCTCGCCGGAGGTTGAGGATGAAACATGGTACCACGTTTGGGTAGCCATCTGTCGAAGACCAGTGGGATCGTCTAATGACGAAATGAACACTGGCGCAAATCAGGTGGCCGGACCGTGTTAGGTCCCCTGAGGACCCATTGGGGATGAATCAAGGGACTACCCCATTGTCCGACAGACGTCCCGGGGTGGG
>DAOI01000020.1:0-3231 GCA_002501805.1 Euryarchaeota archaeon UBA463 | reverse complement strand
ACGTCCCGGGGTGGGTCAGGCGCCCGAGCTAAGCTGTGAAGGCCGCCGTTACGCCCCGGGGCACACATTCTTCCAAAGCCCTCAAGACTCTCCACTGTAGCAGGGTATCGATGAAGCCCCTAGGTTTAGTGGGAGGGACCTTCGATAGATTCCACGTAGGGCATCAAAAACTACTAGAAATCGGACTCAAAGAATGCCATGAACTAGAGGTGTGGATGACAAGCGATATTCTTGCATCAAGAAAGGATCGGAGAATAGCCTCATGGGCCGATAGAAAAAAACTCATTATGAGTTCCATCCACCCTGACTTGCAAGCTAGAATATCATTCCATACCCTTGAAGACGCATTTGGTCCTGCGCCCATCCATGAAGTTGCAGAAGTAATAATCTGCACTCGTGAAACAATCTCAAACTGTGAGGAGATCAACGCCATACGTACTAATAATGAATTGAAACCGCTCCATACAATAATAGTAGATCCGGTGTTGGATAGCAATGGAAGAGTTGTTTGTAGCACGAATATAAGGATGGGCATCACAGATAGGGATGGCAAGTCTTGGTTAAATGAGCAAATTGGTAAATCAAAGATATCTCTCAATTCTACAGTAGAGGCCATGCTGAAGAGTCCCTTCGGAACTCTGGTCGAGGGCAATGAGAATGAACCAAAGATTGCTATGATGAATGTTCTAGATAGAATATCGGGAGAACCAGGGCCGATAATAGCAGTAGGAGATGTAACTGTCAAAACTATGCAGGATCTGAATAGACCTGCGGATATTGCAATAATAGATGGAATGACAAAGCGTGAGAGATGGGAACAAGCATCAGAAATAGATGAGGATCAGTATGACTATGTTTTGAAGTGTAAAAATCCAGCAGGCTCAATTACTCCGGAATTGTACCGATGTTGCTCTCAGGCATTGATTAAATTTGGATATAATGAAAGTGAACAAAATTCAGAATCCACGATCATCATAGTGGAAGGAGAGGAGGATCTAGCACCTCTGATATTACACCCCCTTGCCCCAATTGGATCAGTAATACTCTATGGTCAGCCAGGCCGAGGGGTTGTCATCAGATTCACTGATTTAGATTCAAAGACCAGATGTAGGGAATTACTAGACTCTATGGACGTAGACTAGAATTAGGCCTAATTAGAGGAGCTCTCTAAGAGCCCCATCCCAACTCCGAATGAAACTAGAACAACGGCCACAGAATAAACCCCTGGATCCACCCAAGTATTCTCCATTACACTCCACATTAGATAGAAAACCACTCCAAGGGCAACAAGCCAACTAGAAATCAGTTTGTTGGAGCTACCTTCTGAAGAGAACAGGGAACCGACAACACACTTTGGTAAACCGCTAAGCCAACCTACAAATCCTGACTCATGGGTGGTATTCATTCCCCTAGCGCCTAGTCCAATGATTACGAGACCCACTAATCCGAATAAAATATCATCCATTACGAGAGCCATGTCTGTAGTTGATGACTCTCTAACTCCAGTGAGAAAGTCAATCCACAGTACCTTTCTGCCTTCTGAGTACGCTCCTATTGAAATATTCACAACAGTAAGGAAAACTATCCATGATCCCAGCAGTGTTAATGCAGCTGACATGGCCTTACTAGGGCGTGTCAAAGAATCCATCCACTCTGAATTAGTCATGTTTCAACGCCCCGGGGACCTAGGACTTCTGTATAATCATTGTCTGAGTGGCCAGAAATCATAATCGGCTTTGAAGAGCGTATTTTTCTTCAGCAGCCTGAGCAATTAGGGGCTCAGATTTACCAAGAGTCTGTATCACATCAATTCCACTTGGAATCGCGGAGTTCACCTGCTTACTCCTCCCGCCTCTTCCCTTGCTGACGTTTCTAGCCATAATCATTCCAAGGGTATCTAGCTCATTAAGAAGTGAAGAAATACGTCTCGGAGTCAATGGCTCAACACCGATCTTAAGGCATGCATCTGAGTAGGTCCTGTAAACCTCTCCAGTACTGATATTTCTGAGCCCATTACCTTCATTTAGCTTGATTGAGAATAGTACTAGTTTCTGATGCAGAGGGAGAGTTCTGAGAACAGGCGTTACTTGATCATACTCAAGTTGACTCTGAGCCAGCCTTACATGGGAAGGAGAAACCAAAATATGGCCTTGTTGCTCAGCCTTTTGAACTGAAATTCTGAGCAGATCCAATGCCCTCCTGGCATCTCCGTGTTCTTGTGCGGCCAATGCCGAGCAGAGCTCAATTACTCCTCCATCAAGGGAATTCTCCCTAAGTCCGACATGCGTTCGTTCCTCTAGAATATCCTGAATCTGAATTGCCCCATATGGATGGAAAACCAAGTCTTCCTGACTCAATCTGGAACTTACTCGTGGATCAAGATGCTGAGTGAAGTGCAAGTCGTTACTAATCCCAATAATACAACACCTAGATGACTTCAGAATCGTATTTAGGTTCGTGAGATTATACAAGATTCCGTCTCCAGCTCTAGCTACTAGGTTATCTATCTCATCGAGAACAATGATGTGAACGCCTCCTTCCCTATCCATCCTCGAGACTAGAGCATCCAACACCCTATCTGTTGGCCATCCTGTAAAAGGAATAGGCGAGTCCCCCCTTCTAGAAAGATGAGATGCTATATTCTGAACCACTCTGTATTTTGTGTCTATATTTCGACAATTTATCTCGTAACTGAATACTGGCTCACCCATCTCTCTCCCCTTGTCAAGTAGTTGAGACAGAACATATCTGGTGACAACAGTCTTACCCGAACCGGGGACTCCATACAGTAGCATATTAGAAGGAATATGTCCATTCAATGCATCCACTAGATTCCTTACTAGAGAGTCTACCTCTGCTCCCCTATGTGGGAGGCTGTCCGGCTCAAAGGCGTGATCGAAGATTTTCCTATCGATGAAAAGACTTTCCTGACCAAGAATCTTCTCGAAAATGTTTCCCTCCATTTCTTAACACTCCTAATCATTCCACTTTCAAACCTCTCATGCTCCCCATCCGAGCAGTTGATTAGTCAACGTGGAGTTAGAGCGAGCAAGACCGACATAATAAGACTCTCTGAAGAATTTGACTTTATATTGTGTTTATCAGATAGTATGAACTAACGGTTTACTTTCTACACCTTTGATATTTGTATGAACTCAATTTACCCTCAGTGCAACGGAAATAATTATTTTTATTAGATGTTATTATTACACTTAGAATAAAATAAGAACC
>DAOI01000024.1:108319-131592 GCA_002501805.1 Euryarchaeota archaeon UBA463 | reverse complement strand
AGGAGTTCCTGAGTCTGGGATTGACGAGTCCTCGCTGAAGTAACCGTATACTGTGTTTCTGAGTGTCTCAATATCATCCGGATCACCTATCACATTTGCATATCCAAGACCAATTAGATAGCCCATTGGCATTAGCATACCAGCGGATTTCAGCCAGCCAGTGTGGCAAGAGGTCTTTCCTGAAAGCAATGAAAACGGATCGGTATACCTGTTGTCGTCTAAGTGGGCGTCTGCCATCTCACTGTCTGCCCTCACCCACGCATGTGCCTCGTAATATGTCCTACCATCGGACTTCTGATCGGCTCCGAGGACTCCTAGGCCATACTGTTGCCAGCCAACCCATGCTGATCCCCCGTCCATGATTGCAATATCTGCATTGCCGAATCTCAGAGCCTCAATCATTGCTCCCTCTGAACTAACACTATAGAGGGTGACATCATAATTCATTTTTTCAGATAGATAATCGGCCAATATTTGCGGGTTTTCATCTATATTTTCGTAGTCTGCTTGTACTTCAAAGGCGATAACCAAGCTTCCTTGAGTTTCCTCTTGGTTTTCACCGCCCATGCATCCCGATAATACACAGGCGATTAAGAGTAAATTAATTACTAGTGCTTTTGATTTCGATGTCATGTTTAGGTCTCCCTAAAATTTGCGGGAAGAGATAGGTATATGAAATTTAGTGATTCCTAAAATCATCTTTGGTTACGATACAATCATCACCTTAATGCTCTTACAAGTGCCATGGGCGAACCTAGTAGGAATGGGTACCTGTCCGTGCTGATTGCTATTCTGTTAGTATCAATGCCTTTCGCAATAAATCAAGAGTCCTCAGAAATTGATGAGGAGCCAAAGAGAATTGAGCAGTTCGGAGGAGGTGGAGGGAGTCTGGAAGAGCAATGTGGCTCTATCACATTTGAGAATATGTTCGAGTACTCGCATGCCTCTTTTGATATCATAATCAGCGAGGATTGGAAGACTGCTGAGGTCAAGGCTGATGCATGGGTGAATGGTACCTTAGCTGATGAGTTACGAACAACGATGGACGAGTTCATGGAATTACTAGATCCGAATAAAGGAGGAGATGGATGGTTCTCTACGGACGAGCGTGAGTTCTTCAGGGCGCTTGCTAGCGAGTGTATTGAACATACTCTGACTAGGATAGGGTTCAGAGATGGTCCGGCCCATAGAGGAGGGGTGGGCACTGATTGGAAGAACACCAGCTGGGAAGAAGATGGCGTCGAAATTGAAGAATGGAATATTGTCCCTCCCCATCACTCAGAAATAAGAGGATGTACCTCATCCATTGGAGGGGATTGCAAGGAGGTTCCTGTCGTTCCCGATCAGAATAGAGACTGTGATACCAATACTGCTCAGTCATTAGTTGAAGACGAGTGTAGAGTACAACTCTGGCTGAATGCAACCCTGTCGATTACAGGGGTTGATGATCCTAGTGAATTTACTTTCTCATTGAACGCATCAAATCTATCTGGTGCCAGATTCGACTTCACATTCCCGCCTGTTCCAGACCTGCGTCTCTCGATGTGGGATGAGTGCGAAGGGAGGGATGTCGGCCTCAATGAGTCCACTGCTGGTGGCCTCGCCCCCACTGTTGGAAGTTGCATTGGTGATGGATCATCCAGCTTTGTCATTAGGAACAATACTGATGGAAGTATTATCCTCGAGCTTAGTCCTAACGGATATCGGGAGGATTGGCCTGTAGGGGAAGACCTATTCTTCGACTTTACTACTGAACCGATTGGAGAACCAGTTCCACCGACATGGACGGACGAGTCCCCTCCTGATGGAACGTGGATACCGGTTCCATTCTCTGGAGAGATTGTTTGGGCCGACTGGGAAGAAGATGTTTCCAGATGGTTCGAAGATGATTTGGGAGTGGGCAATCTGGATATCTCCTGCCAAGGGGACCAGGACTACCTCGTACAAGAAACCGATAACAGAGGAATCCAAGCAAGTGTACCTGAAACAGGAGTTGTAGAGGTTTCTTGTTCCGCTTCAGACGAAGATGGCTATTTTACAGACAATAGAACATGGTTCATAGGAGTCCCTTTCACTGTCTCATCTACTTCGACCACACTAACCGATCCACATCAGATTACTTTGGAGCCAAATGGGAACTGGCCGGCCCTCACTGCTCGAATTATTCTTGTCCAAGATGGGAACTCTCAAGAGCTCGGAATTGTAGATATTCTTGATTCACAACCTGTTTCCGTCGAAGGAGATTCATCCAATATGCGACCAGGATCTGTAGATGTAAGAGTTATGGCCTCAGGAAATGGGGTTTATACTTTCGAGAATAAATATGATTTGGGCATTATCAAAGAAAGCTCTCCTCCCGCAATTTCAATTACAGAATTCGGATGGGATGGAAACTTTTGGTCTATGAACGGACAATTTAGCGATCCTGATGGAGAGGAAGTTGACTTCTCCATGGAGGTAGATGGGATTCCAAGTGGCAATATTGCCGTATCTGGGAACTCATGGAATACGCCTAATATCAATTTCATATTGTGGGAGAAGGGGGAGCATCAAGTTAGAATTGTAGGTTGTGATATCTCTGGAAAGTGCTCTGAGGTTTCTCAACATGTGAATAATTCACTCCTGTTTGACCAAGTCCCAAGCGAGCCAGATTTCATTGATGGTGACGATGATTCTGATGGACTTCTTCCTGCAAGTAGCGCGTTGTTTACCATAATTTCTTTATTTATTGGGTTGATGTATGTGCGAGGGAGAGAATGACTTTCTCTGGAAGAGTTACTGAGATATCCCATATGGGCGGATTATTGATCTCATTCGAAGGAAGATCACCCAATCTAGGAGACGTATTGAGGATCAATGGCGGTAAGATTCTTGGGAGAGTGGACACTGTATTTGGGCCGGTAGATTCTGGTTTTGTTCATGTTCATCCGGTATACAATAACGTTGACGTAAAAAGGGCCATAGGCTCTCCGGTAGAAATTGCTCCTAAGAAAGCCAAGGGCCCTAGAAACCAGAAAGGTGCAGGTAAGAGACATGGGAGAAGAGGCTCTCATGATGATAGAAGGAGCGGAGGGAGGTCAAATTTCTCAAGGAGCAGGGGCAGGGGCGGAGGTAATTCCTCCAGCCGATATTCGAAACCCGGAAAGAGAGGCGGCCATCCTTCGAGAGGAAGAGATAGAAGACGATCTAGATGATTGAACTATGAGATGTTAATTATGTCTGATGATGTAGCAATAGGTTCTGACTTGTGGATGGATGCTATTGAATCTGAGGAGAGGGGAGATAGGGACTCTACTCTAAGGATATGTAGAGAATTAGTTGCCAAAGAGCCCGATAACTCTGATGCATGGATGACTATTGCTAGGATGGAGCTGCCAGCTCCGACTAAAGGAAAGCAAGAGATGCCTAGCCTCCTACAGACGGCTAAGTCGGTCACTGCACTGAGGAAGGTTGCCGAACTAGACCCAGAGAATCGCCAAGCGTGGAATCTAGGTGGGACGTTGCTTGTCGATCATCTAGGAATGATGGATGATGCATTAGAGTGGTGGGAGAAACGAAGAGAGTATGCTCCGACAGAAGTCACACCACTGATAGAACAGATTTCGATTTTGGTTAGGATGGGCTATTATGAAGAGTGCGCGGATTTAATCGAAGAGATGTTCTCTTCAGAAATGGATTCTGTCGACGGCGGATTGAAAATGAGGATGGGCAGAGTCAGTCAGACTGTTTCAAAGGCTTCGAAGATGGAGTCTGATGATATATTTAGGCCGAACCAACCTAAGCACCCTCGATGGGAAATAATTGAGAAGCTGAAGAAAAAGAAGCCGATTTCACAAGGACTTTTCTTGATGCTCTTTGTGGCACCTATGGCATTTTTCGTAGGTAGCGCCAGTATGATTTTCATAGGGGATTCTGGCTGGTCACTACCAATTGTTTTCATTATTCTGCTCGTGACTGTAATGGCCATTAGCAGACTGAGTATGAATCTATTACAGTCAATTAACAGGCATGCCCTAGACCTGGAGAGGGCGATAGACTATGAGACAACTACTGGACAGGTGTGTATACCAGAAAGCATCAGGGAGAGCCCGCTTTACTCTTCGTTGATGAAGAGTAAGATGCCGGCCATAAAAGAGAGGATTCACCTAATAGTTGAGTCTGGAGAAAAGATATCCAAAAAATGGGAGCTCAATGTCCCTTAGTGGCAGTCTAGGTACCAGCCGAGAAGTCTAGGAGATACGCTTTCTGATCTTCAGTCAGCTCATCGATTGTGATTCCCGAGGATGAAAGTTTCAGCTCTGCTAGCTGCCTATCCTGATCTGGGTGGATGTCGTATACTGTGTTGTCATAGTCGGGACCTTCACGTGCTAGCCTACAGAGGGCCAGGAACTGGTTTGCGAATGACATGTCCATCACCTCACTGGGATGACCTTCCGCCGCTGCAAGATTTACCAGCCTGCCTCTAGCGAGAAGGTGAATCCTCCTGCCATCGGACAGGACAAATGCCTCATTATTATCCCTGATGGTAAATATCTCATCGGCTCTCTCTTCCAAGTCAGAGATACTAATCTCACAGTCATAGTGACCGGTGTTGCATATGATCGCACCGTCCTTCATCGAATCGTAGTGCCTTCCGACTATGACGTCCTTCATGCCAGTGGCTGTACAGAATAAATCTCCCATAGAAGCTGCCTCATCCATCTTCATTACTCTGAATCCATCCATCAGAGCCTTGAGTGCTGGAATCGGATCGATCTCTGTGATGATGACATTCGCCCCCATCCCCCTGGCCCTCATAGCCAATCCCTTTCCACAGTGACCGTAGCCAGCGATTACAAAGTTCTTACCTGCCAAGAGTACACTAGTTGCCCTTAGAATTCCATCAATTGTTGACTGGCCAGTACCATGGACATTATCAAAATCCCACTTTGTCTCTGCATCATTGACTGCAATTACTGGATATAGTAGCTCACCGGCATCAGCCATTGCCCTGAGACGATGCACTCCAGTGGTAGTTTCCTCTGTTCCTCCGATTATTCCCTCTGCGAGGTCTGTGAACTGAGAATGGACTCTGTAGATCAAGTCAGCGCCATCGTCCAATGTAAGTGTCGGCTCAAACTCCAACGTTCTGTCTATGCATTCGTAGAATCCAGAATTATCCTGTCCGTACCAAGCGTGGATTGAGTAACCCTCGGAAGCTAGCCAGGCCGCGACTTCGTCTTGAGTCGAAAGTGGGTTACAGCCTGACCAGGAAACCTCTGCTCCTGCAGTCACAAGGGTCTCTATGAGCACCGCGGTTTCCTTGGTCACGTGGAGGCACCCGGCTATCCTCTGCCCCTCGAGTGGCCTTTCAATCTCCGCCTTTGCCCTCAGGGAGGCCAGTGCTGGCATCCTGCTCCGTGCCCATTCAACCTTCAGTCTGCCAGCTTCTGACAATCCTATGTCTGCGACTGTGTATCTATCGGTCGAGTCCATTGGATTCACCTATCTTCAGGCGCCGCCTTGTCGTTGCTGTTCGTAATAGCTCGCATAGTACTGTTCTGCGTATGCCCTAGCTTGTTGCTCATCGTATCCTGAAGCCACCATTTGCTGAACGTATGCTTCAACGGGATCCATGGTCTCAACTCCACCGAACTGTTCGACAGTGTCGCTCTCAACGGTATCCCTGGAGCGACCGCGAACAACTAGGGTTACCACGACCACCAGTATCAGAAGGATGGCCGCGCCAATGCCGGCCATAATTGTCGTACTGAGGCCCACGTCAGCTGAGCCCCCTCCTCCAGATTCTCCTCCACGAGGGACTAGGCTGATGTCGATAGTCTCTGATATGACATATCTAGAGCCGTCTCCTTCGGTGATACGGATGTATATGGTAGAGGCCACACCAGTCTCAACTTGATAGACATCTGAAATGTCTAGTGTGAGGGAGAATGTGTCTCCATCACTATTCATTTCGGATAGATTGAACTTTCCTATTTGCTTCTGAGTAATCTTCTGGGATGTCGAGTAGTCTAGTACTGCTTGGTCCAATGCTACTTCGATCTTCACATCTCCATTCTCGGCACCGGAAATCAGATTCCCTGTAATGACCACCAAGTCTTCTCTCTGAGAATCTGTCGGCCTAGGAGCAGTGAACTGAACCAGTGGTGGCTCGTCACCGAAGTCCTCACCTACTACTATGAAGTACATTCTGTGCTTCTCACTCTGCTTTCCTGCCTTGTCATAGACAATAAGCTCCACACGTATCTCGTTTTCCAAGGTCCCGTCTGGATTGCTGGTGAGGTTTCTGAATGTGTAAGTCCACTCATCTGTAGCAGAAGCTGGGATCTGGAACTCATGCCCTTCAAGAGTCGGGCTCTGACTATCCCATGGGTAGTCGAAGAAGACCTTCCACTCGAATAGCTCGATTCCCGACTCTCCCTCAGGAGCGTCTGGGTCACTACTATTTTCTGCAGAGAATGAGAGGCTGATATCTCCGGTCTCGGTTAGCCTTACCCTGTATATGGGCCAGTCAGTTCCTGCGACGGTCTTTGTTCCATCCAGAGCGATGAACTCAGAGGTTGCTGGATTGGAGATAATCGAGGCAGATGCTAATGGCCTGAACTCATCTGCCAGGGTATCGTCAGTAACGAGTCTGATGTAGGTAATCCTGGTATGCCCCTCATCGTCATGGAGGTATAGTGTAAGTATCCACTCTGCCCCTATTCTGCAACCGGTGTTTGATGATGAGTTAGCGACACAGAAGGAGCCCAGAGTTGGTATCTCTGGTGCAGTCTGCTGTGTATGACTAATCTCTCCAGCATCGATTACTGCCCCGTCCCAACCTGTGACGGAGTCGTTGTTACCGGAAGAGAGAGTCCAATCAGCGAAAACTCCAGGGACATTCGTTACATAGTCGAAAGATAGATCGGAGTTACTCTTGATGTACATGGTTGAGTAAGCACCGGTTATCGAATCAATAGACGGAGACTGGCCGTTTACCGTGAGGTCATAGCCCTCACCTGCGATTCCGAAATCCGATGGGTAGGGAGTCAGCCTGTAGTCCAGAAGATTCGAAAGGATTGGGATCTGCTCTCCGCCGAATTCTTGAGTTACGCTGGGGTTCTCAACATCTATTGTTGTTACGATCATCCCACCAGCGCCTCTATTGCATACTGACAGTAAGGACTGCGACTCGTATGTATTGTCTCTGATCAATGTGTGGAATGTTCCAGTTGGGTCACTAATTCTCCCTCCACAGACCTGAGGGATCTGGGTTCCCTGAACCTGTGCGGTATCCAGGCCGGAGAGGGCTACATGACTGCCTCCATTAATTGCGCTGAAGGCCGATGGGTCGACGTCATGCATTAGGGGATGGAATGGGTCGACAATGGTGATATCCTCACTCAGGATTCTGTTGTCCTCTGTGAAATTGACTTGATTCCTCATAGCGATATCCATTCCAAATGGTAGGTTTGCTGGCTGATATGCATCTCTGTAAGGGCCTAGATGAATCTGCGTGGTTCCTCCCTGTACCATGAACTGCTCCAAGGTATCAACAACAGAAAGACCGTCGGTCGATCTGGTGGAAGCTAGCTTATCGTAATAGTCCCCGTAGTAGACATTGTAATCAGTCTGCCATGGCAGTAGGACCTTGTCATAGTGGTCCAACCACGAGGGAGTGGCATAGTCATCCCAATTCTCGAGTCTCATCTGAGTATAGCTCATTTCCATTGATTCCAGATCTGATTTAACCATCTGGAGACGGTTCTGGTCAGTAGGGTTGGAAAGAATTGCTACATCAATTCTATCGTAGAAAGTTATTATGAAGAAACGAACGTTTCCTGATGGCTCCACGGTATTATCCTCCTTGGTAACTTCTGCAGAGAAGCTGATATTGTACGTATGCCCGTCTGCCCATGAATTGAATGGCTGGGACCAATTAGCCCAGTCTCTCTGATGAGGTTCCAGGTCAAATGGGCCGTTATCAGCAGTTTCTTCGAATACTTGCTGATTGGTAGTGAGGTCCTTGATTGACATTGTCAATGTGTAGTCTCCGTCTATGACGCCGTTCAGAAGAGGTACCGAGAAGCTGTGCATTGCTTGGTCGTCAATGGGGTAAACACATTCGTATGTTATATCGGTCACGCACTCCATGACATTTGGTTGCATCAGAGTAATTTCAGCGCTGGCTATACTGAACATAATGGTAGAGATATTGTTTGCAAGATTCACCTCGTCCTGTTGGTACCAAGCCTCTGATGGATCGGTATTATTCATCATTGTCATTGCGTCTATTCTGTATATCCCACTACTGAAATCATGGTTAGCGACGACAATAGTAGATGACTCAGAAGCGTCTAGACCTGTGACCTCTTCTGTGTAATTTCCATCAAACTCGAAAGTAAACTCTTCTACTCGGATGTTATCAACTGCAAACCCTGCAAGGCCTGCATTTCCATTGATTCCATCTTCATTGGACTGGAATCTCCAGGTTAGACTTACCTCAGAACCTGCAAGAGTGGTGCACTCGTCCCTCCAATCTGTAGAGTCAGTGCTACTCCTGTTCTGAATCACAATATGTGTCAAATCGAGAGTAATCGACTTCATGATATTCTCAGAATCGAACCATACGACAGAGTCTATATTGTCGGAGTGGTCTCCGAAATACTCAACCTCGTCATATCCATTCAAGTCGAAATCCTCACATCTATGGAAGTTCGGATCTTCGGGATTGGTATTCTGTATTCCGTTCTCGTTTAGATCTGTCCAGCTTCCGTATGCTACGCCTTGGTAGAGTTCTCCGTCCCTTGTCCACGAAAGCTCAAGATTAGCGGCATCTCTGATCGCCAGAATATTTCCTTGGGAGTCTTGTAGGAAGTCTCCCTCTGCATAGTAGTCGAAGGTAAGGTAAGTGAAGTCGGCGCCTGTAGCTGCTATCGGTATTGGGTCCAGGGTTACAGTCTCATTCCAACCATCGCCGTATCCGGTGTCAGGGTGCCCCAGCCAGTAAGCGAAATTCTTGAACACACCGACATTCTGGGGCAACATATCGTTAGTTCCTGACGAGTCGTCCAATCTACTTCCATTCTCGTTTCCGTCATCAGTCCATATTGGATCTACGCCCGAGAAGTCTTCAATACCGACCAGGTCCGGCTCGGCATTGTATATCTCCGCCTTGACGCTGAAGTCAGTGAGAGTATTCCCCCAATTTGTAGCCCTCAATTCAACGTCCCTGGTTCCCGAGGCATACCTTACTCCATTCTCCAGGTTCTTCCATGGATCCTCCGCTAGTCCGGGATCGAAAAGATTGTTCACCGTAGTTTGGAATCTCGTATCATCATTCAAAGAGTCCATATCTTGGAATCCAGAAGGATTGGTGAGCTCGGTCTTGACGAAGTAGGTGGTGTTGTCAAAGAAATCAGCAAGGAGAGATACTTCTTCAGTGGCACCGGCGGGTAGTCCAGTGAAGGAGATAGTGTCAGTGACGATTTCCTCGGTACCAAAGGTGACATCTCGCTTTCTTATTGTGATATTGTCGAATGCGAAACCATCCCAGCCTGTATCCTGAGATGAGCCGGTAGGGCCCACGGATCCAAGAAGTCCGCTTCTGAATCTAAATCTGATATCGACTATCTGCCCGGCGTAGGGAGTCAGGTCAATAGACTCCATCTCGTCATCAGCATCTGAAGTCCCACCTCCTTCGGTATAGTTAGTCCATCCTGTGACTGATGCAGTGAATTGGTTACCGTTGTATGTGTTATACTCGGGATCAACGCCCTGGAGTAGGATTCTGAAGAGTCTCTCATTGTCCCATCCTCCATTGAAGAAGACGGACTCCCATCCATTTCCATCTGACCATACCTCGATTCCACACGAGTCCTCGTACAGCCACCTCTCGACAACTGAATATTGCTCAGCTAGGTATAGTTCAAAGAATGCCGAAGAACACATTAGAGATATGTCGAGGTATGCTGCATCGGCACCGGTGAGATCGACATTCTCTAGAATCAATGCTTCATCCATGTTGTTGTAGTATCCTGAGGAGTCCTCATCTGTTCCATTGTAGTCGAGTCCTGCCCAGTAATATCCTGTTGGATTGCTATCTGCTTCATACCAAGAAACATTCTCTGAAGAAGCAGTTGAGTTTGTCTCGATATGCCATGATGATGAGCCGGCCCCATACATTCCGGTGTATGACACCTTTGAGAAAGAGCATGCGGGACAGTTGGCATCGTCTTCGTTCCCATCGAAATCATTACTGTAGACAATAGTGTCAGACCCCCCAAGAACTTCCTTGACCTCCAAGTCAACATCAATCGAGCCGGAGAGCGGGTTTAGGCCTGTGTTCTTTACACTCACATTCACAAATCTGGTTCCCTCACCCAACTGTGATTCACCGGTTGCGGGATTGTAAGACGCTGGTGCGATGGTGACTCCTGTGATGCCCATATCCTGGTTGTCCAGAGTGAGTACAGAGAGGAAGTCTCCAGCACCGGCCCTTCCTTGTGTATCCAGCCACATTGCGTTGTTGGCGAATCTGTAAGAGTAGTCCTGCTGTCCTATGATGATCTCGAACGCACTGTCGTCTCCACCTTGTAACTGACCTGGAATGGCCATGGTAGGCCTCCTTCCTACGTCAAAAGAGAGAGATGAGAGATAGCCGGGCCCGCTGGGGTCTGCTAGGATTATCTCAACAGTGTTAATCTCCCTTAGGTTATCCAAGAGAAGATAGGTCTGATTCTGGGCACTGGAGTCTTGTAGTCTTGTCAGAGTGAGCTCGGTGGGGACGAAGAAGTCTGCCTCTCCATCCTGATTGACGTCCTCTATAGTAATGGAAGCACCCTTGTAATCCCCTAGAACGACATAATTCTGAGTATTCCATGAGCTTCCGGATTTTTCAGCATATGAGATATTTCCGGTTATCCCGTCAACGACTGCAATCATGTCGACCTCGCCATCTCCGTTGGAGTCGTAAATATCCATGCCACCCATTGGATAGTCATGTTCAGCGTCTAGCTTGAATTCGTGTACTCCCTGTGCGGTTGGAGTCATTGGGTTTGGAAATTGATCTTGTAGACAGTCATACTCCAACACAGTCATATTGTCATAATGGCCAACAGAAAATCCAACTCCTGCATTGTAGGGAGGAGTTCTTAGAAGCCACATATCTAGATCTTCGCAGTCACCTATTGGGCCTCCTATTCCTCCGCCTTGAACCGTCTCTCCCCAGTGTCCCAGCATAACGTCAGTGTAGAGTCCGTTAGTCAAAGGAACAGGCATAGTCTGCTGATTGGTCAGAAGACTTGGGTCGGGACCACGATATATCTGAACGTACTGATTGGAAAATGTCGCATCAATTGAGACTAGAATAATGTCATCATTTCCATCGTCATTGATATCCCCTACCTCCATACTGACGTGGATTGGGTTTGAGATTGTAATCGCAGTATCTGACCAAGTGTTAACCGCACCGTTGCAATCTCCCCAGAGTACTGTAAGGTTACCCGGCCTAACGAAAGTCTCCCCTACGAACCTAATATTTTCTTGGTAGTAAATAATATCATTTTTTCCATCTCCATTGATATCGCCTACCTCGACATCCACTCCATTGGCGGTGTCAACAAATCCAGCCCTCTGTGAGTTGTTATTCGAGATGAAGACATCTTGTCTGTCCGCAAATCCTCCTGAACCGTCATTGTACAGGGTGGTGATGAAGTGCCCCATGGCACTGGCGGAGACAATATCGTTGTCCCCATCACAATCCAAATCGCCCACTGCAATATCTGATGGGTCACGCTGAACAGCGTACTGTGTGATGCCCGATGCACTTACCGATGGTACGAACGATGCCAACGGCATTGCCATCAGAAGGAACACGAGTAACAGTGCTCTCCTTCCCTCTCTGAATCTATCTTGTGCGGTATGCGGACTAAGCGACATGGCCTCTGGGTAATTTGGCTCTCTCTTATGCCTTGTGGGAGGATGTGTTGCGCAACCCCTTCGGGGTTGAGATAAAAATAATGCATTTAGTGCGATTCTAACCAGCTAGGATTGGGAGAATAATGATCTTCTGCCCCTCCATGGATTCTCTCTAGTTTCCCAATTCTCCAAAGTCTATCCAAGAAAACCTTGAGCTCCACTTCTCCCTTTCCTACCTTTTCCCCAATAAGCTTCTGAATGTCTGAAATAGAAAGTGAGGTATGGCCATGTTCCCTCACCACCATTGTCAAGATTAGCTGGAGCCATGCCTCGGCAAGAGGGTCGGCAGACAATGGATTTGATAATGGCTCGGGAGGTTCTACCTCGGATACAAACTCTTCAAGGGCCGAAATATCAGGATCGCTTTGTTTCGAAGTCCCCAACCCAGAAACTGCTTCCTCTAAATCGAGATCTCCTACGGTCCTTACAACGGAGGGTATCTTTGATGGATCCGGAGGGGGGCCTGGTAGGATCTTTTCAGGGCCCTGGCTAACTAGCTGAGAGCTGTCCGAAGAATCGGGGGGATATTGCCCCGATGGATCTGAGACATCTCTAAGGAAACCCATTGCCCCAGTAATTCCGATAGATGAACGGGCAGAGTTTACGAAATCCTCTGTCCCCTCCAACAGAATATCGACTTGATCTTGGGATGATTTGTATCGAAATCTGACTCTCCTTGAGTTCGGCACGTCATCCCTCCAATGTTTCAGTCTGGCTTATCGTCTATTAACCCGATTACTCACTAGCTAGTTTTCTTAGAACGGTCTGTAAGATTCCTCCATTCCTGTAGTACTCGACATCTACGGGTGTGTCCAGCCTTACAGTGGCAGGGAAGGCCACAGATGTACCATCTAGTTTTCTGGCAGTAATCTCAATTTGTGAAAGTGGTTCCAGATCTCCCGAAGATGGTATATCAAAGTGCTCAGTTCCATCGAGACCTAGTGAGTCGGCATCTTCGCCGTCTGTAAAAGTCAATGGGAGCACCCCCATGCCAACGAGGTTTGACCTGTGTATCCTTTCAAAGGATGTAGCTATGACAGCTTTGACTCCAAGAAGCAAGGTTCCTTTAGCGGCCCAATCCCTACTGCTTCCAGTACCGTATTGAGAGCCGGCCAGAACTATCAAATCAGTTCCATCGGCGATGTATTTTCTACTCGCATCGAAAATTGAGGTTACCTCTCCCGTAGGAAGAAATGTAGTGAATCCGCCCTCTGTCCCTGGTGCTAGTTGGTTCCTAATCCTAACATTAGCAAAGGTGCCCCTCATCATGACTTCATGATTTCCCCTCCTGCTTCCAAATGAGTTGAAATCCCTCAGACTGACTCCTCTCTCAATGAGATATTTACCAGCTGGGCCATCTTTGGGAAAAGCTCCGGCCGGACTGATATGGTCGGTAGTAACAGAGTCTCCGAGTTTCAGTAGTGCCCTTGCGGAATTTATCGGCTCTATTGGGTCGGGATTGAGTGATATGCCCTCCAAGAAGCTGGGCAATCTCACGTAAGTTGAGTCTTCATCCCAAGGGAATAGAGGAGAGGGCTCGCTAGGTATAGAGTCCCACTTTGGCTCCTCGAGAATATCCGAGTACCTATCCCTGAACATCTCTGGCCCTATAGATGACGATACGGCTTCTAGTATACTCTGATCACTAGGCCAGATATCTGCTAGCATAACTGGTACTCCATCACTAGAGTGCCCGATAGGGTCTACCTCGAAGTCAATATCCAGAGTCCCAGAGAGGGCGTAGGCAACTACCAAGGGAGGGCTCGCTAGGTAGTTGGCCAGAATTTTCTGATGTATCCTTCCTTCGAAGTTTCTGTTTCCTGAAAGAACGCTTCCTACTACAAGTCCGCCTTCATCTATGGCCGATTCTATTTCTTCGTCCAGAGGGCCAGAGTTACCTATGCATGTCGTACATCCATAACCCACCACGTTGAATCCCAATTTATCGAGATAAGGCGTGAGACCGCTAGCATCCAAGTACTCGGTGACTACCCTGCTTCCGGGAGCGAGACTTGGCTTGACCCAAGGTTTGATTTGGAGGCCTCTATCAAATGCATTCTTGGCCACCAATCCTGCAGCTATCATTACACTCGGATTACTAGTATTGGTGCAACTTGTAATGGCAGTAATCACCACATCTCCGTGACCAAGGTCACAGTTCTTTCCCCTGACTTCGCACCTGATATCATTTCGTGAATTGTCTATTCCGTGCCCCTGATGACCTACAGGGGAATTCAGACTCTCTCTCCAGTGACTCTTCATTTCAGATAGAGAAACCCTGTCTTGAGGTCTTTTTGGGCCTGCCATTGAGGGAGTCACAGTAGAGAGGTTCAAGGATAGAGAGGTGGTAAAGTTAGGGGATCTAGTGCTATCTGTTCTGAAGAGGCCCTGGGCCTTTAGATATCTTCTCACGTTCTCAACGTGATCGTCTTCCCTCCCAGAGAGCAACAAGTAATCTAGAGTAATTTCATCTACTGGGAAGAAGCCACATGTTGCCCCATATTCTGGTGCCATATTGGCAATTGTTGCCCTATCAGGGAGACTGAGGTTCGAAAGTCCACTGCCGTGAAATTCGACGAATTTTCCTACACATCCGTGCTCTCTGAGTAACTCTACTATTCTCAGTGTGACATCGGTAGCAGTAACTCCTGGCATTGATTTTCCAGTAATCTCGAAACCGACTACCTCGGGAAGAAGCATGTAAATTGGCTGGCCGAGCATTACCGCTTCTGCCTCGATACCCCCTACTCCCCAACCCAGAACTCCAAGTCCATTTATCATGGTAGTATGGGAGTCAGTACCAACTAATGTATCGGGTATCCATTTCTCGCCCTCCATACGAGCTACGGACGCTATCCACTCGAGGTTTATCTGGTGAACTATGCCCCTTCCAGGTGGAACTGCTCTGAAGCTATCTAGACTCTGCTGACCCCATTTGAGAAACTTGTATCTCTCCATGTTTCTGTGGTACTCCATCTCTAGATTCCTCTCCCTAGCATCAGGAAAAAGTCCTGAGAAGTCAACCTGTACAGAATGGTCTACGACTAAATCCACAGGGACCTGTGGGTTAACCTTCTCAGGATCTCCCCCTAGGTTTACCATTGCGTCTCGAAGAGCTGCGATATCGACGACAGCAGGCACCCCTGTGAAGTCTTGGAGTATTACTCTGCTGGGGGAAAACGGTATCTCACATGGATTCATCGAAGGGGTCCATGAGGCTATATTCCTGACATCCTCTTCGGTTACTAGAAATCCGTCACACTTGCGCAGTGCAGCTTCTAGAAGGCATCTGATAGTAAATGGAAGCTCATCTAGGTTGCATATTCCTAGCTTCTCTAAGGCATTGAGATCGTAGAACTCACCGAGGCTTCCGTCGGCTGTCTGGAAGGTGGAGATACTACTGAACGGATCTTCGATTGTCATGGACACCCGAACCTTTGGGCACGAGTCCCGCCCATCAACTTGACTACGCGCTGAATATAGTCTCTACATGACCGTAGCAGAGATTAGTCTCACGTCATCAATTGGCTGGTCCCCACTTGTGCTCTCATCGTCATCATTATTCCCGGTTACGACATTATTGATTGCATCAACGTGTGACATGCCACTCAGAACCTCTCCGAATACAGTGTGTACTCCGTCCAGATGGCTGGGTGAGCTACCAGTTGGCACTATGTAGAACTGGCTCCCTCCGGTGTTGGGGTTGCTGGTCTTGGCCATGGCTAGCATTCCAGAGGAGTGGGTAAGGCCATTGTCAGCCTCGTCTGGGACTGTCCATTGGCCCTGCTCGCATGCGCTGGAGCTACTCCTACTTTCACCGTTACAGTATCCGAACCACTTGGCGGCATTCCCTCCTGCCCCGTTCATGCCATCGATGTCCCCTCCTTGATTCATGAATCCTCCAATGACTCTATGGAAAATCGTGGAGTCATAGTTTCCTTCGGATGAGTGCAGCAAGAAATTCTCAACGTGCTTAGGTGCGTCATCACTGAAAAGCTCGATTTCTATCGTACCCATGGTTCGCTCTCCGGTCACTGAATCGACGTAGGACACATCCATCGAGACTACCGGATTGGCTTCTTCTTCCGCGAGCAGGTCAGTGACAACTTTCACTGCGACTAGAGACATCATCAGAACTGCCACTATTGCGAACAGTCCGAAGGGGGTTGGATTTCCTTCGTCCATGAGTTGGAAACCCGCACCTCGAGATATGGCATTGGCGTCCATCATTGATGAGAGATTATTCATTGCCTTTCTGGCATCCTTATTCTTAGGATCCATCTTCAGGGAGTTGCGATAGCTCTTCAGGGCCTTCCTCCAATGGGACCTCTGCATCTCTGGATCTTCAGCTCCTAGAGTAGTTCCTGCATCCCCTGCCAGCTTCAGCGTCTTTGCCTTCTGAGATTCATTTTCACACAAATCCCATGATTCTCTGAGTTTCTCAAGAGCGGTTTCGTTATCTCCCCTTTCCATCATTTCTGAGGCCTCAGACCAGGATTTACTGAGTTCTTCGGGTACAGGCATGGGCTTGCGAGTGAGCAATCCTTCAAAATTGCAACGGAAGGAGACGTGGGCGGGAATTCTGAATTCTGCGGGGGAACGGCTAATACCCGACTCTCCTCGCAGGGGGTTGCAAGAACACCAGTGTTCGGACAACGGGGAAGAAAATCAATGGACAAAATCTACAATGATTTCACAATTAATGTCGCCACTGCAAACGGAACTGGTTCGCAGTCCTCTAATCTAATAATTCTTCACTCAATGTTTGAGATGGGTGTACCAGTTAGCGGGAAGAATCTATTCCCTAGTAATATTTCTGGGCTTCCCACATGGTTCATTATCAGAGCAAGTGACAAGGGATATCAAGCACCCGGCGATGAGACCAATATTCAGATTATCATGAATAAGGATACTTGGGAGAAAGATCTGAAGGCGCTAGAGCCCGGCACCATAGTAATCTTCAATGAAGACGCGAAGATGCCTGTGGAGAGAGATGATTGCATATGTCTGGGGATGCCTATGACAACTATGGCAAGAGGCATTAGTCCTAAGATGGCAAGACTGATGGCGAACATGTATTATGTCGGAGGGATAGCACACCTTCTCGGAATTGATGAGGGTGCAATTTCTAGTGCTGTTGAGCAGCAATTCAGAGGTAAGGAGAATGCCATTACTATGAATCTCCAAGCTATTTCTGAAGCTCGTTCCTATGCATCTGAAAATTGGGGTGACGTGAGTAAATTTGCAGTTGTGGCTAGAGATAAATCAAGCGATACTTTCCTTATTGAGGGCAATGAAGCAGTCGCTCTGGGTTGTATTTATGGGGGAATAAATATGCTTTCTTGGTACCCAATAACGCCATCCTCATCTTTAGCTGAGTCGATAATTAATTGGATTCCAAAACTGAGGGAAGCGGGCGATGGTGGCTCTACGTGTGCTGTTGTACAAGCTGAAGACGAGCTGGCGGCGGCCGGAATGGTACTGGGAGCTGGATGGGCAGGTGGCAGGGGGATGACCTGTACCAGCGGGCCTGGTATTTCACTGATGTCAGAATTCATCGGCCTGTTCTACTTCGCGGAGGTGCCCGGGGTAATTTGGGACATAAACAGGACTGGTCCTTCGACTGGCCTTCCCACTAGAACCCAACAGGGGGACCTTTCAATGTGTTACGAAGCTAGTCATGGAGATACCCAACACATCGTTCTGATTCCTGGAACAGTAGATGAGTGCTTCGAATTTGGGTGGAGGGCTTTCGACTATGCCGAAAGATTCCAGACACTGGTTTTCGGATTTGGGGATCTAGATCTAGGAATGAACCGATGGAGTACATCTGGTTTTGACTACCCTAGTGAGAAAATGGACAGGGGGAAGGTCATCAGAACTCAGGAGCAAATGGATGCTATTCCAGATTTCGGAAGATACAGGGACGTTGATGGGGACGGAGTTGCTTACAGAACCCTTCCAGGCAGTGGACTGGCACCGATATTGTACAGGGGAACGGGCCATGATGAGGATGGAATATACTCAGAGGATCCCGATGTCTACTACCAAGCTATGCAGCGCCTCAAGAGGAAGATCGATGGTTCGAGAGATGTGTTGCCAGCACCTGTTATTCGTGAAGAAGAAGAGGGTGATGTGGGAATAATATTCTACGGAAGCATGGAGAATTCGATAGTAGAGATTGATGACATGCTAGAGGAGAGGGGGATGTCAGTAAGCACCTGTCGAGTCAGGGCTCTACCTTATCACTCCGAAGTGGAGGGCTTCATAGAGAGGCACAATCGTGTGGTCGTCATGGAGATAAACAGAGATGGGCAACTATATGGGATTTTGAGGAAAGAGCTTCCTAGGCATCTGATTTCGAAGCTTTACTCTGTTGCATACAGTGATGGCCTCCCTCCCAAGGCAAGGGAATATGCCAATCGGGTTGCTGAAGTTCTGGGGGACTGATTATTATGGTCAAGTTGAATGTTCTAAATCTTGAGAAGTCTGAGTACAAGGGAGGAAAGTCATCATTGTGTCCGGGCTGTGGCCACGATCAAATTTCCAATGTGATAATCCAAGCTGCATGGGAGAATGGCATAAAGCCAGAAGGAATTGCGAAGATGAGTGGAATAGGTTGCTCCTCTAAGACTCCTGCATATTTCTTGGCGAAGAGCCATGGATTCAACACCGTTCATGGGAGGATGCCATCAGTTACCACAGGGGCCAATATGATAAACAAGGATCTGGCATTCATCGCGGTGTCTGGGGATGGAGATACTGCTAGTATTGGTATTGGGCAATTCATTCACGCCATTAGAAGGAATCTCGATATGGTATACATCATTGAGAACAATGGGGTCTATGGGCTGACCAAGGGACAATACAGCGCTACTGTTGAGAAGGGATCCAAGAAGAAGAAAGGGACTGCTAATGAGCAGGCACCTATCGATCTATGTGCGATGGCTGTCAACCTAGGGTGCACATTCGTAGCCAGGTCATTCTCTGGGAGTAAGAAGCAACTGACTGCGTTGCTCAGAGCCGCTATGAGCCACAGAGGGATGGCAATCATTGATGTCATCTCTCCTTGTGTAACATTCGCAAACAATGATGAGTCGTACCGATCTTACAATTATGTAAAATCCAATGATGAAGTCCTTCACATAGTCGACTACATCCCACACTTCTCACCTCTGTCCGAGGTTGAAGTTCCAGAGGGCGAGTTTAGTGATATTTCGTTGTTCGACGGATCCACACTTAGATTGGAAACTGTCTCTGAGGATCATGACCCGGGAGACGCGGTCGCGGCATTGAGAGCGATTCATGAAGCGACTCAAGAAGGAAGGCATGTAACTGGACTTCTCTATTACAATCCAAATCAGCCAACTGCTACTGATACTCTTGGATTGACAGATACCCCGTTGGTTGGTCTTTCGGATGAGGAAATGAGGCCTAGCGCTGAGAGCCTAAAAGAAGTGAACGCTGGATTCAGAGCCAGTGATTCCTCATAGCTCGGATTCGTTGAAATATTGGACCTGTGTCGGAATGATGCTAGTCCCTTAGTGTAGTGGTCCATCATATGGCACTCTGGATGCCATGACCCTGGTTCGAATCCGGGAGGGACTACCAATCAGACTGATCTGTAAAGGAGTTGTGACACCCAGCTAATCATTATGATAATCATGAACCACCCAAGACTCGTTCTAATCCATCTTGACTCTTCCTTCTTCGGGGGAAATGGATCGATTCCCGCCTCAAGGGCTTCTGCAATAATTGCTAGTTCTTCCTCAATTGTCTCTGGCTGATTCATGGATAGACCTCATGGCTCGACTGTGGGATCCCAACCTGAAACATAATTCTCATCCATAGATTGAAAGTACTCTTTCACTGGTGTTAGGTCAATATCCTGAGAATGGAAATTCTCCTCTATCCTATCTCTGTTGCTAGACTTGGGTATTGTGATTGCCCCTGAGTCAATGCACCACTTAATAGCGGCCTGGGCCGGAGTACAATTCAGCATACTAGCCACCTCGATCAGGTTCGAGTCACTCACTTTGTGTCCTCTAGCTAGGGGCGAGTATGCCATTGGGATGGCGCCTACTTCCTTCGTTGCTGCGACCAGCTTAGGCCTTTGGAGCCATGGATTAATCTCTATCTGATTTACAGCTGGCATTATTCTAGCGTATGATTTCATTTGCTGTAGATGGTGACTACCATAATTACTCACACCAATCGATCGGACCCAGCCTCTCTCCAAGCAATCCTCCATCGCTCTCCAAACAGGTGACCTAGCCTCCAAATCTTCTGGTGGGGCATGTACGAGATACAGGTCTATCTTTCCAATACCAAGATTGTCGAGGCTTTCTTGGCACCTTCTGATGACCTCATCATAACCTGTGGCATGGGGCCTTCTTAGTTTGGTAACTACAAAAATCTCATCCCTAGGCACCTCTGAGTCGCGAATAGCCTCTCCCACCTCTGACTCGTTCCCGTAGGCCATGGCCGTGTCAATCAACCTGTAACCGCATTCAATAGCATGGGAGACCGCTTTCTTACACTCTCCCGGACCTTTCATCAGATAGACCCCCAAGCCAAACATTGGCATATCGACCTGTGAAGTCATTTCTCCAGTTCTGATATCCTTGTGTCCAATCGTCACCATGTCAGACATGGTACTATGAGGTCGTGACATGTAATCAAACATTGCCACAACCATGTTCAAGAGCTACATCTCTTGGAATGTATGTGGGCGAGCTACCAGAGGGCGTGAAGTTACCTGATGCGAACACATCAAACATACGACGCTCGGCCTCAGTAATTCTCAGTAGGGAAGTCTCTGGAGGACATGAGGTACTTCTCGGGCATAGAGTCTCAGAATTAGCTAGTTTTCCAGACTACTGGGCATTTCCAGGAGGGGGAATCAGCAGAGTGGATATTGAGGCTTCTGAGGTTCTTAAGGGGAAGCTAGAGGTCAGTGATTCCTATGAGGAGGCCTGCTTCGCTCTACTAAGGGAGATGGTCGAAGAGATTGGCGTATCTCCTGGTGGAAGAGGCACCATAATTGAGGTTTCATCTAAGATTAGAGAATCAGTCTGTGAAGATAAGTCAGAGTGGCTGAGGCTAGTTAATGAGGGAGAGATTGTGATTGAGGGATTCCACTGTCAGATGATAACAGATCGGACAACGCCTCCGTTCTCTCCTATGAGATTTCAGAATTACTTCTTCCACGTGCCATTGGGGGATTCTATGGTTTCTCCTACATTTCCCCCTGGAAGGTCAGAATTCGATGATTTCAGATGGTGGAAACCAAGAGAGCTGATACAGCAATGGGAGGAGAATACCGTTCGTCTGCCACCTCCGATTGTCACACTAGTTAGAGATCTAGCGAGAGGGGTAGATGAGCAAGGAGATCTTCTCTCTGCTTGTGAAAGTTTGAGCAAGGACCCTCCTTCCGGAGATCATAGGATTGAGTTTGCTCCGGGGGTAGAGGTTTTTCCTCTGAAGACAGAGACAATTCCCCCCTCTACTCATACCAATTGCTACATCCTAGGTGAATTGGGCGGAGAATGTGTGGTGGTTGATCCAGCGGCTAGATCGGATGAATCTCTAGCTTATCTGGAAAGCAAGATTTCAGAAGTCATCTCTTCTGGTACTAAGATAGTAGCTACAATATTCACACACAAGCACCCAGATCACGTAGGGGACATGTCAAGAATATCAGAGATTTATGAAGCTCCGATTTGGGCTAGCCCTATCACTCTGAGTGCCATATCGCATGATGGCCCATCATCAAGTTTTGAGGAAGGAGATTCATTCTCTTTGAGGGGCCCTAATGGTATCATGGAATGGAGCGTCATAGAAACGCCTGGACATTGCCCTGGGCACATATGCCTAGTGGGCGATACTGGGATTGTAAGTGGAGACAACTGCGTTGTGATAGGGACTATTCTAGTTCCCTCCTCAGACGGTAATATGAATTCATATATCTCTGGATTAGAGCGAATTCGTTCTCTTGGGCCTACAATGCTTTTCCCTGGCCATGGTCCTGCCTGCACCAATCCTCCACGACTTTTGGGGAGATATATCAAACACAGAACTGCGAGACATGATGGTGTCCTCAATGCAGTCTTATCTGGATTGAGTAGTTTAGAAGAAATTACGTCACATGCATATCAGGACTCGCCTGACGCTCATCCCATTTTATCTCGGGATCAGGCATTATCTCATCTGAACTCACTTGTTGAGTCAAAAAAGATTGAGATTAGAGCAGGCCACTACTTCCCAGCTTAATTTGGGTCAACATTCAAACCAATCATCGCTAAGGGATTATCATGACTGAAAGGTGGTGGGATGATGAAGAAGAGAAAACCACCAAGGAAACTGTCGAGGATTTAATGAACGAGGCTGAGATAAAGCGTATCCAACGCGAGGAAGAATTGAAGGAAGCCGAGCATCGTGCAAAGATGGCCAAGATCCTGGATTCCGGGACAGGTACTTCTCAAGTTTCGGAATCTGAAGGTGGTATGCTGATTCTGAACCCAGATGAGGAGTCGGGTGGTGCCAAGGAGTACAGTTCGAGTACGAGGCTCACAAGGTCCGATCACTGGCTCTTAGAGGACCCCGGATACACAATAGTAGCGATAATCCTCACTCTCGGCCTAATTACAACCTCAGTCATGGCAGTGACTGCTGGCGGAACCAAGGATCAATGGGCCGAAACACAAGCTGAGGTCCTTGAGAAATATCCGGGATACGACTGGGTGGAATATGAAGACTGCTATACGGATGACTGGGGGGACGAATACTGCGAATACTGGTACGAGTTAGATTGCTGGACGGACTTAGACGTCTCATACTCTGTTGACAATACCACCTACTCCTCAGAGGTTGACCATTTTCCAATTACAACTTACCAAGACTATGAAGGAGCGGAAGATGACTGTTTTGATTACGTAGAGAATGGTACTATGCCAATAGGAAGTTTCGTTACACTGTACTACAATACTGAGGATCCTAGTGAAGTCCGAGTTAATCCACCGTGGAATGAGATTTTCGGCCTCTTTTTGTGTGGAATTATACAGCTAATCCTCTTGATTGTGGTCCTTGTAATAGCCTATCTCGATGTGGGCGGAAATAACGTGAGATTCTCTTCGGATGGTGGCAAGTACTACGATGAGCCGGGCTACTATGATAGGCCCTGGCACAGGAGACCATGGTTCCATCGGAGGCGTCGTTACTACCGCCATAGAAGCAGTGGCTCTCATAGTAGAACTAGTAGAGTCACCAGGAGCTCCGGAGGAAGGAAAGGCGGTGGCAGGTCCGGCGGTGGC
>DAOI01000024.1:0-107992 GCA_002501805.1 Euryarchaeota archaeon UBA463 | reverse complement strand
CGGTGGCAGGTCCGGCGGTGGCGGAAGAGGACGGTAGTTCTAACATGGATTCTTACTGGTCTGGAGCTCCTGAGTTTCCTGGTTCTGAAGTCTCTGAGGAGTGGGTCTCGGTAGATGACGGAGTTAGTCTGAGGGTCATAACTTGGAGGCCGACTGAGTCAGTAAATAGGCCTGTGGTAGTTTTTGTAGCAGGATGGGGTTCAGTGTTTGAGGGATGGCGCCCCCTGATATCCAAGTGGTCCGCGGAAAGGACGATATTTTACATTGAGACCAGAGAGAAAGGTAGCTCAGAAATTAGTAAGAAGATTTCCAAGTCAGACTTCAGTGTCGAAAAACTATCTTCTGACTTGGCGGAAGTCCTGAGATTCTATGAATTGGATAGCACTGATATTGACTGGTTCTCATCTTCCTTGGGGTCAACGATCTTAATCGACGCTTTCAGCCTTGGGAGGCTATCGGGTAGGAGCTCGATACTCCTAGCACCTAACTCGGAATTCAAATTTCCAATTTGGGCTAGAGCGATGATAATTATGCCTCTACCTAGATTCATGTATTCGATGATTGTTCGCTTAGCTGTATGGGCAGTTGAGAGGAAAGTGAAAGAGGAGGGTCAGAGAATTAGATACAGAAGGGCTCTTCTTTCGCAGGATCTCCAGAAGATGCATCTCTCAGCTAGATCGCTAATCAGATATTCACTTCCTGAGAATCTGGAAGGGATTTCTTTCCCTTGTGCTGTAATGACAGCATACTCTGACAAGCTACATGGAATGGACAAGGCCATGGGCATTGTTGACAGGATACCTGATTGTAAGTTCATCGAGGTCCCTTCAAATCAGTACGCCCATGAGGCAGATGTAATCAGTGACATCAATGATTTCCAGTCATTGGAGTGATTGGTAGCAAAATAAGCGATTGGCTGATGAAGTGGGCCTATGACGCGCAACTGATAGAATGCGCGAGCAGACCTCATCGTTCGAAGTCGCCAGGACGGTTCGCGAACTCGGAGAGATGGTAGGATCCAGGGTAAGAAAGTCGTATCAACCCCACTATGAGCAGATTGTTTTGAGGATGAGTAAGAAGGGGCTTCCAAATAGGGATCTCATCATTGTCAGAGGTAAGAGGATTTACTGCTCTTCTAGGGATAGGCCAATGCCTCCTAATCCATCTCAATTCGCAATGATACTCAGGAAGCATCTTGGGAACTCCAGATTCATTGGAGTCTCGCAATTTGGGTTCGACAGGGTTCTATCATTGGAGTTCGAGCACGGCAGAGGAAAGATGTCACTTGTGATAGAGCTATTCAGGGATGGAAATATACTTCTTTTAGACGATGAGGGGGTGATTATACAGCCCTTGACTCATGCTAAGTATGCTAGTAGAACATTGAAGAAAGGAGTTAGATATACTCCCCCTCCTGCTTCTTTGGATCCTCGTGATCTTGACAGGGCTAAGCTTGATGAAATTATTGGAGAGAGCGATAGTGACATCATTAGGACTGTTGCATCTAGACTGAATGTAGGCCGTGTCTATGGAGCGGCTATTTGTTCGAAGGCGGGACTATCAGAAGATCTTTCAGCCTCTTCACTGGATGATGAACAAAGAATCTCGCTTCTAGACTCTATTGAGTCCATGATGCATGAGCTTGAGGAAGGAGATGGGTGCATTCTATGGGTCGATGACGCCAGTAGCATAGAGAATTGGAAATCATCTCAAGATGGGATCGAGAATGAAAGTCCTAGCGGAGCGGTACTTATCTCTCCTATCTGGTTGAAAAATATGGATGAGTACCCCTATATCGAGATGGGCTCTCTCTCAGAAGCTCTCGATACAGTCTTTGGAGAGCATGACTCTGCGGGATTCATTAGAAGAGAAGAAGAGAAGCTAATTGAGGAGGGAACTACCCAAAAACAGTCACAAGCTAAGCTAGAGAGAAGGGCCGAACAGCAGAAGAGGGCAATAGAAGGCTTCATCCAGAAAGCATCTGTTTCACAGGAGCTTGGGAAATCTATTCAGGAAAACTGGGAGCATGTAAACTCAATTATCACTCAATTCAATCAGGCTGTATCGAGGACAAGCTGGCAGGAGGTAATCGAAATTTCTCAAGGCGTTGATTGGATAGGGAGAATTAATCCTAAGAAAAGGACAATACTTGCCTATCTTCCCGATGAAGAGGGAGAGCCGGGGACCAGTGTAACTCTAGAAGTGGATAAGACGGTTCATCAGAACGCACAGAGATATTTCGAGACTGGAAGGACTCAGAAGGACAAGGCATCGGGTGCTGAGATCGCACTAAAGAGGACGGTCGAGGCACAGGAAAAGGAGGAGAAGAAGGCCGCCAAAGATGCGGCTGGAGGGAAGCTCAGAGCAATCAAAAGAAGTAGAAGGTTTTGGTTCGAGAAATACAGATGGGGAATTCTTTCAGATGGCCGGATTATTGTTGGAGGAAGGGACGCCAAAGGAAATGACGCAGCGGTAAAGAAGCACTTGGGATCCAAGGACCTGTATATTCACGCAGACTTACACGGTGCTCCTTCTTGCATTTTGAAGATTAGAGAGGGGATGGAATTCAGGTCGGCATCTGAACATATTCCAGATGGAGTTTGCTCGCTACAAATATCGCAGAATTTGGATGGCCCAGATGATGCCCGGGAGCTTCCTGATTCCATACTCAAGGAGGCTTCTCAAATCGCCGTTTGCTGGTCTAGAGCATGGGGGAGCGGAGGGGCTGCCGCTACTGCATTTCATGTCAGACCTAGCCAGGTCTCGAAGAAGACGGAGAGTGGGGAGTCGCTTGGCAGGGGCGCTTTCGTTGTCAGGGGCCAGAGGCACTGGTACAGAGACTTACCCCTAGAGCTAGGAATAGGAATGGGAGTGGTAAATGGAGTCCCCCTCCCCGTGATAGGTACTGTTGAAGCTATATCGAATTATTTCGGAAGATGGGCCAGGGTTATTCCAGGTAGAGATAAGAAAGAAAATATCGCTAATTCGATTTCAAAGGCCACTGGCCTATCACAAGACGATGTCCTTTCCGTACTCCCTCCTGGGAATTGCTCAATTGAGGATCACGGCCTCCTAAGAAAGGGCTAGGGAGATTTTCAGTTGCCCCACTCAGGCTTTGTAACAGCGTAAAGATTGGCATCGAGAAATCTGTCATAGAGCCATTCCCTGTCCTTGGTTACGCCCTCAAGTCGCAGACCTAGCTTCTCAGCAACTCTACAACTGGCAATATTCTCGACAGATGCTTCAAGAACAAATCGATGTAGATTGAGATCATCGAAGCAGTGATCTATGAGTCTGGAGCAACAACGAGTTGCTATTCCTTTTCCTGCGAACTCCTCAGATACCCAGTATCCCACACCACAACTCCTGTTTTCATAATCTATGGAATTCAGCCCCATTGTACCAATTATATCTCCATCAAATAGGATTGAGTACATTATTCCCTTGTGCAGTTCATAATCTGAAATACAGTGAGAAATATAGGAAATCTGCTCATCCAGACTATTCACCTCATCCAACCAAGGAAGTGTTTTTCTCAGGTAGATTCTGTTTTCATCTACTACTTTGAAAATTTCTCTGGCATCGGATAAGGATATTATCGAAAGGCTCAGTTGGTTATCTACTGTGAGCAGGGAGCTAGGTCTAGTAAGACCGCCTCCCACGTCGTTTTCTCCTTCATCCACATATTCCTGCTACTATGGATAGATTTAGAGGATTCTATGATAAATTATCCTCGTATCTAGCGACAATACTTCAAGCGGGAACGTTTAGCAGAATGCATGGCTGGGGCAGGGAACCGAAACTGGACCTACTCAGAATACCTCAATCTTAGGGAGCTTCTCAAGCTACAGGGAGAGGATCGTGGTATAAGCTCAGATGAGATGCATTTCATAATCGTCCATCAGACTTTCGAGCTTTGGTTCAAACAAATTATCAGAGAGCTTACTGATGTAAGGGATGTTCTCAGCCAGGTTCCAGTTCCAGAGGATCAGATACCGGTGGCGGTTGATCATCTGGGAAGAACTACTGAGATTTTCAGACTGATGGCCAGTCAATGGACAGTACTAGAAACATTGACTCCTCAGGGATTTCTAGCATTCAGAGATGGCTTGGGTACCGCATCTGGATTTGAGTCATATCAGATGAGGGAGTTTGAAATTCTCTTGGGGCTAGAGAATTCTGACAGATTTGGAGGTATTGATCCATTAGATTCGTTCAGGAAGATGGTAGACAACGGGGAAGCCAAAAAGGAAATTCTTGAGCGTCTAGAGAGTGTCATGGCTTTACCGAGCTTGGTTGAATCACTCATGAACTGGATAGAAAGAACACCAATTATGGGCTCATTATATGGCTCCGAGAATGATGAAGAAGCGGTTTCGGATTACATTAATTCTCACCTAGAAGCTCACAGAGAAATATGCGATTTAGCTTCAAAGTCATCTGAGATGATGGCAGCGAGGATGAACGCAGCCCATGAGGGGGCAATCTCATTTCTGAAACCTGAAGGTAAAATCAGCAGATCTAGGGCGGGTCTTCTTTTCATAGAATCATACCGAGAACTGCCATTATTAACTTGGCCGAGAAAGCTAGTAGATGCAATTGTCGAGCTCGAAGAATCCATGGTTAAGTGGCGTCACTCACATGCGAGAATGGTTGAGAGGATAATGGGCAGAAGAATAGGTACTGGGGGAACTAGTGGGGTAGACTATCTAGATGCAACGTCCCAATATAGGGTGTTCAAAGACCTCTGGTCTGTGAGAACAATTCTGCTAAAGCCGGAGTCAAGGCCGGATCTAAGGAACTCAGATTTCTATGGTTACAACTCTTCTAAATGATGTATCTATGAGTACATCCAATCGGACCTTTGAAGTCTAGTAGTGCACTGGGACATCTATGCCCGATGCAGTCATATGCGGTTATGCGAGAACGCCCTTCGGTAAGTTCCGGGGGGCTCTTTCTGCATACAGTGCCGTTGAATTGGGAATCATGGCAGTCAGTGAGCTTCTGACCAGAACTGGAATTGATGCTGAAAGCGGTTTGATTGACCAGGTATACATTGGGCAGGTACTACAAGCAGGCTCTGGACAGGCTCCGGCTAGACAAGTTGCATTGGGAGCGGGTTTGCCGGTTACAACTCCCTGTACCACTATAAACAAAGTATGCGGATCAAGCCTGAAGGCTGTGATGATTGCCGCAACGGAGATCAGAGCGGGAGTCTCCGACATTGTAGTCGCTGGGGGGATGGAGTCTATGACAAATGCCCCTAGATTTGTTCGTAATGCGAGAAGGGGAGATAGTGTGCCCTTCGAATCATTGGTTTCGATACTCTCTCATGACGGCCTAGTCGACTCATACTCTGGGGAGCTTATGGGCAATACAGGTGAGACCTGTGCCAGAGAATTCGAAATTTCGAGACGGGAGTCTGACTCTTACTCGCTCCGTTCTCATCGATTAAGCTCCGAAGCGTGGGAAAATGGATGGATTGAGACAGAGTGTCTGGTAATGAAAGATCTATCACAGGACGAAGGGATAAGACATGATGCAGATATGGAGAGTCTTGAGTCCCTGAAACCTGTTTTCGACGAAGAAGGGCAAGTTACCGCAGGTAACGCTAGTCAGATTTCCGATGGTGCATCAGCAGTTTTAGTGATGTCTGAGACTGTGGCCAACAGGATGGGCTTGCCCATTTTAGCTAGAATTGTTGACTACACGACCTCGGGGGTCGAGCCAGGAAGAGTCATGTCGGCCCCAATTCCTGCCGTGGAGGAGTTACTCCATAGGAATGGATTAGAGGCAGGGGATGTCGATTTATACGAACACAATGAGGCTTTTGCTTCGGCTTCATGCTCAATCAAGAAATATTTCCAGATTCCGGATGATCGGTTCAATGTTCATGGGGGAGCTATTTCTATCGGTCACCCTTTGGGAGCTACAGGCACTAGATGTTTGATGACTCTAGTCAATGCTATGAAGAGGGGAGGGCATAAGAGTGGAATCGTTACAATATGCCTAGGCGGAGGCAATGCAGTAGCAATGTTGGTGGATTCTAATTAGGGCTTTATGCCAATTATCTGCTGGTAATCAGAGTCACAGCCCTTATGTGGGAGTCGCGGGTCGGTCGCCCGATGGTTAAGCCTGTTAGACACCACACAAGATTTGAGAAGGCCCGAATAATAGGCGCTAGAGCTCTTCAGATTAGCATGGGTGCCCCCTTGTATGTCACAGAAGACGAGCTCAGAGAAAAGTTCAGTGATGAGCTAATACAACTTTACGGCGTCGATGAAGCCAAAGAGAGAGTTGTTTTAGATCCGATGAAGATTGCTACCCTGGAGTACGAGCAAGAACGCATACCTATAGATGTGGACCCCCACCTTAAGGAAGAGTGAATTCTCGAAAGGTGATAATCTGACTGCACTTGGGGCGGCTACTGAGCCCATACCAGTAAGTCCCAAGAGGGCTACTGAGGTCCTCATCGTTTTGACAATCATGGTAATTGCCATGGGAGGAATGATAAGGATATATGACGCAGGAGAATCATGTCCAGACTGGCCCACATGTTTCGGAACATTTGGCTTTGATATCTCAGAAGAGGAACAGGGCGAGTGGTGGGATGAAAATCCTGATGAGGCTGATTCAAGGGGTTCTGGACATAGGTATACAACTTTTGAGATTTTCACTGAGTGGTTCCACAGGTTACTAGCTGGAGCATTTGTAGGTCCTCTAGTAATTTTAAATTGGTTCCTGGTGAGAAGGGACTTTTGGAACTCTCCCCGAGTTAGAGGGGTTTCTTCCTTGACATTAGCCCTTATCCTATGGCAAGGAGCCATAGGCTGGCTGACCGTGAAATTCGATAACGAAAACTGGAGCGTGGCAATCCATCTCGGATCAGCACTAGCATTCATGATTTCACTCATTTGGCTCTGGATAGAAATTCGCAGAGATGAGGAGGATTTACCGAATTGGATTAACTTCGATCCATTGGTTGGTGTGAAGTGGAGGAAATGGATTGGAGTTCTTTCTTTCTCGACACTAGTCACCCTATTTTCAGGAGTTTATGTTTCCACTACTCCTGGGGCCAACTATGGTTGTGGGGTCGGCGGAATGTTAGAATCTTGGCCACTATGCAATGGCCAATTAATTCAGGATGTAGATGACTGGGAGTTGCAATCACAAATCATCCATAGATGGTTGGTTGGGGTAGTAGGCTTGATGATGGCAGTATCCTCCTACAAAATATGGAAGGAATGTGAGCATGGCCAGAGTGGGGTCGTGCTAAGAAATTGGATATGGGGCTCTACAGCGACTTACTTTGGAAATGGCTTACTCGGAGCGACATACATTCTCTCATGGGACTCTGGAAGCTTTTCTGAATATCTATCTCTGGCGCACCTAATGGTTGCAACGGTATCATTTACTATCTTAGCAACCGCTTGGTTGGGAGTTACCATTATTTCCTCCTCCGGACGGGCCAAGATTATTGTCGGGCCCAAGGTGGATGGATGAACGGAAAATTAGCCAGTTACTTCACCCTAACTAAGCCGGGCGTGGTCATCCTACTTCAGATAACCGGGATTTGCTCAGTGATGGCTCATGACCTGCTTGAGGCAGGGGGGCTATCTGGTAATACGGCAAGAACGATCGTTGTAGTGTTGATTGGGGGATACCTCACGGCTGGAGGTGCGAATTCAATCAATATGTGGTATGACAGAGATATAGATCCCTTGATGGCTAGAACTGCTAATAGACCCATCCCTGCTGGTGAAATACAGCCCTTATCTGCTCTTTTATTTGGAATCGTAATGTCCCTGATAGGGACTTTGTGGCTGTATGTGATGGCTAATCCAGTTGCGGCTTTTTGGGCTTCTTTTAGCGTAATGTTCTATGTCTTTGTATACAGCATATGGCTGAAAAGAACAAGTCCCCAGAATATTGTAATTGGAGGTATCGCGGGTTCAACGCCTCCACTTGTTGGGTGGTCTGCTTCGGAGCAATCTCTGGAGATATCAACAGATTCACTTCAGTCAATGTTTGAATCAGTTACTGAAATTGGGAGTATGATGCCATGGCTGATGTTCTTCGTAATATTCTTGTGGACTCCCCCTCACTTCTGGGCTTTAGCACTATACAAATCAAAGGAATATGGGGAAGTTGGAGTTCCGATGATGCCCAATGTCAAAGGTAAATCCCGGACCATGCTAGAAATGAAAATATATTCAGTCGCATTGATGGTAGTCTCTTTGTATGCCCCTATTGCCAATGGCCATCTTGTTGACAATGACACATCGTTTAACGTACTAAGATGGAGTTGCTTTCTCCTGAGCGGATGGTATGCATCGACGGTATGGAGGATAGATATCAACGAGGGATTAGACGACAAAGGAAGAATGCCTACAGCGGCAAGATCGTTCTTCTTCTCCCTATACTATCTGGCTATGTTCTTCCTTTTGCTAGTATCTTCTAGCTGGAATCTGCAAATCTCATTTATTGGAGTAATCATATGCATTGGGATTATTTTCCGTCTGGAGAGCGATACTAGGAGTAAGGAAAGGGCCTAAGCTGATAGACTTCAAGTTCCCGATGGATTCAAGCACTTGGTAGGTAGTTGCAGATAGTAATTAGGAGGTGGTGCGATGGAGGAGAAGGACCTAATCTTTGACTGGAATGATATCGATTATGAGATTACGAGGGAGCCAAATAATCATCCACATGAGCTTTGGTTTGATGATGAAACCCTCAGAGATGGGTTACAAAGCCCTAGTGCGATTAATCCAACTATCGAACAGAAAATAGAGCTTATCGACTTCATGGAGAAACTAGGTATCCAGAAAGTGGATCTGGGGTTACCGGGTGCTGGACCTCAACATGTGGGGCACATAGACTCAATGCTCAGTCATATCAGAGATAAGGGGTACTCACTTCGTCCTGGTTGTGCGGTAAGGACCTTAGTATCCGATATCGAGCCCTTGGTAGATCTGCAATCGAAACATGAGACGCAGATACAAGCTAGTGCATTCCTAGGAACTAGTCCGATTAGACAGTATGCAGAAGGGTGGACAATGGAGAGAATAATGTCAACTGCTGAGTCTGCAGTAACCTTCGCGGTTGGTAATGATATCCCAGTAATGTTTGTTACTGAAGATACCACTAGAAGTAATCCCGAGGATATCAAGAAGGTGTATACTCGCGCTATGGAATTGGGAGCGGATAGGATTTGCGTGTGCGACACATGTGGGCATGTTACTCCAAATGGAGTAAAGAAGCTACTAGGATTCATTCAAGATGAGGTCATACCCGACTCTGGATTCAAAAGGAGAGATATCGAAGTAAACTGGCATGGACACCAAGACAGGGGATTGGGTGTCGCGAATAATCTTGCTGCCTATGAAGCCGGAGCAGATGTGATACATGGTACCGCGTTGGGAGTGGGAGAGAGATCGGGCAATGCCCCAATAGATCAAACCCTAGTGAATCTTAGCCTAATGGGCGTGATAAACAATGACTTGACTTCACTGAGTGAATACATGAAAAAGGCTCACGAATATGTAGGAGTGGCCCTTCCAAGGAATTATCCAGTTTTTGGTGAGGATGCTTTTGAAACGGGTACGGGGGTGCATGCTAGTGCAGTTGTTAAGGCCATGGCAAAGGGCGATCATTGGCTTGCTGATAGGGTCTACTCAGGAGTACCAGCTGGAGATTACGGATTACAGCAGGTTATCCGTATAGGTCACATGAGCGGTAGGTCGAATATCACATGGTGGCTCAGTCAGAATAATTATCCTGTAGACGATGGAATTGTTGAGTACTTATTCGAGGTCGCCAAGTCTCAGAGAAGACTGATGACGGATAGTGAAGTTCATTCTGAAATCTCCAAATTCAATGATGAGAGATGAATTATATTGCTAACACCAATTACGAACGCCTATATGTCTTAGTTGGGCGAGTTGATTCATGCGGTATGCAGTTACGATGGTGCTAATCATTCTGATGATGCCACTATCTGGTATCGTATCAGCAGAAAATAAGACTATAGACATGGATAGCTTCCAAACCGATTCTATCTTGGAAAGCTATTCCATGCCAGTCAGGATTGCATTTGATAGGGTTAGCAACTTGGAGTCATACACGACTGAAGAGTTACATCATTCTAGAGAGTGGTTAGTAGTCACTAGCATACCGATTTCAGAGCATGCTATGACTCATGCAAAACCTATTTCCAGTAAGGAAACTGAGATATTACCGGGTTCATTTGTGTGGGAGCTAGAAGGTGGTGTGAAGCCAGTAGAAAGACTTTCAGAGGCCTTGACGATTGGAGAGATTGAGTCTTTCTCCCCTTTACTCGAGAGAATTCATGATAAAAGATACCTTCCTAACGATCCTGAGCTAAGCTCTCAATGGCATCTAGATAACTACGGTCAGACTGGAGGGGTTTCGGGCGAAGATGCTAATCTCACGGGAGCATGGGACTCCTACAACGGGTCTGGAGTGGTAATCAGTATTGTTGATGATGGCCTTGATATCTCGCACCCTGATATCTCCCCTAACTATGATCAATCAGCATCTTACGATTGGTGTAATGACGACTCAGATCCAACTCCCCTAAGTTTCGATGGTCACGGAACTGCTGCCGCAGGAGTTGCGGCCGCCACTGGGAACAATTCTCTGTACGTCTCAGGAGCCGCATTCGGGGCCAGTGTTGCCGGATCTAATCTCATCTCATGCTCGAAATCCGACTACTTAGAATCTCAAGCTTTGAGCTATGAGAATGACTACGTAGATATCTACTCTAACTCATGGGGCCCTACTGATGATGGACGGAGACTTGACGCTCCCGGTCCGTTGATGATCGCTGCCTTCGAGAATGATGTGTATCAAGGAAGAGATGGTCTGGGAAATATAATCACATGGGCTGCTGGAAATGGCCTTACATCTGATGATGACTCCAACTACGATGGTTATGCGAACAGTAGATTCACCATTGCAGTAACTGCAATAACACACTTCGGGAAACAATCTAACTATGCCGAACCCGGAGCAAATATCCTAGTTGCGGCACATTCCAATGGCGATGGTGAGAGCATTACTACTACGGATATCGTCGGCTCTGGCGGGTACAATTCTTCGGGCAACATCACTGATACCTTCGGAGGGACGTCCAGTGCGACCCCTCTGGCCTCTGGTGTTATTGCTCTGATGCTAGAAGCTAACCAGAACCTAACTTGGAGAGATGTTCAGCATATCCTAGTCAATAGTGCAAGGATGAATGATCAAAACAATTCTTCTTGGGAGGTAAATGGGGCGGGACACGATGTCTCTCACAAGTATGGGTTTGGGGCAGTTGATGCAGGAGCCGCTGTCACAATGGCTTCTTCGTGGACCAATGTGGATGAAGAAGTGAATCTAACCATCGGCCCGATGGTAGAGAACTTCCAGATTGATGATGGGAACTCATCTTGGAGTGAATTTAACACCTCCATAACAATGGATATGGCAATAGAAAGTATCGACGTGGTTGTAGATATCTCTCATAATTATCGAGGAAATCTGGAGATAGTGCTCGTCTCTCCATCCGGGAAGGAGTCATGGCTAGCCGAAGAGAGGAGTGATAACGGCAATGATTATGATAACTGGACATTCAATACCGTTCATCATTGGGACGAGTCATCCTTAGGGAATTGGCAACTTAAAGTCAGAGATGTTAGTTCTGGTCAGAGTGGGACATTGAACCATTGGTCGATGATATTCCATGGCACTGATGCGGATCTTGATCACGATGACGATGGCCTAGAGGATGTTAATGAGACTGAGATATGGGGGACGGATCCCTATGATCCAGATACAGATGATGATGGCCTCAATGATTATGAGGAAGTAATGAATTACAGTACCAACCCGCTATCATCTGATTCAGACCTAGATGGAATAGGGGACCTCGAGGAAATAGCTATCTTCAGTACGAATCCTCTTGACAGCGATACTGACGATGATGGCTTGACAGATGGAGCGGAGATTAACTTCTGGAGCAGTGACCCGCTTACATTCGACCCAGACAATGACGGGGATTTGTTCTATCATTTCAACGACTGTGATGATGAGAATCCGATGATTAATCCTGGAAGGCCTGAGATTCTCAATGGAATAGATGACAATTGCGACAGTATGACTGACGAGGGTTTCAACTTCACTGATTCCGATGGGGACGGTCTCTTCGATTGGCCTGAATATCACACACATCTCACAGATCATTTGGATAGTGATTCCGATGACGATGGATTGAATGATGGTATTGAAGTACTGACATATCAGAGTAATCCAAATTTGGCCGATTCGGATGATGACGAGGACGGATGGTACTGGTTCCAGGACTGTGATGACCAGGATGAGTTCAGATCACCAGGACTGAGTGAGGTTCTCGATGGGATAGACAATGATTGCGACGAGATTATGGACGATGGATTCGAATCTGTAGATACGGATGGCGATTTGCTTAGTGATTTCGAGGAGTATCACAATCTCTCAACCAATCCTTACAATGGAGACACGGACGGGGATGGTCTGCCAGATGGATATGAAATTCAAGTAACGAAAACCGATCCAATACTAGCCGACCCTGATGATGATGGGGATGGAGAGTATTGGTTCGAGGATTGTGATGATCAGGATGCAGAAAGGTCCGGTTATCTCACAGAGTCACTAGATGGCAAGGACAATGATTGTGATGAGGACGTGGATGAAGACTTTGTTGATATTGATACAGATTCAGACGGTTTGAAGGACTATGATGAGTTTCATTCCTACTTGACTTCACCCACTGATTCGGATACTGATGGAGATGGTTATCTTGATGGTGAAGAAATTATTGAGATGGGTTCGAATCCACTGATTTTCAATATTGACGGCGATTCAGACGGTTTCCTAGATTTTGAGGATTGTGATGACTCTGTGCCCACAATAAACCCCGAGTCTAGTGAATCATGGAATGGAATTGATGATGATTGTGATGAGATTATCGATGAAGATATCTCGAGACTGGAGTTAGTTTCCCCCGTTTCCAATTTAGCTGACACGGAATCATGGGACAGTAAGGAACAGTCGCTTGAGATTGTAATTGAGGATATCCCCGAGGGAGTTGAATACGTCATCAGTTGGAGGATAGGTGACTACTCACTAGAAGGGTTAGATTCTGGTGGGAAGAATGTATCTATCCCATCTCTAGATTGCGATTCTCCGAATGAGAATCTGGAGGTTTATCTTTGCTCTGAGGGCACTAGCCCACAACAGGTTACAGCCTCTATGATCGATAGTGGTGAAATCACCGAGGTAATTTGGAGTTTCGAAATGATAATTTCAAAAACTCCTGCAAGCCTATCCGAAAAAGTAGCTTCATTTGTCCTGACTCCCTTGGGAATAGCAGTTACCATAGCTTCTATTGCTTCTTTGTTGGGAGTTAGCTACCTTGTTGGGACTAGGATTGCATACAGAAGAGAGTTGAACGAGGCTTACAATTTCTACCAAATTTCACCTAGGGATAATGAGGCGGGATCGAGTAAAATAATTTCTGACGGGAATGACTTCTCATATTCCTTACCAAGTGCTCCCGATCTATCATCAATGATTTCATCCTCAAATAGGAATCAGGATATAGATCAAGGTGATATTCCACCACCGCCACCCCCGGGTTCTTACTGAGAGGGATCTGCTTCAGCGGCTTCTTCATCTGAATCAGTCGGAGGATTTGTGGACCACTCAGCATCTACACTTCCCCCTGACCATTCCCCTCCGACAGTGATATCCTCTACCTCATCATCATCTCTCCAAACCGGATCTCCATCTGCACCGCTAATCACCAAGCAATCATCCTCATCTAACCTCTTTCTGATTGTCTGAGCACCTTTGGTAACTGGCAAGATATGTCCTACTGGAGTTCCAGCAGTTACGAATGGATTAGTTGCTGAGCAAATCATTAATCCCCTTGTGGGAGAAATCACATCATGGGATTCTAGGGGACTCACGGGATCGGTAACGGTTGCGACCACCTCCCCCTCTTCGACAAAACTTCCAGCAGGGGCGAGAACATCCAGTAGGCCACCTTGATCGGACCTAATCCATAGTGACCCTGAGGCGAGAATTCTGAAGCTAGGCCTACTGGGATGTCCTGGGATCATTCTTAGGGACCTAAGAACGTTCAGAATCCCATACAGGGAGACCTGTACAGATTCTGGATCTAGTTCGTCTGGGCCCCCTCCTTCGAATGTGATGCACGCTATATCGAAGTCGTTGGTGACTCTCCTTAGAGATCCCTTAGGACCGGCATTATCCAGAATTGCCTCGATTCCGAATGACCTAGCTATTCTATTGCTGGAGGCATGGGCGAGATTGGCACGTATTTGAGGCATATTGGTCCTTCCCACAGCCGCAGTATGCAAATCCACAACGTAATCGCTACCTGTGATTATCTTATTCCAGATTCTATTTGCTACACGGTATGAAGTATTGCTATCTGGCTTGCCCGGAAATGACCTATTCAGATCCCTTCCGTCTGGCATATAACGGCTCTTCATCTTGTACCCGGGCATATTTACAACAGGAACTATCCTGATTGTCCCCGATAGTACTTCTGGGTCTATTGCCTTTCCAGGTCCAATAAAATTCGGACCTGTCAGGTATGTCAAGGCCAATGGGCCCACTAACTCATTTCCATGCACTGCTCCCAATAGTGTCACCACTGGGCCTGGGCGGGACCCGTGAACAACAGTTACAGGAATAGGCCAAGACTCTCCAATTTCAACCGATAGAAGATCGAAATCCATTCTCCTAATAGTACCGGGAAGAATTCTCTTTCTAAGGAAATTATGATTCTTGGGGCCGTTCTGACGGGACCATTTCTTTGGAGTCCCAGTGCTCCCTTCAAGAGCCTTCTCAATCTCTATTCTCCTTCTCTTGGGAATCTGGTTGGCGACCTTTAGTGGGGCGAATCTCCTTCTCTTGGAACGAGGTGGTAGACTCTCTGGCCTTTCGGGGCTTGGCTCGTCTCCCGGGCCCTCTTCGGAATTAGACAACGCCCCTCCCAGTAGGTTTGACATAAATAGGGTACGTTAGGACAATATTGGGAATTGTTCAATTCCTCGAGACCCTTCGACGTCATATGGAAGTAGCTTCCGAGCTCTCTGTACAGGAAGAATTCGCACCCAATAGCATATGTTTCGGGTGTGGTCCAGCCAATACTAAAGGGCTGAAAATTAGATCCTTCAGAACGGAAAACGGACTGTACATGGAATTTAATCCGGAGGAACACCATCAAGCATTTCCTGGCATGGTAAATGGGGGAATACTGGGAGCACTCCTTGACTGTCATGGAAACTGGACTGCGTCTGTAGCAATAATGGATAACGAAGGAAGTACTGCCCCCCCATGCACGGTTACTGCCTCTTACAGCGTAAGCCTTCGAAGGCCGACTCCAAATGACAAAGTCCTCAAAATAACTTCTGAGGTTGTGGAGCTAAGCTCTGACAGGGCTAAGGTGAAGATGAGTCTGACATGTGAGGGGAAGGTTTGCGCGACAGGGGAGGGGCTATTCGTAGCAGTTACTGAAGGTCATCCTGCCTATCATCGATGGAATTAGGCCATTATCCTCGGCATCCTTTAGAACGTCCGACATTAAGCATAGTCGTGGCGGAATCAGGCAATGGGCTGGATAGCTTCGGTATAGATTCAAGAATCACTAAATTCTTGAAAAATAATTGGGGAATAGATAGCTTCTTTCCCCCACAAGCTGAAGCCTTGACTCCTGTGTTGGAGGGTAAAAATTTGATGCTTACTATACCAACGGCCAGTGGAAAATCCTTGGTAGCATACTTGGGGATGATCAATCGACTAATTGGGGATATGAAGGGAATGAGGGGGGCCTATATTGTCCCACTGAAAGCTCTAGCAAATGAGAAATTCGAAGATCTAACCGAGATTGCGAAATCTGTTGGGCTTTCTGTTGGCTTGGCTATTGGGGACAGAGGGGGAGAGTCATCGGGTGTGGAAAATTCGGATATCCTAGTTTGTACAAGTGAGAAGCTTGATTCTATTCTTAGGACTAGGTCTGGATTTCTAGAGAACCTAGGCGTTGTAGTTTCGGATGAGTTTCACTTATTGAATGACTACAGCAGGGGGCCGACTCTGGAAGTAACTCTATCCAGAATTATGCATGTAAGGCCCGATGCGCAGATTATCGCACTATCTGCAACAGTTGGAAATTCTGAGAAGCTCTCAGATTGGTTGGGGGCGACTCATGTAAAGTCAGATTGGAGGCCAATACCATTGCATTGTGGCATTATGACAGATTTAGATGTCAGTATACACAGGATCGAGGGGGCCGAGGATACTGATTCAATCGATAAGAAGAGGAGGCTTTCCGGAAGTAAAAATAAGAGGCTCCAAGCCGCTCTTATGGATACTTTTTCTATGGGTGGGCAACTACTAGTTTTCGTGTCTTCAAGGGCGTCAGCGGTTAAGGAAGCAAGAGTTCTTTCTGAATATCTACTGAAGGCTGTAGAAGGAAAGTCCAGTGAAATCACAGATGATTCACTGGAAGTTTGGGATTCTATTTCACGTAAGATAATATCTGGCGGAGAGGGTACCTCAACTGGAAAATCACTCTCTAATTCAATAAAGGGTGGTGTTGGATTTCATCATGCAGGCCTAACTCAAAGGCAAAGAAAGATCATTGAGGATTCCTTCAAGAAAGGAGATTTACAGTGTATAGTGGCCACACCTACTCTTGCTCAGGGAGTAAATCTTCCAGCTAGAAGAGTTGTCATAAGAGATTACAGGAGGTGGAGTGTAGTTGCCAGCGCTTCTATGCCACTTTCAGTAATGGAAATCAGGCAGATGCTAGGCAGAGCTGGGCGTCCAAAATATGACGAATATGGAGATGCATGGATTCTTTCAAAGGATCCTGACGAAGAGGATAAATTAGTCGATCTTTACCTAGAGGGAGAGCCAGAAGATGTGACTTCTAAATTAGCAAATCCGATGGCAAATAATGCTATTGAGGATCCTGCCTTACTCACTCATGTCCTATCACTGATTTCTAGTGGGGTGCTGACCGATAGATATTCTATTGGAAGATTCTTTGGAAGTACTTTCTTGGCTACCCAAATGAGAACCGAGGTTCTAGCAGATAGGTTAGATGAAGCAATACACTGGTTGGTAGAAAATGGGATGCTAACAAGAGAAGGAGATTCTGATCTGGTAGCTCAGAAGATTCATGATGAACAGCCATCCTCTGATGTCGAAGAAGACTGGTTAGATGAAGTTCCTTCATGGGCTAATTCTGCAGCGTCGGTCCTTGGAATTGAATTATCAAATCAAAGGGAGCCGGAAAGATTCGAAAGGAGAAGGAGTGGTCCTCCTATTTTCGGCTTCAAGAAAGCGATTTCAATAAGCGAAGATGTCGTTAATTCTTCTGAATCTCAGACTATGACATACTTAGCCACCCCGCTTGGAGCGAGGATTTCCAGACTGTACCTCAATCCACTATCTGGAAGAATACTAAGGGATGGCCTAGGAAAGGCAATGTCGGTATTATCTGGACGTGATGAATTCTTACAGGTCTCGCCCATGAGTTTGCTTCATCTGGTTGCTTGTACTCCTGACTTCCTACCACTATGGCTCAGAAAATCTGATTATGATAGAGTTCAATCATCACTACACATTCATGAGCGAGAGATGCTAGGTACTGCAGTAGATCATGATGAGGATAGACGCATGAAGGGCGCATTGGTACTACAGTCTTGGATGGAGGAGGAAACTATGAACTCGATTGAGAAGGAGTGGGGAGTTCAACCAGGTGATCTTCGGAGTCGCGTGGAATTGGCTGAATGGCTTCTCTATGCCTCCAGGAGAATTGTAGTTGAAGATGACGAGATGTCATCCATGGACATGAAGGCTCATGAAACTCTCATCGAGGCAATAGGGGAGGTTCGCAGTAGAGTAAGATACGGATGTAAATCAGATATCCTAGGACTGGTATCCCTCAAAGGAATAGGAAGAGTTAGGGCGAGGGAAATGTCGAAATTATTGGGGGTAAGCATGGTTTCTGATGTCGCTGAACTTACTGAGAAAGATTGTGAAAGACTATCTGATTTGAGAGGATGGAGCCCCAGATTAGTCGAGAATCTTGTTAGAGATGCAGGACGTACAGTTAGAAGGGAAAAGAGAAAGTACAATTGAACCCCTGTCACCAGAGGATACTGAATGAGTGGTGTTCCATGGTTTCCAGCGTGGGGGTTAAGATTCTCGACTCCTGTGGATAATGTCCCCGAGCTCATCTCAGAAATCGAGGAGTGGCGACTGGACAGTAGATGGAGTTTGATCTCCTATGAAGTGGCTGCTAGTGAGGTCCATCTTTGGTCCGCGTGGCATAAGTCGAGGAGTAATGAGGAACAGGGGAAGATGGTTGCAAGGGATCCGGGAGCGGAATTTCTCAGAATTATATCTGGAACAAGGCAGATTAGGACTGCGATAGACAGATCTGGGGTTTCGAAAGGAGATACAAAGGCATGGTTGGTAAGGCTACCTGAGATAGATACCAGTGGAGGGATTGGAGAGACATCTCTTCCCATAGATGAATACAATAATTATAGCAATGACGCAGAGCGCCTAATGGAGATAGTCGGGGCGAGCTTGATCGCTAGGAGGCCTTTTCCGACAATAGAAGGTCTGGAGAAGATTGGTTTTTTAGAAGAGGGAGTAGAAGTGAATCCTGAGATGATTGAGCAGTCATTTCTACTCCATGCCTCGATGAGTGATTTCTAGTAATAATAGTCAGGATAATATCCATTGACCCAATGGGAAGAATATGAGCAATGACGTAGCAGAAAGGGGAACTCAATCATTTGTAGATGATGACTTCGATCCTAGTGTTTGGGATGAAATAAATCCCTATGTGGATGAGTTACTGAACAGGAAAATTTCATGTTCAAAGTGTATTGAAGGAATAATTAGAGATGCATCTGAGCTATCTGAACATATCTCAGAAAAGGGAGCTCTACTATACATTGCAATGACTTGTGACACTGAGAATGAGAAAAAGAGGTCTTCTTTCCTAGATTTTGTAGAAAATATTAGACCCAAGCTCTCAGAGTTCTCTGATTCGCTAAATCGTAGATTGGTAGAGCATGAGGCAGTGGGCAATCTTCCAGCGAGGTATGATTTGATGATTAGATCAATGAAAAATGATATTGATATTTTCAGGAAAGAGAATATTCCTTTGGGAGTAGAGCAGACTAGGTTAGTTACTGAGTCGCAAACAATAAACGGGGCTATGACCGTGGAATTCGATGGTAATGAGTATACCCTCCCAGAAATGAGGAGATACTTAGAGTCAAATGATAGATCAATCAGAGAGGGAGCTTGGAAGGCTGTAGTCAATAGAAGAATGCAAGACGAAGAAAGGCTCTCTGAAATTTTTGATGAGCTGGTATCTCTAAGGCACAAAATTGCAATAAATGCAGGTTTTGAGACATATACAGACTATATGTTTAGGGCAATGGAAAGATTTGACTACAGTAAAGAAGACTGTTTAGAATTCCATGATGCCATAGAAGCAGTATGCGTGCCGTTAATGCGTGAAATAAATTCTGAAAGAGTCGGTTCTCTAGAACTGGGTAGTCTCAAGCCATGGGATGTGAATGAGAAGACGGGCGTGGGTCCTGATTTACATGGTCGCGCGCCATTAAGGCCTTTCGAAAATGTAAATGAAATGGTGGAAAAGCTCTCGACACTGTTTCACAATATGTCCAATGACTTAGGAGAGAAATTCGATATGCTTGTGGAGATGGATACGCTAGATCTGGATACACGCAAAGGAAAGGCCCCTGGAGGTTACCAGTACTATCTACAGAAGAGTAGGGTACCATTTATCTTCATGAATGCCGCAGGCCTACAAGGAGATCTAGAGACGATGATACACGAGGCAGGTCATGCCTTTCACTCAATATATTGTAGTCATCTTGAGTTAATTGGAGAGAGGGGGTATCCGATAGAGTTCGCTGAAGTGGCTTCGATGTCCATGGAACTGATGACGCAGGATCAGTGGGGAGAGTTCTATGATGCAGATGATGCAGATAGAGCCAGAATTGGGCACTTGGAAGGAGTGATATTTCTTCTACCATGGATAGCAACAATTGATTCATTCCAACATTGGATTTACTCAAATCCTGAACATACCAGGGAGGAGCGAGCAAGTGTCTGGAACTCAATTAGAGATAAATTTGGCTCGAAGATGGATTGGGATGAGTACTCAATATTCAGAGATGTCTCATGGCAACAGCAAGGACATCTATTCGGAGTACCATTCTACTATGTCGAGTATGGAATTGCTCAGCTAGGTGCTTTACAACTATGGAGGACTCAAAGGAAAGATCAGCAAAAAGCGCTTACCGATTACTCAAATGCAATGAGGCTTGGTAATACCAAAACACTTCCAGAGCTATTCACTGCGGCTGATATTAAATTAGGATTTGGTGAGCAGCATTTGAGCTCATTGATTCAGGAAGTCAGAACTGCTATGTCTGAGCTGAGCTGATTCGGACACGGGGTCCGCGGGTGATCAATCCCGCAGACCCTCGCTTGTCACGTTGAAGACCGCCTCCCCATCAGGCAGGTTAGGACTGTCTACCAGGCGAGCAATTCTACGGCCCCCCTTGGACTTCCTAAGGTACAGGCGGAATGTACTTGCGTGGCCTACTATATGGCCACCTATTGGCTTGGTGGGATCTCCCCACATGGCATCTGGCTTGGAGTGTACTTGATTGGTGACCAAAACTAGAGCGTTGTTTACGTCGGCTAGCTTTTTCAAATCCTTAAGATGGCGATTGAGCTTCTGCTGTCTAGCAGCGAGCATCCCTCTGCCGAGATACTCAGCTCTGAAGTGACTAGTGAGTGAGTCTACGATGATAAGTCTGACATCTATGCTTCTTCCCATTCTCTGTATTTCGTCTACTAGAAGCATTTGATGCGCTGAGTTGTATGCTCTGGCTACATGTATTCTCTCTAATACCTCTGAAGGATCCAGTCCCATTCCTTCTGCCATCTGGGTAATCCTTTCTGGCCTGAAAGTATCCTCTGTGTCAATGTAGAAAACCTCTCCACCAAATCCTCCTTGCTCTGTTGGAAGGACGCAATTAACAGCGAGCTGGTGGCCAACCTGGGTCTTACCACTGCCAAACTCACCATATACTTCGACTATTGACTGTGTTTCGAATCCTCCTCCTAAAAGCTCATCTAGAGCAGAGGTTGAGGAAGTGAGCTTCATGACCTTGCTTCTCTTGTCTAATAATGCAACTCCACTGATGAATCCTCCAATGTTCGCGAGTTTCTTTGCTCCAGCGATTATTTTCGCTGAAACCGCCTCTCCTAGCTCAGCCTGTTCGCCAAGTTCGGAGGGACTCATTACAGCTATAGCGAGTAAGTCGTCAAATCCAGCGTCTCTAAGCTTTTCAGCTGTGGCCGGACCCACGCCTGGGAGATCTTCTATAGTTGCTTGTGGCTCATCCACATCAATTACCAGTTCCTCTTCTTCGACCTTTTCACTTGCTGTCTTTTCATCCATTTTCTCACCTTGTATGATGCTGACTGATAGTCGGAAGTATATGAACAAACGATTGGGTGTGTTTGCTATTTGAAAGTGATTATCAATACTAATTTGCTTACAGTATATCGTTTTTTCACTTTCAGTTTAGATTTAGTTTTTGGTAACGGGTGGTGGATTTGAACCACCGATCTCCGGGTTATGAGCCCGACGAGATAACCTGACTACTCCAACCCGTTGCTATTCCGGCGCACTGGGAATATATGAACACAACCTCATGCCCTGATATTTTATCATGGCAATGGTGATGAGGTAGCGTCCCTAGGAGAAGGTGGTGATGTGATGAGCGGGGGCCTTCTAATCCAAAATTCGATGATGGCCCTTCCTAATGGAATTGTCCAAGGAGATTTGCGTGTTGTCGATGGGATAATCACAACTATTGCCCCCAATGGAGTTATTGATCCTGTTTTTGGAGAGATAGTTATTGATGGGAACGGATTACACCTACTCCCTGGAGCTATTGATCCTCATGTGCACTTTAGGGATCCCGGGCATCCCGAGAAAGAGGATTTGGAAAGTGGAAGTAGAGCCGCTGCTTCTGGGGGCATTACCTCATTTCTTGATATGCCTAATACACTTCCAAACGCTATCAATCGAACTGCATTGAAAGAGAAGCTGTCCTTGGCTTCGAAGAAAGCTGTGACTCATCATGGCTTCTTCATTGGGGCGACTGCGAACAATACCGCTGATTTACAAAGTGTAGAAGGAATGGAGGGAGTTTGTGGCATCAAGATTTTCATGGGAAGCAGTACTGGTGATTTATTGGTTCACGAACAAAGGCATCTTGAGGATATTTTCGCAAATACCGGAGGGGTTATCGCCACTCATGCTGAAGATGAGAAAAGGCTTCAATCCAGAATTCCTCAATTCTCCCACAGGAAAGACATCGCGGCACATGCTGAGTGCAGAGACGTTGAGTGCGCGCTTATCGCGACAAAGAGAGCCTCTGCACTTGCTAAGGATCACAACCATAGGCTCCACATAGTTCACCTAACCAGTGGTGCTGAAGCTGATTGGCTATCCTTGAATAAAGGAAACCTGATTACCACCGAAGTGTGTACTCAACACCTTACTTTCGACCAAGATGATGTTGAAGATTTGGGAGTTCGGGCTCTAATGAATCCCCCGATTCGATATACTGAGGACAGGGATGCTCTTTGGAAGAGGCTGAAAGATGGTACAATTGATTGTGTCGTTACTGATCATGCTCCGCATACCTTGGAGGCAAAATCAGTAGGATATCCGCAGGCTCCAGCGGGAATGCCTGGGGTTGAGACCTCCCTACCAGTTATGTTGACTCACGCAATGGATGGCAAGTGCAGTGTTGGTGATGTTGTAAATTGGATGTGTGCGGGGCCTGCTAGAGTCTACGGCATGAAAAATAAGGGCTCACTGATTGAGGGGTATGATGGCGACCTGACTCTCGTGGACTTGGAAACACGACGAGTCATCAACGACTCTGATACTTGGACGAAAGTAGGTTGGACACCATACGCAGGTAGGGAGCTAACTGGCTGGCCTGTGTACACCATCGTTGATGGGGTAGTAGTGCACAGACGCGAAGTAGGTGGAGCGCTTAGAGGGATGCCCATGGCCCTTCCTGGTTCTGCTGGAAGAGCTCTTAGGTTTGAATGACAAGTGATGAGGAGTTATACTAATCATCGCAGTTTTCGGCATCTGGTTCGTTACACGGATGAGTCTCGCTGTCTCCTGATGAGGATTGGGACTCTCCCTCGTCATCATCTGTATTAACTGAGTCTTCTGACTCCACTTCCCCTTCTACCTCATAGTAGTAGATAGCTGGATTTTCATAGCCTGGAATCTCTAGTTCAACCATGGAAGTGAGGTCACCAGTCCTGTGAACAGAGGCACCTGCTGCAGAGAAGGCATAGATGTAGTCACCCATGAAAATCGATCTGCGGATACTAGTCGAACCACTCCACCAACTAGATAGCCCGTCATCATTGTAGAACTCAGAGTGATTTACCATTCCATGAGTGGATAGTGTTCCATTCTCTGCATCGACATTGATCAGTTCAAGTGTCGAAATAAACTCATATCCAGAGTATGTATACATCCTGTCATCAATCTCAATCTGTTCGTAGATGTACCTGTATGTGGACAGTGGGACAGCGAGGAGTTGTTCTGGGGCCCAGTAGGTGAATGCCTTGTGCTCGTATGTGGCCTCTGAGTGTGACCACGACCAACCACATCCCCACTCGTCACAATAGTCGTCCTCGTATGCGGGCGACAGCTGTAGTGAGTCCGCCAATGTGGGACTAGTCGGGTCACTGACATCGAAAAGTGATACCTGAGTCATGGACCAGTCTAGTCCTAGCCCGTCTGGCCCGGGGCCTATTCCGATTGTCAGAAGCGTGTCTGAATCAACAGGATGTATGTAAGTGGAAACACCTGGGACCTCAAGTTCCCCTAGTATTACTGGGTCGGTTGGATCGGATAGGTCGATTACCCACAGAGGATCAATAATCTCGAATGTAACGAGATAGGCTCTGTTTCCAACAAATCGAGCACTCCAAATACGCTCATCTGGTGCAATACCTCCGACATGACCGATTTGTACCAATTCGGTGGTTCCTTCATCGCATCCCTCTGGAATCATACATTCTGCAACTGCGAGAGTGAATACATTGTTGGTTGGGCCAGTCCATTCATCAGTACCCTCTAGCCACCAGCGACCCCAAGCATCCTCTGTAGTGGCCACACGGATTACTTCGTTGAATTCCGAGATGGAAAACTGATCCTGGACTGTACCATCAACTCTTCCCGATGCGAGATAGGTAGTCTCAGAAGGGTCGCTAATGTCGAAGACATGAATATTAGTTGCGTCATCCCAATCGAAGTTTCTCCAGAACCACCACCAGTCATTGGCTGGTTCTGCTAGCACCATGACATCCTGTGAGGCGTAGACGTGTGCCCATGATGAAGTGATGTGATCTAGTTGAATCTGAGGCTCCTCTCCGAGTAGCTCGATGGTCATAATTGTACTGAATCCACGGCCCGCACTATCTGCACTGGCCGAGTATTCACCGCAATCATCGGATGTGGTTGGGTGCTGGAAAAGACCCTCTTCACCTAGCTCATATACATGGGGTGCGAAGTCGTCCAGAGTCAGTTCATCGATAATCTCAAGATTGGAGGCGATGGTATCCCCCATACTCTGGTTCCAGATATTCATCTTCTCCTCTTCATTATCCGTCTCCCAATATGTATCTGGAAGATATACCCAGGTCCTTAGTCCATCGATATTAGTCCATAGATGGGTGACAGAGCGCATTGTTCCATCCACTAGTCTAGCGGTGTGGTAGTTCCCCTCGATGTAGAGTTCGCTCTCAACTTCGGGAGCGTTTCTGTCAGTGATGTCAACTACAGTGTACTTTACTAGGTTTTGAACGCGTGTGTACGTGTAGGAGTACTCTTCCTCGCCGGGATAGCTTACTGTGACCTCTTCTGACATCAGCTCCCTGAGTGGATCGTCATTAGGCAGGCTCCAGTGATAGATAGAAGACACAATAACAAGTCTATCGCCCTCGAGCATCATCTGTATCGGAGAACCCTGTATGCTGATATTGGACTCCAGTGTGAGTTCTCCAAACTCGGGAACTCCCATGATGACCAGAAGGTTTCCATTTAGCATGTAGATATGATATCCATCAGTCTTCAGGAAGTCGGCCTCGTCGACACCATCCTCCTGGTTGTTAGTTCCAGAAAACTGTCCCTCACGTCCCGAATCACTATCTGTAGATGCTCCTGAATTAGATCCAGATTCGGCTTCAGGGGCACCATCCATCATCGCCACATCATCCTCAGCGAAGACAACTCCACCACGCCATGCGGGACTTGCCCAGTGCCAGTATGATTGCTGGTCTAGAGAGACTAGCATCTCATTGTATATTGATTCCTTCAGATCTGCCAGAAGGGGTTCGCACTGGCCATAGGTCTCAAGCACAGGGGAGGTCCTCTCACGAGCTGGGAGATCAAGATGGGGGTACTCACTATCGAGCCAGTCTAGGACCGAGTCAATGACATCCTCCTCAATTTCAGCAATATCCTCGATTGCGGAAAGGCAACCTGCGCTGAGCATCAGCGAGAGGACCAATACCGCAGTGTACTTCTTTGTGTCCATGATAGTCGCAACGTGATTCCACATATCAAGAGAATGGTAAATTGACTTGACAAATCAATACAGCATTCTGTGTACTGTAGGGAGAATGGTTTCTCCGAGGGGGAAGTTGGTTATGTTCAACCTAGCTGTATTTCTCGGCTCTGCTTCTACCTCCTCATCGTCACTCATCGTTTCAACGCCTCCATGATCACTACCGGAGACGAGGTTCTGCGTGCCGCCTAGGAAGATCAGGGCGGCGATCTGTAGATCCAAGTTCTGGTCCATGAAGATTCATCATCAGAATCTATGACTTAAGCAACTTGGCTTCTTGCGTCATAGATGCTTCAAAGAAAACGATGCACTGCTAGGCATGTGGAGTATTTGTACTCACTCTGTCTTTTTCACATTGATTGCATTGGGTCCCTTTGGGCCCTCTCCAACTTCGAACTCTACCGAGTCCCCCTCTCTTATCTGCCCCTCTACTTGGGACTTGTGTACGAATAGATCGTCACCTTCTTCCTGTTCGATGAATCCAAACCCTTTCGTGAAGTTAAACCACTTTACTGTTCCTATTGCCATTGTGCCTTGGCGATTCGACATAGTACTTGAATGGGACTGAACAATGACCTCCTTTGAAGTCAATAATCCACTATTGTTAGTTAGCCGCCTCAGATATTGAAAGCTTCCTTGAGTTGTCTAGAATCTCTTTACCCATACTTGAAAGTCGCCAGTTTGGCCTCTTCCTTTCTGATGAAGGCTCAATGACGTCGGCCTTCCTTAGTTCTGATAGGTGATGGCTCAGTAGTTGCCTAGAAATCAGAATCTTCTTCCTAATCTCAGTTCCAGATAGTCCCAATGAACCAGAATCAGATAATACGTCCAGTATAGCCAGCCTGGTGCCGACTATGGGATTCTTGATTCGCCCTATCTCCTCCCTAGATAGTGAAGAGATTGCATAGCGTCTTAATTTGCCATCTCTCCATGAGATAATCTGATTCTTTGACTCCAATATCTGAAGATGATATGCCGTGACCCCGTTCGCCAGCCCTAAAGCATCCCTCAGTGCTGAGAAATGAATTCCCGCATTCGCCTCTAGATATCCTAGTATTCGACCTCTAGTCAGTAAATCGTCTCTCGTCGATTTTATATTGGCAAGTAATGGCGAAAATAGTGCCATCAGAACAGTTACTCTGACATATTCTAACAAAGCTGAGCCCATCAATAGAGACCCCAGGGTGCTGGCGCCCCCAACAATCAAATTATTCGATAAATCTGATTCTGATCTAGAGTATCCTGCTTCTCTTTCTGAGTCATCGTATCCTGAACCTGACCCTTGTCCATCTTCTGAATCTCCATCTTGTGACTCGGGGGAGTCAGCCATAATTAGCTGAGAGAAGGCCTCCTCATCTTCTTCTTCCGAAGTCGGGGGGCTATCGATAGAAAGCCAGTATCCTGAGATTATTGAAAAAACAGCAATTACACTCAGGAGTCGGACTGTGAGTACCCCACGCATGATATATCGCATGAGATTCCCCTCTTTGATAGGCTTGGTGAGTTGATTTGACATTCGGAGTGTCCTTGAATGACGACCTTGTCCGAGAGACGAAGCAGATGGCGGAAGAGAACCTAGAGATTGCCTCGGATACTGATGAGCTGGCTGAAGCCATGCTGACAGCCTCGAGGTCCGTAGTCAGGACCTGCATGCAGATTAGGCCATCAGAACATGTTCTAGTGGTGACAGATCCAGAATGCTCTGAAGTTGGACAGTCCCTGTATGAAGCAGCTGCAGAGGTAACAGACAGGGTCCTTCTGATGATGATGCCCCCTTCTCACAAGAAGGGAGCTGAGCCTCCCGATCCAGTGGCTGAGCTGATGAGGCAACAAGACGTGGTTCTGATAGCTACTAAGAGCTCCCTGACTCACTCAAGGGCTAGAAGAAATGCTTCTCGAGAGAATGCAAGAATTGCATCCATGCCTGGAATTACTTCTGAAATCCTAGCCAATGGCGGAATGACAGCAGACTATGGTGCTATGAAAAAGGAAATCTCAGGACTAAATGCATTACTGAGGAAGAGAACCTCGGTCAAGGTGAAGTCCTCTTCTGGTACTGATTTAACTTTCAGTACTGGCGCAAGATGGATATTGGAGGATAATGGGATTTGCAATAGGCCAGGACAAATCACAAATCTTCCTACAGGGAAAGTCTTCGTCCTTCCCAAGGAAGGCTCTGCGAATGGGAAGATAGTAATTGATGGGTCCCTAGATGGTGAGATTGTCGATGAGCCTGTAGTTCTCCTAGTTGAAAATGGGAATGTGATCAATATTTCAGGAGGGGGGCTTGCAGAAAGTATGATCTCTAAGATGGATTCGATTAGGAGTATAGTGAAAGCCTCACAGATTGAAAGCGTCGGTACTCTCGCAGAGTTTGGTTTCGGTATGAATGCAAGGTCTCATATTTCAGGTAGTCAGCTAGAAGATCAGGTAGTTAGAGGGTCATCATATATCGCGATTGGAGATAATTCATCACTTGGTGGTACATCCAAAGTAGGTTATCAGATAAGAGGAGTAATGCTAAAGCCCACAATCGAGCTAGAAGATGTAGATTTGGTAGTAGAAGGTAAAGTGACTGCTAGAAAGCGGTGATGCAATGAAGGGTATTCTCTGGTGTAACGGAGTTCTCCCCAGTGACTCTGTTATTGATAGAGCTCTGAGAGATGGAGTGCCAATTTTCGGAGTTGACGGTGGGGCTGATAAAGCCAAGTCAATGGGATTTGAGGTTTCTCAAGTCCTAGGCGATATGGATTCGATAGATGAGTCTTCGTGGAGTGAAAAAATGAAGACCTTGCCAAATCAGGAAATGAGTGACCTCTCCAAATCTCTGGAGTATATCAATTCGGTAGGAATTACCGAGGTGGATGTCGTTGGAGTAGATGGGGGTGACTATGGGCATGTTTTCGGAGTCATGGCATCTATGACAGAGGCACCATTTGGGATGCGACTGAGGATGCATTTCGAGTCAGGGGTTCTCCATTTGTCCAGCCCTACTAATGGAGGATTCTCGGAGCATGTACTACTAGGTCAGAAATTCTCAGTTTTCGCTTTGTCCCCAAGCAAGAGGACTACTGTGATTGGCGGGAGATGGAGGTTAGAAAATGAGGCCCTCTCATTCTCTACCAGAGGGCTTAGTAATGAGGGACTGGGGGATTTGGTAAAGGTAAGCTCAGATGCTCCCTTGGCGATTTTTGTTAGTGAATCAATTTGATTCAGTATCTGGATCTCTAGATAGCATTATTGCTATAGGACGTGTTCTTGGATCACTTTCCAGGCCAATCTTCATGATTACGGCTAGAGGGACACCAAGGACCATTCCCATTATTCCCCAAGCCCAACCCCAAAATGCAACTAGGAGAAGGAGTACTATTGGAGACATATCTAGTCTCTGACCCGCTAGTTGTGGCTCGATTATACCGCCCCAAATCTGTTGATTAGCAACTAAGAGAGCTATGAGTAACAGTGCTGTAGTTTGTGGAAGAACGATGAGACCGAGAAGAATTGGCGGAATTATTGATAGTAGTGCTCCGACATATGGTATGAAGTCCATAAGGAATGTAATTGATGCCCACAGGAATACGAATGGAATATCCATGAACGAGAGGACTATTGCTGCAACAACGGCTTGACCGAAGGCAACAGAGGCCCTCGTAACTACGTACGTGTTAATTCCCTCGCCTGACCCCGCGGCTACTGCCATCACCCTCTCCACATCTTCTGGGTAGGCCGCCTTGATTCTCTTTGGTAGCGTCTCGGCCTCCAGGATTATGAAGAGTAGGAAAATCAGGACTGTGACCAAACCGGTGGTGAATCCAGCTATCGTGCCCACGAACCCTCCAGCGTAGGAGTTAACCGTTTCAATAGTTATGAGATCGGTAAGAGCGGCAGTGTTGGGCTGGTATCCAAAGATGGATAGGTCTTCGAGCCATGCGATTCTCTTCTCTAGGGAGCTTTGCAGTTCAGGAGCTTCGTCGGAGAAGTTCTGCATATTCTCATACATCGAGTTGGATGCAAACAGTAGGAATCCCATCACTGTCGATACCAGTACCCCATACGCGACTAGTGGATGCCCACCCAGTCTCTGCTCCAGCCACTGTGCTGGGGGCCTGATCAAGAAGAAGATAAGGGTTGCAACGACCAGTGGTTGGATTACTGCTTTGAGGTGTACTATTGCAAGAACACCTACAAACAAGACTATCGATATATTAGCCAAAGTCCCCGAGTCGACTTTTGCTAGACTTGTGCTTTTCGCCATATCTATCGGTATCGCGAACTAGTCATGGCGCATCAATGGTTCGCCTAATCTTGGAGTTGTATGGCCTCAAGATAGATTTTCTCGAAGACTTCGGCGTTCCCATCGAAGTTGAATTTCTCAACTACTCTCTTTCTTCCCTGGGCGCCCTTCCGGGATTCTTCTTCGTTCAGTGTGCGCTCCAAAGCACCCAACATTGACTCCATGTTACCCATTGTGAAAAGACCACCTACGGTTTCATCGACCATCTCTGGCAGGGGCCCGTGGTCGACGGTAACTATGGGGACTCCTGAAGACATCGCTTCTAGAGGAATTAGTCCCTGTCCCTCGTAGAATGAGGGGTAGACAACTAGGTTCGCAGATCTGTAGAGCTGTGCTAGCTCAAGGAATGACATTCCGGACTCGATATGGACAAAATCTCCAACTCCAAGTCTCTTAGCTTGCTTCAAAAGTCTAGATTTCAGGTGCCCCCTTCCTACGATAACAAGTCTTGATGTGGGGATTTTCTTGTGGAGATTCGAGAATCCCTTGATTAGCGAACCATATCCCTTCCTTGCAGCCAGCCTACCTACTGCAAGAATGATCTTGGATTCCGGATTCCCTCCATCGAATCTAGCTCTCATATCAGAACGATTGTCTACATCTTCGGGATCGTTATTATCAGTAGGTCTGAACATCTGGATATCGACCCCCCAGTGTACTACTCTACAATTCCAAGATTTCGGGACGTCGTATCTTAATTCGAAGTCTTCTTTGGTCGCGTTCGAGTTTGCTACGCAAATTCTAGACTCGTTTATTGCAAAGTTCTCAAATCTAGAGTACCAACCAGCCATGAATCTTATCGCAACGTCATTTACATTGGCCCAAACTGCTGATTCTCTAGCCTTACTTGCCTCCATTAAGCCGTCCCGTTCGCCAAGCCAAGAACCGTGTAGAGAAGACACTACTGGGGCAACTTTCTCCGAGCATCTCCTAAATTGCGATCTTGACCACGATATCATTGGGCAGTGGAGGTGGACAATGTCCACTGGATCACTGTCGTTTAGCCTCTCTAGCTCAAAAATTGCCCTCCTACCATATGAACGTGTGAACTCCATCGGTATCTTAGCCCACCCCACCTCTATCACTTTCACGCCCGTCTGTGATGGAGGTTTACCAGCACCCGATCTGGTGATTACTGTGACCCTGTGACCTCTCTTGACAAGAGCCGCGGATAGATGGAAAACTGTCGATCCCATCCCCCCCCATCTCGGAGGAAACTCAGCGGAAAGCATTGCAATGTGCATCGTAGGTCAAATCTCCGATTCGGCATGAGCATTTCAAGAGAACTACCAGAAGTCAGTCTTTCGCATTATTCAAAACAGGGAGTCCAGTGGCCAATTCATGTCAACGACCCTGCCAGTGCATGTGACTGTAGTCATACCGACTAGGAATGAAGAGGAGGCGATAGTTGACACGATTAGATCGGTACCTAACGATGGGTGGTGCGAGAAGCTCGACTTCCTTATTGTGGATGGGAACTCAACCGACCGAACCAGGGAGCTCGCTGAGGGAGAAGGTGCTTCGGTATACCTAGAGTCACGTAAGGGCTACGGCAGAGCCTACAAGACCGGTTTCTCAATGGCTCCCGGAGATGTGATAGTTACTATGGATGCAGACTGCACATACCCTGGGGAGGAGGTTCCCGGTCTAGTTAGGAAGCTGATTGATGAGGATTTGCAGTGGATAACATGTGATAGACTCAAGAGAGCTGAGGAAGGGTCTATGCCCGGACTACATGGATTTGGGAACTGGGTTCTTTCGACTACTGCTTCGATACTCTATTGGTATGGAATACATGACTCTCAGAGTGGCATGTGGGTTTTCCGAAAGTCCATTTTTGAGGATGAGCGTGTCAGACCTAAGCATGATGGAATGCCACTTTCGCAGGAATTCAAAATCAGGGCCCGTAGGTACCTAGGAAAGAAGAAGACCGCTGAAGTGAGTGTGCCTTACCGGCCGAGGGTCGGTGAGGCCGAGATCAACACATGGGGAGATGGTTTGCTGAACCTCAGGTTCCTATTCACCCACAGACTCGGACTGACTAGGCAAGTTACTCAATGGGGACCCGAGAAGTAGTCATCATACTTCATCATCGAGATCTCGGGAGTCGAATGTAGACCAAGACTCGATCATCTCTAGGTCCCTCTCAATCTCCCTCCTACGATTTGCCACTAGGACCATTCCTGCTGCGATTAATATCGAGACGATTACAATCACGACTGGGAGGCCTGAACCAACAATCCAACCAACTATGTCCAGTCTCTCGTCCTCCACAATTGGAATGATTGACATCAAAGTCGGACTGACTGTATCGCCATCTACAGCCCATACGCCTATCGAGGCGGAAGAGCCAGAGGTAATCTCCCAATTTGTCTCGAAGGTCCAAATCCCATCATCTGCAACCAAATCCCCCAATTGGCCGTCATCCCGCATCTGAAATGCTTTGGAGAGGCCCCCTGCTACCAACTCTCCTCCGACTGATGAGGTGGTACCATCGACATCCTCCATCACGACAGTGATCCTGATACTGTTGACAGCCCCCATCTCAAGCTCCTTAGGAGATACTGACATATCCCTTAGGATAGGTGATGATGCGCCTATGGTGAGATTCACCGAGGATAATGACTGGGCGCCTCTGGAATCTTGTACTACGAGATCAATTCTTACTGGCCCTGGAGGGAGCTGGATAGAGGCTTTTTCCCTATCACTCAGCACTGTACCATCTGATAAACTCCACCTGTAGAGAGTGATATCATTGTCATAGTCGAATGATCCAGAGCCATTCAACTCTAATATTGTCCCCGGGACAATATACTGACCCTCGGACAGCCCGGATATGAGAGCTACTGGGTCTGTCTCTAGGACTGTGATCTTCTGAGTGTGTGATCTAGCCATTCCATTCTCATCAGTTAGTTGGATAGTTAGAGTATGGACTCCATGGGGAAGATAGTCGTTGTACCAGAAATCATTAGTCACATCCTCCAATATGGGATTCATCATTAGGTCAGAAGTGATTGTGACGGTAAAATCATCTCCATCTGCATCGAATGATCTTCTAAAATCAAAGAGGACTGGGAGATTTGAGTAGACTACTACATCGGGCACTGGAGAGTCTAGGATGAGTACAGGAGCAGACTCATCTACTCTGAGCATCATCTCTGAAATATCTGGATTTCCAGATCCATCATCTACTGTCAGGGTGATCTGATGCACTCCTTCTGGAAGCCGAGTCTCAACAGTCCAATCGCTACCAAGTGGAGTTTCTACAATGTCGCTTTCCCAGAGTACGCTTACTAGATCTGTGCTGGTTAGTGTATTGGGATTACAGATCAGTCCCGAGCCATTCTCCGGTAGGTCAGAGCATGCTATGTCCCAGTCCCCCGAACCTGTAGAGCCAAGGGTGATAATTGTTCCAGAGTCCGTAAGAGAACCATCAATAGGGCTAGAAATAACGGAAACTGGATTTGAGTTGTTTACCTGAACCTGCTGACTGGTTGTGGTCCACTGGCCTGCATGCCCGGGCCTGTCATCACTGGCCTGCATTGTAATGGTATGCAGGCCTTTTGATAGTGTACCGACCCACTCTATGTTTCCATCTGTTGAAGTACCGGAATGAATAGTCCCATCCAGATCGCTCAAAAACTTGAATTTGACATAATCTCCTTCGGGGTCAATCGTTTGAGAGCCATCGATTATCAGGGTATCAGACGATGACTGCCCAGATCTTGAGATTGACATTACTGCATCCGGAATCTCATTGTAAAGTTCCACATTGAAAATCCATGTCGAAGGGGGGTTGACCCCATCAGACGCGTAAACTGTTACTGAGAACTGGTTTGGTGCTTCGGGGAATGCTATGATAATCTGTGAGGGACAGCCATTGGAATCTTCGGGGGGCGTACTCCCGCCGTCCTCATATGATGCGGTCGCCCAGCAAGTCATCGCATCTCCTTCGGGGTCGTAAGTCTCGGATAGGTAGATTGTGACATTCGCAGTCTGACCTAGGTAAAGAGTGCCCCAAGACGATATTGAAGGCGAGGTGCCAACTGTTAGTACTGGGGGGAGATTTGTGAGTTCGATCTGTCTGGATTCGGTAGAGCAGTGCCCTTGGTCATCGCATACTTCAAGTGTAATCTGATGTAATCCATCTGAGAGGCAATCATGACTCGAGGACCAAGGGTTACCAAGGAAGAACGAGCCATTAGCATTTCCTCCACAAACGCCGAAGTCACCAGCAAGGTTTCCATCTATGTTACTCGTCCAAGTATACGTTAGATTGTCATCATCCAAATCCCATGACTCGTTCGCATTGAAAGTAACCGTGCTGCCACTTGGATAAACAGATTCATCTTCCGGAGTTGTCCATATGATGAATGGCGGTTGATTAGAAATCTCAACCATACACAAGACAGTAATATCTGAATCTAATTGCATCGGAATAGTATCATTGTGGACTCCATCGTAGTCGCATCCCATATTCATCGTATTATTCAGTGACCATCCTTGAACTGGGGTCCACCTTTGACCAATGAATGGCCCTACTAACTCCCTACCAGAGTAAGGAAGAGTTGTTGTAAAATCGGACTCGTATTGGCTGAAAGTAATATTGATATCTGAGTAAGGGATATTCCTCAGATTTTGGTTGATAACATTGGCCTCCACCAACCACATAACATCGACTATGTTGTCGGAACCTGAGAAATTGGGTGTGCCTAGATTAGAAGATGATATCCATCTAATATGGGAGTTTCCTAGTGTGGAGAATGTATCGGACATTCCCTGAGCATGGGAGAAAAATGAGTCAGTGAAATTAACGAATGAGGAGGAGGCAGAGGGATCTGCTCCTGAACATTCAAAGATTACTGAATTGGAGATTAGTTCACTATGATCTACCAAATCTAGACAGCCTTGGTTGCCTCTGATGATACTGGAATTTAGGTGTGAGGAAAGTTGACCATTGGCAACCCAGTTCATTCCACCATTGGATCCATTAATCTCCAATGTATCTATCAGAGCGTCCACCCCAACCAGTTCAATGGAGTATGAGCTAGTATTCTGGAATATGGACACATTGGCCAACGAGACCGTTCCCTCCCTCTCAGAGATCCCACGATTATCGATATCCAAGGCTGGTCCTGAAACTGGATCCCTAGATACTATTCCATCTAGGTAAATATCAATACTATTACGTACTACCAATCCGAATTGATCTTGGGTCGTAGAACAGTCGGTACAGCTTACATTCTTTCCAGCGCTGACGACGTCATTGGATTCTTCGAAATAAATTCCCGACCCCGATGAGGCCGAAATAGATCCTATTCCATTGTTGGAGGTATGAACTTGCTCTAGCTCGACATTGCTGGAGTCTATTACCGAAACACCGTTGCCACTGTTATTGTGACTGGTGACTAAGAATAAATCGGGATGGAACTCCCTGATATCTAATCCGGTGGCGCCGTTGTTACTAATGTCCCAGTAGCTACCCTGTACCCCTCCTTTCCATAGGAGTACCCCCGGACCTGTTGAGTTCCGAACTACAAGATCATTCACAGTTGGAGCCCAATTCGCACTTCGGAGAAACATTCCAGCCCTGTCATTGTAAGGGGACACAGGCGAGGGGTTTCCATTTCTCATCATATCCAATCTGTTTATGATAGTCGAGGAATCTATCATATATCCTCTCAGACCGACCGCCTCGTTATCCTCTATCAGTCCCAAGTCAATGTGCACCCCACTGGTGTTGATATCGAATGCGGCTACTGAAAGTCCCTGTGTCTTTGCCCCGGGGCCACCTGTTCCCCTTACAGTAATATCATTGAATATAGCATTTAATGGGAGATTCGAATACTGACTATGATTGTATTGTTCAACCATCACTCCACGGTACATTGAATCCTCTACAACTACGCTTTCGAAGGTTGGCCTGGTTGTCCAGCCCTCCGTGATATGTCTCACAAAGATTCCATTATCTGATCTTTTGATACTTGATTCCTCTATCAGAGGTATTGAGTCCTCCACCCAAATACCAGCGGAAATGGCCATAGTAGATCCGCTGATGTTTGATATCTCTAAATCAGAGAGGAGGCCTCCAGAATTGCCCCAGAGATTCAATCCTCTAGTTATCAGTCCGTCTATTGTCGCCCCTCTAACGATGGGCGCTGAGCCCGCGCCAATTGAGAGGCCGATTCCATATCTCCACGTTGTAGAGAATCCATGTACGTCTTGTCCACCTCCCAACACGGACAGGTCGTTGATTACTGGTGAAGCCCCCCCGTAGAGATCCACAGCTACGCTATCGGCATTGAGGACTGTGAGGTTTGAGATTATTGGATCACTCCCATAGATTGTCACTCCAAATTTTGAGTTTGAAATGGACAGGTTATCCATCCTAGATCCCAAGCCATCACTTGAGTAGTTGAAAATCAATCCCTCATGATTTCCAGAAATCGAGTCGAATATAACTGGGGAAGAGTTCGATCCTGAAACTATTATTCTCCCATTGACCTCTATTGAGTACCCAGCCCCAATACTCACTAAAGTTCCCGGGGCTATCGAGAGAACCTCGCCAGCATCCACTGAATAGCCATCAGGAAGGACCACTGTTCCAGACCATACGGTTGTCGACCTAGAATCTGCTGAGGAGACGATATTGGAGAATGGGACGAGTATGAGTATTAGCACCAACGCATAAGCCATCCTATGCCTACTCTGATAGAGTGCCACGAAGCGGGGGTTGACTCATTCCATGTTATCCCTTCGTACCATTGCGTACAGAGTTTTTACCATCGGAGAGGTCATAAACAGGGAGTATTGGGATGACTTTGGGGTAGTGATGAGTACTGCATTTGTCCTAATCAAAACTGCTCCTCAAAGAGAGCTAGATGTCTATCTAACTCTTCTAAACCTCGATGCAGTCACTGAGACCCATGTTTCCTATGGGGAGTACGATTTAGTCGCACGAATTGACTTCGACGATGAAAAAGAAATGGCCAAGACATTGATAGGTCAGATGAGATCTATCGAGGGAGTAATTAGGACTGAGACTCTCATCGCTGTGGAGGTATAATTTTGGCTGTAGGTTTTGTTCTTATCACCACACATCCCGGTGCTGAGTTATCTGTTAGAGAGTCTGTTTCTAAAATTGAGCATGTCTCTGGACAGTGGATAGTGTTTGGATTACACGATCTCTTCGTTAAGGTAGAAGCAGAGGATGAGGTGGAGCTGACAAGGTGTGTTGTTCAGGAGATTAGATCCATTGAGGGAATTGCAGATACACGAACTCTAATTGGTGCCGAGATATGATTAGTATGATTATGACTTCAGAAACGAGAGGCAAGACAGTCTCATTGACCTTCTTCTTGATGTTACTGTTGCCAACCATAGCAACGGGCTTACCAGCTAGTGAGCTGGGGAGTGAAGACGAAAGACACTGGTGGCTAGATACAAGTATGGATTCTGATGGCGATTTCATTCATGATGCTATCTGGATTGCGGTACAAAACAACCATCATCAGTATCTTGATGAGGATGGTCTAATTTCAGTGATTGTCGACTTTGACCACACCCCCACAGAAGAAGATCAAGCGATGCTAGAGAGGGAGGTTGAGTTTCAGACTCAATTTAGATACTGGCTAATTGACTCCATTGCGGGTACTGTGGAGTTGAGTAGAATCCACGAAATTATTGATCTCCCGGGAGTAGTTTTCGTTGAGCTGGACGGGGTCCTTGGGATACAGATGGAAGAGGTAGTTCCAGTTCATGGAGTAGATTTGGTTTGGCAGGACACGGGATACACCGGGGAGGGGGTAACCATGGCAATCATCGACACCGGAATCGACGGCAACCATACGGCTCTGGACGATTTAGACGATGACAACATGACAGACGATCCTAAAATAGTCGCATTCTACGATGCGATTAACAATCCGGGAGCAACAAATGGAACAGAGATATTTCCCTATGATGACAATGGCCATGGCACTCACTGTGCAGGCATCACAGCCGGGACTGGCGCTCCCAACTACCAGCACATTGGTGTGGCGCCACGTGCAAATCTAGTGGGAGTCAAGGTACTTGACGGAGGAGGCAGCGGATCTTTCGCGGCGGTCATGGCTGGAATGCAATGGACAGTCGAGAAGAGGCACGAATTCAATATCCGAGCGGCCAGTATGAGTCTCGGTGCCCTAACTGGAGCAATCGAGTGGACCTCATCGGAGGAGGAATCTGTCAACAGAATGGCCAATGAAATGATGAGGGCTGGGGTGACTCTGTTCATCGCAGCGGGAAATAGTGGGGGAACTGCAACAATAGGAACCCCGGGGAGTGCGGAGGACGTAATCACCGTAGGATCTCTGGACAAGGACACCTCGATTGCAATTTACTCGAGTCAGGGTCCAACGGAGGAGGGCAGAGTCAAACCAAACATAGCATTCGTTGGGAGCAGTGTTAATGCCCCCGATGCAAACACCGGAGATGGTTATGTGGCACTGTCGGGAACAAGTATGGCAACCCCTGGAGCGGCAGGAGTGGCTGTTCTGATGTATCAGGCTAATCCCGATCTTAGTCCGTTTGATATTCGAAATATTATGCAGGAGACTTCCACGTATCGTGAGTGCCATTACATGCTGGCAAACGAGCCCTGTGCCGAAGACGCGATTCCTAAAAATCGCCAGAACAATGTATACGGGCATGGGCACGTCAATGCTCAACCTGCAGTTGATGAAGCCGCCAATTATGACTATGATCTCAGTCTCACTCTGAATGTTACATTGGCTAGTGATTACGGCCTCGATAATAGAGTTTGGATTGGTCCGGGAGAATCTATTTCTTACAATTTAGAAGGTGGCATCCAAAGGGTTCAATGGAGGACTTGGGACATGAGAGACAATTGGATGGATTTACCAGAATTTAATTCTGGGGATAGTGATTTTGAGGTCTCGCACAGTCTTCTTGTCGATAGGCTTCAATACCTCCCGAACAATACTATCGAGGGGACTCAGGTTATTCTAGTGAGAGCGATATCTGGAGCCTCTTCATCTACAAACCTAGCTACTGCAATCCACATTTCTGGTGAGGAGAAGGTTGAGAGATCTGACGATGCGGGGTCTATGAGTGGCATCCTAATCGGAGGGCTATCCCTAATCGTCATTATTCTCCTGATAACACTAATATTTGCAGGGATGCAGTTGCGTGATAGGGGTTTCTTCGAAAGTGAGGAGTACTATGATGATGAAATCGAGGAAGTTGTTGGAACCATCGTTACTGAGGATGGCCTAGTTGAAGATGGCTAGCTCCCTCTAGCCAATATAGTGACCAATTGATTGGCGGCTTTAGTGCACTCGGCGGCTCTAAATCTACTTATCGCCTCATTCCAGTGTGACATTCGATTTGCTGATTCTAGTACTCCCCTCCAATACCATCTTTGTGCAGACATTCTCCTGAAGGAAGGGATATCCTCTCTGAGCTGGTACCCACAACATTCTCTGTGGGCCTCAATCAGCCAGCCTGGAAATTCTCTTCCTATGGCCTCCAGGGTAGAGTGGATTGCCATAATCCTAGTAACTGGATCTTCTAGATTGGAAATCAAATCTTTAGACCACGAGATTGAGCTGTCGGAGGTGGAGCCATTCACTCTGGCGGACAGCCTTGCCCTAAGATCTAGTATTTCTAGGAAGATATCATCTCGAGAAAGTCTAGACTCGATTTCAGCTCTTGATTTTGATGCTTCTTGGAGATTTGAATTACTTAGGGCGATACCATATTTGACCAGCTCAAGAGATAAGATTGCTGATTCCCTCTCATCATTGGGGATATCTCCCAATCTGACTTGCGAGATAATCTGTAGAATTTTATCGGACTCAGATTTATCCAGCCCCCCTGGAAGTCTGTCATCAAATCTCCTGATGATAGAAGATACCTCCATTTTAGCACGTTGACTTGGCTCTGACAGACTTATTGCTTCTTCCTCCAATCTATTTGACAAGGATTGATTGCCGTTTAGTCTTGCTAATCGGGACTGTAATATCTTCCTCGATAGAGTTTCTTCAATTTTATCGATGTGGGCATTTGCCTCATTCCTCTCTCCCCTATCGAGTGCGATAGATGCGGCCTCCTTTCTCAGTATCTGACTTTCTTCTAATTCCAGTGCGTTCTCTAATACTACAGCGGCTACGGCACTATCGGATAGTGAGATTTGATGAATGTTGGATTCAATCCAGCGTATATCTTCCTCATCTCCCGACATGGACCTATGATGAGCTTCAATCTTCCTAGCTCTATCTCCCTCCAATAACGCCCATTTCTTGGCGGCCTCCTTATGCATTCCTGAGGTTGTCTGTACATCCCAAGAAGCTCGTCTAACATTCCTGACCAGATGATGAAGCTCCGTAAGTCCATCACGCCATTTCAGCATCGCTGAGTCATCTAATTCAGGGATTCCAACATCAGAAGCCATCTCTTCAACACTCATCGGTTGTGGAGCCAGAGATAGTTCATCAAGAGTTTTCTTCCCTTCACCAGTTAGTCTTTTTATCACAGTCTTCTCAACATACTTGAGGACCGCCTCGGACTTCTCAGGAACTCCTTCATCTGGAGACCAGAGCCTAATTGCTAGAGGGTGCCCTCCTAGAGAATTTGATACTCCGGCCGCTGTTTCATCATCGATATCCTCAGGAAAGAGAAGCCTGGCTGATTCTACATCGAGGCCCTGAAGGCGGTGCTCTACAAAGTCTCCATCTAAATCCAATGGATTTGGTGCCCTAACCACTATCAATACTGAACACATTGACGAGGAGGCCTGAGAAATAAGATTGCTAATCGAGCCGGCGTGCCTAGGGTGTAATTCTTGGACCTCATCAAGCACGAGAAGAGTTTTCTTGGACAAAGTAGACTCAATGATGGCCTCTGGAGACACCAGAGATCTTCCAGACAGCCACATGTTTCCTATGGCCTTGATATCAGTATTAACAGAGCAATTGGCCCACCTTACCTTCCATCTAAGGCTCTCTAGGTGAGAGGCTACGGCCCTAGCCAGTGTTGACTTTCCTATTCCTGGCAATCCACTCAATATTACCGAGTCTCCATTTGATATTACCTCAGACAATCGTTCAATCTCCGATGATCGCCCATGTACTTCTGAAGGAACTGGGGCTGGCCCTATTATCCCATTATTAGATGGCTTAGAAGTTAGGTTTTCTTTTTCAATTAGCTTTCTTCCCTTTTTTGTAATGTGAACAACGGTTCTCTTCCTCGATCCACCGCCGATAACATGAGCTGTTCTTGTTGAAACCAAGCCATCTTTTTCCAAATCCGAAAGAGGCTGATGTAGGGCAGAACGAACTAGGCCTAGAGATTCTGCCAATCCTGGCAGAGATAGCGCTCTTGGAACATCCCAGGAAGTATCTAGATGCTCTCCGAACTCGGCCAGCCGGGAGAGGACCCTTCCCTGCGAGTGCGATAGCATGGTCCTGAGGCAAGGCACGGGTTCATGGGCGTTGACCTACGGCGCATCACTGTAAATGACGGTTGAGAGGGGCTCACTAGATCTTCCGCGTAAACCCGGAGTTTATCTTTTCAAGAGAAAAGACGGTAGAGTAATGTATGTAGGTAAGGCTACTGAAATCAGAACAAGAGTATCTTCATATTTCTCAGGAAGTGATGGACGTAGGATGGTTCCTTTGCTAATTGAGGAAGCTGATGAGATAGATTTCATAGTTACAAAAAGTCCTTCCGAAGCGTTATTCCTAGAGAGGAACCTCATTAGGGAGCATAAGCCCAAGTATAATTCTAGGTTGAAAGATGATAAGTCATATCCTTTCATATGTTTAACTGCAGAAGAGTTTCCTAGAATTCTCTACACCCGTCATCCTCCCGATGGTTCTAGATCATGGGGGCCATTTCCAGATGCAGGTGCGGCCAAGAGGGTGATCCAGCTACTTAGGGTTGAATTTGGAATAAGGGACAAAGACTGCAGGGGCAGTGATGGTTGCTTGGCAATGCATATCGGCCTATGCAAGGGTCCTTGCTACTATCCAGAGGGGTATCCTGGCATAGTTAAGGCTGTGACAGATGTTCTTGATGGCAATGCCAAGATTCTGATCGAGTCTCTTCAGAATGATATGGATAAGGCTTCTGAAGATTTGAACTACGAGAGGGCAGCAGGAATTAGGGACATGATTGCCTCGGTTCATAGTACGCTTTCCCAGCAGATAATTCACAGTAGGTTCTACCAAGACTGTGACGCCATAGGATTCTCGTCACTAGGTGATTCGGCAGTAGTAATTATCCTGCACGCCAAAGATGGTGTGGTTCAAGGTAAGACCGAGTATCCATTGATACATAGGGGCGATATTTCTGAGTCTGTATCTCTTGTCCTAGTGGAGCATTACGCCAATAGGAGGCCCCCGAAAGTCTTGCTCCTCCCCTCTCCGATTGGGGACTCTATGGAGAAATGGCTGAGATTTAGGAGAGGTGGGTCTTTGATTTCCAGAGTGCCTAGGAGGGGGGATTTATTCAAACTTAGAAAGATGGCTGATCAGAATGCCGAGATTTTGGTCTCACGATCAGAGAGGAGTAGCTCTGGAAACCTTGAGCAACGTGCTGCAAACGAGGGCGCGAAACTACTGGGAGTGGATTCTCTAAACCATATTGTTTGTTTCGATATGGCCCAACTTATGGGATCTGAAAGAGTTGGGGCCTCGATTGTTTTCAAGAATGGCCGGCCCTCGAAAAAGGAATACAGGACATACAAGATAAAGGGGGACTCAGCTGATGACCTGAGCATGATGAGGGAGTCGGTATTAAGATGGATAAGGAGGCAAAATGAGTGGCCGGATATTCTTCTTTTGGACGGCGGCGAGACTCATCTCTCAACGATAAATACTGCACTAAGAGAGAGTGATATGGATGACAAGTTCATTGTCGCCGCATTGGCCAAGAGAGAAGAGACACTCTACATCCAGGGAAGGGAGCCGATCATCTTAGATCGAAGGGGGAGAGTCCTAATTCATTCGAGAGATGAGGCTCACAGGTTTGTAAATCAGTTTCACAGTCGTAGAAGGAGGAAGGGATCAATCCGTGACCCTCTGGAAGAGGTTGAAGGGCTTGGTGCCAAGAAAATACAGTCTCTACTTCGTCACTTTGGAGGGAGGAAGGGGATAGAGCATGCCAGCATAGATGAGCTCAGAGCAGTCCCTGGAATCGGAATTTCCATGGCTAAGAAAATACAAAATCACTTCGAAAACTAGTAGTGATGAAATCTATGGGCCTTCAGACTCAGTTTGATCGAAGAAAGTCTCATCAACCAGAGTGATATTTTCTGGTAACCTACCAAACTCAATATCCATAATTTTCTCCATCTCTGCACTTTTCTCTTCATTTGAAGATATTATTTGAGCTTGCTTCTTCTCCCTTTTCTTTCTCCTCTTCTTACTTACCAGAATTCCCAGTGATACAATAATGAAGAATATGTAGGGAGCTAGTTCGCCGATAATGAATGCCCATGAAAGCTCGACTGAGTATGTGACAATGTCTGAATTACTGCTACTACACTCATCCCATGTGACTGCTGACAGACATGTTGGCATAGTGTAAGTCAAGAGTTGTCTATCCCCTGAGTCACTAATCTCCGCGAGGCCCTTCTCACTTTCTAAAGATGTTATTCTGATTGACTCTGGCAGTAAAATCTCGATAGATGCAGATGACTTGATAGTGCCAAAATTGGTATGTTCCATCAGTGGCGTTACCCTCTGCCTGATATTCGAACCATCTAGTAACAATCCTGACTCAGTTAGCAGAGGAGAGGGGAGTATGGATGATATTACCATAGTAGGCATCATTGCCAAGGATCGTGGGTTGACCCCAACAATGATCTCATCCTGCCTTAATGAGAAAGTGAGTTCCGCGTCATCTATCTTAGTGGCTAATCTAATCGGTTCTTCATCTCCAATGAATGGATCATCTCCCAAGGAGACCTCCCCGAAATCTGCTTGGAATGGTAGTGAAGAAAAATCTGCAGACAGTGAAAAACCGTCCAAACCAAGGTCTTGAGAGTCGAGGTTAATGTTGCCAAATTCATTCATCATGTCTGCGTATGACTCTGTTAGGTAATCTGATAGTTTCATCAGGCCCTCATTTGAAACCTCGAAGTCGACTGGGTCGCCCACTCCGAAGTCTATTGTCGATTCAATTTCAGAATCTGCCAGTAGACCCCCTTCCATTCTATCCCCCATCACCAAGATTCTCCTTATCACGTCTGATGGAACTGGGGACATTTCCACTCCCTCTATCTCCATATCTAGCCCTAATCTGTAAATCTCTAGGATTACTGTCGATGTGAATTCTATTGAAACCGAACCACTCAACTCATGAACAGAGACTTTGGAAATATCCATCTCAACCAGGAATGAAATACATGTCTTCTGGGTGGGAGCGCATACAAGATCGATACTGTCCTCCTCACATGGATCGGATATTCTACATATTGAATGCCGCCAGTCGAAGGGTCTAGATCCTTCGATTTCGATGCTCTTAGTTTTAGTATCTCCATGATTGGATGTGAATACCAATACATCTGGTGTCTTTCCAGACGAATCCAACCATTCGGGTAAGTGAATTGTAACGCTAATATCAGTAGTAGGAAAGTCAATGGGAATTAAATCTTGGAGGAAGTCGGAGTCTACTTCGAATTCCAGGCTCAGGAAGCTCATTATTGTGGCAATATCCTCATCGGAAATTTGTGAAAAATCTATTGTCGATAGGTCCCCATCTGTATTCTGTAAAATCTGGTCAAAGATATTTGAAATCTGTATTTCAGAGGAGATTGTAGTGGATTGTACAGTGATTGGGTAAGTACTGGACATCGTCCCAACAGGTCCGAGACAGTATCTGTAAGACAATTCTTCACCACAAGTCTCTACTTGCCTGTGTTGGAACATTATTCCACCAGTATTGTTTGAGGCAGAGAAGGACGGGGTCTGAAAGACTATTTCTGCCCCTAGGAATTGAGAAAAGGTTTCTGAAAGTAAGTCAATCGGTAGAGACGATAGCATCTGATCGGCATCCACATCCATCTCGGAGTCGAACATCCTTATTCCATCAGAAGTCACTGAATCAAGACTGATGGTTTGAGTCTCTAGATCTAGTCCCCAATCCTCCAATGTTTCGGTACTTAGGTGGTGGATCCCAATTTCCATATCTACATGGCTGTCCATAGGATTCTCCAGATTTATTGAGAGATCCAAACTCAACGATGAGCCGGCATTGATTTCCCAATCTGGTGTAATATCGCCAGATCCCAAGACAGCCACCAAGTCAGATATTATTGGACTATAATCGTGCGGAGAGTTGAGATTATCCAGAGCTATTCTAGCCCCCAAAATTTGTGTTTGACCCTGTTCTACTGAAAATACAGATGCTGGCTCGTCGACATGGATAATGCTAGAATATGATGGTGGAACCATCACGTATTCGATGTAATGTCCAGATGGTGCAATCGTTGTGAAGTTAGTAGTTACCTCTCCCCCCATTGCAATTAGTCCCTGCATCACCCTATCGATATCCCCAGTTTCTGGGTTCATTCCTATGTTAGTTGGACTCACATCCAAGGTGAGGAGTGATTGAACACAGATAGGGGGATTAAAGGGGTCGTTTTCCAATCCATTCTCTTCATCTATTGAGTCAATATTGGGATTAAATGTACAGGAGGAGGGCTCCCGTCCGAAAAAATTGATTCTCGGTATAGTTTGGATAGGTCCAGGCGTGGCATTGGGAAAATTCTCATCCACAATCTGTTGTATTACATCCTCAATCTTCTGAATTAATCTATCCTCAACAGAAGAGCCATTCTGAGAATAATCACGATAGTTCCGGATAAAATCAGCTGGGATTCCATCAGATGGATCGCTATCTCCCTGTAAATCCAAATCTAGTAGTCCTAATTCTTCTCTTGAGAGCTCATGAACCGCCAGTTCAATACTCATCTCTATCGCCGAAGCCCCCTCCATGGAAATCGCCACGTGCCCCTCAATCCACTCGTCAATAAGAGTAGAATCCAGGCTAGAGGAGTAGTCATCGCATATTCCATTTCCATTTGCCCATGAAGAGCAGGTTTCGTTTGAAACTTCAGAGTCGCCGGGAGGAGGAGCCGCATTAGCCAGTGGCGCAAATAGCAGAATGATGACCAGCGCGATGCATGTACGCACAGCAGTTGGAGCGCGTGATATACCATAAGTCTGAATCAGTGATGTTCGCCCGGGATGTATGGCTGGCAGGGGCCCACATGAGCGTTTATACGATTCTATTTCCTCATTTCTCGGTAAAAATCCTCCTTCAGAGATACCCAAGAAGTGGGAGAGATTCTCTGATATTGCGATATTGCCATCTGGGTCTTTCAGAGATGAGTCTTGGGAGGATGTAGTCGGACCTGATTTCTGGAAAGCAGTCGCTCAAGGACTCAATGTTGAGAGGCTTGGGGTAATGGGGGAGGTGACTGGTAGAATACGAAAGAGTGGCGTTAAGATGCTACTGGGAGATGATGACTGGGTTGTGAGAAGAGAGAATGGAGTCGACTACGGCTATCATGTGACAAAGTGTATGTTCTCGGCGGGTAATGTGAATGAGAGGAGGCGGATGGGAGAGGTTGTGAGAAGAGGAGAAGTGGTAGTCGATTTATTCGCTGGGATAGGGTACTACTCCCTCCCAATTCTAGTCCACTCGGAGGTGGAACATATCCACTGTTGTGAGTGGAATAATGATGCTGTGGAGTCTCTTGAGTGGAGTCTAGAAAGGAACAATGTTTCTTCCCTTTGTACAATACATAGAGGCGATAACAGGGAGACATGTAAGTCAATTGGAAAGGTTGCTGATAGGGTTATTATGGGCTTACTTCCTACTTCCGAGAGGAGTTTTGAGGCGGCTATGGAAGTACTCTCTGATTCCGGAGGAGTAATTCACATCCATGGCCTAGCTAAGCCAGATGAATACTCTGAATGGGCAGAAGAGGTTATGACGGGGATTTGTAATTTTAGAGAGGGTTCCCGAGCAAGAAAAATTATAGTCAATCGAATAAAGAGCTATGCTCCCAGATGGGATCATGTAGTTCTGGATGTGGAAATAAATTAGTCCGTTGAACTCAAGTCGTGTAACCCTATCCGAATGGTATGGCTGATGACTGGCTAGAGCGCTCAGCCGCATCATACAACAAGTATTCCCTGGATTCCAAGGATGACTATGCGGCAATACTCCTAATGCCGGTCGATACGCTCTCAGAAATTATCGAGTGGACTTTCAGATCCCTTCCTGATGAGATACTTGTTGGAATCGATCCCGATGTTAGCCGCCCCCATCCGGATGGAGTAAACAGGAGATTCACTGGATCTGACTTCCAGTCAGGTTTATTCGCAGGGCAGGGGTATGTTCTTGGGGCACCTCATCTTGTAAACAGAGGGGACTCATTCTCTGTACATCATGTTCCTGAAGAATGGATTGATGGAATTTTCACAGAAGACAGAGGATCAAGAGGAGGAAGATTCACTCACTGGATCCATTCCCACCCAAATGCGGTTGCGGTTCCCAGTGAGGCTGATGCTGATGCAGCACAGTGGACGGAGGGATGTGATATGATTCTTGGAGTCAGATTCTCCCCAGAAGGGTTACTGCCCTGGTTCGATGAGGTCGGAGGCACTAGGAGGAGGCTTTCTCCAGGTAGTAATTCTGTAAAATCAGACAAAGGAAACGATAGTCTCCCAGTAATTGGTAGAGCTGTAACGGGACATCTGATTCACGGACTTGAGGTTATAGCATTCCATAGAACCGGACTAGGGATTAACCTAATTATTACAGATTCTGAAGGGGTTCCCATTGAGTAGTTTTCAGTCTCTGAAAACATGCTCTCTAAGATGGGCTAGCTCTTCGATACTACCTCTGATGTCATCGAGAGCCCTGTGACCCGATGGTTTGGAGAATCTGGGTGCCTTTGGGTACCATCTTCTGGCTATTTCCTTGACGGATGTAACGTCGACACTTCTGTAGTGGAAGAATTCATGTAGCTCGGGCATATACCTCCTGAGAAACCTCCTATCTTGCCCTATTGTATTGCCGCACAGAGGTGGAACCCCAGCTAAGCAATGCTCCATTAAAAACTCCAAAGTCAGCCTCTCTGCCTCTGCTATTGGCACACCATCGGATCTGACCCTCTTCAAGAGGCCGTTCTTGGTATGGTGCGTGATATTCCAATCATCCATCTTCTCCAATTCTGACTCTGGCTGGAAAATGGCCAAAGAGGGCCCTTCAGAGACCAAAGTTAAGTCCCCCTCTGTGACTATGGTTGCTATTTCGATTATTTTATTATCTATCGGATCGAGACCTGTCATCTCCAAATCTATCCAGACCAGTCTGTCCTCCATGCGTCCGGCGGGAGAGTGTGGGAGTCTTGAGTGTTGGGGGGCCACAATCATAGGGCTGTCTGCTCGCGCATGGCCATGGCTGGAGTAAGCTACATCGGACTTCTCAGATCCAATGCGCCCTACAGAAGGCTATTCACTGCCAACGAGATTTCTTACGTCGGAGATTGGTTCTCAATGATTGCCCTATTCCTTCTAGCGGGCGAAGCCTCTGATAATTCCCCTCTGGCTATAGCAGGAGTTCTCGCCACTAGGAGCTTTACCTTCGCTCCCCTAGAGCCACTCACGGGAATGCTGGCGGATAGATATCCTAGAAAGTGGCTCATGGTACTTGGTAATGTTTGGTCATTTACGATTCTGGTAACTGCTCTATCCCTCGGTGCACTGGACAGTCTGGCATCAGTATACCTCCTTGGCATGGGCATGGTCGTCGGTAGAGCAATATCCTCCAATGCGGAATCTGCTTATGTTCCGAATATTTGTACAAAGGAGGAGTTGCTCTCTGCAAATGCCCTATCTTCGGGAGGATGGTCTGCTGCCATGGGAATTGGAGCTGGAATTGGTGGTCTAACCATCTCACAATACGGAATAGAGACTGCACTGTGGATTGATTCGGTAACTTTTCTTGTTGCTATTATTCTAATCATGACCCTACCGCACGGAGGTCCTGAGAAATCTGGAAGCTTGTCCAGTAATCCTAGAGCTATGCTTGAAGAGATTCTTTCTGGATGGAAGTATATCCTGTCGAAGCCTTCTATCAGGAGAGTGGTCTTGGCGAAGGCCATGTGGGCTTCGGGAGGGGGTGCACAGGTGTTTCTCCTAATCCTAATAGGTAGGGAGGCTGGTTTTGGGGGTGTCGCGGCTGGAATAGGCATTCTGTACATGGCTAGAGGATTTGGTTCAGGATTTGGGCCAATAGTCAGTCGACGGTTCATGAGTAATGCCAGGCTAGTGCCGTATCTACTGGGAGGGGTGTTGATAATCAGCGGTGCCTTCTACATGGCAGTAGCGGTTTCTGAGTGGACGGCGATAATACTAGTCTATGTTTTCATTTCCCATGCGGCTAGCGGTGTCAATTGGGTACTGTCAACAACAATGCTCCAGAAGAGGAGTGAGGATGAGTGGTTGGGAAGGGTATTCGGTACTGACTCACTTGGGATAACTATGACAATGGGGTTGTCGACAGTGGCCGCTGGGTTGATTCTGGAAAATGATCTACTTACACTCAGGGAGACGATTATAGCAACTGGAACTATGCAAATATTGGCGGGTCTGTTATGGGTACTACTCGCTACACCCAGTGAGAAGAAGATGCTAAATGAGTCTGTCCAGACCAATTAGTACAACTATTGGGGCAATTGAAAAAATGACATTCTGGAGTAGTGACTTTGCTGATGCTTGAACTCTCTGAGTAACACGATCCTGTATCTCTCTGTCCAGTCTTTCCATAGCGACAGTAGCTGGCTCCCTTACCCTTCCTAGGATTTCTTCCAATGCATCGGCGCCCCTATCTAATAGAGAGTATATCACCTCAGTCATAGGGTTTGTTTCTGGTACTATGGTTGCTTCTCCATCCACCTCAAAGTCTACTTCCATTACTCCTCTCCAAGGCCGAGGAATACCAGAATCGCTGACATTCTGTAGAATATTTCTTCCTACTACTGCTCCTTGGACTACCATCTTTGCCGTTGAGAGATTATACTTTGTAATTGACTGAATATCTCTTCTCGATCTCATGACTTTTGAAAAATCTGAGAGTAGCCATAACGCTCCAGCAAGAAGAAGAAGGGCTACTCCAAAATCTGGAGTATCATCCCATGTCGGCCAACCAATTGGTCCAAGCCAATAACGTGCACCGATTGCAACTATAGCTGGTAAAATAAACGACATTGTCTCGTTCACTAATATTAGCCAGAACCCCTTGACAGGCAATGATTTTATTTTGCTCAAGAACCACCTAACATGCTTTGTCCTCTCACCTGGTGGGGCATAGGTGTTAATCAGGTCGATTAATGGTGGAGCAACAAAAACTAGTCTCAGAATAAAGGGTACCGCGAGCATCAGAATATAGGCATCCCAAGGAGAAGCTGGGGGGAGGCTTGGCATTGCGAAGGCATCAGCCATGTGAGTCACACGGGAAGGTCAGCAATCAACCTCTCTACGAATTAACGAGCATGGCTAGTGGCTAATGCCTCTGCCTGATTCATCGCAGCCCTCAGTAGAAAGAATGCCACTATACAACCTGCAAAGAAGCTCCCTCCAACATACATGTGTGTCTCAAACATCAGAATTCCTATAGCCGTAAGTGACAGGTATGATATGGTCTGACATATCAAGGATAGCCTCTGCAACATTATGAATTCTATCTCATGAACGTTAGAGGCTTCTTGAATGTAGGAGTTGATGAGGAAGAATATTGCTTGGAAAGGTAGAGCGGCTGCTAGTACTGCCAAACATGCTACGGTTATCATCCCAGGATTATCAGGATCTAGCTCTAAGCCCCTAAATAGCAAATTACCGGTATTCAGACCAATTATAGCCGCATGAATTGCCCACGCCTTGTCAGCTGGGACATCATCATCATCATCCCTTCTGGGAACGACCATGGAAGGCTGCATCCCAATCAAGAATTGAAGGTTACCCCAGTGAAGGCTTAGCTAGTGTAAGTTAGTGGACGGATGGCGAGAACTCAGATGTTCGGGGCCCTTCCTCTCATCATTTTCCTCCACAGTGGGGGCAATAGACATGGCCACCAGCATGCGTAGTAGCCGGATGGCAGTCTGGGAGCATCTGGATATGGCCTCAGTTTCCAGAAAGGGACAGATGCGTGGAGATGGTGATCAGAATGCCTAGTCAGCTCCAGGAGACTCCACCTGGACCATCTAGCCTCTGTATTCCAAGCGTGTCCTTCTTCGAACCTCCCTCCGTTCTCTCTCCTTAGCCCCCAGTGGCGTATGTAATTGACATACTCGAGGGTGAGTATAGCAATACCTGAGGCTATTAGCCAACCAATTAGAACTGGTGCCGCCCAGTAAATCCCTACATAGTGTAAGAAAATCAGAATTGATACACACAATAATTGGAGGGCAAGGCCCCTCCATGATGGATTCCTGAAGCCGGTTCTGCCCTTCCTATTGTGTACTCTCACAGAAGATATGAATTGTCCTGGTATGGTTCTAATCCAGAAAGACCAGATGCTCTGCTCATAGGTCGCGCTGGCTGGGTCTTTGTCTGTAGCTACGTTCTTGTGATGATTATGATTGTGCTCAGTAGTGAAATGAGTGTAATTTATACTGAAAAGAAGTGCTCTTGCCAATCTCCACCCAGGACTTTTGGGTCTCTGGTGCCCTAGCTCATGTGCGGTAACAATAGCCGAGGCGGCTGCAACAAGACCTGTTGATAGAGATGCTGCTAACAGCCAGCGGGTAATTCCCTCGCTTGCGACGAAGTAGAAGAACGTCGCCAGCATCACGAAGTGCAATATTCCGTGGACCCAGAGTAGCCTCTCAAAGGGAGTACCGGACTCTCGTGGAGGTCTAGGCGACTCCGACTCCCCGAAGAGGACATCAAGGATGGGACTCAATACCCAAATGAACAGAACGCCGGACAGGGTGTAGGCACCACCTAACACATTTCCAGTAATTGCTAGCATGGGACTTATGAGTCCCAGTAGGTGAACAGACCAAGGTTCCGGAGCCAGCGCAGTATCACTCATACAGGTGGGCGTGCTTGGCTCTAGTCTTTGCTATTTTTGGAGCCACGATCACCATACAGTAAGGATTCGACGGGTTGTTCTTGAAGTAGTCGTGATGGTATTTTTCTGCGACATAGAAGTTCTTGAGTGGCGAAACCTCGGTTACAATTTCACTAGAATACACATCGCCCATCTCATCTATCACTGAATATGAGTCCCTTCTCTGGGACTCTGAATTATAGAAAATTACACTTCTGTAATGAGGTCCGATATCATTCCCTTGTCTATTCAGCTGAGTCGGGTCATGGCATGTGAAGAATACCTCCAAAAGAGATATTCTATCAATCTTTGATGGATCAAAAATCACCTTGACTACCTCAGCATGGCCCGTTCTCTTCCCACAGACCTGCTCATAGGTGGGATTCTCGACATGTCCTCCTGAATATCCAGGAGTAACCTCGGAAACCCCTCTCAGTCCGATGAGTGCCTCCTCGACACACCAGAAACAGCCTCCACCAAGAACGATCTCCTCCAGAGAATCATCTCCTGTAGTTAGGGGCCTCGCGAGTTATCTCGACGTCATGGACGTGGCTTTCGGACAGTCCTGCATTGGTAATCCTGACGAACTCGCAACCTTCCTTCATGTCAGCAATATTGCCATTTCCGGTATACCCCATAGATGATCTCAACCCTCCCACGAGCTGATGAATGACATTCTCTACTGGGCCTCTGGCAGGAACCCTTCCTTCAATTCCCTCGGGGACGTACTTCTTCGTATCTCCCTGCTCGGACTGGAAGTATCTGTCATGGGCACCCTTGCTCATTGCACCAACAGAACCCATTCCTCTGTAGATCTTGTATGATCGTCCCTGGTAGAGTATGGTCTCCCCGGGGGACTCATCAGTACCTGCAAGGAGAGACCCAATCATGACACAGTCTGCCCCTGCTGCGATGGCCTTAGCAATATCTCCACTGTATTTTATCCCCCCATCAGCGATTACTGGCACACCTCTTGACTTGCAGACTTCGACAACACTCTGTACGGCTGTAAGCTGTGGCACCCCCACTCCTGAAACTATCCTCGTCGTACAAATAGAGCCTGGGCCTATGCCTACCTTGACAGCATTCGCACCAGCATCAATTAGCATCTCGGCCGCTGCTCCAGTAGCAATGTTGCCAGCTATAATTGTTGAATCTGGGGATGCCTTCCTCAGCTTCGCCACGGTATCAATGACACCATGAGAATGTCCATGAGCAGTATCGATCACAATTACGTCGGCTCCAGCGTCGATTAGAGCTAGTGCCCTAGTTAGTCCTCCTTCCCCGGTACCGGTAGCCGCCGCGACTCTGAGTCTCCCCTGATCATCCTTGCAGGAGACAGGGTGATCTCTAGTCCTCTGAATGTCCCTGACAGTAATCATCCCCGCACAGTTACCATCATCGTCAATCACGACGAGTTTCTCAATCCTATGCTGTTGTAGGAGCCTCTGTGCCTCCTTTGGGTCATAGTCTTGTGTGACGGTGACGATTTCACTAGTCATCATCTCAGATACTTTAGAGGACTCATCCTCTACGAATCTGATATCTCTGTTTGTGATGATACCCGCGAGCCTCCCCTCTCCATTGACAACTGGGAATCCAGAGAAACCGTACTTTGTTTTCATTTGCCTAAGTTCTCCGATTGTCATATCAGGAGAGACAGTAACCGGATTGAGGACTAGTCCTGATTCGAATCTTTTGACTCTGGCGACTTCTTCCGCCTGCTCTTCAATACTCATATTCCTGTGAATCACTCCCAGTCCTCCGGCTTGGGCCATGGCTATTGCCATAGCACTCTCGGTAACAGTATCCATCGCGGCAGATATTATTGGAATCTTGAGTCCTATCTTGCTCGTCAAATTGGTTGAGATATCAACTTCGGCGGGAAGTACCGCTGACTCAGCGGGCATTAAAAGTACGTCGTCGAAGGTCAATGCCTGTCGTAACTCGTCTTGCGCCATTAGGCACGGCGTATGACATCGATACTTGAACGATTCTATCGGACCTCCTCGGGGCATTTTTTGATGGGCAGTATAATTAGTAGGCTCTTTCTCGAACATCTATGAGGGTAGAATCTCCGTACTCTCCAATCTCTGAACCATCGCCGTGGTGGCTAAAGGGACTGGCTATTTTCATGGGAGTTATTTCTCTTTTCATGGTTTTAGGAACATTTTCGGCGATTGCATCGCCAGTTCTTGTGGATAGGCTGTTACCAGACAATTATGAAGAAATAGAGCCTTATCCAGTGAATGGTACTGAGGAGGAGAAAGCTGAATGGGAGGAGAATGAAGTATTCTGGGATGAGTTGGTCGGGTATTACGATGAGATGATGGGATTCGTAGAACTACAAGGATTACACAGTGCAATCCTAGCATTTGTAGGACTCTTCAGTACTGTGGTTCTTTGGAAAGGGGACAGGGAGCTTGGAATAAAGCTGGTTGGAGTTTGGATAGGGATTAATACCCTGGGCGGCGCTGGGCTTTTTTGGATGATGTCTAGGATCGGATTTATACCTGATTTTTCTAATAGTAACCAAGACGTTGAGGTAATCGATCTATCTTTCATAGAAAACCTAACATTGGTTATAGGAGGGGGTCAGATAATCATTTGCAATGGGATTTTTCTCGCAATCTTGGCCCTAGTATCCATGAAGTCCAAGCCAGAGGTTGTACTGAGAGAATAGTCTTCTCGAATGGATAAGCCATTACATTGAAGAGCCCTACTCTCTAGACTGGTCCTCATGGAACAAGTAGTGAATGGCATCCTAGTGGTCAATACAGAGACTATCCCAGGCAAGGTGATTACCGAAGCGATGGGAGTAGTTAGTGGATCGACAGTGAGGGCAAAAAACGTTGGAAAGGATATCTTTGCCGGATTGAAGAATATTGTAGGTGGTGAGTTGACTCAATACACCGAGCTTCTTCAGGAGTCTCGCAATGAGGCAGTCGGAAGAATGGTGGCAGACGCGATATCAATTGGGGCCACGGCAGTTGTCAACGTCAGATTCGCTACCTCAGCTATCACGTCTGGAGCCGCCGAGCTATTCGCTTACGGAACTGCGGTCAAATACGAATAGGTGTGGAACAATGAAGGCCACCGTTGTCAATTTCAGATTCTTCTGTATATTTTCCATATTGGCATTTGTGCTATTTTCGATTAATGTGGCTGCTCAGAGTGATACGGGGGATGGAAGGAGTTTCCCGTTAGTTGTCGTTTTCCTACTCCCCTTCATTGTCCTAGCTTTATTTGGGATAATTTGGGCGATTGTCTATCCGGTAATGTTCCTATGGGGGGCAATATCCAGCAGTGGAAATGTAGAACGGATGCATGAAGATGCGAATCGAAGGAAAATGTTACTTAGACAGAGAAGGGGAAGAGAGATTCTGAATACCATCGATGGAGGATATAGGAGAAATGCCTCCAGTGTCGGACTAGTTCACGCCAACGGTGTGTTCGGACCCAGTCACTGGCATCTAATGATTGGATTCCTCAACAATCTTATTGGAGGGAGCGTGACTGTTTTCCAGCAGGTAATATCTGCTGGTAGAGCCGAAGTTATGCAGAGATTGCGTGATCAAGCTGAAGCTGAAGGATGGGATGAGGTCATTAACGTCAGAATAGATACTGCAAACATGACTCCTCAATCATCGAACAGTAAGAATACTGTCAGAGGAGTAGAGATTTTTGCATATGGGACCGGAATTAAGTACGAGTGAGGGTTGATATCTACTTACTCATACGCAAGCTCCTCGACACGTCCCCTCTGCGGGATACGGAGTGGGGATCATCATGCAAGGACACGTGACCAAGATAGAGCCTAAAATCGCGGCAAAGCTCTCCAAGCAGAAATACCAGCTGGTAGGCGAGCATGGTGGCGTGAAAGTATGCCATTGGACCAAACAGAGTCTGATTGCCGATCGTTCTTGCTACAAGGGCACATTCTACGGGATAGAAAGTCACGGATGTATGCAGATGGCTCCAAATGTGGATACATGCAATCTTGGATGCACCTACTGCTGGAGAGAGCCTCACTCCGACTCGCTAAACAAGATTGACGATGATCCATATGAGTTGTATCTAGAGTCTGTGAAAGCTCACAGAAGACTTCTGACGGGCTTTGGCGGAAATCCGAAGGCCGACAAGAAGAAGTTTCTTGAAGCTCAGAATCCCAAGCATGTTGCTATCTCTTTGAACGGTGAGCCTACGCTATATTCAAGATTGGGTGAATTCTTGGAGGTTTGTCACAATCATGGGACTTCCACTTTCCTAGTGACCAATGGAAGCCTCCCGAAGGTAATTGAGAATCTGGACCCACTGCCCACTCAGCTCTATGTTTCAGTAGATGCCCCTAACAAGGAGATTTTCGACAGGCTATGCAAACCTAAATTTGACCAAGGGGCCTTTCACAAGCTTGAAGAGACTCTGGAATTATTGCCTAGTCTAGATACGAGAACGGTTTGTAGGCACACGCTGATCAAACACGAGTCCATGGGATTCCACGAAGACTACGCCAGACTGGATAATATTGCTGATCCTAATTTCATCGAGGCGAAGGGTTATGTCAATGTGGGAAATAGTAGAAACAATCTTTCAATTGAGAATATGCCGACACATCAGGAGATTCTAGATTTCTCTGAAAAGTTGGCACCAATGGTTGGACGGGAGGTTCTTTCAGACAGGAGGGAGAGCAGGGTCGCCCTCATAGGAAAGGAGATGATTCCAGTCAAGCTGCCCATTGCCAAAAAGGAGCTACCAAAGGACCTCGGGATAGCCAAGCCACAGAGGTTCCTTCTTCCTCAGGCTTGAATCATGGGCCTACTGGAACCACATTCGGGACACAGTTGATCTGTTGAGTCTGAGTAGTCATGATTACAAGCAGGACAGGTTGGTGCTAGTACTCTCTTAGTCTTGGATGATACCTTGATTTTCTCGTCCTCAACCCTCTCCAGCTTCAGGGAATCTCTGTCCGCATCAGGGACATCGAATCTACCCGGCCCACCTAGCTTTAGAAGGAGGTCTGGAGGTAGTGTTATTGTCCCGGTTTCATCTATAATCAGTTCTCTAGTATCTGAGAGATCTGCCATATCGAAATCGGTTCCATGTTGCGCGACGAACCTTCCGTCTCTAAGCTCTAAGGACCTCTCACAGAAGTATGCTACGTCCCTGTTGTGAGTCACAAGCAAGAATGCCACATTCTCTTCCTTATGCAGCCTCTCGAACAGCTCTAGAACCTCTCTGCTAGTTATAGGGTCCAATGCACCGGTTGGCTCATCCGCCAGAATTAGCTTTGGGTTGGTTATTAGTGCCCTGGCTATAGCTACTCGTTGTTGCTCCCCTCCAGAAAGTTGCTCTGGCATTCCCATCCATCTGTCTCCCATCGCTAGTTTCTCAAGTAGCTCCATTGCCTTGGCCCTAGCTGGACCTGGCATCACTCCCTGGTGCCTGAGTGGTTGTGCAACATTATCTAACGCATTTAGATCAGGAAGTAAATTTGAGTCTTGGAAGATGAAAGAGACTGTTTCCTGCCGAAGTTTTACGAGTTCATTACCAGTCATCCTGATCATCTCTCTGCCCCCTAAGGAAACCGAACCGGATGATGGTTTCATTAGCCCACCTAGGCACTTCAGAAGAGTGGACTTACCTGATCCCGAGGGCCCGATTACAGCTACGGCCTCACCCTCCTTGATTATGACATTGAGGCCTCTCAAGGCGACAACGTTCCCCTCGAGACTCAGGCTCTCGTAGATATGGTACATATTTTTGGCTTCCAGAATTACCAAGCTTTCGTCCATTCTATCACTCCCCCTTCAGAACTATGGCAAGATCGGACTTCAACGCCCTCCTTGTGGTGAAAAGCAATGCTATCACAACAGCGACTAGGACGGAAGCGTTGACGAGTATCAGCTCAGTCCACGGCCAGACCAAATCTCTGTCTATCGGAGCGCTTTGACCTAGGAAAATCTGGAAGATGAATCCAAAGACTCCGAAGAACCCATTGAAAGCTTCGGATATTGCAAGGCCAAGTATTACTCCTAGTCCCATACTAACTAGCAAGATAGACATGATTTCAAACAAAACCAGTCTCATTACCTGTTGTGGACTAGCTCCTATTGCCTGAAGGATGGCTAGTTCTTTCTTCCTTTGCGATAGGACCAGGGAGAGGAATACGAAGGCTGAAGCGATTGATGCTAGCGAAGCTACCACGAATTGTAGACTCAGAAGACCTGGGGTCCCGAAGATTAGTCCTCCTGTCCTCTCGTTGGCCTCATGATTCGTTCCCCAGTTACTGGATGATGCCACTCCAACACCATTGGATACCTCGACTCCTAGTGTCTTCAAAGCATCCTTACAGTCTTTCTGGGTCTCATCACAAAGTTCGAAGAACCATCGATTGGACGTGTAAGAATCTACTGCGTTTTGACCTAGAAGTTCTTTGTAGGTAGCCTCTCCAATGACTATTGCCTGATTTGCTTCAGAGGATTGTAGTCCTGGGACCCACCTGTGCCCACCCATGTAGGTAATTTCTGCCACAGTAACAGTAGTAGTGATGATTGGGTTCATGTCGCTGTCTAAACCGCCGAAACTGTATGATGTGTACTCTATGGTTGTGTTGGAGCCTATGTCATTTCTAGAGATATCAAGTTGACTTCTGGCAGAAGAGCCAGCGGTAAATCCGAAGGATGACCACTGAGCCGATACAATATCAATATCATCATCTGGGATGGTCTGCTCATCCCATTGGAGAGTATTCTCATGCCCGTCGAATAGAATCCATGTCCTGAGTAGAGAGCCTTCCCCTTTCTGATTGGTGAATATGTCCCCCACTGAGGTCACATAGTCTATTGAGTCGATCTCGGACTCTCCAGCCCTCTGGATCGCCAGGGTCACTTCTTCCATTGCACGTTGTTGGGAAACCGGCTCTTCAAACTGAACCTGTAGGTCTGCACCTGTCTGAGCCGAGGTTGTCCTCTCATCTACTAATGTCCCAGTGTAGCCCTGTACAGCGGCCACTGTTACTATTGACAGTGTTAGTAGAAGTATTATTGCTAGCCTATTCACTGACTCGCTTGATCCAGATCCCTTCAGTCCTCTCTTAATGTCAGTTAGAACCGGGCTCCAGCCGAACAGAGTGGTGAAAATCCTTGGTCCGGAAGCGCCTATCCTTCCCAGTACTAGTGCTCCCCCTATCCAAAGGAAGAATGGACCAAAGATGAATAAAAGTCCGTCTACGACGAAGTTTGAGCTTATCCCACTCGAGGCAATTGGTCCGAAGCCCCCATTGCTTTCTATCCAACTCTCGAGGAATGAGAGGATTCCAACGAAGAATACTATCAGGTGTAGCCATAGCCTTGACTTCTTTCTTGTAGCGACTCTCCTGACTCCCTCATCAATTTCAATGCTGAGGAAGTCCTTGGTCCGGGAGTTTCCGAACAGTAAGGTAAGCCCCACGGTTACCAAGAATATCAGTAGAGTAACGAGGCCGCTCAGAGTTGGAACGACTCTGAAGTCGCTTCTCTCGAATGCCATGAATCCGACAGCATCCAGAACAACTGGAACGGAGGCCATCGCTAAGAGGTAGCCTGTAAACCAACCAATGACGCCCACCACTGCCAGTTCCCTGAGTATCATTGAGGTCAGACCAGCCTCCGTGCCTCCAATTACCCTATGAATCGAAATCTCCCGTCTCCTCTGTTCCAGTGATAGTACTAGGCCATAAATTAGGACCGAGAACGAAAGAACGACTATCGGTATCATCAATATGTAATCGAACACGCTGATTATCCCGAGGAAAATATTCAGGAAGCCTATCGTTCCCGAAATCAAATCATTGTACTCAATCATTATGTCATTACCTGATGTATAGTTTACTCCTTCGATATCCCCTTTCAGACCGTCCAACCAATCTGTGGCCGCCCTGGTGGAAGACGCTGGGAGCTCGTTTCTATCTATGGCGATACCGAGATAACCGTGGTCATTGTTCATCAGAGTGAGCTTCTGATTCTCAGTAAGTACCGAATCTGATACCATTATTGGGTTGAAAAGCAAAGTGGGGTTTCCCGCTCCTCCTTCTTGGTAAACCGCGACAACCTTCAGGTCGTATACCGTCATGTTCACCTGACAGTAAAGGTATCCTGATTCTTGGTTGAAGTACTCCTCACCGGGACAGTCATCGAAACCTGTGGCTATGGATGCGAATCCAAGATAATCGTAGGTGTAGGAGAAAGTCAGTGTGTCTATGGTATCGTTGACACCTACCCCTGCCTTACTGGCGATCTCTGAAGGGAGGATAATCGAGCGATTTGCAGATGCTTCCTCGCCGGAGCCCGGCCAAGAACCGTATATCACTCGATTGGCATGTCGTTCGCCCAAATCTCCGTCCCATATCCCATCCCCGTAGAATCTGATCGTCCTCTTGTCATTGATTGGCGGTCCTGAGTCGTATGCCTCTGGGTAGTCCCAACTGACATTAGTCCAGTCCCCAATGGTTCCTGTTGCACCCACAGCATTGAGCGGTTGTGGAATGATACCTCCCTCATCAAAGAACCCGTTGACCCTGACTCCCTGTCTGCCAAACACGAGTCCACAATCGGAAATCTCTTCCATCTCTATCAACTCAGAGCAAGCTGACTCCCACAATGTTGAGTCGTTCGTTCTGCCCTCTGAATCAGAGCCCGGGTCTTCTGCGAAGTCCACCTTACCATCGAATATCTCCTCTTGGAGAGAAAACTGCAGGAATGCGCCGCTGAGGCCTGCCGAGTAGGCTAGGACCGTTGTGATGACGAGTGAAGCTAGGAATACTCCTGCGAAAACTGCCAGAACCCTTTCTCTGCCAATCCAAGCGCTTCTCGCGGACATTAGCAAATTATCCGGAATCGCAGATACAATCTCGGCCATAGAGGCTTCTATGGGGTCATTTGTAGGTACAGCGCCATACTTGTTCTTATTGGACTCGCCCTCCAAGAACAGGAAAAATCCAATCACTAGAAGACCTATAAGTGTAGGAGTTAGAAGTAGCCACCACCCCGTTCTTCCAACATCATGTAATCGACGTACAGTAGCACTTGTGAAACTGTAGAGGAAGACAAGTTGCATTAAGACCACTAGATATGACGCTGGGACAAATAATAGTGTATCTAATAATCCAATTCCTATCTCAGATGATAGGCTATAAATTCCCATAGTAAAGAAAAGGTCGATGACCCAAAGACCTGGCATCATTGGCACATAGAATAGAAAGAAGCTCCAAAATTCGGATCTTGATGCCCTACCATTCATGTCTCCGGACTTGACTAGGCATGTCTTTGTCGCCTCTCCGAATGTCATTGGCCTAGCGGGCCTGTGACTTTCTTGGTAGTAGAGATCCATCAGAGATTGCCCCCTACTCCCCATGCAGAACGTATGTCTGAAGCGGCGGTTACTCCATCCCTCAGGAGAAGCATCCTATCTGCCTTTGACGCAAGATTGGGATCGTGAGTGACCATTAGTACGGAAATTCCGTAGTCCTGGCAGAGTTCCTTGAACAGATCGAGTATCCCCTCAGCGCTCTTGACATCAAGATTCCCAGTTGGCTCGTCGGCTAGAATAAGCGGTCTGGAGCCAGAAATTGCCCTAGCTATGGCCACTCTCTGCCTCTGTCCACCAGAAAGCTGGTCGGGGATGAAGTTCATCCTATCAGACAGACCCACCTTCCTGAGGGCATCTATTGCCTGACTCTCTGCTTGAGAGGACGGTACGCCAGAGAGCTCGAGTGCGAAAATGACATTGTCCAAGGCAGATAGCCTATCCACAAGATGGAAGTCCTGGAAAATCCATCCCACTCCTTTCCTCCTAACATCCACGACTCTGCTCGGAGGATAAGTACCATACTCGAACTCAGTAAGGGAAATGGAACCTGAATCGGCCTCCAAAAGGCCACCTATGATATTCAACAGAGTGGACTTTCCACATCCGGAAGGTCCCATAAGAGCTACGAGCTCTCCGGATTCTATTTTGAGGTCTATCCCCTTCAGGACCTCAAGTCTCCTCCTGCCAGAGCCGAAGCCCTTCTTTAGCCCATTGACCTCCAGCATGTACTATCGAGAATTGGCGAGTTTATAATCAGTGGTTGTCCGTGCACCAAGCTATTCCAGTTAGTCATTTATTTAGTGCATCGCTGTATGCTTCAGCGAGTGAGGCGCCTTGAGATTTTGGACTTAGGAGGTCCTCTATGTGATTCATCAATTCCTCTGAGGGATGTCTGGGAACCTGTCCCGCGGCTCTCCACTCAGAGTGGATTCGTACTATCTCATCCACCCAATCCTGAGTAGAGGTAGCGGGAAGAAGGCACCTGCTGGGAATTATCTCATTATGAGCCGGAAGATCTGATGCTATGACAGGACAACCGGCGGCCATTGCCTCAGCCGGGGGGTATCCGAATCCTTCACTAGCACTGGGGAAGAGTAGGACCTCCGCGCTCTGTAAGGCGGCCAGTAATTGTTCATCGGTAAGCTTGACCTCGCTTCCGATGTGAATCGTATTGATATCTTTTGAAACCTCATCGGGTAATGAAGAAATCACCTTTTTAGCGAAATTTAGCCTTTTCCTCTCTTCATTACTTCCCAAGGTTACTACCAACATCTTGGATTCACTATCGAATTCCCCTAGAAGCTCCCGTGGTTTGGGATTTGAGAACGGGCTCCAATATTCTGTGTCTATCTGGTGTCTTACAAGAGCCGTTTTCTTTCCAGGAAACATCCTCCTGACATCCATTAGAGTACTTTCAGAGATGCAAATTATCATATCCGCCCTCTCTAGGCCCTTCTTCAGCATCTTCAAGTCTCTTCTTCTGAAAAGGCCTGGATTTTGTTCTCCGACTGATACAGTAACATCTCCCCCGATTATCTTTCTGGGGCTAATATGGAAGAGGTCGTGAACTGTGACTATTACCGGTACTGGACAGTTCTTGGGAACCAGATGGGCCTGTTCCTGGTCAGTAATGTGAATAATATCTGCAGGCGTGGATTCTGATAATTTTGTCACTGACCTAGGATGAGTATACCATCTCTTTACTGCTCTTTGAACAAGTCCGGTTACTTGTTCGTGCTCGATAGTTCCGACTTTAGTCCACTGCGGTACAAGCGCCTTTTCCAATAATGACTCGATCGCCTGATGAGCTCTACCTAAGCCCGAGTTCTCAGCGAGGCGCCCCCCTCTGACTAGCAGAACTCTGCTCACCATGGCCACACCAAGGCGTATCGGACTTAAACGAGGACGGAGGATGGAGGTTCATGGCGCGTAATGGCGAGGGAGCGGGTAGGGTCCGAGCCAGATTACTCGTTGCCAAGGGTAGCTTCTCCGCAATGGGAGGGGCTGAAAGGGATATTATCAGAAACCTTCCTGCTCTATCAAAGAAATTCGAGGTTTCTGTGGCCACTCTTGACAGTGCTCTACAGCTCGACTCGATTTGTGAAGAATATGATATTAAACTAATGAAGCCGGATATTTATTGGAAGCCTCCCCGAGAGGCTGTATCTAGGATATTGAATAAAGAATTCTCCAGTTCTTTGCAGAGTTGGAAATCAGTCGTAGGACTAGTTGAGAGTTTTGTCGATTTGGAATATATTCACCTGACCAGTGGTGATGGGAGCCTATCCATGTTGGAAATCATTCCTGATGGTATTTCTTTGCATTTACACCTTCTTGAACCGCATCGAGGCCTTCATGAGGATGTCTTACATCGGATGATAGATGGATCCCCTAGACGTAACCTCAGCTTGACTAGGGTGGCTTTGAGTATGGCTAGAAGAAAGGACCTGTCTAAGATCAGGATGCTTTCATCTAGGGATAGGACTGCAATCAGTGGGAATTCAAAGTTCACATCCTCGAGAATCGGTGATGTATATGGAATTCCGTCGGGGGTGTTGCCTCCTAGTTTAGATCCCGAAGAGTTTCCCTCTGAATCTCCAAGTTCTGAGGCGTCTCCCTTGGTTGGAATCGAGGGGCCGTATGTAGTAACCATAGGAAGAGCGAGTTGGGTGAAAGGAACTTGGGAGACGATTTCCATGCTGACAGATAGTGGTTTGTCCCTTGCACTGGTAGGAGGAGGTGAAGAGGAGTCAATTGATGCATTGATTGAACATGCGAAATCGAGTAAGGTCGAGATTTGGGTAGCTCCGAGACTTGAGTCGACCGAACTTTGTAGTCTTATTAGAGGGGCAGTTGCGGTAGTCAGTATGGCCCATTCAGAACCTTTCGGACTTACTCCAATAGAGGCCCAGTCCCTAGGTACGCCTGCTCTTTTCGTGGATGAGGGCGGATTCAGGGAGACAATTACGGATGGGGTTTCAGGGAGGCTTCTTCCCAGAGATGACTACTCAGCATGGCATGCGGCTCTTGAAGAGGCCAAAGACACTCACAATCGCTCCTTATGGTCAGAGAACGGAAGAGCAAGCATTTCCAAGATGGGGTTAAATCCTGAGGTTTTTTCCACTAGACTTGAGGAGATATTCCTGAATCTAGAATAATATTATTCTATCCTAGCAATCTTCGGTAGAGTGAATCTAAAAACCAGTGCTGAGGATGTTATTCCTAGGATTAACAAGGACGCAGACGCCCAAAGTGGCAGTATCGCAGCGGTTTCAGTAGGGAGCCAGAAAGGGAAGACGTCGAACAGTGACTCTCCTCTGACTAGTTTACCTCCGATAGATGATGCCATGGAAGTCATCAGAAATGCAAAACCTGCTGTGGTGGACTGAAGAATCGCCAGAGGCCTCTCTTCCCACAACCCCGGGCCCATCCTGATTCTTCCAATGACGAAAGCGCTCCAGAAGCCCAGAGCAAGCCCGCTGTAGACGAACTTATTGTACAGAAGTGCACTTTCTGCTTGACCATCGGCCGCAACATTTCCACTGAGAATGGCTATCGGGAGGAAAATTAGAGCCAAAGCAGAGCCAGCTAGGGATGCTCTGTCCATCGTAACCATCAGAGATTCATTATTGATTTCTGAGGAGGGGAGTATTCGAGATATTGAGCAACCTATGGCGCATAGAGTGGCCAGAACCATGGAGCCAACTACAATCTCTGCCATGGCAGTGTGGAATGTTGCAGCACCTACCATCATTAGTTGCCCCCTTCATAATCTGGATCTTCTACCCACTCCTGAGTATCCGGATTCCACAGCCATCCAGGGTTCTCCTCAGACCTGATCATCTCTGATGAGGCCACTATCTGAGTCTGGTCCATATCATCTCTCTGATTAGGAGGATATAGCCGAGCTTGTAGAGTGACTAAAAATGAAATTATCAATAACGCGAAGGCGAAAGAGTGTGCTCTGGCTGACCACACCTCGCCCTCGAATGGAGGGGGGGCGGTTCCCATCTTCAGCCAGGGCTGTTCTATGGAGAAGGTTCCATTGAACGTTGTTACTCTGTACAGGATATTTGCCTCACCCATAGTAGCAGGAATACTTACTTCCCAGTCATTACATACATCTTCTGAGTCTTCTTTACAAACCAACTCTGCAGTAGTAGGGTTCCACTCTCCGTCAAGCATCCATTCCACAGTTATGTCAGTCGAGTTCCTAGTGCTGATGGACAATGGACTGCTATCCCCGGAGACTCTGAATGAGGGAGCAACCCAGTCATCGGCTAGACCAGGAAGGCCTTCAGGGACGTCTTGGACATTAACCTCAAACGGTTCACTAACACCCGAGAATGCCTTGTCCCCCGCATAAGAACCATGGTGGATCTCTGCATACAGGGTATGGATGCCAGAACTCTCAGGCGAAAGTAAAACCCACGTTACTGTAACTGAGCCAGAGGGAGATACCTTCGTCTCGATATAGTTGGATGAGCCCCCGTTAGGATCTTGAATCAAATGCCAACCATGGTCTTCTGGAGTATCTGAATTTCCATTCAGGGAACCTAGGATGAATATTCCAACTATCTGGCTGGGGGTACTGATACCGTCTATTGTAACATGAATGGCGACAGCCTGTCCTGAAAATGCCTCATTCCCGAGTGTGATCTCAATGGTTGCATCTGATGGCATACTTAGTGCAGGATCGCCATGACAGGATCCTCCGCAAGAGTAGTCCCTATTACCATCGCCGTTTCCTCCTGGGTTTGCAACAGAGCTACCCGGGGCTAGAATCAGTGTGATACAAATAAGCACCACGACTGCGTTCCTTTTCATTCTGATTTCCTCCTTGCCTCTGTGAGAGCAAATATCAGAGATAGAACACCCAGAGTGGCCATTAATCCGGATATTGCTAACGATATGGTAGGGGACACTTCCTCAGTTGATTCTTGTGTGGCTGAAGCAATGGAAGTCGCATCTACACTGATGTGATTCTGTCCATCGACAATCCAAACTACCTCTTGGTTTTCAACTACTGATGTCACGACATAGTACAGTGTAGTAGCAACAGGGACGGGTTCGCTCCATTCCTGATATGTAGTAGAGCCGACAGGGGTCAATGGAGTGGGTATTGGTTCACCCCACACTGGAATCTCATCGAACATCGTTAGTCCAACTACTGAAGATATCGGCGTAGTAGATCTGTAAATCCTATATTCATCTGATGAACCAGCCCAAACTAGGTTCACTTGATCTCCATCCAGAGTTGCTACAAGGGATAGAGGAGTCTGCGGTTCGTCATAGACAATGCTCGAAGTCGATGATTGGACTTCCTGCATATTGTCAGTTACAGTCAGCGAGATAGAGTGAGGTCCCGGCCCCATAATGACATCAATAGAACTTCCAGATACCTCAACACCGTCTATTATCCACAGATAGGATGAAACTTCTCCATCTAGATCAAAGGAGCTGGTTGCATCAAAGGTAGCTACAGACCCAGATATTGGAGGAGATGGAGTTACGGACCAGAGTGGGACCGGAGGTAGGTTTGCTATTGTTACTGAAGCTGAGGAATTAGTACCCAGCCCCCATGGATCTGTCGCAGTTACTACCACTTCCCAAAGTTGTCCTGGCTCTAGTCTGTTCGAGTTTACAGTATCGTTTCCACCTAGATCAGAAACGATGAAACCATCCCTGAACCATGAGTAGTCGAGTTCGACAGGTTCATTGTCGGGATCCCTAGTTATGGTAATTGCCAGCAGATCATTCAAAGAGTCTGGAGAGGTTACCATATCCCCAATTGGTGAGTTCTCCAGAGTAACTTCTAGGATTATTGGTCGAGCATTTTCAACTACTCTCGAGTTGGTCTTCATTGAGGTCCCGAGGCCCTCTCCATCTCCTGGGATGACTTGTACTGACCAGTGTTCATCTCTATCCACCTCAGAGGATGGTATTGAGTAAAGGCCATCATAGTCAGTGATCCACTCACCATCAACCCACCATCTAATTTGACTGGCTTGCTCCAAATCCCCGTCGATATCAAATTGCTCCCATTCCACATACAGATCAGAGTCAGTTGTCAGTTTTCCATGTGGCAAGAGTGAGATATTGGTGACAACTGGAGGGGTATTAACAATAATTACAGAATCTGTTACGAACCACTCAGACCAGACTAGGCCATCGAATACTCGAACATGGGACTCCCACGTTTCTCCCTTGGAGGTGAAGGATGGGTCAACCACTGTCTCGTCATTGAATGCTGCCACCATGGCAGAATCTCTGAACCATCGAATTTCTGTAGACTGGATTGTATCCCCATCAGGATCGTAGGGGGTGTAAATTAGTTGTAAGGAGTCGGTAGTTACAGTATTTCCAGTAGTGGAGATGAATGCAGAAACTGAGGGCCCCGTATTGGAAGATCCTATTACAACTATCCCACTGTAAACTGTTAGTCCGAAGTCCGAGGAATCATGAGGAGTGATAGAAACCTCCCATTCATCACCCGACCTAATCATAAAGCTGGAGACTGCTTCTTCTCCGTCTAACTCCGGGACTCTAGAGCCATCTAGGAACCAGTAAATTGTAGTCTGTTGGTCATCTTGTGGATCTCCATCAAGGTCATAGTACTCCCAGTTCAATATGAGGTCGTCATCATCCATTGGAGATTCTGGACCTATTGACAAGTCTCTGGCAATCGGTGCAGTATTTCCTATTGAGATAGGATCTAAGGAAACCGTATCTCCAAATTCATTTCCATCATTGGGAGTAACCTCTACTCTCCAGCTCTGATCTTTGGAAATCCAAGAATTGGGGATATCAGTTAGATCATCAATCTGAGTAACTCTGAGACCATCCCTGAACCAGTGGATAGATGTGCCTTGCTCGAAATCACCGTCCTCGTCGTAGTATGTGTAGCTGACTCCCAGTCCAGTCTCCTTAGTTGGAGAGGATGGAACATAGCTCACTGATGATGCCGTAGGGGGGGTGTTTGTGGAGCCAGAGTCCTCACTTGACTGATGAGTTAGAGTTGCCCACCCATCTCCGGCATTATTTCCATTGCCATTTGCGGCCATCACCGCGAGCGAGAATGTAACAGTACCAGAGCCAGCCGATGGAGCGGTCCAGTCCAAAGACCAGCTTCTGTAGTCTGGGAATTGGTGAGTTGCTTGGTTTCCTGCAGAGTTGACTTGTGTGTTCATAATTCCAAACCCAGTAGCTAGGGTTCCATCGGACACCTGTAAGTTGAATCCTCCCTTGGAGCCAGATACGCCCCCATTCATCCCTATATTCAATGAATAGCTCTGTCCGGGCGAGTAAGTAGTAGGAAAGTTGTGAGTTGGTGTTGGAGAGGCCGCAGAACCCCCATGACAACCACATCCATTTGAAGAGTTATACTTTCCACCACTGTTGGCTATTGCCATCTGAGAGGCAGATGATAGAAGTAAGAATATCACAATCACCGAGATGGCCCCGCGTCGTGGCATAGCTAACCATGGGAGATGCGGACTGAATAAATTCATTGGTTTGGATTGGGCGAATCATCCGCTGCATTCATTGATTGTCCCCTCGTCGGATAGCCATGGGACCGATTGAGAAGGTGGCAATCATTGGTGCGGGGAATATGGGCTCTGGGATAGCACAGAAGAGTGCCCAAGAGCGATTCGAGGTCCAAATGGTAGATAGGGAGCAAGAGTGGGTAGACAGAGGGCACGGGATTGTGTCAGAGTTCCTAAAGGAAGCAGAGGAGCGTAGGATTTTCAACTCCAAGCAGGTAGAGCAGATTAAGTCAAGGATTACTGGCGTAGTGGGGACAGAGAATGTTGATCCCTCAACAGATCTGGTAATTGAAGCTGTTTTCGAAGATTTTGATGTTAAAAAGGCCGTCTTTGAGACTTTGAACGATGTATGCGATAGTCATACCATTCTGGCCAGCAACACATCTTCTTTGTCTGTGGACAAGCTAGCATCATCTACTGGCAGACCAGATAGATTTGTTGGCCTACACTTCTTCTACCACCCTGCAAAGAATAGACTTGTTGAGGTGATCCCAGCTACAGAAAGTTCTGAGAGAAGTATCAAGCTAGTCGAACAGTACTGTAAGTCAATGGGAAAGGTAGTAATTGTTTGCAAAGACCGCCCGGGCTTTGTGGTAAATCGATTCTTCGTACCATGGCTAAATGAAGCTTGCAAGCTTTTGGAAGAAGGAGTGGGAAGCACCGCACAGATAGATTCGGTTGCTAGATCCGCTTTCAATATTGGAATGGGTCCATTCGCCTTGATGAATCTAACAGGCCCGCCCATCGCATTACATTCAACCGATTACTTAGCCAAACAGTTGGATACGCCTAGATATATCGGAACAGATTCCCTTAGGGACCTAGTAGAAGGCGGACGATTATGGGAAATTGGAGATGAAGAAGAATGCGATGAGGATACTAAGAGAATAATTTCCGAGAGGCTTCTAGGACAGGTTTTCTCTGTTTCTGCTCAGATTGTTGAGGAGGAGGTATGCTCAATGGAAGATGTTGACAGAGGAGCTAAGGTTGGTTTGAGATGGGCGAAAGGACCGTTCGAAATCGCTAATGAAATAGGAGTCAGTGAAGCCTCGAGGATGGCTGTTAATTATTCGCAAATGGCTGGGATAGAGCTCCCGAGGTGGTTCTCCGATAGAACAGAGGAGTTCGAGTTCTCCTATGTCGATCTAGCCGTAGAGGGTGAAATTGCAAGAGTCAGATTGAATCGTCCAGAGGCAATGAATGCCCTAAATGTCAGTCTTGTCTCCCAATTGGGAGAGATTGTGGATGAAATTAATTCCAGAGGGGACATTTCTACAGTTGTGTTCGAGGGGGCTGGCAAAGCGTTTGTCGCAGGAGCAGATGTAAAATTCTTCGTGGATAAGCTCCGAGAGGACTCTTTCCAAGATATATACGAATTCACATCAGACGGGCACGATGTTCTCAATAGTATCGAGAGATGCGAGAAGACAACCATTGCCCTAACGACAGGATTGGCACTGGGAGGAGGTCTTGAACTAGCGCTTTCCTGTGATTACAGGATTGGTACTAGGAGGACTCAATTCAGATTTCCAGAAACTTCTATAGGAATTTACCCTGGCCTTGGAGGAACTCAGAGAACTGCGAGGATTTGTGGTGTTGAATGCGCCAGATATGCAGTTCTGGCTGGTAACTTCCTAGATTCCTCGACAGCACTTGATATAGGTCTGCTGACGCATAAAGTAGAGTCTTCCGATGTAGAAGATATTGTGTTTTCTCTAGTGGGAAAGAAGCCCGACCAGAAGTATCCCGGAAAACCACTGAATGATGATAGTGAAGTTGCTCTCTTCGCGAAAGGCTTCTATTCTGATAAGAATATTGAGGCGTTAATTTCTGGAAAGGTTCCCGAAGACTATGATTTAGAGGACCCAAGAGTTTCAAGACAAATAAAATCCCTATCAAGAGTAGCCCCTATAGCACTCAGTATAGCGAGTGATTTACTGTCCGATGTAAGAACTGGGGCTTCTCTAGAGGATGGGCTTAAGCTCGAGCTACAGAGACTGGGAGAGATCTTCAGTACAGAAGACGCAGAGGAAGGGCTCAGTGCTCTGATCGAGGGAAGGCGTCCAAAGTATAACTCATCCTAGATATTCTTCAGAGGTGACTGGACCCAAGCTGGGGCCCTGTAGTTTGCTATAGCTGCAAAAAGTATCGAGCTGGCACTAATCTTATGCATCTCTCCAGAGATATCTTGGTCGCCAATCGTTTCTTCAATCCATTGTTCTAGAAATTTGTCCATTCTTGTTGCCTCCTACTGGTGTAGATTTCACACCGACCTAACGAATCTACTATTTGATTGGCATAGTGATGGTGATTACACGTAGGTGCATTTTATACACTAGATACCTTGTGGAATACCTGTTATTATGCCAGGGGAGCCACTTAGATTAACAAAAAGAGACATAAGAAAGGTTGAGAAGCAGGTTGATGAAGTGATGCTTCTTGGTAAGGAAATACGTACATTATTTTCTAAGTATAATGATGAAGAATTCGATATTAGTTGGGAAGTAGATTCTGCGGTTGATGCATTCTCAGTATTCAGCTCAAGATGGACCACTGAGATTTTAGCCACTCTATACATTGCTGGAGATCGTAGGTTTAACGAGATGCGGAGCTTACTGAGAGGAATAAGTAGTCGTACACTATCTGACAAACTGACAACGTGCGTGGACTTCGGTTTGGTCAAGAGATTAGTCGAGGACGGGCCTCCGGTTAGAGTAACATACAGCCTTACTGAGCATGGCAGAAGGGCAGGCAAACTACTTTCACCACTAGTGGCCTACATGAAAATACATAACGGTAAAATCGAAGGTTCCAAGTGAGGTCCTCATATACGATTTCGTATGAGCATTAAGACACATCATTAAAACCCCACATGTCAACCAACGAAATTATGGCACTGGTTGACCAATGGAAAGCTACTCGCCCATGGTACGTTGACTCAATCGGTGCATTGGCAGGAGCCGCTCTAGGTTTGGGCGGTGGTTTCCAACTACTATTTCCCGCAGCACAGGGTACCATGATTGCCCATAGAGAGACGGGTTGGGAGCACCCTTTGAGACTCAGAATTATTGAAGCATTGGAAAAATCTCCAGGTATACACTTCAGGGAGCTTCAAAGAAGGCTATCCGCGGCAAACGGCACACTACGTCACCATCTCGATAGTCTAACTAAGGAGGGAATAGTTACAGTGGTACCAGTTAATGGACGAACTTGCTACTACTTCGGTGCTCCGGCACAGGTCGAGATTCTGGAGGGGACCGGGGTCACTGATGATTCGAGGGCCGCTGCAATGATGCCTGTTGGCCTCTCAGAAGTTCAGAGAGTGGTAGTAGCAAGGCTTACCGAGGAAGAGGGGCCCGAGTCTCAAGCTCAACTGGCTAGAGACCTTGGAAGATCTAGAGCATCTGTTCACTCAGCAATATCGGTACTCAGAAAAAGAGGGATTGTAAATCAATCTGGTCTATCTCTTGCTCCACATCTAGATGGTCTGAGAAGATCCAAAGTTGAGTATCCATGGCTTGACATCAGAGTAGACTGTTCGTAATTGTCAAAGTGTTGATAATTGTCTTATTTCATATCCACTATTGGGAATTCTATAGAACCCCCAATCTCGGGGCATGGTTGTGTTCAGGCTAAGACTGGTCGAGTTCCCGATGCCCACAGGAAGTACAAATCCTGATGTCTTACTAGCGTGGCTCTTAGATTCTATGGGCTTGGTAAGGAGAAAAAGTGAGGGAGGAGGTATTGATGAGGGGCAAGGTGCACTTCATCGAATCATGACTGAGGCCTTTCTGAAAGAGCCATTGGGAGGGTGGGATGCAAAATCACTCTGTGAAGTGACTGGGCTTTCACAAACTGGTATTCATCATCAACTGGTAAAACTGAGAGAATGTGGTTTAATATCGTCAAATACTGATGGAGGATGGCATATTCATGTTCTGAGGGGAGGGAGTATTTCTTCGGCGATCGAACTAGTCACTAATGAAGCACGAACCGTACTAAAATTGAGGATGAAGGAGCTTTCTGGTTCTATATCACAATCTGATGAAAGGATGGTAGTAACTGCACCAGATGAGATTCTTCCATTCAGAATAATGATTTCAGAGCCGGGCCCGACCTCAGAAGATGATGGCCATCTAGAGTCATTGGCTAGAGATCTGGGACTATCTGGAGAAAGAGCTCGCACTGGAGACAGTCTGGCAAGTAAAATCCTAATCGAGCTATGTACATCTAGCGAGCCGAGAACTATTCTAGCACTTTCAGACAAGATGGGGGAGACTCGCTCCAGGGTGGGTAGATCGGTTGACAAGATGAGGGTGGCCGGATTAGTTGAGAGAGTCCCCATGATGAGCAGGATAGCTCAGGATATCTTTGTAGGAGTAATGAGGCAATTTGATGCTAGAGGTGAAGAGTGGCTTATGACAAGGGGGGGGTTGGGGAGGATTGATGACGATACTTCGAAGAAGTTGATCTCTGGTGCGAAGAGTAAGTCTTTGAGTATTGAAAGGGTTGAGGAGATATTGTCAGATATTGAGCTAGATTCCCAAAAGATACTCCTGAATACACTAGGAGGTAGAATGCCCTATGGGTTCAGGATTTCCGGCAAAGATGGAGATATGGTCACAGAGAATGTGATGAGGAGTACCGATAGAACGCTCAGAAGAATGAAGACAGTATCTCAGAGATTAGAAGATGCGATTTCAGGCTGAGTTTCGTCTTCTTCGAGATTGTGAAGATACCTACTTACCTCGTTACCAAGTTGCTCCTTGTCCTGTATTGAGTGTAGCCTTACTCTCATTGCTGAGGCCCCTGGAAGTCCTTTGGTAAACGATACTGCGTGTCTCTTGAGATTCTTACCACCAGATTCGTCGAATACCTCTTGGGATAATTCTAGGTATCTATCCCAGCACCATCTCCTTGCTTTCGAAGGACCTCCTTCTCCCCATGGAGGGTTTCCAACTGACCATCCCATTCCTTCTTTTATCTCATGGAATACAGTTGGCCTTCCTATTGCCCCTCTTCCAATCATTAGTCCAGAGGCCCCTGTAGCTTGGAGGCAGGCCTTAGCTGAGTAAGTATCTATGACATCGCCATTTGCTATTACAGGAATATCAACAGAGTCTGATATTTCTTTGATTTGCCTCCAATCGGCTGTTCCTGAGTATCTCTGTCTCAAAGTCCTACCATGGACACATATTCTCAAAACGCCTTCTTCTGCCAATCTTTGAGAGATTTCAAGAGCGGTGTTTTCTCCTGAGCCCGTGCCTAGTCTCATCTTGACGGAGATTGGTACATCCGTCGATGCTATGCATTTCCTCACCATGCTGACAACCTTGTCAGGATCCCTCAAGAGTGCGGCCCCAGCATCGTTTCTACAGACTTTGGGCGCGGGGCATCCAAAATTTATGTCGATTATGTCTGCTCTATCTTCCAGCATTACGACTGTTTTTGCCATCTCTGAGATATCTCCTCCAAAGATCTGGGGGATGAAGGGAGCTTCCCGGGGATCGGTTTCGACCTTGAGCCATGAGTACGTGTTCCTCCTAGTTAGTCCGGAGGCGGCGGTGAACTCTGTTACAGTAAAGTCAGCACCGCACTCCCTCGAAAGAAGCCTGTAAGCTAGATCGGTTACCCCAGCCATCGGGGCCAGTGAAATAGGAACAGGGCTGAAGTCCATGAGCACGGGACCGGCTTTCCAGTTATCAGATGAACTAAGAAAAGATATTATTGAGTCTAGAAAGAAGACTCCCAGTCATCAACATCCTGAGAGCGTTCCCAATCTACATCGGATATCCCACTTTTTATCTTCAGAGTTTCTCTAGCAAGAAGCCAGTAAATTAGGGCAAGTGATCTTCTTCCTTTATTGTTGGCTGGCAGAACTAGATCGACATTTCTCAATCTATTGTTTGCGTCGCAGATTCCGATAACGGGCATACCAGAACTCACAGCCTCGGAAAGAGCCTGGGAGTCAGCCGCGGGATCCGTGACTACGATTACTTCAGGCTCAATGTAAGTCCTGAGTTTTGGATTGGTTAGAGTTCCGGGAATGAATCTCCCAACAATTCTCTTGGCTCCTATGGCCTCGGCGAACATTCTCGCAGGTCGCTGACCGTACTGACGAGCGCTAACCACTAGTATCCTACTAGAGTCATAGTTAGCTAGGAATTTAGCTACGGTGCGAATCCTAGAGTCAGTCTGTCTAATGTCAATATGGTGAAGTCCACTACCATCTTGTCTGAAAGTATCCAAGAATGCTTTCATATCCGAAGATTTCTGGTTTGTGCCTATGTGAACAGCGTGCTGCTCATACGTGTCAAGCGGTACAAGTGGGGTTAGGCTCTCATCCAAAGCGATTCCTCGGAGTCCGGCGAACTGCCAACCACTCATAAGCGCTACGCCAATACATCTGTCGGCCAACTGAGCCTTATTCGAGCTCTGAGCTAAATGTACACTCGCCTTCTGCGTGTATTTCTGGGAAGACAATGCACTTCTTGGTAACCCAAAGTGAAACTCTGAACTCGTCTTCAAACGAGAGTGTGTCGATGGGAGCGGATAACGCATATCCCCTGGCCCTAACTTGGAGAACCCAATTTCCATTCGTAAAACCAGAAGAGTTTCCAATGGAAATAGTGCAGTCACTCTCACTCCTAAGCTCCAGGGACATCTGGCCCACTGAGCTGGTTGCAAGATACTCCCAGCAATTGTCACCATTTGGTTTCAATAGAGTAATCTCAACGAATCTGAGTTCATCTGTATTATTTCCAAGAAATTCTCCGACAGTTGAAGACCACTCGAAGGACACTGAGAAGTCTAGTAGCATCTTGGAAACTGTCTCATCGACTAATATCACACTCTCGTTAGAGTAGCAGTCTGTCTCTTGACTGTAGCTGTCGATTTCGGGCAATATACACTCGTTCTGCGCGAAAATGTGAGCTTGTACAATGGGTTCAACGGGTACAATTTCCTCACGGGGATCGTCTCTCATTCCCTCCATTAACTCCCTCTGCATTGCGAGTCCCATACAACCGCTAGAGGCTATACTGAGTAGCAGCAACAGGGACAGAGAAATTGATGATACGGCCCTGTTCACAGTATTCGGAAGAGGGCGTATGTCTTGAATACGTGTGTAAAATGGTGCCTCTCGGTACTCATAGGGAACGTCAAGGCCGTAGCTCAGTCCACCTTCGTCGTCATTGAGGCAGTTGGAGGGAGGGGCCCGGGGTGATGAATGTTCCACCCACTGAAATAGGGCTATTAGAGATGAATTACTCCTCTTCAGAGACTGCTCTGGGCTCATGGACCTCTCGGAAGACGATTGTCCCCACTCCGATATGATCCCTGAGTGTTCTCACAAGGCTGAACTTAGCGTATGACCAGTTTTGGTCATATGCAATTGTATCTGGAAGTGTTACAGTAAGATCGTCTTTCTCGAAGTCAATCTCGAAGTCATCTCTACCGGTGTTCATTTTGAGGAGTGTCTCAACCTTTTCCTTGCGGTCTTCAACGACCTTGACAATATTGTAGTTGTACCTGAGTGTTGATCCGGCTAATGGGTGGTTGTAGTCAATTCTGGCACGACCGGCACTCAAGAACTGTAGCACGCCGGTCCTTCCTCCAATCTCCACTGGAGCGCCGATTGCTAGCATATTGGGGTCCCTGACGCTCCTCATCAGAACATTCTGCCCGATTGTTTCGACGAGACTGGCATCCCTCTCACCGTATGCATCGGGGGCCTCTATGTCTATTTCGTAGTCTTTGTCGGCTTCAGCATCTGAGAGAGATGCTTCAAACCCTGCTATCAGTCTCCCGTCTCCTACGACGGTAATCATTGGAGAGTATTCCCTATTTTCATCGAATAGGTCATGCTCCTTGGCTACGTCCTCGCGTGTAGTCTCGATGAGTCTCTCAGAGTCGACCTCGTAAAGGTCGTAGTCGATGTGTACTATTGCACCATTGTCCATGTGATTCGCCTCCTTGGCGTCCGGCCGACCCGCTTCCCCTTTTTCATTCAAACGGTGCCGAATACTTGGGCGAGGATTCATTCTTCCTCTTCTTTGGAGGGTTTTTCAGATGATGAAAACGCCAGAATTCCTCCGACAATTGTGAGTACCCATCCAGTCCAAACTAAGTGGCTACCCTGAAGTTCATGGATTGTCACTCTTACTCTATCGAGGCCATCGGTCTGGTTGAAGAATAGTGCTGGCATTAGATCTTGTACTTGGAAACCATCCATTATGAGAATAGTATCGCCGAATAGTCCTACGTGTCTATCCACCTCTGATCTAGGAACTGGGCCGAATCTTAGTATGCCTGGGACCAGAGTATCAACAAGCTCTCCGTCTTTTCTCATTTCAATGACCACTCCTAGGAAGCCATCGCCGACCTTAAAGTCAAAATCTTCATCTCCCTCAGAGAGTACTATTGTATCTATCAACACATACTCGTAGCTCCCATATGATACCGGCTCGTTCTTCTCCAAAGTAACCAAGTGAGAAGGATCTGATCTATCCACCAGTGTAGTGGTAAAAACGTGCCCTATGAGTAGCAGTAGGATTCCAACATGAGAGATATGGCTTGCTAGTAGCCTTACCCTTGGAGATTTTAGTCTCATAAAACCTCCTTGGTAGATCTTGCTCGCATTGGACTTCAATGTCAGTAGTAAATTCCTGATGTTGAATGGTAGAGAGAAGATTAGGAGGACCAGCATGAAGGAGGCAAGAGATCCCCTAGATACCGAAGATGATATTGGAAGTCTTGGATCTCCCGGTAGTGCTATAGAATCTGCCAAGAGAGCGGCTAGAACAGAGCATATTATGGCAAATAGGATCAGGAATGTTCCTGTTTTGTGGCTTATTGATTTGCCCCATGTATACGCAGCTAGGCCGATTGCCAGAAGAGCAATGAAGGGGGACCCATAAAATTCGTGAGCCTGCAGACTAGTGCCATCAATCTCAACAGTAAGTATCATCCATGTCAGCAATAGAAATCCAGCTCCCCCGTACCATGGTATTGCCTTAGAAATCCTTAGTCTAGAAGAGGTACTGGTAAACAATCCAGTAATGAAAGACCAGTCATCTTCCTTCTCTGACATTAACCATGGAATGAGGAATGGGGTCATCCCAAACAGAGACTGGTACCATTCTGCATTCCATGTCCAACTAGAAAATAACATCAGAGCTATTCCCGTGAATATCCAATGAAGAGGTGGATCTGAATTATTACCATTTACTATAAGGTACATCAGTGACATTCCCAATAGAATGACTGCGACTGAACCTATCCAAAAAGAGGCTACTAAGAAAATTACTACAAGAGACATTGCGAGATTTTTATTTTCCTGAATCATGGACCTTGAGTTTTGAGAATCTAAGTCTGACCTTTGGACTCTAGCCAGATGAATTACTGCGAAAACACACAGAAGAATTATTGCTGACAAGTATCCAACTAATTCTGCTCCTACGGCGTCAAACTCTACGACATCTAGAACCCTCAGATATGGGTCCTGAGGAAGGGCCCCCTCCCCATCCGCTACAAAGGCATGGACAGATGCCCAGACGCCATTGGCCCTAGTAACTAGAGTAGCATGGAATGTTAGTGCACCTGCAAGTAATCCAACAGCAGGTGAAGCGATGACTGCACTGCCACCTGTTTTGGAGCGAGCGTGTACAACGAGTAGCAAGCATAACCAAGGGAGTAGTGAGCCGGTTTCCACTGGGTCCCAAGCCCAATATCCCCCCCAATCCAGAACAGTGTAAGCCCAGAGTCCGCCGAGCCCTATTCCTATCGTTCCAACCACGAAACCGGCCCTGGCCCAATACAGTTGTGATTTATGGATAGCAATCGGGGAGTCTCTTCTGAGGATCCCTGCGATGACTACGCTTGAGGTTGCTATGCATAGAGAGTAGAATGCGAAGACTACGGGAGGGTGGATGACCATTAGATCGGTTTGAAGAAGAGGGTTTAGTCCCGATGCGGAAGTAGAGGTTGTTTCATCGAAGGGTCCGAGCATTAGGGACAATAGGAGGATGAAACCTACCCAGGTATGCATTATTCTGACTTCTAGGGGTGTACCGTTCGCTCTAACAGACATAATTCTGGTTACTATTGCCATTAGGGCGGCCCAGAGTAGGAGGGGGCCTGACCTGCTACTCCAGACTGCGGATATTCTGTAGAATAGTGGAAGGTCTTCTCCTCCGAATCTGAAAATCAACTCAAGTGATTTCACATCAGTGACAAAGCAGAATGTGAGTAATAGGAAAGGCGATACTTGTGAAATAAGTGCGAGATCCCTTGATAATGGGCTAGATGACTTGGCTCTGCTAGTAGACTGGAGAATTGAGTAAGCTATGCCTGTGACCAATAGTAGCCACCCAATTTGGGAAAGCAATATCTCACCAACCGTAGTACTTTGCCCTACTGTAACCAAAGGCTAGCATGGCTCTGATTATGTTTTTTGCATATAATCCGGGACTTCTGAAGAGAAGCTTCAGTCCTACGAACGCCTTGCCCGAGAAGCCCATATCTGACATTTCATCGGGGAAGCACTTCGCCATTACTGACATTTCTTCGTCTGATAGCTCGAATAGCGCATTTTTACCCTTCAGTATTTTGTCATATGGTGGGAATTCTGCTTTCCAAAGCTTTGGGTACTGTGATAATTTTTCAGATGAAAGATCATCATCTGAGATCGCCTTTGCTGCAGTCTGAGCGGCGAATACAGCGGATTTCAACGCTAAGTGAGAGCCACCCTCGAATAGGGGGGAGGTGAATCCAGCAGCATCTCCGATTAGCATTAATCCATCATAATGGGTATTTTCATGAGGGCCAGAGATAGGAATGGTGCCTCCGAAGGCTGGGTTTCCCTTCTTTTTCCAAGAAGGTAGGTTCTGGTTAAGTCCCTTGAAATGTGTGTGCTCAATGAACTCATCAAGCGCCTTCTTAGTTCTAGGCTTGTCCTCAGTAACTAGTCCGATATTTGCCCTACCATCACACTTAGGAATCATCCAAAGATATCCCTTCTCGGCGTACGAAGGCCATATGTAGAAATCGAGATAGCCATCAGTTGGTACACCTTCAAGCTCGTATTGCATTCCTGCCACGACCTTTCCTCTCGGGTTTAGATCGAGCAACTTCGAGCAAACTGAGGATACTCCGGAAGCATCTATCACTATCTTGGCTTGAATGGGGAAGAGATCACCCTTGCCCTCACAGAGCCATCCTGAGAATTTTTTCCCCTCGAACGACTTCTGCATTCCAGTAATTTTGTGGCTCAGACAGAGTCTGGCTCCCTGACTTACAGCAGACTCAGCTATCCATTGTTCGAATAGATGCTTTTCCAAAACATATCCCTCCTCAGAAAGGCATTTCTCGGTTCCATCTGGAAAAATTACCCTGATTCCTTTGACGCTCTTACTGATTACATGTTCTGGTAGTTTGAGTCCTAGGTTCTGACAGGCTAAGTCAGAGATACATTCTCCACAGTGGACGGGGGTTCCTATCTCATCATGATCTTCGACAAGTATGGTATCTAGGCCCAGTCTAGCACATTGTAGAGCAGCATTACCCCCGCCTGGTCCTGCACCGATAACCAAAACGTCACAGATGGTCATGTCCTCGCCCATGTCACTCCGAGAGGAGCCACTCAAAAGAAACCGTCGGTCGAGTCGCCTACGGCGACGAGCGAACCTTCTACTATTGTGAGTGCTCCGGGAGTACATGGTCTGGCGCACGCTGGCGCGTTACATCCGGTCTCTGGAGGACTCTGGGGAGCTGATTCGAGTAGCCGATCCGGTAGAAGTGGAGCTTGAAGCTGGGTGCTTTGCAGATAGGTTAGTCAAAAGGGGAGGCAGTGCAATTTTATTCGAACAGCCTAGGCTTCCTGATGGAACGATAAGTGAGATTCCCCTAGCTATGAACCTCTTCGGAACCAGAGACAGAACAAATCACGCTCTTGGCGTAAATAGGCCTGAAGAGATAGGAGAGAGAATGGTCGCTCTGATGAAGCCCGATATTGGAGGCATCCTGAAGGCCCCTTGGACTGGAATAGGCTTAGCTTTAGAGGGGATGTCTATGGCTCCAATGAAGGTCAGGAAGGGCGCGTGTCAACAGGTCGTGATTAGAGACCCTGATGTGACTAGGCTCCCCATACCCAAGACATGGCCAGAAGATGGAGGGAGATACATGACCCTGCCTCTCGTGGTTACAGTGGATCCTGATACTGGAATTCACAATATGGGAATGTACAGAAGTCAAGTTTTCGGTCCCAAAGAGGTAGGTCTCCATTGGCAGGCACACAAGCACGGGGCAGACCATGCTGATGCTTCCTCAGAAAGGATGCCAGTAGCAATCTGCCTAGGAGGTCCACCTGAAGTGATGTTTAGTGCCATTTCACCACTTCCAGATAACCTTTCTGAGTATGAATTCGCGGGATTGCTTGGAAAGAGGCGTCTCAGAATCACAAAATGTGTTACTAATGATCTGCTAGTTCCTGCTGATTGCGACGTGGTTATCGAAGGATACATGATTCCAGGCGAGACCAGAGAAGAAGGGCCTTTCGGGGATCACTTCGGACATTACTCTCTTGCTGATCAGTATCCAGTGATGCATATTGAAGCAATAACACACAGAAAAGATGCCGTGGTTCCGATGACAATAGTGGGAGTCCCTCCAATGGAAGATGGATACCTGGGGGAGGCAATAGGAGATGCTTTCCTGCCCGTATTGCAGTTTCAGCACAGGGATGTCCTAGGTCTGTTTCTCCCTTTGGAGACCGGTTTTCATAATCTGGCAATAGTCTCATCGAAAAAGAGGTATCCAAGACAAGGGAGGAAAACTGCACTGGGGCTCCTTGGGGCGGGACAAATGATGTTTCTGAAAACAATAGTGGCCGTTGATCCTAATCATGATGTAAAAGACCTTTATTCCTTACTGGATGCTCTCGACTCAAAGGTAGATATTTCTGAGGATCTGATAATTCTCCCGGGGATGGTTGCTGACTCACTAGCTCATGCATCCCCCTGGGATAATATCCATGACAAGCTATTGATAGATGCGACAACTCCGCTTGAAGACGACCCAAGAAGCAGAAGAGAGTCTCTGAAAGGATGCCCTGAGTCTCTCGAAGTTTCAGTATCTGGAATAGATGGAGTGATACAAGCTCGTTTTCTACGATCTTCTATGCTCGTGGTAACTACGAAAATTGAAGGAGGGCCTTCCCCGGAAGAGAATGTCGAGGAGAATGACGAAGAGGGAGCTCTAAGGCAACGGGCCAAGATTCAGAAGATTATGGAATCCATATGGAATTTGGAGGGCGCGAAGAGTCTGAGATGGTTATTCATTACAGATTCAGATGTTGATTTGTATGATGAGGGTTGGATGAGAGTACTCCTTTGGCAGTTTTTCTGTAGATTTGATGTAGGAAGGGACCTCCACTTTGATTTAGACAAGAGGAGAGTTTGCTGGGATGCCACTGCGCCTATACCTTCACTGGAAGGCCCGGTTCCTGTGAGGAGGTGGCCGGGAGTCACTTTGCATGACCAAGATGTCCTCGATAGGGTAAACTCGTGGCTCGAGGAAGGCGGTTTCTAATGGGTTTTAGAGAGATTCTGGAGTTCGTAAAAATTGAGCATACTCTTTTTTCTCTCCCCTTTGTCCTGATTGGATATGTTCTCGCTCACAATCAGTTCATGAACGATATTTCTTCTGAGAAGTTTGGAATCGATATTTTATGGATTTTAGTAGCTGCGATTGGAGCTCGTGGACTTGCAATGGCTCTGAATCGAATAATAGATAGAGACATTGATGCTTCGAATCCTCGAACGGCAAATCGTCACCTCGTTTCGGGCGCTATGTCGATGCAAACCGCTTGGAGTCTGTCGGCAATCTTTCTGGCGATGCTATTGGTTGGAGCTTGGCAACTTAACGAAGTTGCATTGATGATGGCATGGCTCCCAGTCGTAGTTTTCGTCATATACCCATACACAAAACGTTACACTTGGTTATGCCATTTTTGGCTAGGCCTCTGTCTCGCACTCGCGCCCGCTGGGGCGTGGGTCGCCGTCACGGCAGATGTTCATGGATGGGCATCAATTACAGGATTGAACGATGGAAATACCGATTTCCTTTGGTATCCGACAATTTTCTTCATATCCCTGGGAGTGACATTTTGGATTGCTGCGTTTGATATCAATTATGCAAGAATGGATATCGAGAGTGATCGAGAAAACGGAATCCACTCATTTCCTTCCAGGTTCAATGAGAATACGACGACTAGGACCTCCATTCAACTTACTTTACTGTGGTTTGCCTGCTTCGCTATTTCGGATCCCATGAACGAGATTTGGTTTCTTGCTGCCGCAGGCCTGATGTGCATTCTGAATATTACAGTCATTCTCGTAAGAGAGAGGTTGGAGGATTTTCAAACTGTACTGTTTCGAGTTTCGATGCTCACCGGATGGGTTCTTCTGGCCTCAATTATGATTGTTGAGCCCACTGGCGTTGGGTTATTGGATTGAGGTGAAATGGTGTTCATACTACGTTCTGATTACGGCACCGCGGGAGACCAAGAGCAAGCTATTGACTCACTGATTGAGCAGGTTCAATCGAATCAGGAGAGATGTGTTCTCATGGGCGTAACAGGGTCGGGAAAGACCTTCGCAATGGCGAATATCATTCAAAGACTAGGAGTTCCGACCTTGATTCTCTCGCACAACAAGACTCTAGCAAGACAGTTATGGCAAGAGATGAGTGATTTATTTCCAGAGAATGCGGTTGAGTATTTCGTCAGTTATTACGACTACTACCAGCCTGAAGCGTATATACCTGGACGTGACCTGTATATCGATAAAGAGTTACAGATGAACGAGAGGATAGAGCAGGAAAGATTCTCCACAGTGGCATCCCTCGTCTCTAGGCCAGATGTAATCACGATAGGAACTGTGTCAGCCATATATGGGCTGAACCCTCCTGAGGTATTCCAACAAAATCACTTGAGGTTGGAAATAGGACAGGAGGCCGATCCTCAGGATATAGTCCGTGACCTAGTTGGACTCCAATATCGCAGGGTAACTGGCGAGATAACAAGAGGGGATATCAGACTCAGAGGAGAGGTATTGGATGTCTGGATGCCAAGCAGGGATGATCCCATTAGGGTAAGATTTGGATGGCAAGGGATAGAGAGAATCCAGGTGTGCGAAGCTGTATCTTGGGAGGTACTAGATGAGTTTGAAGAGGCTTGGATACATCCTAGAGAGTTCTACATGACTAGTGAAGAAAGCTTCAACCAAGCTCTGGAAGACATAGAGCATGAGCTTGACGAAAGAGTAGGGTGGTTCGAGAGTCAAGGAATGGATATCGAGGCACATCGCCTTGAGGGCAGGACAAAGTTTGATTTGGAGATGTTAAATGAAATTGGTTCATGTAAGGGAGTTGAGAATTACTCCAGACATTTTGACAGGAGGAAGAAAGGGGAGCGCTCTTATTGTCTCTTGGATTTCTTCTCTAACAATGCAGAGAAGTTTCACGGTGATGCTGACAGATATCTGGTAATAATGGATGAGAGCCATGTTACTCTTCCTCAGGTGGGCGGGATGTATGGCGGTGATTTCTCCAGGAAGAAGAACCTCGTAGATCATGGATTCAGACTTCCTTCTGCGTATGACAACAGGCCTCTCAGGATCGATGAGTTCCAGGAGCTGGTTCCTCAGATGCTGTATGTCAGTGCTACTCCTGGAGAAAGAGAGCTACGCCATCTTGCTGAGGTGACTGATCAAAGAGTACCTGAGGAGTTGTTACATGTTGGAGGAGGGGGCGGGTCAAAGGTCGCTGAGTTGAAGAAGAGATCCGGGTCATCTACTATGGAAGGAACATTATCTAAAATCAAAGGAGTAGTGAGGATGGAGATTCGCCCCACAGGATTGCTAGACCCGGAAATAGTCGTCAAGCCAACCAAAGGCCAAGTTCAACATCTCATGTCTGAAATCAATGCGAGAATCGAAAAGAATGAGCGAGTGCTAGTTACGGTGATGACAATTAAATTCGCAGAGGAGGTTGCAGAATACCTCGACAGGAATGGAATAAAGGCACACTACCTACATTCTGAAATAGACACATTAGAGAGAACTGAGATAATCAAAGCACTCAGACTGGGGCACATCGATGTTATTGTCGGAATAAATCTACTTCGTGAAGGGCTAGATATCCCTGAAGTCTCCTTAGTTGCCATATTTGACGCGGATAAACAGGGTTTTCTGAGGAACGAGAGGTCATTATTACAGACGATTGGTAGAGCATCCAGAAACCAGAATGGAGTAGTAATTCTGTACGCAGATTCTATTTCTCCTTCTATGGAAGCCGCTATGAGTCAGACTATTGCAAGAAGAGGTCGTCAAGATCTTCACAACCAGGAGAATGGCATAGTTCCCCGAACAATTCAGAAAGCCCTCCCGACCATGGGTCAGGAGGTCGGGAGTCTACTTGCTGGAACGGCCGGGAAAGGAGCCAAGGGGGGTAAGAGATTCATTGGAAAGTTCCAGAGTAAGAAGGGGGTGTCGGGTTTAGCACAGAAATTCTCGCTTGGAGCTGGAATGTGGAATACCTCAAGCTCGGTGCTTGAAAACGTAAGTCAGCCTGAGTTTGAGATAGATACAAACGAGTTCCCAGATAGTGTAGAGAGGATTGAGAGTGAGAAGGTTGTCAGTAAACTAGAGAGGGAAATGAGAGCAGCCGCCGAACGGCTTGACTTTGAGAAAGCCGCCCAGATACGTGATAGGATCATCCAACTCCGTAACCCATCTAATTGAAGGCACGTTAGTACTGCGGAAACTGTGAGCGGTTACTCGCGTGAGGACTTCGACCACCCGGTCAAGGACTATGATTTCTCTGCGATGGGGGATGTTTCATCCTTGATTGACCAGATGTCCGAGGCAGGAGGTTTTACTGCAACAAAACTCGCCTTTGCTAGGGATATCCTCAGAGATTCAATTTCTAAGGTAGGCCCAGATGGAGTCCTAAACTGGATGTCATTTCCAGCTTGCCTCTGTGCAACTGGTACACGTGGCTTCTTTCTAGAAGCGCTGAAGAGGCGTTCGTACAATGTCGTAGTGACAACGTGTGGAACCTTGGACCATGATATCGCGAGGACATTCAGAGATTACTTCCACGGTGATTTCAGTCTTGATGATATAGCTCTTGGAGAACAGGGGCTAAACAGACTAGGGAACGTCATCGTCCCGAACGAATGCTATGGCGAAATTCTGGAGAATATTGTACTTCCATGGCTTTCTGAGATCGAAGAAGAGCGTGAGTCTTTGAATCCTGATAATCCATGGTTGGGTTTTGGTAGTGTAGAGCTCTGCTGGGCCTTAGGCGATAGAATTCAAGACGAGTCTTCATTGTTGTATTGGATTGCTAAGAATAGAATTCCGGTTGTCATTCCAGGAATAACAGATGGTTCTATAGGAGCACAAATATTCATGCATAGGCAGAAATCGCCCAATTTTATGATAGATGTTCTCGCTGATGAACAGATACTGTCTGACCTTACTTGGACCGCTGAGGAAAGCCATGCTCTAATGGTAGGAGGAGGGATTTCGAAGCATCATGTAATTTGGTGGAACCAGTACAGGGGTGGCCTGGACTCAGCTGTTTCAATTACGACAGCGCCAGAATATGATGGGTCACTCTCCGGAGCGAGACTAAGAGAGGCTATTTCATGGGGAAAAATACGTCCTGAGGCTTCCCAAGTGGTCGTTGAAGGCGATGCAAGCGTATTATTGCCGCTTCTCGGCGGCGATTTGTTCTCTCCATAGTACCACAAAAAGTGATGTCTGACGTGAAAACGGCTAAGAACGGCCTAGCATGCGACACCTGATATGTCCGTCGAGAAGATGATGCATGATATGATAGAAATGCTAACAGATGCAATGGGTGATGCTGTAAAGCATGACAAGGGTAACAAGGCAGCTGGTACCCGTGTCAGGAAGGCAATGCAGGAAGCTAAGGCTACTGCTCAGGCCATCCGTGTGCAAGTCCAGAACGACAAGAACTGATTACAAGATCACTCTTTCGCATGGGCGAATATCTCCATTAGAGATACACGCATAGGAACTAGCGGATGCCAGCCCTCTGAACCACAGTTGATCAGGGATTTATGCAATAGCGATAGATCTGGTCTTTTTGCCTGAATGTTCGACTCTTGTGAAAGTGGACTGGGCACGGAGGACAGGGACTCGATAGTATGAGAATAATTCAACGAGTCTGAGTACCTCCCCCAGAGCATGCTCATCTCCTTAACAATAGACTCGGGGCTCCAAGATCTCCTCCCGGATATATTCAGATTTCCTATTATTGAATTGCTACTCTCACTCATTATTATTGTGCAAAGTGCATCACAAACATCTCTAACATGTACCCAATATCTAGGTAAGATGTTTGATAATGTGTGAATATTTAGGTTTCCTTTGCGTACCATATCGGCCCAAATGTGTAGCTCCGCATCTCCCCAATGTCCAGAGTTTCCCCGAGGGGAGAGAAGATCATGAATAATGACTACGAGGCCTGGATGACTAATCTTCTGATCTGGAGTCAGAATTACCATATTCCCATCGCCCTCCGGTCCGAAGTGGATTACATACTCAGCATCTTCTGGAGAATCGACCAATGTCGCACCAGCTCGAGATAGTCGATCTGCTAGTGATTGTAAAAAATCATCCTCATCCCCGCCGAGATGAATTTTCTTGGACATCTTACCACTTAAGCTACTGAAGTTGCTTGTTGGAGGTTTTTGGCCTCTAAGAAGTGAATTATTGCTTTCTTGACAATCTGTAATATCATTTCTATTTCTTCTGTAGTGATGGAAAAGTGCGGAGTGAATCTTAGGGCATTTAGCCCTCCGTGAATGACTCCAAGGCCATTCTTCCTACACCACATCTCAACTTTGTCGTGACCGACTACAGGGAAGAAGTCTGGATCCAATTCAGCGCAAACCAATAGTCCAGTGCCTTGGACTGATAGAATTGCCTCTGGAAACTCATTCATTAGAATCTCAAGACCCTCTACGAACTCTTTTCCCCGTTGTCGAATATTTTGACGTAGATCGGGCGTTATTCTGTCGAGAACTGCTATTGCTGTTTCTAGTGCTCGGGGATTTGTAGTCATAGTGTTGCCGTAGATTCCTGTGACATACAACTCTGCTACATCTGCTGTCATCCCAACAACAGATAGAGGAAACTGTCCAGCATTGATTGCCTTTGACCAGGCTTCCATATCGGGAGCTTCGGAGTCTTGGAAGCCTTCGTAGTCAACGATACTGAGGCACCCTTGACCTCTAAGGCCGGCTTGGACTGAATCTATGATTAGCATGGAGCCATGTTCCTTTGTCAATTTTCTTGCCTCATCGTAGAAGTTCCTATCGATACATAATCCCGGAGCACCCTCTCCTTGAACTGGCTCGATAGCAAGTAGCTCAATGAAAACACCATCTCTGTCCGCCTGATGAAATGCTTCCCTAAGTGCATGGATATCATTTGCTGGGATCAGAGAAAGATTATCCCTATTTTGAAAGGTATTCAGATTTCTATCGTATCCATCCTTGCAAGAGTGTGAAATCTGCGCGGGCCTGTCTGTTCGTCCGTGGAATGCCCTTTCTATTGCAATCATCCTCGTGGGCTTTCCTTCGTGCCTACCCCCTGGTCCTGTCATCTTCAAGGCATTAACATCTGATATCCTCATTCCAACGGTCATAGACTCCGAACCGGAATTCATACAAATGAATCTATCAAATGGGCATTCCCCTCTAGTATGACCTATTTCCTTCTTTAATCTGTCAGCAAGTCTCTTCTGACTGAATGAAGCGGTCATTACATTTGCCATAACCCAGTTCTTTTGCATGGAAGAGATAACATCGTCTGGACCATGTCCCATTCCGAGCATCCCATATCCGCCGTTGTCATGGATTACAGCACCATGTGATGTGATAATCCATGGACCTCTGGCTGAAATAGCAACATAGGGGTTAACAGTCGCGGCAGAATAGAAATTAACGAAGTCTGACTGAAGTGTGGAGATTAGTGAGTCCTCATCTATAGATTGCAAGTCTAAACCAGATTCAGAAAATAGCGTATCGAATGAAAGTTTGGCTTCATCGATGGCTATCTTTAGAGATGGATCTGCATCGATAAAAGACAGAATGACATCATCCGGAAGACCGGTTGTAGAGCAACTACCAGTGTGCTTACGAATAGCATGCAGAATATCGAGACTCGCAGACATCGATTGTCCGAGGTACAGGTTGCTCATCAAGGTTCTTGGTGAACGTTCTGAACAGGCGTGGATTAACCTGGCATTAAGGAGAAACAGAAATTCTGATAATCTATCAAAAAATTAAACACACTTTAAATTTTCAATAGGAAATTTATGATATTAATGAAATTTTCAATTAGATTATCAGTCTTAATTATAGCATAGTATAAGTGCTAATCCGGACTCTGGGGATATGAAGAGGAAGCGCGGGGGATGCAACTCAGTTCCAATTGGTGAGAAAATGAATGATGAATACAGGATACAGGAATTACTTCAGAGAGACGTGTACGTAGGTGACAAGTTCGTAGGCGTGATCACAGGGGAGAGGTTTCATCCCCGGGATGAATGCGTGCAATCACTGAGACTCCAGGTCGTACCGGGGATAGCTGAGGAATTCATGAGGAAACCTGCAGAAAGTGCACCTCTCTCGAAAGAACTAGTGCACAGCATTAGACCAGATGGTGCGATAAAACTCTCGAAATCGATGAGGGAGCTTCAGAGGAGGTGGCGGAATACTGTTAGAATCTCTGAAGAGTTATTCGCACCTGATGAGCTCTTAGACAGGGCTGTACTCGACAATGATGGAATAGACATAGGCAACGTTGTTGGGATGGTCAAGATCAAGAGGACGTACAGAGGAGTGGTTGTTAATCCTCATTTCATGGTCAAAAGGAAACATGGACTTCCTGATACTCTGATAATTCCAGTTGGACAGCTAGCTCGAACCACCTCTAGATTAGATGAAGTCATTCTGAGGTGCACAGTGAAGCGCCTAACGACCCTTCCAAGCTTCTTGAAACTCAATGGGGACGACTCTGAAGAGTTCGATGAGGCTGAGTAGGTTTCAAATCAGTATCCCATGTCGGACGGTTACTCAAGGGCGTGTAGCTTAGTTTGGCTGGAGCACCCGGCTGATAACCGGGAGGCCACAGGTTCAAATCCTGTCATGCCCACCACAACAGTCCTAAATCAAGCGGTAGCGTCATGAAGGAGGCTCAGTTCGGCTTCCTGTACATGCCAGTGCTCAGCGGCTCCTCAGGCCGTGATTTGGCCATCTCTTTGTCCGATATTCTGGGGATGAATTCTATTGCTATCGAAAGTAGGAAATTTCCTGATGGGGAAGGTTATGTCAGAGTACCTAGCGAGTCTTTTGATGAAATCAGATCGGAGCCAGTGATTCTAGTATCCAACACATTCCCAGATTCGGGGATATTGAGGACTATTTTGATGTTAGAAGCGATTAATGACATCAGGAGAGGCGATCTTGAGAACTTCAAAGGAGAGGGGGAGCAGAATCTTGATTATGTTGGCCCTGGGGTTTTTCTCGCCATTCCTTACTATGGTTATGCCAGACAAGATAAGCGATTCTCACCGGGGGAGACTATCTCTGCAAGAGTAATCTCGAATATCTTAGGAAAGGTCTGCGATGGTATGGTGATACTTGATCTCCATGAGCCTAAAGTGCTGGAAGATTGTGATTTTCCGGTAAAATTCGTTAGTTCTATGCCAGAAATTGCTGAGAGGCTCAAAGAGGAGGTTGATCCAGATTTCATCCTAAGTCCGGACAAGGGTGCGATAGATAGGGCGAGCGAGGTGGCATCTATCGGAGGCTGGGAATTCAGTTACCTGGAGAAGACTAGGATTGATGCTCACACCATAGAGCATCAGGCGAAGGACCTTGACGTTAAGGGGAAGGTAGTAGCTATAGTTGATGATATGATTAGTACGGGTGGAACAATATGCAGAGCTAGCGATGCTCTGAGGAGGCAGGGGGCCAAGTCAGTATATGCGGCCTGCACTCATGGACTGTTCACTGGAGGTGCGCTATCGAAACTGGCAAGTCACGTAGATGGCGTCTACACAACTGACTCGCTGAGGAATCCTCGATCCGTGGTGAGTTCAGCTCCAGCTCTGGCGCGTGGATTGAGAGAATTGATGGAATGAATGCTAACGTTGGGGGGCGTTCCCAATACGTTGCGTTTATATCGGCCATGTCGTGCGCCGGCTTACCCAGCACGAGGAGATGTATCCAATGAGTGTTCACATAGCGTTTGAAACCCCGAAAGACATACAAGAGCAAGTTTACGAACTTGTGAAAGCAATTGGCAAGGACGGAAGAGGCAAAATCAAGAAGGGTGCCAATGAGGTTACCAAGGCCGCTGAGAGAGGAATTGCATCGATGATCGTAATGGCAGAGAACGTAAACCCAGGCGAGCTACTGGCTCATGTTCCTATGATTTGCAAAGAGAAGGGCATACCATTCATCTATGTTGAAGATCAGGGATATCTAGCTGACTCGGCTGGAATGACTGCAGGAACAAGAACGGCGGCTGTAGCAGTTCTGGATGTAGACAAAGAAGCCCAGGACATATTCAATGAGGTCAAGGGTCACTACGAGACTCTAGCGAAGTAAATTGGAGGCTGAAAATTTGGCTCAAGAATCATGGCCCGCAGAGGTGGTCGAAATTGTCGGTAGAACTGGCATGAGCGGAGAGGCCATACAGGTAAAGGTCAGAGTTGACGACTCAAATAATCCAAGGGATATTGGAAGAATCATCTCCAGAAATGTCTTGGGACCTGTTCGTGTTGGAGACATACTAATGCTCAGGGACACCGGCAGAGAGGCTCGTCGCCTAGGTAATCGATGAGGTGTGATTATGCCAGAGACAAGAGTTTGTAGCTTCACCAGCGAGGAAATTGAGCCAGGTACTGGTCTGATGTACATCAAGAGAGATGGATCTGTAATGTGGTTCAAGGACAGTAAGGCTAGGAAGAACGCCCTCAAACTCAAGAGAAACCCAAGAAGACTCAAGTGGACTCAAAGATACGTTAAGGGCGGAATCAAGTAATTCCCCATATCCGTATTCTATCAAGGATTATTGAGAATAAATCGGTATAGAATAAGTGAGTGCTAGGGAAGGGCCCTTCAATGGGGCTTGTTCACATTTTCGCAATGGCTGTGCATCTAGTAGTGATAGTTTGGATATTCTGGTGTATGAAGCCGCCAAAGAAGCTGTTCTCATAGCTTCTGCCAGTCGTACCTCTGAGCGTCCACTGCGCAGATTGCCGCCATATGGACCACATCTCTCACACTATCTCCTCTCTGCAATACGTGTGCGGGCTTTGAAAGTCCCTCTAGAATTGGGCCAGTCATCTCTGCTCCTGCGATCCTCTGAAGAAGCTTGTAGGCAATGTTTGCAGATGCTAGGTTGGGACAAATGAGAATATTTGCCGGTCCATCGAATGACATAAACGGATATTCCTTCTGAATCTCTGGTACTAAAGCCGTATCGGCCTGCATCGGACCGTCGATGATTAGGTCCGGATCAAGCTCTCTAGCGATTGAGATAGCTTCCTCGACCCTATCGGTTCTCATTTCCGACGAGGTACCGAAATTAGAGAAAGAAAGCATTGCAACCCTTGGTTTGACACCGAATCTCCTGGCTACCTTGGCAGTCTGTACTGCTATCTCTGCTAAAGTCCTGGAATCAGGATAGATGTTGATAGTGGCGTCACCAATGAACATCAAATCACCGTTCACAGTCATCATATACATCCCTACTATTCTATGGGAGTCCTTCTCAGGACCTATTATTTGCAGGCAGGGTTTAACGATATCCGGATAGTGATGGGATACCCCTCCGAGATATCCATCAGCATCTCCCATGTGGACCATCATGGGTGCGAAATAGGTGGAGTTCTTCATTAGGCGAGTAGCATCTTCCAAGGTAACGCCCTTCCTACCCCTGATTTTGTGTAATTCCTCAGCATAAGTTCCTCTCCTCCTTGGATCGTACCTCACGTCTATCTCTTCGCATTCGAAGCTTAATCCAAGTTCCTCTTTTACTGCTCCGATTCTGTCTATGTTTCCAAGCAATATTGGCTCACAAATACCTTCAGAAATGCATTGAGAGGCTGCTTTGATTACTGTAGGGTCCTCTCCCTCACAGAATACAATTCTCTTCTTATCCCTCTTGGCTTGGTTGATGACCCTTCTCATTATTGATCTTGTGAGGCCCAGTCTTGCTTCGAGCTCTTCTCTGTACCTCTCATAGCTGAAGTCGTTGGATGATATTCCTGCTACTCCCTCGTCAACAGCGGCGGCCGCCACGGCACTTGCTTCCCAAATGAGAACTCTAGCATCGAATGGCTTCGGAATGATATATTCTGATCCAAATTGAATCTGCTCTCCATCATAGGCGGAAAGAACGTCATCAGGTACTGTCTCTCTAGCTAGTTCTGCGATTGCCTTTGTAGCGGCCATCTTCATGCCCTCAGTAATCCTAGTGGCCCTTACATCGAGAGCGCCCCTGAAGATGTAGGGGAACCCTAGGACATTGTTAATCTGATTAGGATAGTCTGACCTACCTGTGGCAATAATCGCATCATCTCTCACAGACATTACATCCTCAGGCAGAATTTCAGGATCGGGATTGGCAAGGGCGAAAATGAGAGGTCTTTCAGCCATTGATTTGACCATTTCTGGGGATACTAGGCCACCCTTGGACAAGCCCAAGAAAACATCAGAACCAACCATGGCCTCAGAGATACTTCCATCGGGTAGATTTCTCACGAATTCCGCTTTATATTCATTCAATTCCCCAGATTCTAGCCTAGTCTTGGTTAAGATTCCATTTGAGTCGACCATCACAATGTTCGCCTTGTTCACTCCTAACCTTACGTAGTGCCGAGCGCAAGATATTGCTGAAGCTCCAGCTCCAGAAATTACTATCTTGACTTCTGAGATTTCTTTGCCTACTAATTCAAGACCGTTCAGAAGCGCCGCTCCAGAGATTATCGCTGTCCCATGCTGATCGTCATGCATGACTGGAATGTCCAGCTCTTCCACAAGTCTCCTCTCGATCTCAAAACATTCTGGGGCTTTGATATCTTCAAGATTGATTCCTCCAAAGGTGGGGGCAATGGCCTTGACAGTATCGACGAATCCATCAACATCGATCTTGTCCACCTCAATGTCGAAGACATCGATGTCAGCGAATGCCTTGAACAGTAACCCCTTTCCTTCCATAACCGGTTTACCTGCAAGTGGCCCTATGTCACCAAGTCCGAGAACGGCAGTACCATTGCTTACGACTGCTACCAGATTACCCTTTGAGGTGTATCTGTAAGCACTGTCTGGGTCACTCTCTATCTCCTTGCATGGGAACGCCACCCCGGGCGAATATGCTAGAGATAGCTCGTGGGAAGTTCCATGCGGTTTTGTTGGAACGACGGTGAGCTTTCCAGCAGGCTTTGCCGCGTGATAGTCCAATGCTTCCTTGCGGAGCCTGTCATCTGTCATACCAACAACCCGTAATCCCGTCCTACCCACCCCTCTTTGATGCTATCCTAACCTGCTCAATTTTATTATCAGCCGACCAGTAAGCGTTTAATGTGATGATTCAGAGGCACAGTTTACTGTTTTTCCACCTATGGTGGATGTAAGCATGTATCACTCAACGACCCACACCATTCAATATAGTGATAGAATGCCGAACCTCCGTGCATACACTAGGTTCTGACTCGGGGACTGCTCCTAAGAGGAGTGCTCTGTTGCTTGTAGGACTGATGGTCCTCCTTCCATGGTCCACATTTGGAGACTATGAATTGGTCGATACTGAGGAGTCGTCATACACAGTTCAGAGAGCATGGGGTTCATCTGGTTACAATGACACAGGATGGGTCGATCTTGTCGCATCTGGCGCGGACCCTACAAACCAGACCTTTGCCTATGGGGATATGTTTCTGGATTTCGCCCCAGGTGCGGAGATATCTAATCTAACCTTCGAGATAGCAGTAGATGGCGCTGAGGGTTATTGCGTTGATGAGCCTCAGCTAACCCTGATCAACAGTCAGACGCCGATTCTAGATTGGAGGGGTAACGATTGGCTGGGTTGCCAGTTTGGCTTCAATGATAACCCTCCAAGTCTGGTAGGGGGGGAGCTTTCCACTTCCTTACAGCCAAATTCTGTTAGTGACGCTGCTTGGGTCCTCCCAGCGGGGATCTCAATCTCAGATTTGGTGATAGAAGCATTAACTCCGTCTGATCCTAGGATATCTTTCTCTCCTACCGAAGTAGAAGTTCACGGCAGTGCAGTGAATCCCATTGATGGTAGGCTTTACGTCCTGCTTGGGGATGATTTGATTCATCTGGATAGTAGTGCTTCCGAGGCCTGCCAATGGAGATGTCCTGGAATAATTCACATAGACGAGCTTGTCTATGGCAGAAGCATTTCAATCGATTCCTCGGAGAACAGACTCCTTGTTGGAACTGCAAACGGGACAATAATGACTCAGTCGTTGATAGATTCCTCTGAGGGTACTGAGTTACAACCCGACCCAACCGAAGTTTTTGAAGTCTCAGCTATTGCTACAGGCACCGATGGAGTAATCTGGGCAGTAACTGGCTGTGGATTGGGGTTCTTGCCCCCTGGAGACGGAAGTGGAATTCCAACCAACTGGGCTTGGTATCAATTCTGTTCTTCTTCCTCTGATAAGGCTACAGACATATTGGTTAACTCTGGTAATGTGGTGATTTCTACTGGAGCGAACGGCGTCTACGTTATCGATTACAATCTCAGTAGTAATCAATCCTTGGTGGGCATACAGAGTATAGACAGATGGGATACCGGCAACTTTCTCGCAAGCAACAGAATCACTGATCTGCAAATGATGGGGAGCCAGCTGCTAATCTCCACGGAGAATGCGGGCATCAGCAGAAGAGATATGTCAACCTCAACTTGGCTTTCGAGGTGGTCAACAGGGAATGCACTTGCTTCCAATAATGTCATTGGGACCTCAGTATCTGATGGTTGGCTACACGTTCTTGCAGGTAACACACTTCAGTCATACGAAATTTCTGCAGGAGTTTTCAGAGCTCAGGAAACCATGCAAGGTATTGGACTACTGGATAATGCAGTTTCGATTTCATCGTGGCCCTCGGGTGTTGGATTCAGAGGGCCTGCTGTTGGGATGTCAGTTGTCATAGACTCTACTGGTGTGATGGCTATGCAACATGAAAATTCTTCGATGGGGGTGGAGTACCTAGTTAGTAGCCCAGTCACCGACCCCATGAGATTAGCAGTAAGTATAGACGATAGTGAAGATGGCCAGATATGGGTGGCAGGCGATACAACAATTGATAGATTCAATAATTCCGGAAGAAGGTGGTCTAGCCCTATTGATGTGAGTGATTACGCTGGTCAGCAGATGCAATCCGTGACCTCAATTGTTCAGGACGACTCTGGACAAGTTTGGGTCGGGACTGCGGAATCCGGGCTACTGAGATTCGATTCGGAGACTGGCACATACCAAGGAGGCATGAGTGGGCTCGGTTCTGACAGCATCATTTCGATGTCGTATGATCACTACACGCAAACTCTTGTAGTTGGGCATCCAGAGAATGGAGTCTCCCTAGTCAATACTTCCACAATCAGTCTCACTGATACATACGATACTGGAGATGGTTTGGATTCAGACTTGGTAGTGGACGTTGCTTCTAGGTACGGAATAGCATACATTGCCACTCCAGACAGCGGGCTGATGAGATTGGATTTAGCAGAGTTACAGATTCTGGGTTCTTGGCAGTCTCTCGGAGCGGATAATCTGGAAGAAGCTCCGATAGCCGTGGACGGAGATACTGTTTACCTTGGGCTAACTGGATTCGGAATAATGGTACTCGACAGGATTAACGGAGATATCAGAGATCTCCTAACGGTTGATAACAGTGGCCTCCCGGATAATGATGTACTGTCTCTGTATATTTTTGGTGGAGATTTAGTTGTCGGTTCAAGAGTGGCGAACACAGGTGCTCAATCGAATGGTGGCCTTGCCATCTGGGATGGGGCATCTTGGGATCAGCTTGAAACCAATATTCCGGGGTGGAACAATGATCCTTGGGAGTTCAATGATATCACCAGCGATGGTTCAGATATTTACGCCGCCACAAATAGGGGAGCCTGTGCATGGGGAGACACTGGACAGGGTACGCTGGACCTACTTGAGTGCCTTACCACCGGTGGCGGATCGGAAATGCCATCTCGACAGGTAAACTCTGTCGATCTGATTGGTAATGACTCAGATGGGTATCCGATACTATACGCTGGAACTGATGGCGGTGCAGTAGTAGTAGACACTAGCGAGCTTGGTGGAGTTGATGGTTTTGAAATCATTGATGTTTGGACCGCCGGTGACGACACTCAGCGTGCGAAGACCGTTAAGATTGGAGAAATACTCTATCTCGGATTTGAGAATACTGGAATTGCTAGGTATGACTTAGCCAACGAGGAGTGGCTTACCACTTGGGATAGCACGCAGGGATACATCGATGATGATGATGTCACTACACTGATACCAGGCAGGCAGAGCGGGACAATGTGGGCAGGAGGAGATTTCGGACTTACCCTGATAGATGTGATCAATGATACGGTCCTCATCGACTGGGATAGAGGTTCTAATGCCAATGGCCCAGATGTTCCCTCGAGAAGTCCTGCTGAAATGATAATCATAGGAGACGTTCTCTACTATTCCACCCAAAGGAGTAATCAGTGGTGGAACTCAAATGATGAGGTTTACAGAATTGCGCTGAATAATAATACTTCACTGTCTGCCTTGGATGCTGGTAATCAGATTGGCTCCAGCTCCAAGGTATATGGGATGGGCGTGGTTGGAAACGAGCTCTGGATTGGTGTAAGGCCAACCCAGTCCTGGAACGATGGAGAGGGGACTATTGTCAGGTGGAACACTATCAATGAGACATGGCAGGACGATCTGGAGACCATTGGCAACGTCCAGAGAGTTAACGCCCAGCTTCTGGGTGACTGCTTCCCACTAAATTCGTCTTCGTGTGAGATGTGGGTAGCATACGGCGATAGTATCCTACGGAGATTCCAATACTCCTCCATGACACTCTTGGACGAGTGGTCTGACTTCCCCGGACCTGTAAGAGGAATGGAGGAGTTCCAGGGGGAGTACCTATTCGCGACTATGGAGGGCATATACCGATGGAATCCCATCAATGAGACATTCGAAAACGCGTGGACAGAGAACGACGGGCTTCCGAATGACGTAGAAGACGGATTCTTCTCTATGGAAATAGTTGGAGATGATCTATGGGTGTCTTCGCATCGTCAGGGAAGCTGGAATTCTAATGCCCAGATACTCAACAAAAATGGTACGAGTGGAAACTGGACTACTTGGGATCTCGGCTCGGGCGATATTCCAGGAGGATACGGGGCCGACATACTCGTTTGTGATGAGATAATCCACTTTGCAATTGGTAGGCTTTCCTGGTTCGGCAATCAAGGAGGAGTAGCTAGATTCGACCTAGTAGACCATGATAATGATGGTATCACCAGTGAGTGGATTGACCCTCTCACGGACGGTGGAAATAACGGACTCTCTGATGATGACCCCCGCGCACTCGCCTGCGATGATGCCAATCGTATACTCTATGTGGGCTTCGATACAACTGGGGTCGGACTTGATAGATTCAACTACAACACTGAGAGCTTCCTACCTACTCTAACTTCAGCAGACGGTATTTCGGAAGACCTGATATTCCCCGGTGGGATGCTTCATGATGGCAATGTACTCCTATCTGCTCATCAATATGACAACACTGGTGGGATTTCAAGGATAGTGACATCGGGGACATCTGTATCAAGTGGACAGGTTCTGAGTCCGGGAATGGACGGGTGCTCAATTGTCAGAGTTCCTGCTAACACTCCCACATACGCCATTGGAAGGTCGGGACAAACCACCGGGTTGAACCGAGTTGATATGTTAGACAGTACTGGCCTCATAGCTTCCGGGTTTGATGAGCTTGCAGGCCTCTCCAGTGGACGAGTCGTCGAGTTCGCTTCAAACTCAACTCACGTATGGGTTGCGTCAACATTCGATAGTAACTCCTTCTTCGCTACATCCATACTTCAGGGAGAAATCCTACAGAACGGATCTGTAAGATGGGAATATGGCTACAATCTACTCGATGACGACGTGATCAACAGCATGCATCTCGATGGAGACACAATGTGGGTAACAACAGCTGGCAGAGGGCTGTATTCTATCAATCTATTACAGAGGTCCTACTCGTCTGCTGCTCCTGCCCTTCACGGACAGATGGATGGAATGGTACTTGATAATGATGATGGCATGCTATACGTTGGACTAATGGGTAATGAGGGGTCTGCAGCAGGCTTCCAATCATTTGATACTAGTTCACTTAGCTGGGGGGATGGAAGCCTGCTTGCCGGACTTCCAAATGACATAGTAAAGGACTTCGTTGGATTAGGTGATAAGATACTAACGGCTACATGGGGGGGAATAGCTGTTTTCAATACAAGCTTGGATGAGTGGGAAGACCCGATAACTACGTTCGACGGTCTACCGAGTTCGATATATGATCACCTGCTAGTAGTTAACACACCAACTATTGGAGAAACCATCCTTGCTGGAGGCCCTGCTGGAGTAACGATACTGGACTCTAACCTCACAGTTGTGACGACTAGAGGATTCTCAGATGGACTTGCGGGGAACAGTGTTTCTGGTCTGGTCTATGCAGACAGCATCAGTAGGCAAGTAACAGATGAAAATGGTGTGACGGTAACTGAGCACCACGATGAATCAGTATTCATCTCTCATAATGGCCAAGGAGCCACCAGACCGGGGGTTGTTGCATGGGATATAGCCACAGATATGGTTAACGGAACTTATCAGATTGACAAGATTCCCAGCAATGACGTTCGAGCAATCGCAGCGGATGACTGGGGGGTCCACATAGCTACAGATATCTCTCCGATAGTCCACTGGAATTCATCCTCACTAGACATGGAGGTTGGGGCTCCCACAAATTCAATGATGTCTTGGCCCCCAAGTGAACTGGTTTCCCATGGCGGGAATCTAGTCATGATCAGTCCAGGAGGAATAGATGTGATGAGTAGTGCTGGAGACCACCTAGTGAAATCACAATCAGGCCTGTTCTCAGACCCAAGGGGAGCACATGTTAGTGACAACGGACTTTATCTGGTGTCGGATGATGGGCTTCATCACTTCACACCTGTTGATGGTCTTGTGGAGTCAGATACCAGCGGACAAAGAAATGCAAACCCTCTGAATATCATAATTGGAGACAGGACCTGGTCGGAGGTTAATGAAACTGCTAGGCCTGGGATGAGTACTGTCCTGGTCAATGATGAGCAACCCATTGATATTCCATTAATGTCTGATTCGGTCCTTCCAGGTAGGCTTCCAATGAACCCCCTTGCTATGACAATGTCTTCACCAGAAGCTGGGGCTTGGGTATGGGCGAGATCATCATTCCTCAACTACTCTGGGAGCTGGGATATGCAGACTATGAACCCCGGGATACAGTCAGCTTTCCAGTCAGCAATATCTCAAGTTGGACCGGGTTATTCTTCTGCGGAGACTCATATCCAGTTACAATCACCTAGTGACGGTAAAATGAAAGTTAGGATCACTTACGATTGGGAGAGAATTGAGGTTCCCACGAATATAGTCAATATTACTGATAGGCCCAATGATGGAGGTGGAGTCCTTGAAGTAACCTGGTTGCCTGCTGAAGATGCCGCATGGAGCGGTTACAGGATTTTCGTTTGGGACGCAACAGGAAGGGAGAGCTGGAACCCAAGCGAGGATGAGTTAGATGACTTCTCCACTTACATTACAATTCCATTCTGGTCACAGACTTCGGTTATGGTAACAGAGGCAGACAATGACGGGGTCACTGAGGCATTATCCGATGATAGATTATACAGGGCTGCCATAGCAATAGAGTACCCGGACGGAACTCTAGGAGATGCGGTTGCGTGGCCAGGTAGTGTTACCCCAACTGATGAGATGCCTAGTCCTCCGGAGTGGTTGATTGCTGAGGCAATATCTGGGGGAACCGCGGGTAGTCTTGTCCTAGAGTGGTCTATGTGCCGAGAGCTAGATCCAGGAAGCACTAGGATATGGGCTGCTGAACAGGATATCACTAATGCTATTGCTCTCACGGGAGAGGTGGACATACCATTCTCTTCGGGTAATTCTACGGTAATGGAGCTGTCTCCTCAGAGAGTATACTGGTTTGCTGCCACTTGTGTTGATGCTTCTGGACAATACGACCCAAGCAATGTCACTACCTTTGGGCCGGTCACCACAGCAGGTGGCCTCAACGATGGCATCGCGCCCACAATGATACTAGGGACTACGGCTGAGGACGTTCCAGAAGATGAGGGGGGCAGGATTGAGGTTAGTTGGGACATTAACGAAGAGGGAGACTGCTCGTTCTACACGGTTTATGCCCTTCCTGCATCTGGTTGGCAACCTCCCAGTACAGTTGACGGGTGGCCTGTAGCAGAGTTTATTCCTGATTGTAGCGTAAACGAGGTGATTATTGACTCACTTGGTTCGTCTCCTTTGCAAGATGGAGTAACATATTGGATCGGAGTAGTTGCATCTGACGACTGGGGTAATTCAAATGTTGATTCGGTTTTGGTGGTTGAGGCTACTCCAGAGGCGGACCAAGAAGGCTCTGCAAATGCGCCAGATAGAGTAGAAGGATTGATTGCCTGGGACCACCCAGAGGATGATGGGACCAAGATTGACATTGTATGGAATAGATCGACAGCGCCCGACTTCGGCTACTACACCGTGTGGGTATCTGATTACCCACTAAATGATTTGAGTGGACTAAGTGAAGTATGTACCAATGATCCGTCTGCATGTAATCTAATTGTAGTCGATCAGAGGCAAATTGGAGGCATACTTCAGTTGCAGACGACCATCGAACAGGCCATGTACGGAAACTCAGTAGATTCACTTGAGATATCTCCCATAATACCGGATGTTCCACTATATGTCGCAGTAACAGTTCATGACATCAAAGGAAATGTTTTCCTGACTGGTCTTGATGATCATATCTCGATAGTCACACCTGTTGATAACAGAGGGGACATTACACCTCCTGACAGGCTGATAGCTCCTATACTAGAGGAGAGATTGGGGGATGACGGAGATGGTATGTTTGTTACATTCCAGGAGAGTATGGCTTCAGACTTGTATGAATACCTGATATTCGCTGACGTAGTTCCTTTCTCCGATGCTAGCAACATGAACCCAGTAGCTGTTGTTGAGAGGAGCTCTCAACTTCCGATCACGATTGAAGAACTATCGGATGGGAGAAGTCTTGCTCCATCGATAATGACGTGGGTCACGGTAGTTCCTGTGGACTCTTCAGGAAATGCATGGCTAACCAATCTTAGGACCTCATCAATAGCACTAGTCGATGAGAACAGTCTCGATCCAGGGTTGCATCTACCAGAGGTTACTGGAGTACGTGGATACTGGGACAGTTCTGGTTCACGAATTGATATAACTTGGGATCTCAGTCAGGACCCTCAAGTTCAGTCATATCGAGTATTTGTAAGTCTTGATCCATTCGAGGATGTCAGAAATGCTACACAAGTAAGCTCGATGATAGATGGAAGCTCTCAGGAAGTGATGGGCAACCTACTGATTCTAAATGAGTTTGGGGGTGGGCCCTTGGACAATACCTTGTCTTACTGGGTCGTTGTAGTGGCGTTCGATGGAGAGGTCAACAGGTTGGCTGTCGATCCATTACAGATTCTACCATGGTCTGAGAGCTCTTTCGGCTCTCCCGAAGATGGGGGAGGCGGGGAAGGAGCATCTTGGATTGATCAGCTAATGAGTGGAGATATGAACACACTGATAGCGCTGTTATCGGCTCTGATGATTCTGGCTGGTGCTGTACTATTCATCAGACCGAGAAAGGATTCGGCACCCCAACCTTGGGAGATGGGTGCTCTCGAGGTTGAGCTAGAGGAACAGATGATACGGGAGTCTTCGGGGTTAACTGAGGAAGAAGAGTTCGGACTAGATGATCTGGAGATTTCTTCTGATTCCTTCGGAGAAGAGCCAGACTCTCCATCAGTAAGTTACGATGGAATGGGAGAGGATGCCATGGTACAACCGATTGGAGGAGAGTACACTGGAGTAACGAGAGAAGCTTCATCGGAAGTGGCTGATGAGCTTCTAGGAGTAGAAGACGACAACGAATTGGACATTGATGATCTCGATGATTTGGCCGATGGATTGGATTTTGAGGATTTGGATGATCTCGCAGAAGGGCTTGATGACGATGATGACTTAGACCCCTCCTTTATCGATGACATAATTTGATCTATCGAAGAGCTTGAATCTGCAACCCTCTCTCGGAAGCCATGATTGCCTCCGACGTTCCAGAGTCGTCCGTTTGGTCGGCAATAGGCTGGGATGGAGGGAATTACCTAATGTCCTCAGAGCTTCACTTTGAAAGAATGATTAGGCATGCTGAGAAGCTGGGCTTGGAATGCCCTCCTGACCTGTCAAACAGAGTGTTCTCAAAGCTAGAAGGAGTAAGTCCTCCAGAAGAACGGAATGAGTGCTCTGATCAGGATCCATTCCTTCTCATTGTGAAGGTGACATCGGGAGGGGAAATTGTCTTGCAGGGTTCGATAAACAGGACATGGCCCGAGACACCATTGTCCGCAATATCGCTCGGTGCTCCTGTTTGGGATGATGGCATTAGAGGAACAAAACATGGAGACTACCAGCCATATCGTGATGCTAGGGAAGCCGCAATAAGCAATGGTGCTGATATTGGCCTTCTATTCGAGGATGGGAATCTGATCGATGGCGATAGATGCGCGCCCCTGCTTCTCGATAGTGATGGAGTAGCATACCACCCAAGGCACAGTGATGGGGCACTGGACTCGGTTTCTCTGCAGGTAATCAAGCCATTTTTGGAGAGTTCTGGAATTCCTGTAAGAGGTGCCAAGGTAACACTTGGAATGATTACTAGATGCTCTGAGATGATTGTTTGTGGTAGCGGAATGGGAATAAAATCACTAGGAAAAATAGATGGTAGGAAGATTGGAAATCCAAGAGGACGGCTTTACAAAGTGGCTTCTGAGGCATGGTCAAAAAGATTGAGGGCCAGTAAAGAAAACGGGGGGAGCGGGTCATGAATAATTCTAGGTGGAAGTCACTAGGAATTTCTGATGATGAAGATCTTCTCATAGACCTACTTATTCACCTCAGGGAAGAAGATAGTTCTTTTGAAGATGAGATACTACTACACTCGGGAGGCCCTGTTACTGATCTCTCAAAGAGGTCTTTACTACCTTCTTTGGATAGTATCAGAGTATTGATGGTTGAACCAGAAGGTGAATCCTCAGAAGAAATTCCTTCTGCCCTGAATGGAGAAGTATCATTGGGCCCTCCTTCACCACTAAATCTGATTATTCAGGAAAGAGAAGGTCAGAAGTGGAACACCTGTGAAGAGGCATATTGCGCTAGCCTAACAGAGGCCTTGGATTGTATTAGTCAGTTTGAGATCACTTCAGAATGTCATACAGACGTCACATTTCACCCTGGAGGGTTCACTGGAATACTAGGTTATGACCTCTCGAGATGGTCTGAGCCTATCAGACTCTCCAATACGCCTGTACCTGGTTCTGTATTAGGGGTCCTTTGGAGAGCAGATGCATGGTTTATTCACGATAGAAATAGCGGTGAGATAGGGGTATTAGGGATAGAAGGCCATCCATGGCTTGATCTAGAGTTGCCAGAGATGGAAGGATTCAATATGCCCGCGATTCCAAAATTAGATTCCGTGCCCCACAGTGAAAGTGATTCGGACCATGCTAGAAAAGTGTCTAGAGTCAGGGAGAGTATTACTGGTGGAAATCTGTATCAAGTTAACTATGGAAGAAAGTGGAAGGGGGAGATGCCAGGTCATCCGTGGGACTCTTTTCTTCTTCTCACTCGCTCGAACCCGGCTCCCTTCTCATCATGGATGATGGTGTCTGACCTAGGATGGTCAGTAGCTTCCTCAAGTCCTGAGAGGCTGGTAGAGCTAGAGCAGGGAAGAGTCAGAACGAGGCCGATCAAGGGAACCAGAAAGAGGGGCGGGAGCTTAGAAGAGGACCAGAAGCTCAGAGAAGAAATGATCTCTAGCGAGAAAGAGATATCTGAACATCTAATGCTGGTGGACTTGGAAAGACATGATCTCAGTAAAGTGTGTAAGCCTGGTACTGTTCATTGGTCTGGGTGGAGAATAGAGGCCCTCTCTAACGTTCAGCACCTTGTCAGCGGGGTGCAGGGAGAATTGGCATCTGGTTTCACCACATCCGAGGTTACATCCCTAATGTTCCCTGGAGGATCGGTTACTGGTTGTCCAAAGACAGTTACTCTGGCGGCAATTGATGAGCTTGAAGAAAGTCCCAGAGGTGCTTGGACGGGTTCGATAGGACATATCCATAGAGGACATGGAATAGCTGACTGGAATATTCTCATTAGGACATTGGAGGCTCACTCTGGCCCCGAAAAGTGGCATGCAACAGTTCAGGCAGGAGGAGGGATTGTGATAGGTTCGTCTCCAGCTGAGGAGGTTGAGGAAGCACGCTGGAAGGCGGCTGCGGTTACAGAGTCAGCATGGGGCTTCAGGACTGGTTTCTCAAACAAGGACCTGCCAGAAAGAGGAGTGGAAATATATCCTATTCCTGAGCATGGAGGAATAATTGATCATCTGAATCCGGGCTTAATGGCTAAAGAAGGGAGTTTTGGTTCCATAGTGAATTATCCATGTGACAAGATTGAAGGTTGCACTCTTCTAATCGATAACTTGGATTCTTTCACTCGAAATATTGCCGAGGTAATTTCTTCATTAGGTTCGGATGTAGTAATTGCAGATGGTAGAAAATTCAATACAAGTTCTGTTTCCAATGCAGTCGATGAATTACTACACAACACTAGTCCAGATAGGATAATTCTAGGGCCCGGTCCTTCGAGGCCTGAATCATATCCGATAACGATGGAGATTGCTAGGAGGAGCGTCTCAGGAAATCTGATGATAGCTGGCAAACACATACCTGTCCTAGGATTGTGTCTAGGGCATCAAGCACTAGGCTTAGCAGATGGTTGGGAACTAGTTGAGTCACCCAAGGGCCCTGTGCATGGAACACCAAGCGTAATTATTAGTGATGGCACTGGCATATTCAGAGAATTACCAAGAAAATCTATTATGATGAGGTATAATAGTTTGATTCTCTTACCGACGGATAGTGATTTGATCCCCAATTCCTGGGATGATACGGGAGATCTTCTCATGGGGATGACTCATCGGACGTTACCCATAGATGGCGTTCAATTCCATCCTGAATCAGTAGGCAGTCCAAGTGGTCGTGATTTACTATCCGAGTTCGTAACGAGGAAGCCTGTAATATCCAATCATCAAATCGAGGGGCAGGTTAGACGACCGTAGTGTTGAAGGACATAGGCCCACTGGAAATGACGAGATACATGCCGACGTGTAGGAAATGCAATCAGACTTACCATCAGTCACATTTCGTCAGTGGTAATGGTCCTCGTTACCTTATTTGTGGTCGTTGTGCAGTTGAGACGGGGCTAGTAACTGTAGATGAGGCTCCCCAATTCTACAGTGACGAGCTCGCAAGAGCCAGACTAGTCCTATACAGCAAGAGGTACCGTCCACTTGCATTCACTAGTGCAGGATGGATATTGTTCCTAACACTCGGGAGGGGGATAGAACTGTGGTCAGGAGTGTTCTTCGGTACTCTACTTGTCGCCACATTGGCGACTCCGGTACTTCATTTCCTAGGTTCAGCCAGATTCAAAGCAGAATTATCTAGGCTTACTCCGTGAATCTACCACGGGAACCATTGAAATATCATTCATTACTCTGAGAATGTAGAGGGAACAGTGGGTTCCCTATGAAAGCCCGTGAGACTGGATGACGATAATGGAGGAACGAGAACAAAAAAACAATAATTACTGGAGTAATAAAATGGCGCTTAGTGAAGCGTTTTTCAGTATTGTTGATACTATATATTCTCGTTCGAATAGAATTTCCGGACCTCCCGGAAGCATACTAGCGAAGGACTCCCCAGCGCTAGCTGTTTCCGGAAAGAGAGAACAGCGGGTTCTCTGAACTGAATTTGGAGATATGATGAAAATGCAGAAGACAAAGAATGCGAGCATGCTAATTGCACTGCTCCTTGTAACAATGGCGGGCTCCGTTGGCGTAAGTGCCGATGGATCTGACCCACTGGACCCCTCTGATGGTGGTGCAGACTGGGATAATGATGGGCTCACCAATGCCGAGGAGCAAGCTGCAGGAACTGATATGAACAACCCCGATACGGACAACGATGGATTGCCAGATGGGTGGGAAGTGGCCTATGGTCTGAATCCTAACTCAGCTGGAGATGCCAACGCTGACCCTGACGGGGACGGACTGACAAACAGCCAAGAATACGCTTCGGGCACTAACCCGAACTCAGCGGATACTGATGGTGACGGAGTAGCGGACGGATCTGATCCGTTCCCTAATGACCCCAACGACGGCTCGTCATCTGATTCGGATGGTGATGGAATACCTGATGCCTACGACCCAGATTACGAAGGTGGAGAAGGAGATGGTCAATCTGATGCCGAACCTGGAACAGGTGGCGAAGGCGAAGGCCAAGGTCAGGGCCAGGGTC
>DAOI01000019.1 GCA_002501805.1 Euryarchaeota archaeon UBA463 | reverse complement strand
GTAACTCTGTTGTGTTCAGCCGAGCCAAGTAGCAAGCAACTCTCTGGAACGGTTGTAACATGATCCTGGTGGGAGTATAACGCTACAGGGGCCCCTCCTTCACCGCTTCCTCTGCTGGCAAACAATTCGTCAGAGGAGCCACGCGAATTGAGTGTAAGCTCCCAGACTCCGCTGGACATTGACTCTGCTCTTTCTACGCTAGCTCCAAGGGCGTGGCATAGAAGTTGGTGGCCGAAGCAGATTCCGAGCGTGGGAATGCCCATTCTCGATGAGCACCTCATCAGCGAACCACCACCACTCATCCACTCTTCCCACATTGTCACGTTTCTTCTGGAGCCGCTGCAGACTACCGCATCCGGCGCAATGTCCCGAACCCAATCCCGAGTCATTTCATCGTCTCCATGCAATGGCATTGCTATCCTTCTGAAGACCACCTCATTCCCATGCATCTCCATGCTGCACTCTTCCCAGAATGGATACTCATAGTCCCAATTGGGCACATCATTCTCTGTGATTTCGACCAGCCCTTGCTCTTGAGCGCGTAAACCAGCTTCCTCGGACTGCATTTGCGGAGTCACTAGGAGGACCTCCACTGCACTCCTCTCTGCAATAGGCTGAATCACCTCTTGATTGCCGCCATGACCAAACTCCGATCTTTCGACAAGAAGGTCGATTAGGATGACTCGCGTAACTCTGCTCACGATACTCCGAGGAGGCAATTCTTTGAAAGACCCCCGCCCCCAAGGGGATAACAACATGGTCGACAAACAACTCATCCTTGACTCCGTCGGGCCTGTCCAGGCCGTTCTAGACGCCCATGATGGAGTGGTAAACGTCGTAGATACCACTGATGGGGTGATAATGATCTCATTGGAGGGCGGATGTACCGGTTGTAGCGCCACTCCTATGACTGCCATGCAGATTTTCTACTCTCTGATGAAACTAGATCAGGTTCAGGATGTAGTTTTCGTAAACGGAGAGCTGCCAGACTACATGCGTTCTTTCATTAACGACAAACTAAACTCAGAGTGACTACTCTTCATCCCTTCGTGCCTTCATGATATTGTGAGGATTCGCCTCCCCCTGGACATCTTTTCCCTTTATGTTCATGACCGATGCAACTGCCATCGTTACCGCAATCACTGCAAATGGCCTTGCAATGTTCTTTGACCCCCATATCTCTCCTCCAGAATAGTGCAATGCGAAAAGAAGTGCGGCCGAAGACAGGCAAATCACAGAGATTAGCCTCTGAGCTAATATCTCGCTTCTAGTTGTCTTCGACAGAGATCCTATGGCCATCCAGAGAAAAGTGGCAAGGCCACAAAGACTCAGAGAGGCAGCCTCAATCAACTCCAGATATTCCACGTTTGAACCCGATGGGAGGTGGTTTGAGTATGTTATGATTAATCAACAAGCCAATATATTGTACTATTATGGGCATTTATGGGAATATCGCCCAGATCTAGGTGGTCAAATCGCGATGAATCATCATACAAGGAGCGGAGATCGGGAACCAAATCAGGAATTAGACCTAGAACGAGTAAATGGGCCGAGCCATTCGCAGACGCTTCTGCATCAATGCTTATTGTTGGGCAGTTGACAAGCTTGGTAACATTGGCAATGATGCATGCAGGAAAATCCCCTGGTTCAGGATCTTTGGAGAATACCTCATGGGCACTAGGAGAATCGGCATTTCTAGTGACTGGAGGCTTCGGAATCACCTCATTCCTCTGTTTGTTCAAAGTATCCTTTTCCCGAAAAGCACCTATGAGGAGGAAGAGGATGGCTAGAATTTGGCTACTATCTTTCCTCCTTGCGACACAACTGACTTGAGTGCCTAAGTACTCCGGAGACTGGTAATCACCATGCATCCAGCAACCAATGTGACTTTTGCAATCTCAGGATCTCTACTGTTCATTGGAATTCTCTTCTTCGGTACTGGAACCCCAATCCCTCTTCTCGACTCGACTGATGATAATCCGGAGGTACAGTTCTTCTTCTCTGGAACGGAGACAACCCTATTGTTCGAGCAAACCGAATCCGGGTCCAACAATGGATGGGCCGTTTACTCCTATGGGTCGTACAATGACTCGAATGGAGATGGTTTGTGGGACGATTGCTATTCATTAGAGATTTCACTTCTGAATGAATCGGGAGAGGACTTCCATTACCCAGCTTGTGAAGTATCCACTCAAAGGGAAGATGTCGCCGACATGATATACATAGGCCAGCTTTGCTTCAATCCACACAACTCTTCCTCACCCAGGTGTAGTGATGGCAACTACTCGATGGAGGCAAGTCGATTCGTTAGAATCTCTCAAGAGTTTGAAAAACCAGATGTTTCCATATTTTACTCAATTGCCAGTTGGTTTAGAGACGGGCTAGTTTCCGGCGTCACCCTGATTTGTGGGGGGATGCTGTTGTTTTTACTCGCGGGGATGCTCGCAATAGCCCTGCCGGATAAATCGGAAGAGCCAGTAAAAAAGAAGAGAAGCGGACCAACCGCCGAATGGCGGGCATACTCCCTTTCTGGCCA
>DAOI01000013.1 GCA_002501805.1 Euryarchaeota archaeon UBA463 | reverse complement strand
GCGTCTGCAAATCGTGGCAGGGGAGACGTCGAGGGACCACTCAAGGCGACAAGAGAGAATATTGAGCGAAGCATCAGAGGTACTCGGGGTCCATTCAGACGATTTACCTAAGGCAGTTTCTAGATTTTTCGAAGAATGGAAATCCCAACAGAAGAGAATCGAATCCCTGGAAGAGGAAATCGTCAGACTAAGGACATCTGGGGGCGGTGATGACTCGGTGATGATAGATGGAGTCAGATATGTCATCATGGAAATAGATGGTGAAATGAAGCAGATGATGACGATGCTCTCTCAGCTGACTCGTGATACAGACACGCCGACTCTGGCCATTCTCGGAACCAGAATAGGGGGTGGAAAGTTGATTGTAGCATGTACAGAAGACTCTATCGCCTCAGATAGACACAATGCTGTTGAGATTCTAAATGCGATCTCAGGGCATATTGGAGGTGGCGGAGGAGGTAGACCGACCATGGCCCAAGGAGGAGGGACAAATGGAGATGGCATCCCAAATGCACTTAAAGCTGCAAATACATTCCTCGGGCTGTGAGATTATGGTTGAGATAATCGATGTTTCAGCCCGCGCCGCCGCAATAGAGTATGCCATTCGAGATGTAGTTGTCCCAGCCGTAGAACTCGAGAAACAAGGTCATGAAATCATACGAATGAACGTAGGGGACCCATTGGCATTCGATGGACTCCCAACTCCTGAGCACATGATCAGTGCATACAAGGATGCTCTGGACAATCAAAAAAACGGATATGGCCCTTCTTACGGGATTCCAGAATTACGTGAGGCTATTGCGTTGTCAGAGACCAAAAAAGGGTGGGCTTGCGAAATGGACGATGTCTATGTAACTCATGGAGTTACTGAGGCGTTACAGATTATCTTCGCCTCGTTCTTAGAGCCTGGTGACAAAGTATTGGCTCCGGGCCCACATTACCCGCCTTACATGGCCTATCCGCAGATGTATGGCGCCACAACTGTAGAATATCGCCTTGATCCAAACGATGGATGGCGTATCGATCTAGAAGATATCAAATCAAAAATGGACGAAAGCGTCCGCCTACTTGTTCTAATCAATCCGAACAATCCGACCGGTAACGTCGCATCCGCTGAGGAAATAGACAGTCTCATTCATATAGCCGAGAAGTGGCCAAAATGTACCATAATAGCAGATGAGATTTATGATGGCTTGGATTTCACGGACAAATTTGTATCAGTAGCATCACGGTCCAAAAAAGTTCCAGTTTTGGCCTTGAATGGAGTTTCGAAGGTTTACTTCGCTCCAGGCTGGAGGATAGGGTATATGGCATGGCATGATCCATCTCGTAAGCTAGGCTTGGTCCGCGATGGAGTTGAGAGACTACTAAGGAGCAGGCTCTGTGCATCCACTCCAGCTCAGTTTGGCTATCTAGCAGGTCTGACAGATGATACCGATTGGCTCAAGGGTCATCGCAGTAGGATAAAGGAGAGGCTAGATTATTGCATCAATAGGATTTCAGAAATAGAAGGCTTAGAATGTGAAGCCCCCGGGGGAGCATTCTACTTATTCGTGAGAATTTCTAATGACAATCTATCATCAGACGATAAAAAATTCGTACTCCGCCTACTCGAAGAAAAACATGTCTTAGTTGTGCATGGATCAGGATTCTCTCCTGAGTATGGCCACGGCCATTTCAGAATGGTGTGCCTACCTCCGATTGAAATCTTAGACGAGGCATTCAATAGGATCTCTGATTTCCTAGGGGGTTGATTATCTGGGATTACTAGATCGTTTCAGAAAACAAAAGTCACTCCCTGAAATTTTAGAAGAAAGATGGAAATCAGAATCAGACGGGTCAATATCCGATATGCAGAGGCACGGTCAAAAAATCTGGATGGTGAGTCCGAGATGGATGAATGCACTTTTCTCAAATCTTGAAATGAAGACAAGCCTCAGCCTAGGTAGAAAAATCGCCCATGCTTCTTCTGAGTCAGAGGAGTTCCTCATGTCTTTACAGGAAGATTCTCCCCGAGGAAAGAATCCACGAAAATGGAAATATTTCTCAGAAGGAAGATTATGTAGGGGCTTAGGTGAAATAGAAATTATAGAGGAATCCTCCGAAAAAACCATTATTTTGGTCAATAGATTTTGTTCGGGCCCGTTGGATGCAGGGATTATCGCTAGTACTTGGGAGAAGGCCACAGGAAAAAGACATAAGTTCAGATGGTCAGAATCAAAGGATGTATTGATGGTCGAACTGACCGATGATGAAGTGGATATACCATCTCCTCAGGAAATAAAAAAGAGTTGGAACGCCATTGATGGAATTACAGAAAATTCTAGTATCGTTCAGTGGTCCGATATCAGAGAATTAGAATCGGGTGGATGGGAGATTGATGGCGAAAGAAAAATTATGATTCATAGGGATCTGATATTAAGATTTGAAGAATTCACAATCGCTCAAATAGCCTCACTCAGGGATTCTCGCGAGGAGGACTATATCTGGGAAGATGTAGTTGGAAAAAGGGCTATTTGGTGGACGGCCGTTGCAGATACATGCAGGCAACTATTTTCAGATAGTGAGAAGCACGTAATGATTTCAGAGGCAAAGGACTGGACAAACTCATCAATCAGAAACCTCTCCCTTCAAGGATTAGGAAGACTATCCAATCCAAAACTAAACACAGAAAATGGAGAGTTGAATTCAGAGATTGTCGGGTGCTTCCATCCTGCTATTTCAGGTGGCATATTGCTTGGTTGTTGGGAAAGATCGACAGGCGTTAAGGGCCGAATTAAGATTGGCTCAGAAGGAGGAGTCTTAACGGTAAATATAGCTCCAAAGAGAACTTCCGTAGCCATCTCCAGATAATCCTGGCCTGTCAAATGTTATATCCGTCCCTAATGTCAAAGGGTCGGCCCCCTAGGGGGCCGGGGTGTAACAATGGCCATGAATCACAATCAATATGCAGTAACTGCAATCGTTGCAACCCTCTGTCTGGCCGGAATTTACACTATTATTGGGGCCGGACTGTCGACAACAGAGTCAGGGGGATTTGAGCCGGCTGGGTCAGATGTTGTAGACATTGAATCCACTGGCCAAGGCGGTACAGATACAGATGGCGATGGCATTCCAGATAGGATGGAAATGACACTTTATGGTACTGATTGGAGAGAGTTTGATACTGATAACGATGGCTTAGACGATGGCTGGGAAATCAGGAATGGGTTGGACCCACTCGACAACGGAGAGCCTGCCGATTCTGAGATTCCATTCTCAGATACTGATAATGAAGATGAAACAGGCGAACAAAATGAAACATTCCCCAATCCTGACAATGGCCCCTATGGAGATCCAGACAGGGATGGCTTGACAAATACCGAAGAAGCGGCTCTAGGGACCAAGCCAATGGATAGTGACTCAGATGATGATGGATTGAATGATAAGTGGGAATCCATGCATGTCCACGAGATTATCACACCCAATGGTGTCCTAAGGTTACTGGATCCACTAAACGCCAATAGGGACTGTTATTTCCTAACTCCAGATGGATCTGTGAATAGTCAAGGGCCAGATGCTAGACAGCAAATAATGAATGAGCTAAGTACTGAAGACTGGAATCTCGTAGCCAATGCAGACGGAGAGATATCCTGTGACGCCGCATTGGATTTGGAGCAACCAACTCCCGACGGTCTGAGAAATTTCGTAGAAGAGAGATATGACACCAATCCTCTTCAAGAGGACAGTGACGGCGATCTAATTGCAGATAGACATGAGATTGCATTCGGTTTTATTGAGTTAGGCACTCACTGTGGAGTTCCCGTTTTTGGAACTATTAGCCTTCAAGCACCATTTAGTGAGTTCATGTCTGAGCCCGGTGATCTTACTTGGTTCGAGCAAGACATGGATGGCGATGGAAGGTTGAATGGACCTAGTGACTGGGATACTGATGGAGATGGGATGCCAGACGGATTCGAGTACTGCTACGGTGACCTTCTAGATCCGTCTAATGCGACTGATGCATTCGGGGATCCAGATGAAGATGGATTGAACAATGTGGAAGAGTACGAGGTTGCCTATACCTGGGGCCCATCAAATTTCACTGATCCAGAAGAATTCGATACTGACAATGACGGAATGCCCGATGGTTGGGAGTATCTTAGTGGTATACATCCAAATGATGGTAGCAATGCCGATGACGATCCAGACTTCGACGGTTATGACTCAGATGGAGACGGGGGTGTCAGGTATTCTGACATGGTAGGGGTCTCAACAGTACAATCAATAATGGTTGAAATTGGGGATTACGTGACGGTAAATAAGACAATCCTCTATGTTAGAACAGTCCAAGACAGCGAGTATGTCAACATACCTGTCAAGACGCTCACTGCCGGTTGGGTATATCATATCAATGTGGAGGTGGGGCAGGAAATTTCTAGCAGACTACAGGACTTGGTAGTAGTGGTTGAGGAAGATGAAAGGTTCACAAATCTCGATGAGTTCAATGCAAGGGATAGGGACGGGGATGGAGCCATTGATGGTAGATCCACGGACCCACTCTCTCCCGATACAGATGGAGACGGCCTAATTGATGGAATCGAAGTAATAGGGTGGACAATCAGAATTGTTGATCATGGCGTCAGGGATGTAATTGTACGAAGCGACCCGGGTGCATATGACACTGACAGGGATGGTTTATCTGACGCCGTGGAGTACTTTGAGACATTCACTAATGCTACTGACAAAGACACTGACTCTGATGGTTTGGAGGACTTTACAGAGGCTATTGATGGATTTGTCTGGAATGGCTCCGTATACTACACTAACGCATCCGCCTTCGATTCAGATAATGACGGCCTAGAGGACGGTGAGGAGGTCGTAGATGGAGAGGATCAGTACATTACTCACGCCAACAACGCCGATAGCGATGCCGACGGACTAAACGATGGAGGAGAAGTACTGTTTATCCCGCGACCATGGCAGTCCGCAACGAACCCCTTGAACAATGATACCGATGGCGACTCTCAACCAGATGGTTGGGAGATGCAAGTATTTTCCGTACAGCAGAATACCAATAGCCATAGCCTCTGGGTAGTAACAGACTGGTGGCTACCTCCAGGTTGTGATTCAATGATGGAATGTGGATTAGGGCCCGGTGGTTGGATATGGAAGAACTATCTAGATGGATTCTCCTCTTCCGGAGATAGGAATAACGATGGGATCATAGATCCGGAATATTTCCTTTGGGAGTTGAATATCTCAGGATTCTTCATTCCCGATGGAGGGAGGTGGGCATTGGATCCTTCATACGGTTCCATTCCTGATTCAGTTTTCGACATAGACAATGACACTCTGATGAATTCTCAAGAGGCACCGGACAGATGGGATACGAACCCAGTATCACACGACACAGACGGTGACAAGTTACCAGACGGTTGGGAGGTAACATACTCCGAGGAATCGCTAATGATGGGGCTTGTCGACAATAATACTCTCGATGCATTGGGTGCTAGAGGCCCAATGGATCCTAGAATGCCCGACTCCGATCTAGATGGGATAGACGATGGGCAAGAGGACTTCGATGAAGACGGGCTAAACCGTACTAATCTGATGAACAGGTATTGTCCCGGATGGAATAATCCGCAGAATTCTGAGTGTCATATTGATCATATGACAGAGGCAGGATTAAGATTCTACAATGATCTTGAGAACTATACTAATTTCGAGGAATATCAGAATGGTACAAACCCAGTTAATCCTGACAGTGATGGTGACATCTGGGAAGACGGCTCAGAAGTATATCATCAAGATCAGGATGATGACTCGATGTGGGCCGGTTGGGAATATTATTTCGGCTTCGATCCCATGGATCCGGCTGACGCCAATGTAGACTCCGATGGCGATGGCTTCGTTAACAAGTGCGAAAATAAATGGAATACTCATCCGAAGGATCCAACCAGCTTCCCTTCCCAAGGCGAACTTTGCGACATGTTCAACTAGGTCTTCAGATATTTAGGGTCCGAGAGTTGTTCCTATGTCATGGTGGATATTCCCTACTACAGCAGACGTTGGAATCAGATCTTTTTCTAATACATTAGAGAGCATCATAAGAGAGACTACCCTAGGTATACAGGAATATCAGCTCTTAGTACCAATCAACGAACTCAACTCACTTGTAAGGCAAACCTCTGCCTGGGCTGTTCCTATAGCTGATAACGATCTAGAAAGAGGACTAGTTAGGTGGCTAGAAGAGGTCCTATACAGGGGGTATGGTGAAGGACAGTGGCTTGTCGATGTCTCTATTTCTGTTTCTGATGACTATATTTCTGGCCATGTATCGTGGATAGACTCAGATTTGGTAGAGAGGGAGATAGAAGTCAAGGCTATCACTATGCATGAATTGATTCTCGAGGAGATTCCAGAGGGGATTACAGTAAGTGGAAAACTCCCTGAAGTGCCCGATTTTGAAGGACCGGGATGGACTTCACAAGTTATCCTAGATATCTAGGATAATGCTTCCATCAAGTATAAGGCGCCACTGAATACTATGCCAATCATAACTCCATTCCTTATTAATTCAGATTTTAGCGATTTCAGCCATCTCTTGCCAATCCTGGCGCCAATTAGGGCTGAAAAAACTAGTACTATTATGAGGCTGTAATGGGAGTAAATATCATCACTTCGGTATATCAAATATACTGGAATCCTTGACAAATCTACACACAAAGCTAGGATACTTGCTGTGGCTGCATATGACATCTTATCAGGAATTCTCTTAGAAAGAAACATTGCTCTAAGAGCGCCCTGGTGACCCGAAAGACCTCCCATGAAACCAGATCCAAAACCCCCAATTCTGTCATTCGACTCAGGAATCCTATACCCTGTCCATCTTTCACTAATTGTAAGAATCGGGAGGGCCATCAATGCCAATCCTAGAATTCCCAAGAGAGGCTTCTGAGGTACATGGCTCTGGAGAATAGCGCCAATAATTGAACCTACCACAAGCCAAATTCCATATCTCTTGAATGCATCTAAATCGACATTCTCCCAAAGAAGAACCAATTTTCCTGCATTGTGAGCTCCATGGACGATTGCGACAACTGCCACCGCCTCATGAGGGGGCATTAGTACAAGTACCAACGGCGTCAGTATTGTAGAGAGACCGAATCCAGCCGGAACTGTGAGGGCGGCCGCGATAAAAGCACCAATTGCTACAAGTGCAAGGAACTCATCCACGATTAACGCAAAACAAAGTCATTAAATTCAGTTTCCCCAAGAGATTACTCTTCCACATTGAATCTTTGGTAGACTTCATTCGTTGTACGTGTAACTCTGATGAATGTAGTACATTTTGGCAGATCCTTGATCCTCCTGGCTCCTACGTAGGAGCATGCTGACCTAACTCCTCCCAATATTGATTGAACAGTCTCTTCCAAACCGCCTCTGTAGGGCACTCTTACTTCCTTTCCTTCTGGGGCTCTGTGCTTAGCCACTTCGCCATAGTACTCTCGCATTGCTTTAGCTGACGACATCCCATAGAATGACTTGTACATCTTTCCATTGTCGCCTTTCACCAACTCTCCTCCCGACTCATCATGGCCTGCCAGCATCCCTCCCAGCATTACGAAATCAGCTCCAGCTGCAAAGGCCTTAGCTACGTCCCCGGGCGAAGAGCAACCACCGTCGGCCATCACATGCCCTCCCAGTCCGTGCGCGGCATCAGCACACTCTGAGATTGCAGATAGTTGGGGGTATCCAACACCAGCCACCTTCCTGGTCGTACAAACCGAACCAGGCCCTATGCCTACTTTCACAACATCAGCTCCAGCTAAGATGAGTGCCTCGGTCATCTCCCTTGTTGCCACATTCCCTGCAATTACTATGGAATTAGGATAGTTCCTCCTGACGTCTTTGATGAAATCTAGAAATACCTCCCTGTAACCATTTGCCACATCGACACATATCATTGACAACTCATCACTCGTGGCCATCTTCTTCTTGAGTAGCTCCAAGCTATCTTCGGTCGATCCACAAGTAATGGCTACATGCCCCGGGTCAATTCCATCATCCCATGCTTCTGAACACTGCCTGGTGGAGTAGAATTTCTGTAGGCAGGTCAGCATCCTGTGGTTCTGAAGAATCCTAGAAACTCCGAAAACCCCTGTAGTATCCATGTTTGCAGCAACAATTGGAACTCCGGTCCAAGTGGTATCAGAATGTCTGAACTTAAAATCCCGAACTAGGGTTACATCAGATCTTGAAACCAGCGTACTACGCTTAGGTCTAATCAGTACATCATCAAAAGTTAGCTTAACATCATGCTCAACGCGCATTGCGACCTTACTTTTCCAACGAAGGTGGCCTTAAGACGATTCCCACTAGGCATCTGAGGATATAACCGGTCCAGGATTATCCCAATAGAACCATAATTCTCTTGTATTGCCGTCCCAAGCCGTGAAGAATAATCTGTCTCCGAGACTAGTGAACCACCACGGCCAACTATCGCCCTCTCCTGGATTTGCGTCCACTACCATGTTAGTTCCATTCTCAGTTCCGTCTGATCTCCATAGCTCAGAACCATTTTCCCCATCATATGCAACGAAATAGAAGTAATCCCCATGTGTGTGGGTATATTCGCCACTCCAATGATTCTGACCTCCCCAGAACAGGCTCCTGTTTTCCCCTGGGTTGATGTCTTTGACCATCACAGTTCCAGAATTAGTACCGTCGGTTTTCCACAGTTCAGCACCATGAACTCCGTCATTAGCCATAAAGTATAATTCTCCGTTCAGAATTTTCATTGGCCCAGTAGGATTGCTGGAATTGCTCCCCGGATTTATGTCCCTTAGCATAAACGTCCCGGTTTCTGTACTATCGGAAATCCATAGCTCTCTACCGTTTAATGCGTCATATGCGGAGAAAATAATTTTGCTTCCCAGCTTAGTCAACCACATCGGACTACTAGAGTTATTCTCTCCCGGCCAGATGTCCTTGACTATATTTGTAGTGAAAATATCTCCAAGAGTGAAGTATAGCTCTTGCCCGTGAACTCCATCATCTGCAGATAGGAACAACCCTCCAGATCCTCTGGTAAGCTCGCCAGGATTACTAGTAGCAGCTCCTGGCATTATGTCCTTGACGAGATAATGCCCACTGCCAGCTCCAAAGGAATTCCCCAAGACATATCTGTAGAGCTCCCTTCCATGGTCATCGGTCTCAGCAGTAAACCATACCTGCTGTCCTATCAAAACCATGTCTCTTGGCATGGAACCTTTCCAATCACCACAACAATAGGTGGTGTCCCCGTAAAGCCAGGTTTCATCCTCACCCCTGATATTGGCAACCATCTGGGTACCTGCAAAGGTGCCATCGCTGATGAACAGCTCTTCACCAGTGGGACCCAGATTTGTGCCGTCTTCTTGTGCTGAGGTGTTGCCTGGATTGCCACGTGTATGAATCGCTGAGAAAATAACCCTATCAGGGTTGTTTCCAACTTTGGGAATTATCTCTAGGTTACTTATTCCAACATAATCGAAGTTCGTTCCACAACAATAGTAATCCCAACCTTCCCAAAGGTCATTGACGAGTAGAGTACCCTCCTCTGTACCATCACTCACCCACAGGTCGGCTGCTGACCAGGTTGTCTCGTCCCTCCATTGATTGTAGGCAGTGAAGAATATCACATCCTCACCGGCAACAATCTCAGCAGGCAGAAAAACTCCGTCATGGCTTCTATCCCAAATTGAGCTAGGATTGGAACAATTTTCCTCATCCTCACCTGTTGATACATTCTGGACAGTTTGACACTCCTCTCCTCGAATATCTTTTACGATGTAGCTACCAGAAACTGTACCATCACTTCTCCATAATTCCCATCCGGAGGTTCCATCATCTGCTATGAAATATAGCACACCACCCATTTCTACCACTCTTTGTTGCGCCCAGTCATGTTCAGCAGTTGTCTGGTTATACACTATGCCGTAATTACCGGGACATTCGCCGACTGTAGTTTGAACCTCTTGGTAGGTTACCCTCCCATCTCCCTCGATTCCGAGGCCTTCACCGTCATCAAACCCAATATCTATGAAATATCCTGGATTCCCTAACGGACAATCTTCAGATTTGTAAACAATTGTATAAGTCAGTTTTGACAGAGTGTAACTAAGTGTGGATATAGTGTTTTCAAGCTCATTAATCCGAGTCTCTTTTTGGGACAATTCCAAGGTTAATCCAAGTATCTGATTGTCCAGATCCAATATTTCAAAATCTAAAGAATCTATTTCATCAAGCAAAACAGAGACATTGCCATTGGACATATTCAGTTGATGAACTAAATCGTCCCTTTGGCCCACCAGGTCGGTTCTTTCTGCCTCATATCCTGCTATAGTAGCAGTTAGATCAACTACCGTGTTTTCAACAACAGACAGTGTGGACAAGGACTCTGCCAACGCAGACTCAAGGGTTGTGATTTGGTCTAAGGAGGAATCATGATCCGATATTGAGTCTGATAACTCAGATTCCAATGCTTCTATCCTTTCATCTTTCTCTGAATTATTTCCCGTGCAACCAGATAGTACTGAACCGAGGAAAATTAACACGATAACTACTGACCTGACTCTCATGTAACTGCTTGTCGCCCGGGATTATTAGAAGTTCCTCTCAATCAACTAGTATTGAGGACAAATCCATTAACATGCCAGATCGTAATATTTTGGTGCTCGTGCCGGGATTTGAACCCGGGTCGTCGCCTCGAGAGGGCGACATGATGGACCGAACTACACCACACGAGCGGTATTAGTGCCACCCACCTTCCATATTTGAAAACAGTGGGTACCCCCATTACTCTTGTTTTCACTTTCACTTTTACCTTCACTCCGTTGCCTTGGTTAATATGTAAATCATATCAACGTGGTTTCATGAACAGAAGCAGCAACTACGATTTAGACGTAACCTACCAGATGAAGTCAAAGCCATACAGGATCGTTCCGCTAAGCTCACTCAGAAGGGCTAATAGTGAACTAAGGCCGAGTCATGATTCCCTGGTCTGTGGAGGGGGCAGGCTAGCTAATCTTGGATCCTGGAAGCCTCTGCCGAGACTAGCCACACCTGTTGAAGTCTCTCCCTCTTCTTGGAAGGGCTTGAGATCGAGAATGAAGACACAATCACAAAAGATAGGGGCGTCAATCTGATGTCTAAAACAACCAGATTAAGGGAGGAAGTGAGAATCCTTCTCGAGGAAAGAGGCTCTGCTAATACTGTAGAAATATTCGATCATCTAAATGAGAGATTTAGATGGGGGGCTACAATGAATCAGGTTGGTAACATTCTCGCCAAGGACACAAGGTTCGATAAAATCGGTCATGTCAGGGGTCAATTCAGAGGAAGTACCTACACGGTTTGTGTATGGGGACTGAGGATTGGCGAGGTTACGGCTCACGCATGACATAGGGAATACTCAAGTCAAGTAATACCTACACAGGCACGTGAATGCCAACACTTCCGTGACAGACTGGGCCACATTGTTTCGTTTGGGAAATAATCTCACAGGTGTTTTCGGTGTTTTCTTAGGATCTATCATAGCTTTAGGGGATGTCCCCCAAGGGTTACTGGCACATATCACCATACTACACGCTTCATCTGTCCTTTTCTTCATGTGTTCATGGAATGCATTGAATGATATTTATGATTTTGAAATTGACTTAGTTAATCGTCCCGACAGGCCCTTGCCTAGTGGAAGAATTTCTCTTAATCATGCAAAAACAGCTACTGCAATCACTATGATTTCATCAATCCTCAGTATTGCTCTCTGCTACTGGTTGATATCAGGATCAAATCCAGTAGAAGGATTCGAAGTCTCAGATTGGTACCCGTCTCTTGCAATCTGGATAATAGCACTAATCTTGCTCATAAATTACGAGTTCCCATTCGGTCTCCGGCTCAAAGATAAGGGCCTTCCTGGCAATATTTCAATCAGCATCTCAGTAGGCTTGGTAGTTGTTTTCGGAGCCTCTGCGGTCTTTGAGCCATTTAGTGAGAAAGCCTGGTCTTTATTCTTCGTTGGTATTTTCTACAATACGTCTAGGGAGATTATCAAGGATGTCCAAGATATGGAAGGGGATAAGGGAAGAAATACACTAGCAATGAGAATCGGATCTGAAAATGCAAGAACTGTTGCTTGGGTGATGTCTATTCTAGCGTTAGCTTCTGTCCTACTGCCTTTCGCCATAGGTATTTTCACCCCACTCCACGTTGTCTTAGTGATTCCCGCTGTAATGACCTTGATGATGGTAAAGGGAAGGATAATTATTGGAGAAGATGCCGCAGCATCAAGTCTTTTGAAGAAGTCAATGCTACTTTGCCTCGCAGCGTTACTCACAAGTTCGCTAATCTAGTACAACTCATTGTAAGTATGCCATGCCGCTTCATTACACATTCTTGTCAGAAGGGACATCTGCGCCCACATCCTATTCTCCGCTTGGTCGAAAACTACACTATTCTTAGAGTCAATAACGCCATTCGTGACTTCCTCTCCTCTGTGTGCAGGGAGACAATGCATGAATAGGTAATCAGAATCAGCATGGGAAACTAGCTCCTCATTAATCTGAAAACCATCAAATGCATCCATCTTCCCATCTAGGTTCTCTTCTCCCATGGATACAAAAACATCAGTGTATACCACTCCGGCATCACTTACGGCCTCAATCGGATCATTGGAGGAGATGATACTGGAGCCATTGTCACTAGCCATTGTAACGGCCCTAGAGACTATATCGGCGTCCGGCTCAAATCCTATGGGAGTTGCATATTTGATATCGATACCAAGAGACGCACACGCAAGCATCAAGTCATGTAGTACATTGTTACCATCTCCTACCCATGAAACATGGCCTTTGACGGAATCAATTTTCTCTGATATCGTCATTAAGTCTGCAGCCGCCTGACATGGATGATGCATATCAGAAAGCGCGTTAATTACTGGAACTGAAGAATGCTTGGCCAATTCTTGCACATCTGAATGGCCGAAGCATCTGTACGTGATGCCATCCATAAATCTGGACAATACTGCAGCTGTATCTGCTATCGACTCGCTCTTTCCCAGCTGAATATCATTTGCGAGTAAAGTTAGCGGCTGCCCTCCAAGTTTACTGACCCCAACTTCAAATGAAACTCTTGTCCTTGTGGACGGTTTTTCATATATCGAACCTATGGACATCCCATCCAAAGGCTTGAAACTATCAGCAAAGCCATCGTCATTCTTCATTCTAATGGCCCAATCAATCAACTGTTGGAGCTCTCCATCGAAATCATCTATTGCTAGCAGGTCCATTTTTGGTTCAGTTTCTCTCATGCTCAATATCTCCTGCAAAACCATCACGAGTATCGGCCATTCCGCCATACACACTCTGTACGAATGTCAGGACATCAGCCAATCCATCTTCATTCTCACTGGACAGAGGGATTAATCCAGGCTGAATAGATGCGTGTTGCATCATCCTGAGTTGGCCAATAGCAAATTCTGCTCTCTGACTTCCCGAACCGTGGACCATTGATTGATTCGACGACTCCTCATAGAGGGCGGCTTCTAATGCACTTAGGTTATCTCCCCACTCAACTATTTTCTCAAGAGTCTCCGGCTCTATTAAGTCGGATTTTGAGAGAAAATTAGCCGTAGGTAGTCCAAGTCTGAAATGAACGATCGATGAGAGTAACATTTGCGACACGAAACCACTCGGCGTCTGTGAAAGCATAGGGTCGAATAGGAAAGCCAGACAGGCCCTCCCCCTCCCCAGAACTTCCACTAAGTGACTAGATGCTTCCCTGAATGCGAATAACTCTACCTGTCCAGGCGTATCAATGACCATAATGTCACCAGAAAGGCCATCTAGCTCTTCATGAATATCAATGGCCTGTGACGCGACCAAATCTGCAGCTAGAATTTGCGCACCGTTAGGCCCCAGATCATATTCATCCATCACTTCGGATAATGAAATCAGATCTCTTACGTCAAATTCAGGATCATAATGTACTCTTTCAGCACCCGGATCCAGATTAATAGCTAGAGTTTCAACTTCTAGGAATCTCGACCACCTTTGGAAAGAGGTTACTAGGGTACTCTTGCCAGCTCCTGCGGTCCCAACGACGAAAAGCACTGGGGGGGTTGTTCCATCCATGCACTTACGATAGTGTTCTGGCTAATAGACTTCAAGGATGTCTGACTTGTTTACATCTATCCTCAAGCAACCGTTATACAGAGTATTGTTGCCTCTCTGCTCAAACAGGTGGCGCCGACCATGACAGAACAACCACCCCCTCTCCCTCCCGGATTCCCTATTCCTCCCCCTCCGCCACCGCCTGGCATTGATTTAGATGATGAAAATGAGG
>DAOI01000030.1:9665-14816 GCA_002501805.1 Euryarchaeota archaeon UBA463 | reverse complement strand
GTCATCTCCTTGAATATGACAGATGGGATTAGCCATGGTTTCCTAAATAGAACTCTCCTAATGCTTATTCTAGACATATCTGAGAGTATTAGGGTACCATCCATATCGACGGCCAAAGGTAAGTCAGAGACCTCGGTTCCCATACCTTCCGCTCGACACATCCCGAATCAAGCCTTCGCTACCGATTCTATGAATACAGAAACCCTCTCCTCATACTGATAAGGATGTCTGGCGAGCTACCAATGTGGAGGCCTCAGGCCTTGAGGCAGGTAACACCCAGCTTCGAAGCTCCTCCTGGATTTCATCCCATCAAAGTAGTGGGAATGCATGGCCTCACAGGAATAAAGGCAGAACTAATCGAGCCAATTTCCATGAAATCACCGGAGGATTGGAGAGAGATTGTCAATGGACTCCAATCATGGGGAGAGGTCCCTTCCCCTGAATCAGTGACGAGACTGACAACAGAGAACTCTGAAAGAGGCATAGTTGCAGTAATTGAGGCCGAGGAAGATTGGATTGCGGAGTTTCTTCCTTGGGGTTCGGACGGCTTACTGAAAGTTAGATCGAAAAACGCCCCAGATGGTTCCGATGTCCCATTGGGAGGCTACTCTTGGGACGATAGAGATGTCATTATCCTGAGAAGATCGATTTCCAAAGATGAAAACTCCGAGGACGCACTAGTAAAGGCACTCCAAGAAAATGATCTGGAGTCCTGTCAAGGGATACTTGGAGACATGGGAAAGTGCTTAGGTACATTTCACTCCTCGATGAGGAAGTTAAGGGAATTACCACCCGACCAAAAGAGATGGAATTCCAGGAACGAGAAAATTGAGGGGTTACTTCGAGCCCAGTTTATCTGGAGGGCACCCTACACTAAAGAGCAACCATGCACGGTTTCATTACTTGATGTAAGGATTTCAGATTTTTCTGGAGATACACTGAGGATAGGGTCCCCCAGATTATCAGACGCACTAATCCCACATGAGTCCGAGAAGCCTGCCATGAGGGATTTGGCATCCCTAGTGCACGATCTCTCCAGGATACATCACAGAGTATCAACCAACCTCCAGCTAAAGGAACTCAGAATGGCCTTGATCGGCGGATGGAGAGAAACCGCACCAGATGAGTGGACTTCAGAGAACGCCTTCTACTCTCACAGAGGGGGGATCGCAATTTGGGAGTATGAGCAGTGCTTGATGGATGTTCTTGAAGCATCCTCGAATCAATCCGGCGCCCCTCAGCCTGCCATAGATACTCTGCAATACGTCAAGATGTATCAGAAGAAGATGTTCAACAACAGGACTTTCGCAGCACTATCCTTCATGGCCTTCTTCTTTGGGGCCAGCACACTGATCAATCAGTTTCCACCTTCTCTGACAGAGATGATACCACCTCTAGCTTTCTTCGCAGCAGGATACTTCTGCCTCAAAACGTACAGGGCCATGTCCCCCTCCCCAGAAAGCCCCTTCACTGATGTGTAAGAAGGCAATGAATACGTAATTAGGGTCAAAGCTTAACATCACTTTTTATATTAAATATGGTTCCCAGACACATGGGATTGAACAAGCCCTATTCAAATGCAACAAGAACGAAAGTAGCGCTCAGTGCATTGTTGGCTATGCTAGTGGTTGGAACGCAGACCGTTAGCGCTGCAACAACTGCACTCGCTAATGATGACTGGGTGGGGATAAGCTTCTGGATCGCAACAGCGATGATGCTAGCTTTCACCGTGTTCTTCCTCATCGAGAGGCAGAACGTCCCTGACAAGTGGAAGACATCCATGACTGTGGCCGCTCTGGTCACTGGTGTGGCATGGTACCACTACACATACATGAGAGAAGTATGGGCAATGGGAGACGGATCTCCTCTAGTCTACAGGTACATCGACTGGCTAATCACAGTACCACTGCAAGTCGTTGAGTTCTACCTAATCCTAGCCGCTATCGGTGTGGGAACTTTCGCCATGTTCAGGAACCTAATGGGAGCATCCATCGTCATGCTAGTGGCTGGATTCTTCGGTGAGTCCGGAGCAATGGATGGTACTCTAGAGCTATCCTCCACAGTTTGGTGGTTCATCGGAATGCTTGGATGGGGATACATCCTGTACGAGCTATGGTCCGGAGATGTCAAGGAGGCTTCAGAGACTGGTAGCCCAAGCGTTCAGTATGCATTCAACTCAATGAGGATGATTGTAACTGTAGGCTGGGCAATCTACCCACTAGGATACCTAATGGGAGCTGGAACCATCGATGGCATGGGAACAGACGACATGAACATCCTATACAACGTCGCTGACTTGGTCAACAAGGGCGCGTTCGGTATGATGATCTGGTACGCTGCAAAGATGGAATAATCGGTAAAACGATAATTGTAGAAACCAAGGTAAAAACGTAATCCGGGCGGTCGGTAAATCCGGCCGTCCGGAAACACACTAATCTAAATCTAAACTCCTTCTCCTACTTCTATGAGAGGATGGCCATTCTATGCTGAGAACTCAGTTGACATAGACGCCCCCAAGCCAGTGGTCTGGAATGCGATTAGCTCACCGGGCAACCTAAACGACGCGCATCCATTCTGCCAAGAGAATACAGTTCAGAATTGGCCCGGAGAGGGATCGGTAGACACCTTGGAGTATCTCAACGGATTCGTGCTAGTCAGAAAATTCAAGACTTGGGAAGAGGGCGATGGATATTCTCTGATGATAGGTAGAGACGGCGGAAGACAGTCGTTCGTGGAATGGTCAATCTCAGAGATTAGTGAAGAAAGATCCACCCTCAAAATAAGAGTCCATCCACACCTTCTTTCTGATTGGAATAGAGTAACCGCATCCTTGGCTTATTTTTTCTACATCAGACCTAAATTGAGGAAGTACCTATTCTCTGTCACCAGGGGATTCAAATGGCAAATCGAGAATAAGAAGAAGATTCCGAGAAATCACTTCGGAAAGCATCCGTGGTTCTCATAGATCTTCTCTAGTGATTTGACCATCTTCGAATTTGTAGAACAGTGGCTTTCCAGTGGGAATCTCAACTGAGACAATGTCTTCCGGACTTATCGACTCGATATGCATGACAATAGATCTCAGAGAGTTACCGTGGGCCGAAATGAGAACATTCTTGCCGGCTTCCAGATCTCCCATTATAGTCTTCGCGAAGTAGGGGACTGTTCTCGCGGCATTCATCTTCAGACTCTCGCCACCAGGAGGGGGGATATCGAAAGACCTCCTCCAGATATGAACCTGCTCTGCACCGTGAATCTCAGCCGTCTCTGCCTTGTTCAGTCCTTGTAGGTCCCCATAGTGCCTCTCGTTCAGTAGCTCATCCTTGATTACCGGGATATTCCCCGAGAAAGTACTCCTGCTAATGATAATCTCAGCTGTCCTCTGCGCCCTCTTGAGTCCACTGGTGTGCACTACATCGAACGGTATCTCTGAAAGAAGATCACCCGCTTCCTTTGCTTCCTCTACCCCTCTATCAGAAAGATCGACATCCGTCCATCCGGTGAATCTATTCTCAGCATTCCATACTGACTGGCCATGCCTGATAAGAACGAGTATCCCCATTCGATTACCTCAGACGGTGTGACTTTCCCTGAATCTAGGCTCGTGGAACTTCAATCCAAACTCGCTCGCTCTGGATTTTGCCATCAACGCGACATCCTCCTTCATTTCCCTCTCGGACTTAGCGGAGGAATCACAGTAGAAGTTGGTCTGAACAATGATCTTGGAGGGTCCCACTGAGCTTATCCTCACCCAGGAGTCATCCTTCTTCATCGACCTGGGATCAGACGTTACCTGCTCCAGAAGAGAACTGCAGAAGCTCTTTATCGATTCCTGGTCGCTACTAGCCTCAAACTCGTATGATGGCTTTATCCTCCTGAATCTCCTCTGGCTAAAATTCTCAACAGAGGAGTTAGTGATGTTAGAGTTGGGAACGGTGACTAGGGTATCAGCGCTGGTTCTGATCAGAGTTGTCCTCAGGGCTATGGTCACTACCTCTCCCTCTACCCCATCTACAATAATCCAGTCCCCCACATTGAATGGCTGGTCAATTAGGATGCTTATGGCTCCAAATATATTCGCCACCGTGTCCTTAGCAGCCAGAGCTAGTGCGAGACCGGTAATTCCCAGTCCGGCGATGAGCCCACTCAGATTTACCCCTGCGAGCCCGGCCATCATGAAGACACCAGTGACGACGACCGCCACCCTTCCAACCGACTCCGCCACGCTGGCAAGTGATCTCCTGGCAGCTAGATTCTCCCCTTCTACCACAATGAAAGCGTCCAAGTAGTCAACTAAACGATAGGCGGCCACAAGCATAAGCAGTACGAAGCCAGCGTACGCGTAAGAATTCAGACGTTCAACAGAGCCCTCATCCCATATCGGATTGGTATTCGAAACCAGCCAATCTATCGCTAGCGTGAAGACCAAGAATCCAATCATCCAGCCCAGAGAAGCAGGAGCCAACAGCGACCTCCCGTCAATCCTTTCTGTCTTTGATATCAGACTCATCAGCCTAGGGAAAAGTATCCTCCTGGAGGCAAAACCAACAATTGCGCTGATGGCGATCACTACAGCCATCACTATCATCGTTCCACCAGAGAAACCCGCCAAAACCGTGTCTCCCGACATGAACTCATCCAGTTGTTCCATGATTTGGGCGACAGGCACCCACTCATAAACCCCGCCCGGTCCTAAGGACCGGTTAACGAGGGATTCAATACGTGACCTCCTTTCGCATTGTCATACATGACGACTCGAGAGGACAGGAAAGGGGCTAGAAAAAGCCAGGGCACCACTGTAATGGCCATGCTCCTTCCTCTGCTTCTTTCAGTACTCGCACCAGCCTCCCTCATTGCCCCCGCCGCAGCTCAGGACGCCGAGACAGGACTGGCTCCTCAAGATATCTGGTCTGACGAGTACTCGTTCCAAGTCTTCCCATGGGGAGGCGATAGTAGAGTTCAGTTCAGAGAATATCACGACTACTTCACAATGAAACAGCGAATGCAGAACCTAGCAGATCAGAACTCCGAGATAATGACTTTCCATGATGGAATGAACGGCGGTATGAATGCTCGTGGTGAGGAGACAAATCGTGGAACCTATCAGGGGTGGCACTACAACCACGATAGTCCATGGATGAAAATCACTGC
>DAOI01000030.1:2157-9346 GCA_002501805.1 Euryarchaeota archaeon UBA463 | reverse complement strand
GGGAATTTCCATGCTAGGGAATGGATGTCCTACGAGGTACCAATGCTGTTCTTGGAGACTATCGCATATTACTACGGTATGGCCGGAGTCGATAATGACGGTGACGGACTGGTGGACGAAGACGGATGGGATGGAATCGATAATGATGGAGATTGCCTGATGCTTAACTCCTCCTTCCAGGACAGCAATGGTGATGGAAATCCATGTGGTCCCGGTGACCTAGGAGTCGACGAGGACTTCTCAGAGCAGTTCATCACCGACATGGTAAACACAAGAGAGATGTATCTTATCCCCATGCTAAACGTGGACGGCAACAGGTATGACCGAGAGGTATACTGCGGGCCAACCGCATGGGAGAATTGCCCCACATCGGGATGGAGAAAGAATCTGAGGGACAACACAGTCACTGGGGTTACCCCAATCCCAGATGTTGACGAAGAACCCGACCCCAGTTGTGACGGGGTAGATCTGAACCGTAACTTCCAGTACGAGTGGGGCGCCCCTCTGGGTGCGACAGGCCCTCTCTTCCCAGGTATGTGCTACGCTGGCGATGCTGGAGCTAACAATGATGTCTACAACGGACCCGTCGATACTGTCGACCAAGACGGAGACAACCGACTCAATGAGGACCACGTGGATGGAAATGATGACGATGCAGACGGTCTGATAGACGAGGACTGGTTGGGTGGAAACAGCGAGCCCGAGACAAAGTTCATCCAGGATATGACCGAGATGAACGACGACAATAACGACGGATTCTCGGAGTTCAAAGCCACATTAAGCTGGCACTCATTCTCAGAACTCGTACTCTGGCCATGGGGGCACTGCACTGGATGCTATACTCCAGATGACGAGTTCTTGGTATATCACGGTGTGAAGATGGGTGAAATGACTGACTACGCCCCTATGCAGTCTTCTGACCTCTATCCCACTACTGGGGACTTCTGCGACTGGCACTACGGAGTCCACAACTCCTACTGCTACACGATGGAGATAGGAACGGCATTCCACCAGCACCCCGATGATATTGCACATATCGCTGTGAGAAATCTTGGCGTTCCGTTCTATATGGTAGAGATGGCAGATGATCCCAGGTATCGTGCCATAGTGGGAATAGAGAACACTACGGTCAGCCAATGGCTCCAGGAGCCATCAGATGTACAGGTTGGCAATGGAGACATTCCAATCTCGCTCTGTCTGGAGGAGACCTTCCCATACTCCATCGACATCAACATGACACATCTGATGTGGAGGCTAGTACAGCCAAATAGGCAGCAGGATGACTTCGGACCGACAGAATGGGTTGATGTCCCGTGGAAGATGTCAGCCTTCGCTGAGCCCGGTGAAGATGAGGAGTCTGGATGCATACTTCTCGATGGTTCCAATGGGACCGTCCTCCATTCTGAGATCCCTCTTCCTGATACATCGGTAGGTAAGATACAGTACAAGGCCATGCTCGGTACCACTAATGGCGCATTCCCCTTCACGTACCCGACTCTGGAGGATGGAGGCAACTACTACGAGTTGGCAATACCATACCGTGCCTCATTTGGGTCCAGCATACTCTCACTGATGATGTTCATGGTGATAGCCAGCTTCGTCTGGGGGGGCCTCGGTCTAACTCTGAGAGCGATGTTCGATGATGAAAGGGGAGTGATAGGACTGCCCGAGGACATGGCATTCGAATTCGATGGTGATGGAGAATGAGCTCTCAGTCAGAGTCCACCTCAGATGAGTTCAGCGGCAGACTCGGATTGATCTTCGCTACAATAGGGGCGGCAATAGGAACAGGGAACATCTGGAGATTCCCCCGTATGGTCGGTGCGAACGGAGGAGGATCATTCCTAGTTCCATGGCTAATCTTCCTCTTCGTCTGGTCAGTTCCTCTTATCATCGCTGAGTTTGCTCTAGGAAAGAGGAGCAGGACCGGAACAGTGGGTACCTTCCGAATCTTCGGAGGTAAGAATATGGCATGGATGGGCCTCTGGACCGCATGGATATCAACAGCAATAGGATTCTACTATGCAGTCGTCACAGGATGGTGTCTGAACTACTTCCAGACAGCAGTGAGAGGTGGCCTTGGAAGCGAGGTAGACACTACAGAGGTCTGGAACTCCTTCCTAGAGTCCCCAACGGACGTCATCTTCTTCCAAGCAATAGCGGTAGTAATCACAATGGCCGCTATTTGGAGGGGGGCCAAGGCTATAGAGAAGGTGAACGTGATTTTGATGGTCTCACTCTTCGTACTGCTTTTCTCTGCACTCTTCCTAGCTTTCGTAATGGATCTGAACGACGGAACCCTTGATGGCTTCGTCTACATGTTCAGCATCCAGCCTGAGTACCTGATGCAACCAGAGACATGGATAAGCGGACTATCACAGTCAGCGTGGTCCTGCTCCGCGGGGATGGGAATGGCAATTACCTACTCGGTCTACATGAGGAAGGACGAGGACACCACTCTCAACGCGGCCACAATGTGCCTGGCTAACAATAGCATCAGCATAATTGCAGGACTAACGGTTATGATGGCAGTATTCGCAGTAGTGGACGACCCCCTAAGCGCTGTCGGAGCGGGGAGCTCCGCGATAACATTCCTTGTTCTTCCAGAGGTATTCGCCCAGGCACCAGGTGGCCCCGTTGTACAGGTGGTTATGGTAACGGTCTTCTTCCTAGCCCTCTCATTCGCCGCTCTTACCTCGATGATTTCGACTGTCGAGCTATGTGTCAGGAACTTCGTAGACCACGGAGTAGACAGGTCTCAGGCAGTCGGATTCACCAGCCTCGCGATTTTCCTCTTCGGACTACCAAGCGCCGCACTCTGGATCAAGATGGATACTGCAACCGGGGTAGCCTTCCCACAGTTCCTAGAGGTACAAGACCACATCTGGGGATATGGGCTGATGTTCAGCGGACTGTTCATCGCATACACGATATGGAAGTACGGATGGAGCAGATACAAGCACTGGCAGGCTGAGAATGATATCGGTGGATTCAGCTTCAGGGACTACCTAGACAATGGCGTCTCATCCTTCCGTGATGACTTCATCAACACGGGTGACAATGATTGGTGGATAGGAAAGTGGTGGGACTACATAATGTATCTCGGATTCCCAATAATGTTCTCTGTCTTGATGGGCTCTTACTTCATCGACCTGCTCGTCAATGTAGATGATCCATGGAACCCTTCCAATCCCAATGGGATATCCATCATACTACTCTTCTGGGGAGTCACAGCCTCTCTGTTCATCGGGCTGAACAGGTACATACTGGTCAATCGGATGATTCCTACGAGCTCTGCCTCGGGTCCATGGCCCCTGTACATACTCTCAGGAGACTTCGAGCTCGAGCCTCGTCCACTATACAGGAACGTCCCCGAGGGGGCTGATGCACCCATCGACACCCTTCCGGGCGGGGAGGACGAATTCATCGTCCAGGCAGGAGAGCGAGTACCCTCGACCTTCACGGATGATTATGGAGAAACCAGGGCACACACACTCGCGACCATTGAAGCCGAGCTCGTGGGAACATACACTCGTAACCCTTGAAGCGGAGCTCGCATAGCAAGTCCCATGCTGGAACAAGTCGCGGCTGCCGTGGCAATCCTGATTATCACCCCAGGATGGGCTGTGGCGATAATCGCTGTGGCTTACTGGCTTTGGAGAAGGCTCAACCCCTCAGTAAAGGAATGATGCGCCTCCTAAGAGCCATAGGGCTTGAAGTGGTCAAGTTCGTGGCGACGTCATGGCACAGGGCGTGCGCGGAACCCGGGACTTCTACCCCGAGGACATGCGACTGAGGACCTGGTTGTTCAACCGGTTCCATGAGGCTTCCCTATCTCATGGCTTCGAGGAGTATGACGCTCCCATCATAGAGCATGAGGACCTCTACACCAGGAAGCAGGGCGAGGAGATAACTCAACAGCTCTACAACTTCGAGGACAAGGGAGGCAGGAGAGTATCGCTGAGGCCAGAGATGACCCCCTCTCTCGCGAGGATGGTAATGGCCAGATCAGGAGCACTGCCCCTGCCGATAAAGTGGTACTCAATTCCCCAGTGCTGGAGGTATGAGAGGACCCAGAGGGGCAGGGGAAGGGAGCACTACCAGTGGAACGTCGACATATGGGGCATGGATGGCATCGAGGCCGATGCAGAGCTCCTTTCGGTAATGGTAAGCCTGTTCAGGAGCGTGGGCCTGACCTCCGAAGACGTGGTGATTAAGATCAGCAGCCGGAAGGTCCTCGAGGAGGTCCTGGGATCGTTGGGAATAGTGGGGGAGTCCTTCGCCAAGACTTGCGTCATCGTGGACAAGATGGACAAGCTGCCAGCCGAAGCCATCACCGCTCAGCTGTCAGATCTGGGATTGGACGATGACTCCATTTCCACCATCCAGTCAGTCCTTGGCATCGCCAAACTCTCAGATCTGAGTGAATCTCTTGACGAAGGGAGCACCGCGTCAACCGAGCTAGAGTCTCTCTTCTCGCTGATTGACTCGTACGGGATATCCGATTGGGTTCAGTTCGACGCATCGATCGTCAGGGGCTTGGCATACTACACCGGTCCTGTGTTCGAGGCTCATGACAGGTCTGGTAACCTCAGGGCCATATGTGGTGGGGGAAGGTACGACAAGCTGATCGGGACCTTGGGTGGAAAGGACCTCCCTGCCACTGGCTTCGGCTTCGGTGACATGGTCATCATGGAGCTCCTGTCGGACAAGGGACTCCTCCCTGATATCTCATCAAGGGTCTCGGATGTGGTCTTCTGCATGGACGAGTCTCTCAGGGGAGCCGCGATGTCGGTGTCCTCGAAGCTCAGGCAGAGTGGGAGGAAGGTGGACCTGGTTCTCGAGGGCAAGAAGATGAAGTGGGTGTTCAAGCACGCTGAGAGGACCGGAGCCGAGAGGCTGGTCATGCTGATGCCTGACGAGTGGTCATCGGGCAAGGTCAGGATCAAGGATCTGGAGACAGGTGATGAGAGCGATGTCGCTTTCGAATCCCTCTAGTCATCACGAGAGGATCTACTTGCTGCTACTGCAGCCATAGCAAGAGAACCTACTCCTGCTAGAAGGCCGAATCCTGGAACAGAGTCAGTTACGCCTCCAATGAGCCCACCATCGCCTTCCTCCTCCATGGGCATACTCTGGTTGACTATTGGGAACTCAACTTCAGCCGCAGGGTTATCTGGGGTATGGTAGTACATCCTGAATGACCCCCCGCAAGTCCCCAGTATCCCGCAAATGAAATCACTGTATCCTGGGTGTGAGAACTCTACCTGAATTTGGGGTTCCTCACTTTTGTTGAATCTTGTCATGTTCTCGTTTATTGGAATCTCCCAATCTACAGAGTTTGTTGCACCATTGGTAGCCACAGAGAGGAATTCCTCTTTGGCTATTTCAAATCCCCCTTTGAAGAACGTCAAAGTCAGATTCTTACACTGTGCATCGGTATCTTGACAATCTGCGGTATCAATCTCAAACTCCAGGTGTAGACTGATTGTTCCATTCTCACTGTTGTACATATCCTGCTTGAATGACTCCATTCTACAAGTGTAGTCAACCTCAACTCTTGCATTCTGTCCAGTCCATACTTTCTCTCCGTATCCATCAGCGGCAGAGCCACTGGTATCGTTTGAGTCAAAGTGCGTGAAGCAGTTTGAGAGATCATCAGAACCATAGACATACATCACAGGGTTCTCGAATGATGGTTGCCTAGGGTCAACAACAGCTTCCTGCGCCGCCACTGGAGCGCCCAAAGTTGACAGAGCCATGAGGGCAACGAGTCCCACTGCCATCGTCACTCTCGCGTGTGCCATGTAGCCCACCCGTCATCCAACCGGTTTGAGACTTACCCCTGTCTGAGTGGTAAATCAGTCGAATCTCTGGAAACCGCTTTCACTCGGTTTTCTACCTTTTCTAGCTATATTCAGGGCTTCTCCCAGCATATCAGCGCTCATCATCTCCTCATCGAGGCGCTTGTTGGCGACACCGGTAATTATCGACATCACCTTGATGGTGTCACCGAAGGCTGGGTCCTGTCTCGCACCGAATATAACGTTGGCCTCGGGAGATAGCCTGGAGGTCATCAGATCACAGACCTGAGTCGCTTGCTCCATTGTCATGTAGGGCCCCCCAGTCACGTGTATGAGGGCACCAGTAGCCCCCTCGATCTCTATGTCCAGGAGAGGGTGGTTAAGGGACTCGTGAACTACCTCCTCCGGGCCTTGGTCGCTCTCTCCGTAGAGCATCATGGTGACTCCACCGTTCTTCATAATGCTCCTGACGTCAGCAAAGTCCAGATTGATGAGGCTGGGAAGTGTGATCGTCTCGACGACTCCCTTCACAATCTCAGCTATGAGCTGGTCCATGATACTGAACGCCTCGTCGAGAGGGAGATTGGGCACGAAGTGTAGTAGCCTGTTGTTGTCCAGGACCAGGACGGCGTCCGCCGTGCTCCTAAGCAGGTCAAGACCCTCCAGGGCCCGTTGCATCCTCTGACGCCTCTCAACTGTGAATGGAGTCGTCACAACTGCTACGACCAGAGCACCTGCTCTCTTCGCCTCCTCAGCGACGATCGGTGCGATACCAGTACCTGTGCCGCCACCGAGGCCGGCGGTGACGAAGACAAGATCAGCCCCATGGACAATCTTGCCAATAACGTCCCTGCCAGCCTCGGCGCAGCGTCTTCCCATCACCGGGTCCCCCCCTGCACCGAGTCCCCTGGTGATGTGCCTGCCGACGAGCAACTTCTGCATCGCCCTAGTCAGGTCGAGATCTTGCTTGTCGGTATTGATAGCTACCGTAATCGCACCCTCGACTCCGATGTGTGTTATTCGATTCATGGTGTTGTTGCCCGAGCCCCCACAACCGCAGACCAGAATCCTTGGGTCCGGAGTTCCGAAGGATTCCAGCTCCCTGTCCGTAAGCGCAGTCTTCATCCTGCCTGAGGATGGCGAGGATGTCTGAGAATCAATGGCGCCTCTCACTAATCATCCCCCGTGCATCCCCAGCATTGCTGCCTTACGAACGTGAGTTCCGATTCTTCGCATTCTTAAGTTTGAGGGGACAATGGTGTCCCAAGGTGCCGGTTTATCAGACCAATGGGTAGGGCCGTTCTCCGGAAAGCGACATAAGGCAAAGGCCTCAGCGAAGCACGCGCCGCGCTTAGCTCAGTTGGCTAGAGCACCTGACTGTAGAC
>DAOI01000030.1:0-1906 GCA_002501805.1 Euryarchaeota archaeon UBA463 | reverse complement strand
TGGCTAGAGCACCTGACTGTAGACTGGAAACACATTGGTTGTAGGCAGCCATCAGGGGGTCCCCGGTTCAAGTCCGGGAGCGCGGACCACTAATCTCTTAGAAACTCCAATGGAATCGATAGTTTGGGAATTTTGAATGTCATGGAGTGACGACTTGTCTTAGGCGGATAGAGACTCTCTGAGAGTCCCATATCGACCACATCCCTCTTGGTAATAGATGAAATTCCACAATCCGGCCAGACACCCACGGATATTTCACTGCTATTCAGATAATCAATACGGATGGCCGGGACACGACTGAGGCCTAATAACTTCGCAGCTTTCCACTTGTGGTGACCGTCTAGGATTACCTTGGTAACAGAGTCTACAAGAATAGGCTTGTAGAATCCCCTAGAAACTAGCTTGTTGAGTCTAGTATCTAGATTGCTGGGAATTACCTCCTCATGTGGAAGAAGACTATCCAAAGGCTCCAAATCAAAGGTTCTACCTCCCTCTGTCATGGTTTCGGACATGTGGGCAGGCTCATAAAGGAGACTTTGCTCGGCGAGCTGCTGGAGGTTCTCACATGGGCATTGCAAAGTACGTTCGCGAGACATGGAAGAAGCCCAAGGCTGGCATGCCAATGCTTCACCGCCGTGACAGAATGGCATCATGGAGGAAGGACCCAGTTTTCCAGCGTGTCCATCGCCCCACAAGGATAGACGCCGCTCGAAGGCTAGGCTACAAGGCCAAGCAAGGAGTTGTCATCGTCAGGACCAGAGTGAGGAGGGGAGGACTCAGGAAGGGAAAGATACACATGAAGAGGAAGCCTTCTAAGGCTGGTATCAAGAAGATCACGATGGCCAAGTCGATTCAGAGAATCGCAGAGGAGAGAGTCAGCAGGAGATACCCAAACCTGGAGGTTCTGAACTCATACTGGGTCGGGGAGGACGGGAAGAACAAGTTCTACGAAGTAATCCTGTTAGATCCCTCCCATCCATCTGTAATGGCAGACAAGGAGCTATCTTGGGTCTCTGATGGTAATAGCCACTCGGGCCGTGCCTTCAGGGGCAAGACTGGCGCAGGAAAGAGGGGACGAGGACTTCTCAACAAGGGTAAGGGAGCAGAGAAGCTCCGCCCCAGCCTCAAGGCTAACAAGAACCGTGGCAAGTGATTACTTCTGCCGTCATATTGATTCGGTGTGATGCCCCCCCTAGTGCTATGACGGACCTCCATGCCTCGGAAATCAGGGGGCTCCCTGTCATACTTCCCAGTGGAAGGCTACTGGGCACGGTCTACGACTGCTTCGTCAATACCGACGACTGGTCCTGCACTCACATCTTCGTATCGGACCCGCCAGCTGATTTAGTAGAGGGGAGAACACACCTAGCAATACCATGGAAATGGGTTAGGTCAGTCAGTGACGTGGTTCTCCTGAGATGGTTTCCCCCCACTCCTCTCCCCAAGAACCTTTGACTTTCCAATGAGCGTATCGGCGATATGATTCAAAAGGGGAACGACGGCGCTAAACTGTGCGAGCTACCACGATATTGACTCTGACCGTCTTGTTGATGGCCACCTGCTCCCCAATTGTCAATGCAGATACGAGGGGAGTGATAATCTGCGCCAGCGCTGATATGGAAATGATGCCAGCTAACTGGGAGATTCAGGACCAGGCTTGCGTGAGAGTGGATCTCGGGGTTCTTCAGCAGGGAGAAACCCTCTCCTTCGATATCTCGACTGACTCCGAAGTGGATATACTGCTATTCTCATCCAACGCTATTACTGTCTATCAGAACGAGCAGTCATACAGAAGCGACTCAGTATGGGAGAGCGACTCTGTCTTCGAGGCATTCAATGGCTCTGGAGACTGGCACTGGACAGTCCCATCTGACAGAGATGCAACACGCTGGTACATGATTGTGGA
>DAOI01000012.1:89046-89470 GCA_002501805.1 Euryarchaeota archaeon UBA463 | reverse complement strand
TGGACCAGTCGTATCTGATGGTATTCCAGAAGACGCAGTAATTACAATCACTATGAGCGATAATATGGAATCCCAGACCATGACAATGGAGTATACCGAGGATGGCGCTGAGATCACTACGACCATTCACATAGATCAGAATCAAGACCTTGTGTCTATTAGCGTGGAAAGCGACAACGGCTCTGCGACCTCATCACTAACGTATGAGGCAATGTGGGGAGATGCAATAGTCATCGAGGTGGATGACACACTTCCAAGAACCTCGATTCCAGTTTGGTTTGATTCTGAGATATTCGACGATGTCAACGACCACGATGACCATGATGACCACGGTGATGACGACTCAGAAGAGATGTTCCCATGCGATGGTGGGAATACTTGGATCCCTTGGGATTGGGTTAATGACGGCTATGAAGATTGCGAG
>DAOI01000012.1:88627-88748 GCA_002501805.1 Euryarchaeota archaeon UBA463 | reverse complement strand
CGGTTCCGATGAGTACGATGATGATGGATCAGATTCCGATAACGAGCCAGGCATGTGGATGTGTGACAACGGCGAAGAAATACCTGAGGATTGGGTGAATGACGGCTATGAAGATTGCGAG
>DAOI01000012.1:44339-88319 GCA_002501805.1 Euryarchaeota archaeon UBA463 | reverse complement strand
CGGTTCCGATGAGTACGATGATGACGGAGACGACGATTACGCATTCTACTGCTCAAATGACGGTGAAGATTACGCTGAATCAATGGGGGGAATCCTGTGCCCTGAAGGGCCAGGAGTAACTCCTGAATGTCCAAATGGAGAATCTTGTGTGTGCATTGATGTCGATGGTTCTTGTGACGACGGAGACGACGATTGGGGATATTACGCAGACGACGATGATGGATCGGATTCCGATGAGTCTGATGATGATGGACACGACGATGACGATGGACCACCATCACCTGAGGATGCAATGTATATGGCTGACTCAGATGGGGATGGATACATGTCCCAAGACGAGTTTGTCACATACTGGAACAATGAGAATTCAGACCAGCCGATAGACTCAGACCAATCCTTCCTAACAACTGAGGACGTAGAGGATTTGATTGAGTTATGCGACTACGATGCTCCATCAGATCTTATTGATATCAATGAAATGGAGTGCTTCATCGATAACCTAGTAGGAATGATGCCCGATGATGGTAACACTCCTAGTCTGGACGATTTTTTCAGTCACTTTGATAGTGATGGCGACGGACATCTCACGGCAACTGAATTCATAGATGCCAATGATGTTCCTGATGACGAGCAGGATGGTGTTAACGACATGTTTGACATGTATGACAATGATGAAAGCGGTGGTCTGGATTATTCTGAATTCGAGCCTCTTTACGATACGATGGTAGACAGTGATCATGACGACGATGGCGATGACGATGGCGATGATATGGAGCGAAATGACGCTACCGGATTTGTCGCTCACAATCAGACACTCAACGCTCCGATCACCGACTTCGAGGTTCACTTCCTCACCGACTGTGAGGAGGCATATGACGAGGATCAAGACCAAATGGTTCAGCCGGATCTAGGCACTTGCACAAACGAATTCAGCATCCCACTAACCGGCGGAGACGCAGAAGGTATTACGATCAGATACACTGATCACGACGCGGACGGACTAGTCTCCCCTGGGGATGAGCTGTCTGTTGAATGGGGCGAATATGACGGTGAGGAGATTGACAAGATGGAGATTTACGATACCTGGGCTTCCTTGTATTCATCAGAATCAACAGCTAATCCGCCTGTATTGCCTGGATTTGGAGCTGTCCTAGGGGCAATAGCCCTCATCGGGGCCTCATTCGCATCTCGGAGAGATTAGGTTGGGCTTCCAATAGCTCCGAACGATACCTCAATATTCAACAACCGAGTGGGATGTATTCATGCCACTCCTGTCAATGACTAATGTAAAGAGGCACTATGAAACTCCCGCGGGGACTGTGAAGGCGCTTGATGGAGTTAATCTTCAGATAGACGAGGGTGAGAGGGTTCTTCTCTTGGGCCCCTCGGGATCAGGAAAGACCACTCTTCTGAACTGCCTATCGGCCTTGGATAGCCCTACTGATGGTTCATACAGCTTCATGGGGTCAGAAGTTCCTAGGGGAAACTCTGAGGAAATGACATCATTCAGAAGGGAGAACATAGGATACGTGTTCCAGTTCTTCAACCTCCTCCAGGATCTTACCGTAATGGAGAACATCTCGCTTATTCAGGAGCTAGCCGGGAACAGGGACAAGTCTAGAGCGGAGGAACTACTCAGATTAGTCGGGCTCCACTCCGAAAGGGATAGGTTCCCCGGAGAGATTAGCGGAGGGCAGCAACAGAGGGTTGCTATTGCCAGAAGTATAGCCAAGAGACCTACTCTTCTCCTAGGCGATGAACTCACTGGGAATCTAGATACTGAGACCTCCGACAAGGTGATGCAAGTTCTCGTCAAGGCCTGTGAGAAGGAGAACATCACGGCTGTCCTGGTTACTCACGACGAATCACTTATCGTATATGCAACCAGGGTTATCAGGATAGATAGTGGTCGGATTGTATCAGACGAAAAGACAGTTTCAAGCGAGAAAGCAGCCATTTCTTGAGGTGGAAGAATGTTCGGCTCCTCCAATCTACTGAATAAGAGACTCGCAAGGAGTCTTTGGGGGACAAAACTTCGACTTTCCGCTGTAATAGGCATGATCTTTGTTGGTGTTTTTGCAGGTATAACCTTTGGAGGGTACTCAGCAAATCTAGGGCCGATGTACGACTCAATCTACGAAGACAGTGATTCGGGAAGCAATCTAGCGGATATCTGGATTGATAATGAGAGCTCCATTTGGTCTGCTGATCAGGTTCAATCCCTCTGCTCAGAGATTGAGTCCTCCTGGCCCGATGGAGCTGAGTCTTTGGATCAATGCGAGGGCAGGATCGTAATGAAAGGTGCGATGTTCCACATGACTGACTCCGGTCAGAATGTAATCAACTCCGTATGGCACGGCATACCTCATGACTCCGGTGTAGATAAGGCATGGTTCCCAGATGGGCACTCCAGAGGTATGCCGGCCGAGGCAGAGGACGAGATAGTGATTGACGAGCATGTTAGGGAGGCGCTTTCTCTAAGCCTACAAGACGTGGTAACCATCGGAGTAGGTGAGGGAAGTATGAATTTCACAATAGTTGGGTTCGCATACCATCCATTGCACATCTACATGGCTCCAGAAGGATCTCTGTTCCCCCCTGAATCAGGCGAGTTCGTCGTCGGCTACCTTTCCAGTTCTGGAATGGAGAGGCTTACGGGCTTGTCACAGGGATCTGCAAATACCATAGTTCTGGACATATCGGGCACTCCATCCTTCGACCTTTCTGACACCGAGGCGTATGAGGGCGAGGAATTAGACGGAGTGAAGGAGGCCATCGCCAGTTCTATGGATGAGAATGGCATGGACGGACGAATAAGAGATAGAGGACAGGTCGAGTCTGTAGAGCTCATGAGATTAGATCTAGAGGGCACCAAGACAATGGCCGCCCCGTTTACTGTCCTAATCCAACTGATCGCCGCCATAACAATCGCTCTTAGCTTACAGAGGCTGGTCCAGAGCCAGACTCGTGAGATAGCCATCCTCAGGACCCTTGGATTGCCTAGGAAATCGATAATGTCGGGGTATCTGATTGCTCCTTTAGTAATCGGTGGATTCGGCTGTCTAATTGGATCTATAGCCGGTCCATATGGTATGAACGGAATGCTCGATTTCTATGAGGGAATAGTGGGGATTCCAATAATTGAGAGAGAAATACCCAGTGAAATATACCTCTCAACCACGGGTATCACCATGTCAATAGTTTTCATTTCTGGGGTCTACCCCGCGTGGAAGGCGACTAGAATAGATCCTCTAGAGGCTCTCGGGGGGAGCTCTGAAATGAGAGTTGGATCAAACTATCTGCAGACACTAACCGGCTGGATGCCTACCCTATTGGGACTCTCAGTTCGCTCGAGCCTCAGAAAGCCAGCGAGACTTGGGATGACATTCCTTGCTGTAGGAATCTCTCTGATGCTGGCAGGTTCGATTCAGATGATGACTGTAGCATTGAATGATACTATAGTAGGGGGTTTGAGGGAAGGTCAAACTTGGGATGCACAGGTTTTCGTTCAACCCGACGGGGAGTCCGAAGTAGTGGAGTGGGCCATCGATAGAGGCGCCTCATATGAGATAGTTATCGAGGCCCCTGTTGGGACCCTAATCGACTCTTCAGAACTTCAGAGAAGCTTCGTATTAGTGGGACTAGGAGGTTTTGGAGATGGTGAATCAATGAGGCAGACAGAAATTATTGACGGTTCAGAACCAGCTCCAAATACTGTCATAACAGAGGTCATGATGGACGAGGGGTCATTACAAATGACCGGATGGAAAGTAGGGGACAGACAATTGGTATCAATATCTGGTAACGAATTGGAAGTAGACATTGTAGGATCTGTGAGAGGGGAGATTTCTAGAACTATGTTCTTCCATCAGACAGACTTGGCAGGGATAATTGGATTCAACGCTACAGCAGTCTACCTGGAGTTCCCAGAGGGGGTTTCCGTTGATGAGGAGCTTGGGATATTATCCAGTGGAATTCAAGAGAGGGAATCACTACTTAGGGGGATAGAATCTCTACTCGATCAACAAACTCAAGTTCTGGGTACGATAATGGTATTGGGATTCATATTCACTCTAGCTGTCATGTTCAATACTATGGTCATGAATCTCGCTGAGAGGGATTTCGAATTGGCTACTCTGAGGGTGTTAGGGGCATCTACTGGAAGCCTTTCAGTAATGCTTCTCTTTGAGAGTACTATTATTGGTTTGATAGGGGGCCTGTTTGGTGTGATCTTCGCCTTCGGTGGCGCTTTAGGTCTGGCGGCCGAATTCTCAACATGGCAATTCTACTTCCCAGTGGTCCTAGTCCCAAACGTCGCTTTCCAGCTCATTTCAGTGGTATTGCTGATTTCTGTAGCAATGGTACCAGTTGGAATTTTCAGAATAAGGAATATGGACTTAGTCGAGAAAGTCAAAGACCTGTCTCAATAAGGAGAGGATATGCGAGTAGTCACGTGGAACCTGAATGGTATCAGAGCGGCCCACAGAAAGGGCCTGTATGATTTCATAGAAAGGATCGATGCGGATGTAATGCTATTCCAAGAGGTAAGGGCTCTCCCTGAACAGATGCCCAAGGATTGGTCGGAGCCGGAGGGATACGATGTCATTTGGCATCCTGCACAGAGAAAGGGATACTCGGGAGTGATGGCATGCTCCAGGGTCGGAATGGATGAGATTGGTAGGGGGATTGATACTGACCTAGATGAAACTAGGGATCCAGAGGGGAGAGTTTTGCATACTATGCACAAGGGAATGCATTGTGTTAACATATATCTCCCCAACGGTTCAGCAAATCCAGAAAGACAGGCTTACAAGGATCAATGGATAGAGGATTTGATGGAGTGGGCTGAGAAGTTCGTAGGCTCAGAAGAACCAGCTTTGCTATGCGGTGACCTCAATATTGCACATACCGAGGATGATATATGGGATCCGAAGGGGAATAAAAGGTCATCAGGATTTTTGGAACATGAGAGGGATTGGTTCACGAGGCTACTGAATAGGGGCTGGCATGATTTATTGAGGATTCACATAGGCCCTCAGAAAGGGCCGTATACATGGTGGTCAAACTTCAGGAGAGCCAGAGAGAGAGATAGGGGGTGGAGGATAGACTACGTCTTGGCAAACGACTCTGCTAGAGACCTTATGAAATCTGCAGAGGTAATGAGGGAAGGAGGGCTGGTCGTTTCTGATCATGCCCCGGTAATCGTAGATTTTGATATTTAGAGGCCTAATAAAGTAATTTTTCTGCCTCATGGCATTAACCCACCATTCAAGTGATGGAGCTTGGACGAACATACATGGCAGATGACCTAGATGAGAGGCTATCCCGTCTTCTTCCTGGGGGAAAGGGCCTATGGATACCTATGGACCACGGTATTTCTGGATATCCAGAGAAAGGTCTTGAGAACATGGATGGGCTAGTTGAATCATGTATTTCGGCGGGTGCAGATGCAATCGTTCTTCAGAAGGGCGTTCTTACTCATCAAGTACAAAGGACACAATGGAAAAATTTCGTAATGCATGCCTCGGTATCTACCGTCCACGGTGGTGAAAGATCGGGTACGAAAGTGCTCGTGGGAAATGCCATAGAGGCTCTAAAAAGAGGGGCAAGTGCTCTTTCATGTCAGATTAATCTAGGTGACGATATGGAATACAAAATGATAGAATCAGCCGGATCTCTTACTTCTTCAGCATTTGAACATAATATTCCCGTTTTGGGAATGGTATACCCCAGAGGCCCAAATATGAGTCCCAGTGAAGACGATCCAACTAACGGCATTGCCCATGCTGCTAGAGTAGCGTGGGAACTGGGGTGCCATGTTGCTAAGGTCCCATGGACCGGCAGTGCGGAAACTTTCTCTGAAGTCTGCTCGGGAGTCCCAATTCCAGTTTTGATAGCAGGAGGTCCTCAAGGAATGCCTTTTTCTCAGACACTAGAGATGGTAGAAGAAGCTCTATCTGTCGGTGGAGCAGGGGTCTGCATGGGAAGGCAAATATTCTCAGCAACCGATTCAGTCGCTAGGATTAATGCCCTCAGAGCAGTAATCCACGAGGGAGTCAGTGCGAATGAGGCCGCCTCCTATCTGAGGTGATTTGATGGAAATCTGGATTGACGCCGAGAAATATGGAAACCATTCTCATATTTCTGGACACAAAGTTTGGGAAGGTCAGGATCCAGAGGTTGCATCAGTGGCACTTGATGATTTCAGAGGCCAGGAAGAGGCTATCTCACTTATTGGAATGGTACCATGGGTGATGCTAAGATGCTCAGATTGGAAGATGATACCTCTGGAGAATATAGTCGCCGCCGCTTCTAATAGCGGCACTAAGATTGCTGTATCGATATCTGAGGAAATAGACGTCCAAGGAGTGGCCTTTGCCTTAGAGCACGGTGTAGATGCAATTGTCATCCCACCCGAAGAAATGGCCCCTTCCCTATGGTTATCTGCAAAAATGGTTGCTAAGGAGAAAATTTCAGCCAAGAGCGAGGATAATGTATCGGATATATCGGTTGCCACAGTCTCATCTGTAACCACAGCGGGCCTGGGTGAGAGGGTATGTGTGGATCTCACCGAGAGACTATCAGATGGAGAGGGAATTTTCGTTGGTTCCTCCTCATCATGCCTTTGTCTAGTTCATGGAGAGACAGTTCCATCACAATACGTACCTTCTAGACCATTCAGGATAAACGCTGGAGCAGTCCACTCTTACGTAATGATGGCTAATGGCTCAACAAAATATCTGTCCGAGCTATCCTCCGGAGATCAGGTTGCAGTATACTCAGGAGATGGTCTGGCCAAAATAGCTACAATTGGTAGACTGAAGATTGAGAGAAGACCCCTCCTGAAAGTTTCAATGAAGTCACAAAATTTCACTGGTAATGTTATTCTCCAGCAGGCAGAGACTGTACGATTAGTTACATCATCTGGATCCGCTATCTCAGTGACCGAGCTAAGTTCAGGAGATGAGATAACTGTTCTTAACGAGAAGGGAATGCGTCATATTGGTATATCTGTCCAGGGGGAGGTCACTGAAAAATGACAATTCTCGCATCAGGCACTGCCAATGGAGCAGTTTCAATTCTACATGCCATGGGAATTGGAAAGGGATGTTCTACTCCACTTAAACTCCAGACACTCGTTAATATTCACGATGAGCCTAGGATAGTTCTAGGGGACGAACATGACTTGTTGTCACATGTTTCTTCGATATGGAGAAAAAATGGATTTCCCTTGCCCTCGGTTTTCGGTTGGGAGATCGTCAGCGATGTCCCGATAGGCCAGGGTATGAAATCGAGCTCAGCACTGGCATGCGCGGCTATAAGGGCACTTGACAAAGCATCATGGACTGGGCTTTCTGATTTTGAGATAGTCGACTTAGCGGTTGAGGCACAGATAAGATCTGGGTGTTCAATCACTGGAAGTATGGATGATACTTGGGCGGCAATGTCTCCTGGATGGAAGGTAGTGGATCCATCAGTCCCCTCCGTCGAGTCAATACTATTCGAAGGAGAATTGGAAACCGGACTTACAGTCATGATTGGCCTAAGGGGACGGAGAAAAATTATTCCCGAGAAGGAGGCATTCTCTAGAAACTCACAGATTTTTGACAGAGCATTTGCATCTCTGATAAACGGGTCAATACTGGATGCCCTTTCATCGAATGGCATGGCAGTAGCCGCATCTACAGACGATTTCGAAGCATTAAGAATCTCTAATTTGATGATTGCTTCAGGAGCACTAGCCGCTGGAATAAGTGGTTCTGGACCAGCAATCGCGATAGTATGCTATGAGCAGGATAAGGAATTTCTAGAGTCCCAATTGAAGCAGTTTTGTGAACAGGTATTAATCACAGAATTCACTACATGTGACGGATTGAGGGAGGAGATATAAGCATGGGCATGCAATTGGGAGATAATCTCAAAGTGACTCTTTTCGGAGAAAGTCACGGAAAATGTGTAGGGGCGCTAGTGGAAGGAGTTCCAGCAGGAACCCCATTGGATACGGAAATATTACTGCGTGATCTCTTGAGAAGAAAACCTGGAAGAAAGGGCCTCTCCCAGAGATCCGAACCTGATGACTGCGAGATACTGTCTGGAGTTTACGAGGGGAAGGCAACCGGATGGCCGATACTGATGTTGACGATGAACTCCGATGCAAAATCTAGAGACTACTCTTTCTTACCAGATCATCCGAGGCCGGGACACGCAGATTTAGTAGAGTCAGTAAGATCAGATGGAACGGCCGATTTGAGAGGAGGAGGGTCACAGTCGGCTAGGCTAACATTCGGCCTAGTTGCTGCTGGTAGTCAAGCAAGGACACTTCTCGATAATGTGGGCTGGTCATGCTGTGCCCATCTTCACAGTGTAGGAGAGGTAAAATCCAGACCACTTTTTGACTTAGAGAGAAAAACTCCTCTGAATCCTTCCTCTGATTCGGGCAGACTAAACTGTAGGGATACAGAAGCGGCTAAATCAATGTCGCATGAGATAGAATTAGTTAGGAAAGATAGAGATACCATAGGATCTGTTGTTGAGCTATTGATTGAAGGACTCCCCATCGGTGTCGGAGAGCCTTGGTTCGATGGGATAGAACCATCCTTGGCAAGGGCACTTATGGCTATTCCAGGAGCTAGAGCAATAGAGTTCTCCCACGGTACGAGATCTTCTACTATGAGAGGCAGTGAGCACAATGATGCATGGGAGCCAGGTCCGGATGGACCTGTCCTAGAAGGATCATCTGAAGCAGTTGCAGACGGCTCATTGGGAGGGCGCTCCACCGGTTCTCCAATTTGCGTCAAGATCCATTTCAAACCACCCAGTAGCCTCCCTCGTAAGCAGTTCACCCTTCATCTTCCAACAAATGAGAAGATGCCTCTGGAGGTAGGAGGTAGGCATGATCCAGTCTTGGGTCCAAGGGCGGCGCCGGTCGTCGAAGCAGTAGCTATTCTAGTGATGGCAGACTTAGGTATAGCTGGAGGGTATATCAGCAACTAGGCTCCTCTTTCTCTCATTTGCTGTATCCTTAATGGAAGATTAACTCCAAACATTATTGCAATAATTAGGAAAACTATCGCAGTCCCTAATGCCACCCCATATACACTGGTCAGCTCCACAGATTCACGTAACCTCGAGGAAGCAACATCGGAGCTACCATCGAAAATATCCACGATTGCAGGAATAATTAGATTGATTAGAAGGGTCATTAAGGCCACTACTCCAGCTATTAGTGGGGCTATGGCTAGAGATGTATGGTATTTCCTGGTGATTTTCTTAACTCCCATGACGTAAACTTCGTTCATCCTAATCGAAGTATCCAACATTGAGAATCTTATCACTCCATTAGAGAGCTCTATGTACATAACTAGGAAAACAGCGTATAGAATAAGAATAAATTTCTGAGCAATCTCTCCCTCTGGGAGAAAATCGAATCTGAAATCAACCGTACTGCCGGCAAACCTGACTGTCACCAATATTAGTGAAACGTATGATACCAGCATAGCCCTTTTGTCTCTTTGGAATGTCCCATAAATTCCTCCAATCAGGCCAATTATAATTAGAGAGAGATGGAAAAGTCCACCCAGGGAACCGAGTCCCAAGATATTCGATACTGCGAACCACGCAGTTCCAGAAACCGGTGTAATTGCAAGAGTTAGGAAACACAGAATGGTCAGAGAGGACGCCGCACCGATCTGAAGTGAAGAGACCATTCTGTCTGCAGGCAGGAACTTCTGCTTGGCTACAACAGGACCTCCAAAGAATGACTCAATGAAACTAGGGACGTGTATCTCTGGGATAGCATCCTTCGGTATCTCAGTACTCGACTTCAGTCTACCCGCAGCTTTCTTTCTACTCGGGGCAGATGATCTGATGGTCTTCCCTTCGTACAGGTGTGAAGTGTCCCCTCCCCCATCAACTCTAACTTTCTTAGCCATTCCAATCCCTCAGAAACCCCTCGCACCTGCAAGGGCAGTATTGAGCATCATATCAGGCTCCCAATCCATAACAAAAGCCCCGAGTCCTCTTAGCTCACTCATCAAAATATCTCTTTCAGTCTTCAGAACTTCATATCCAGTTCTATCCAATCTCTTAGCATCGAATTCGAACTCAAGGCTACTTGGTGAAAGTACGGTTACATCGAAGTTCCTAGCCCTTAGATCTCTCACTGCATCTACGATAGTCGGATCGTCTTCCAATGGGCTAAGGATGATAATTGGACTTCCCCTATTGATATGAGGCATTATTCTGTTGGTTACTACCTTGAGAGGGGTATTTCCTTTGGCAATCGCTCCAGCGAGTTTAGTTAGAAGTACATACAGTTGCTTCTTCCCCGTGTCTCTGTCTACAGAAACTATCTCATCACTGTATACAACCAATCCTACCGAATCCCTTCTGGATAAGAAGTACTGCGATAGGCTAGCAGCTGCTCGGGTGCTGTAAACTAGTGAATTCCTACTCACAGGACCAGTCTCGCTGACGGACCTGCTATCTATGATTAGGATGATGTCGCTAACGGCATCTCTTTCGTATTCGTTGACCATCATTTTGCCCCCACTTCTAGCGGTCGCAGCCCAGTTGACCTTCTTCATTGGGTCTCCTGGAATGTACTCTCTGAGATTGTAGAAATTAGATCCCTCTCCTGGATTCCTGATATTCACTGCGCCAGTGAATATCTTAGGGACCCTGCTCTTAATGAGGGCATCTTTGATATCTTCCATCTTGGGGAATACGAGGAAATCATCATACAGATTTACTTCTCTTTCGTTGTGGAAAAGACCGAACGCATCTTGAATCCTAATGCAAACCGGGCCTATGGTGTAGAATCCTCTGAGAGGCGTCTCGATAGTGTACTTGATTGTGGTCTCTCTTTGCGGGCCCAGTTCCATTAGGACATAGTTTGCCCCCTTCTTTACTCTCATGACCTCAGGAACTCTATCGCGAACTTCTACAATCTTGGCTAGATTGGACTTATTCTGAAGTCGCAGGGTGACCTCGATTTCGCCATCCTCAAAAATTCTTGAAGAAGAAATCTTTCTGAGGGCTACGATACTATTCAACTGGATTCCATCATTCCTGTTTTCATCCCCTATTCTCCTACCTGAAGAAGAGACATCAGCATGGTTTGACATGAATGCCGCCCACGTTAGGAACGATAGCAGGACAACTGCAACCGTGACCAGTTGCTGGTTACGGAGTACCAATCCCAGGAGATATAGTGCAATAGCCAGAGACGCGAACATCGCCGACTTCCTGCTCCACGCCATCACTAATCTCCTCGCTTGTCCAATCAGGGCCTCAAACCGTAGGTACGGGGACCTGGCGAAGAATGTCTGAAACTACTTCTTCATTTTCTAGGCCCTTTATCTGATGCTCCGGCTTCAGGATAAGTCTGTGGGATACAGCCAGTGTGGCCACTGCCTTTACATCATCTGGGGTGATGAAATCCCTTCCGCTCATTGCCGCAGCGGCACGACTAGTCTTCAGTAGGGCCTGCGATCCACGAGGCGATGATCCGACCAACACACGCGGGTCCTCTCTCGTCCTTGTTACGATCTCAACCATGTACATCCTGACTGCGGGATCGACATATACGTCTTCACACGCCTCTTGCATCGCGACAACACGAGCTGGATCGGTAATCGTCTCGACTTCTACAGCATCCTTCTTTCTTGCCACACGTCTAGCCAAGATTTCATCTTCATCAGCTCTGTTAGGATATCCAACGCTCATCTTGAACATGAAACGATCAAGCTGAGCCTCAGGTAGGGGATATGTCCCTTCCTGCTCAACTGGGTTCTGGGTCGCCATGGTCAAGAAAGGAGCAGGAAGCTTGTGTGTCACAACACCAATTGTCACTTGCTTCTCCTGCATCGCTTCAAGAAGAGCCGCTTGAGTCTTAGGCGGGGCCCTGTTTATCTCATCCGAGAGGAGAAGATTACAGAAAATTGGTCCAGGCTTGAATGTGAACTCTCCCTTCTTTGCATCATAGATATTTGTTCCAGTGATGTCAGCAGGAAGAAGATCCGGAGTGAATTGCACCCTCTTGAAATCACAACCAAGTGCGTCTGCGAATGTATTTGTCATCAGAGTTTTAGCCAATCCTGGATAATCCTCGAATAGGAGGTTTCCATTGGACAGGATATTAACCAGTACATTGTCAATCACGTGTGACTTCCCAATGATTACCTTCTGGACCTCGGCACTGATGGCCTCTCCGATCCTTCCAACCGCCTCTAACTTCTCGTTGGTCTTCTTTGACCCTCTGGCTTTAGCGGCCTTCTCTTCGTATCCCTTTGATACTGCGTCTGCTGGTGGTGCCGGGGGTTTTTCTGCTGGTGGTGTTGCGTTCATACTACTATCTCCAGTTTCTCATTACTTTTGTCAATTGCGTCTGCGGTCAGTTACCGCCTCCCCACCGTCTGATGGCTTGCATCAGCTCTCGGAGCTCTTTTGGGGAGTATTTCCTTTCCTTTGAGTAGGCCAACTCAACTAGCCTAGGATTTCCGATCATGGACTGAATCTCGGCGGGGGGCTTCAATGCCATCTGATCCCTTGTTAGATCATGATGCACTCTAATTTTGGTGAATAGGGCTTGCTGAACTCTTTTTCTGTAGTCTCCTGGATCTAGCTTATTCGGCCTCTCAGAGAACCTAGTAAGATCAAAAACATGCCTCCAGTTCTCCTTCTCTGGCACTATCATCATTGCAACAAGCAAAAGTAAGCCCACGTTTAGTACTACTAACCACTTGAGGAATGTGTTTGAGGTCAGCAATACAACCGTGCTCATAGCTTCAACAAATGGCGCTGAAACCACTCCGGTGACATGCCTGCTCTCATCGAAAACCACTTGGAAGTTAGACGGGTAATCCTTGACTTCTCCCGCTAAACCTAGATTATCGAACTCCATCATCGAGTGGATCAGTAGTCGGAAATAATCCCCATTGCCATTCCACTGGGATCCGTCAGTATCCTCGAAGGCATCATTCCAACAGCTTTGGTAAGCCCCCACTACCTCGCAAACCCTTGGTATCCCCTCTCCTTGTGCTACTTCATCAGTCCACAGCATATTTGAGAAAGCCTCAGGGTCCGAAACAAAAACGATACTGCCAGTAACCTCCACTTCGCCAATATCACCTCCAACAATGGCTTGACCCCCTCTGACCTTATCGTAGACTTCTATCCCTGGGTAGTCAGCTCTAATCATCAAAGCAAGATCGCCGGGTGCAGGATTTCTGAAATCACTGGAATCTCCATTTCCGATTAGATCGATGAAAGCAGAGGGTGATGCCTTAGAGATAACAGTGACATCTCTATGGCCAGGTTCTTCTCGGTCGCGCTCCGTCTCTTCAAACTTCATCCCGGTTGGCTTTCTGAACATAACAGGAAGGGCGCAGTCATCATCGTATTGATTTATTTCGAAAGACCCGCAACCATCATTTCCAAACTCAGTAGCTTCTTCTTCCATCGTTCCAATGCCCCAAACATTTTCCCATGAGTATTGGTTTGTGCCATCGTCATTTTCAGTGATGTAGTATTGATTCTCATCCAGCAATGGGGAGTCAAAGTAAGTAACTCCAAACTTCGAAGCCAGACGATTGGCATTAGTTCCATCAGACGCAACTATGACCTTCCCTCCCGATTCAGTTACGAAATCATAAATGGATTCAGCCTCAGTCTCATCAATTGGTTTTTCTGGAGCTATCACCAATAGTATTGTTCTGTGCGGGTATTTCCAGTCGTTGACTAGCATGGGAGTTGACATCGTGTTCGCGATCGAATAGCCATCTCCTTCCATGCTATCTCGCATATCCTTGAGCTGAGCCAATCCATCATAGTCCCCCTCACTGGAGTAAGCCGAGTAATGTGTTGCTTTGCCGACTACGAAAATCATTGGCAGAATCAGTAGTAATGCGGTTGTTATTCCTAATGACCAAGAGACGTATGTGCCAAATTCGCGGCCACCGTCGCTACCCTCCACTAATACCAACTTCCCAACCTAGGTTCAATCTAGCACCTACGGTGCTGTGCGGAGTGTGATTGTGCAATTATATGTTCGGGTATGTTTTTACCGGCCATCATCCCAATTTAGGTCAAGTGACCCGATTAGTATCACTGGATATCCTAGTATCCGGGCACTACCTCTTCTTATTCATTGAGGCCAATAAAATTACAGATAAAATAGGCAATATTCCGACAAAAGACAGGTTTGAACTTACTACCTCCTCAATAATATCCTCATTGTCATCTGGACTTTCTGGATCCTCTTGATTTGTTGGCGGAGGCTCTACAGAAACTCTAACATTCGATTCTGACATCTCAGAACCTCCTGAGTTTGTCGCACCATTGGAAGATACTGTTACCTCAATATCGCAGTTCCTCTGAGGATGACTCTGAGACGCCGTAACAGTCAGGCTACCCTGAATTTGCCCACCGATGGGTATGTCTTTGGTTGTCAGAGAGTCAAGTCCATTATCCGTTGTTAGCAATGGGCAGTTATCAGATACCTCCACAGAGCCAACCCTGTCTACCACGTTACCAAGATTCTTGACTTCAAGGGTCAGAGTCATATCTGAACCAGAGTTCATGGGCCCTACCGGTTCAGATAATGTAGCTTTCAATGAGTGAATTGTAGGAATCTGTAGCTGTCCCAACCCTTCTCTCGAATCGGGAATAAGCTGAGGAACAGAACCTCTGGCTACCAAGGTCCCAGTGATGCTAAACTCCTCAGTCGCTTCAGCCGAAAAGTCACCCACCTGAATATTTATTATCGTCAGTGAGAATGTTTTGTTATTTCCAGCTCCGATGGTTTCTGATTCTGGACCATCAAACTCTCCCTCAAACGGAACTTCGTATGTGAAATCGACTGTGATTGGTAACAGCTCATCATTAGAGACAAAGAAACTAACGATTACACCGCCTCCGTTGTTGAGTTTAAATGGCTCATCCTCGTCTTCCTGAGGATAGTCAATTCCTAAATCCCATCCGGGAGGACTGGGTTGCTGAGACATGCTCAAAGGCGCTATTAGACACATCAATAATATGCCCGAAAGAAAAATAACAGCAGTTCTCAAGACTGATCCTCCAGAATCCCCTTGCAAGCCCTCCTAGTTAGAACTTTGACCATCTTCCTTCGATATGAGGGCGGAAACCAAGTATTTAGCACAGGCTTCACAGATTTTCTTATTGATTCGGAAAGTGATGACACACTCTCCTGTCCGTTCCAATTCTCCAATGCTCTTGATGCCTCTTCAATATGTAACGAGGGTACAGATTCCAGGCCAGTAGTTGCTACACGTAATTCACTAGGCCCATTAGCCCCCATCTTCCATGTTACGGCTACGCCGGCCTCGGGGAAATCCCAACTTTCTCTTTGACGTAATTTCTGATAGTCGCCCTTCCACTCAGAATGATCTTCAGGTAGTGTGACATGAGTGACTATTTCTCCAATTTCCAGTACATTCTTGGTCATCCCGTCTAACTTGAAAAACTCATTAATCGGCATAGACCTGGATCCTCTTGGAGAAGAGAGGTGGATTACTGCCTCCAAGCACATTAGAACAGGAGCCATATCTGCTTGATAAGTAGCTACACAGAGCTCATTCTGATTGGGGATTACTCTACAATCTGCACCTGTTCCACAGTCACATTTGTGGCACCAATCTATCGATTCCCTCCATTGCTCAGTTTGATTATACCAGAAGCATCTTGTATCCAAGCAAATATTCCCCCCAAGTGTTGCGGATCTTCTGACCATTATGCTCGCAACCTTACCTGCCGCCTCGCTGATTAGAGGGTGAATGGAACTCGACTCGGCCAATTCTTGAAGAGTGACCATCGCCCCAATTTTGTTTGTTCCAAGCTCATGGAGCTCCTCAATCCCCGATAGGGATATGACATTCCTTTTTGTATTGAGGTGCCATTTGTAATTGGGGATCAAGTCTGTACCTCCTGATATCCAATCGAATTCTTCACCAGATGATTCCAATTCCGACGCCATCGTCAAGGCATCTTCAAGGGTCGATGGATTATGCAGGTTAAATGGGGGCATCCTCATTTTTGACCCTCCCTGTGACGTCTCTCAACATGCTTCCAAGCACTACCTGCAAGGCCGGGGTTATCCAAGTAACCTTCCGGAGGAATTACAACAGCCGCCCATCTAGAGTCTTGCTCATCACCGGGTACTTCTGGGTCAAGGCCGAATAGTGCCCCATTGTGATAGGGAGGGGGGTCGTTATCGTGACGCCTCTCAATATCTCTTTCTGAATGCAAGATTGCCCGCTCTTCAAGAATATCTTGCAGTGGCGAGTAATCAAGTGTAGGTGGACTAAGATCTAGAGGATCATCAATTCCTTCTTTCCTACATTTCTTCTCTATCTCCTTGTAGAGCCTATCTGGGGTAATAGGCAACTCGTCAACTCTGACTCCAATAGCGTCGTAAACGGCATTGACAACCGCTGGCAAAATAGGGAGAAGTGGACCTTCTCCAGCTTCTTTGGCTCCGAAGGGCCCCTCTGGATCATTAGACTCAACAATTATTGGAGTCACAAGAGGCATCTCATGAACAGTCGGTATTTTGTAATCTAGTAAATCAGGATTAATCAAATGACCAGTTCTACCGTACTTCATCTCCTCGCTGAGGACTTGTCCCATCCCCATATGGCAGGAACCTATGATTTGCCCCTCAACCGCAAGTGGATTAAGTGCCTTACCACAGTCATGAGCGGCCCATACCCTCTCAACTTTGGTCTGCCCCGTCTCTATGTCCACATCGACTTCAGCTACATATGCAGAGAACGAATAGGCTGGTGCAAGTCCTGCAGCAGCTCCCTTGTGAGCTCTTCCCATAGGTGGAGTTCTGTAGGAACCAGATGAAACTAAAGCCCCCCTATCTTCCTGAGCCTTATGTAAAGCTTCCAGATAAGAAACACCAACTGCCGGATCAGCTTTATTGAAAATCCTACGATCTCCTATTACCAAAGACTCCGTAGAAGCCCCAGTTATTTCACTGGTCGCCTTAAGCAAATCGCCCCTGATTTCCATCGCGGCAGATATTGCGGCATTAGCATTCATGAAAGTCACTCTTGAGGAATACGATCCCAGGTCAACAGGGGAAGTATCACTCTCTCTACTTCTTACTCTGATCATATCTAGGGGCAATCCTAGGACCTCAGCAACTGACTGGGCGACAACCGTGTCTGATCCTTGCCCTATGTCTGCCGCCCCTGTATGAACTGTTACCCCTCCGTCCATATCGATTTTGAGGTGTACAGTAGCATGCGGGAATTTGTTAGGATCCCAGTGTATCGGTAACCCGCTTCCTGAAATGAAGAATCCACATCCTATCCCTATCCCCTTTCCTAGTGGCATCTTCCTGAATTTCTCTTTCCAACCGGACTCTTGCTTTACTCTCTCTAAACACTCTCTCATGCCTATACTAGTTACTCTGAAACCTGTAATAGTGGCACTGTGTGGGGGAAGGAGATTGGCTAATCTGAAATCTATAGGGTCTACTCCCAGGCTTTCGGATAAATCGTCTATTCCGGTCTCAACAGCGCATCTTGAATTCACAGCACCATGCCCCCTCATGGCGCCACTGGCTGGTTTATTCGTCCATACTCTGGCTCCAGTATAGTGAAACGCTCCAATTTCATAAGGCGCCGTATGAAGAACTCCGTTGTAGTAGGTAGTTACATGTCCAAAGGAGGCAAACGCCCCACCGTCAATCAATGCATCAGTCTCTATGCCACACAGCCTGCCGTCAGAATCCGCATGGAGCGACATGGAAATTTTTGATGGATGCCGTCCTCTATTGACCCAGAAAACCTCCTCCCTGTCAAAGTTAATTCTTACCGGCCTCCCTGTCTTACGAGCCAATATTGCAGCACACATCTCATGAGGAAATGGATCAGACTTCCCTCCAAATCCTCCTCCTACAAATGTCCTATATACGTTAATCTGATGCATTGGAACCTCTAGGACATCTGCAAGGGCCCTATGCAGGTAATGAGGGACTTGTTGTGGAGTGTAAAGGGTTAATCTTCCCGAGGGGTCCCAGTGTGCAACCACTGCATGGGGCTCAGTAAAACCATGATTCACTCCGGTGAAAGTCCAGTTTGACTCATGGCTAGCTATGGAATTTTCCTTCATCTCTGAAACATTTCCGAATTGTTGGAAAACCCTCTTCTGAACATTCGACTCCCCGATATGGTACTTTCCTCTGTCATGGATTGGATTTTCAGAGTCTTCTAGTCCCATTTTGATATCATGTATTGAGTCCAAAATTTCATACTCAACTTCGATCAGTCTGCATGCCTCTCTAGCTGTGGGTTCATCGACTGCAGCCACACAAGCAACCAAATCACCGACGTGACGAACCTTCTCAACAGCCATAGCATGCTCGTCTTTGGTCACGGGGAGTACACCGAACTTTCCAGGAGCGTCATCTCCAGTTGCTATTCCAAGAACACCAGGTAACTCCATTGCCTTACTTACATCTATGGACAGGACTCTGGCATAGTGATGTGGGCTCCGAAGAATCCTCCCTATGATCTCGCCCGGGAGTCTGATATCATCTCCATATTTCGCCTGACCCGTGACCTTCCAATTACTATCTACCAGAGAAGTCGGCTTCCCAATTACTTGTCCACTAACCAGGCCATCGTGTCGGTGTGAGCCCCATGGTTGGGCAAGTTCGCCTCCCTTGGACTCTGGAATCATTGACTGATCAGTTGGTTCAGAAAAGCGGTTCTTGCCTCCTGATCCGGGCTTCGAAAAAGGTAATTTTCCAGGCTGTTGCCTATACCCGACCATCTCGTTTGATTCCGATGAATCAGAATCTCCCTCTGCTGCGGACGAACTATCGCTAGTTGACATCTCACTACTCTCCTGAAAATCCTGGATGAGGGTCACTCTTTGGTGAAGTTGAGTCTTCTATCGAGCTTCCAGAGACTAGTATTTCTGAAGCCTTGGCAATAGCATCAACAATTTGTTGATAACCCGTGCATCTGCACAGATTTCCTTCAATTGCTGTTTTTATCTCTTCAGTGGTAGGAGACGGGTTCTCTTCTAAAAGTGCCGCTGAGACTACAAGAAAACCCGGCGTGCAAAAACCACACTGACTCCCTCCGCAATCCGCAAATGTCTGCTGGATGGGATGTAGATGATGGCCAGAAGATAAACCCTCAACAGTGGTAATATCGCATCCCTTAGCCTCTTGTGCTAGTATTAGGCAAGACAGCTTCGGAGTTCCATCGATCATTACGCTACAACAACCGCAGGTTCCCATATCGCATCCTCTTTTAGTGCCTAAGCTACCTCCTTTATCTCGTAGAATATCTAGGAGAATAGCATTACTATCGATTGGAAAACTGACCATTCTACCGTTTACTCGGGCCTCCCAATTAATCTTGTCTGGCCCGGGTACCATGGGTAGGCTGTACTGCACCATTATACTGACCGGAGCAGTCAGCAACTTGAGCATTGTGTTTTGACCCCCTTGGGGTCAATCGAGATCCTCAGCTACTTTTTTCATAATTTCATACTCTGCTCTTTTCATGTGCTCGCCGAGTGTACTTCGGGCCATCCCCAGTCCTTCAGCTATATCTTTCAATTTGATTTTTGAATCAGGATCGAAATAGCCCCTGCCAATGGCATAGGAAATCACCTCTTTCTGCTTTTCAGTTAGGCCATCAGTCCAACCATTTCTTTCTGAGTCTCTAATTGAGTTTACACTTATCTTATCAGGGGGAAGGACTACTCTGAGTATTGAAACAAATCTTCTGACCGAATCAGATAGTCCTGACATTCGGATTTCCATTCCTCTGACAGAATCAATTCCGTATGGAGGATAAACTTGGATATTCGAAAGCTCTATGGCGGACTTAGCGAAAGAATGAGTACACAATAAGCTCACAACTACTGAATCATCCTCTTCCTCCAGGACTTCGACAACTTCGAGCCAATCGATTTCTGAAAAATCTTCTAACGTTTTGTTCTCCTTCAATCTTATTTCTGCCAGTTGGAGGACTCCATTACTTGTGACAGAAAGATGACTGAGGACCTCTATACTCTCAACAATTTTGAGGATGTTCGAGATTTCCTTAGAACCTTGGAGAGAGGAGAGATTCCATCTCAGAGTAACTCTTCTCACGGGCTAACTTGAAGAAGTCCTTTATTGAAACCATCGGTATCGGGCATTGTTCCATTTTTGTATTTTCTATGTCCAGTAGGCCTCTCTGATGGCTTGATTAGCCTCCATGCACATTACAACATCAGAAGGTCTCTGAGACATCTCCGCATCCCCTCTCAGATGATCGATGATAGGCTGAACATTACTCTCGTTCACCACGCCCCAGCCTACTTGTGAGCAGGGCGCCACAGGAGATATTGGCATAGTTCCGGACAATGGGTCCCACGTAGAGGACGAGGGATACCAGGCAGACAAGTTAAGAGCATCACGTAGATGGTCATTTGAGATGTTCATACCATCTCCCTGGATCATAAATCCTGATCTCAGAACCGGGTCAGCTCCAGAGGAAAAGTCGTTGTAGTCGAATCTTAGAGTCAGTATTATCTTCGATAGAAGCCCCGCCGTTCTAGGCGTAGCGAATGAGGTCCCTGAGGTTTCATGGTACCCGTCAATGTCGTCATGATTGGGAAGAATTTGGGTCCAATCAGCAGCAATATCGGGATATGAACCACTCATTGTTTCTTTTTGATCGTCTCCTTCCTCGGCGTATCCAGAAACGCCAATGCTCCATGGAGGCCCAGCAGTCGAGTCCTGAACTGCGGGAGAGGGGGAGTTATCAGCCGCTCCAGCATGAATTTTCTTGTTCTGAACAACCGCTACCTTGGTAGCATCTTCTATACCGGGAACTGGCACTGATCCGATGGGACCGAAACTGGTAGTGATGATATCGACTAATGGCTGATTGGCAGCCGCCAGAACGGCAGCATCGCTGAACCCCTCAACGAAGAAAATAACCGCTTCAGGATTAGCATCTAATACCGCTCCCGTGACAGCAGTACCATGCCCATCTTGGGGATCATCCAAGATTGGTATATCAGTTCCGTTATCTGGGGATGTGCCAATAATCCTAGTTCCCTTGAACCATACTATATCTGAAGGTGATATCAAATCCCAACAGTCCTCTTTGTCAGCTTCATATCTCTCCTGCCAAGATCCCTCTGTTGTGATATCACATATCATTGTCACATTCAAGCCATCGAGTAGCGACTGTGGATAACTCTCATTCATAATGAAGTGGTTATGGTAGACATTAATGCCGGTGTCAATAGGGGCTACTACGGTGTATGGCCCGAAAGGCTCATCCACAATTTCTTCTTCAAAAACAGACACATCATCTCCGATTATGCAACCACTTAGTAGTGGCATCAGAAATAAGAAAATGGCCCCGGCAGCGGTTACTCGCACATCATTCGGTCAGGGAGGACTAATTTCAGTCTTCGTCTATCAGGCTCCCCTTTCCATCGATAGAATCTCAGCACATATTGCCACGGCAATCTCCTCGGGACTATCGGCCCCGATCTCCAGTCCTATGGGGCATCTGGCATTAGAAAGGCCATCTTTACCTATTCCAGATTCCTCTGCGGCCTCAACAAAACCTTTCCATTTCGACTTAGAACCGATGACGCCTATCCTAAGGTTGTCCGGAGAGTCTCTGAGCAGACCTATTAGTAGCTCTTGATCTACCGACCAATCGTGGCCAAGCACTAGGACATCGGAGAATCTACTCAAAGAGGAAGATTTTTCCCTTTTTAGGAAATCTGCAACTGAGCACGACACTATCTCAGTTGCCGTCGGAAATCTCTGTTGATTAGAGAACTCACTTCTAATATCAAAGACACTGTGTTGCCAGCCAAGCGTATCACAGACTATGGATACGGATTTGCCTACATGGCCTCCTCCGGCAATCAGAATATGTGGGACCGGTTCAATGACCTCCAAAGACACCTTCAGCTGACCCCCACACAGGCTATCAAGGGCTACGACTTCTTTTCCCTTCCCATCCTTATACAGTAAGTAAGTCTCAATCTTACCACCCGTTTTCCTCATCTGAGACTTTGATTTAGATAGCATTTCTAGAAGATTTTGCTCTATCCTAAGCTCAAGACCAGCTCCCCCCACAGTTCCAAATTTCTTACCCGAAGTAGAGACAGCTAGCTTGGCTCCTGGCTTACCTGGGACACTCCCAAATGCCTCTATCACAGATGCCATCGCAACTCTTTCTCCCGCATCAAGCTGCTCTATGACCCATGAAAGAACAGCTCTTGACACGTCTCTCGGATACCGGTCGAGCACTTTGCGCTTGTGCTCTTGAGCTCACTCCTGAAAAGATAAAAAAGATCAACATCAAACCATTATGGGGTAAAATGAGAAAAGTCAACTCAGCTAAATTTGATAGTGGAGCAACCCTCCGAATCAAATATGTCGTCAAGCATCAGTCTTGACGAAGCCTTGGAAGTACTGGTAGTCTCAATGCGTGACGCATTTCTAGCAGTCACTGTTTTCGTAGCAGTAATGGTCTTACTATTCAGTTGGTTACAATATGTCACTGCGGGTAAATTCGTAGACTGGATAAGAAAAAATCAGAGTATACAGCCACTCATTGGAGCATTGATGGGACTTACTCCTGGATGTGGGGGCGCAATTATTGTCATGCCCATGTATACTAGAGGGTATGTCACTTATGGAACAGTAATTGCGACCCTAATCGCAACCCTAGGGGATGCGGCGTTTGTACTGATAGGGGCTGTCTTCCAGGATGTTTCATTCCTTGCACCTGTAATTGTAGTACATCTGACATCCTTCACTGTCGCAGTAATATGGGGCTTTGCAGTAGATAGATTAGCTGTAACGCCCTCTTCACCACTAGGCATCATATGGTCCAAATCTAGTGAATCTGACATCAAGGACAGATCAGACTTAGGGAAAGATATGGAAATAATTCAGGATATGCCCAGAGAGGTTCCAGATGGATTTGGCTACAGAGTCCTACATCAAGGATACAGAGCTTGGTGGATAGTAACATTAGTTGGCTTTTGTTTGGCTATTCTTCTATTGATTTGGTATGCACAAGATCCCGATTATTCTCCCGATCTTGTTTGGGATCCCACCACTCGCGATGGTATTGTTACATGGGTCGGATTTATTGGAACTCTGCTATCCATCATTCTGTATATCTCATCCAAGAATTTTATTCGGGACGATACAGAAGCCACAATAGGGGATAAATTGAATTCCTTTGATGAGACATTGGTACATGCAGCATCGGAGACTGCTTTCGTTACTTTCTGGGTTGTTATGGCATATCTCATATTCGAATTCGGAATGATTCTATCCGGGATATCAGAAGCGGATATTTCAGATCAGGGATCAGGAATTGGAGCGGTTTTGATCGCTGCAGCAGTGGGCTTGGTTCCTGGATGTGGCCCTCAAATTATCGCTATATCTGCATATGTCGAGGGGTTAATTTCCTTCCCAGCTCTGGTTGCAAATGCAATTTCTCAAGACGGAGATGCATTATTCCCTTTGCTTGTTCGTCATAAGGTAGCCTCCATATGGGCAACAATTCATACTACATTACCAGCTATTCTGGTAGGTCTAATGTTTCTTTGGGCGATGGGCGAATACCCGCGCCTTACAGAGATCCTACAACCCTGAGAAAATCATCAACATCCTTCTGTGTATCTATATTCATATGCAGAAATTCATCTTCGACATCTATCTTATTGGGCTTGATAATACTATTCAGAGGAGAATCAGAAGGAGCCTGAAGAATCTTTTCGATGTCGTCAACGTCTACTATCAAAGGATGCCCCCCCCTGCCTCCACTAGAGGGGCAAGAACTAGATTTCATGGTTATCAGTAATTCAAGAGTAGAAATCGAAAATCCTGGTCTATCAACTGGAACGATAAGAATCCTCAGATCTCTCATCTTCTTTTCCCTTAGGTGGTTCAGTCCTATCTTAACAGATCCGGTTCTGCCTAGTTCAGGTTCATCATTAACGATAATTTCAATGTCTCCCACAGAGTCTCTTATCTTCTCAACAAGTCCCTCTCTGGTTACTACAATAGGCCGGAGACCAACCTTAGTCAATCTCGATAATATCCATGAAATCAAAGAGACTCCTTCGACTTCGATGAGGGCCTTAGGCTTTCCTAGCCTACTACTCCTGCCCGCAGCTAGAATAACACAACCTATCCCATTATCCATATTATTTACCACGAATCATTTCTCTGCTGATAATCATTCTCTGGATCTGGCTGGTACCCTCAAAAATCTGGTATATTTTCGCTCCTCTCATCCTTCTAGCCACTGGATACTCCTCCGAGTAACCGTATCCTCCCAGGACTTGGACTGCATCTGTAGTAACCTCCATGCACATGTCAGCAGCGAACCTCTTAGCATGAGCCGCCTTTAGAGTAGCCCTCTCTCCCGAGTCTAGAGCACTGGCTGCACTCAGAGTTAGTAGTCTGGCAGCCTCAATCTTAGTTGCCATGTCCGCTAGCATGAATGATATCGACTGATGCTTTGAGATTGGCTTACCGAAGGTTTTCCTCTCCATAGCGTACCCCCAAGCCTCCTCCATCGCCCCCCTAGCATTTCCTACGGCAGCAGCGGCTACTGCAGGTCTTGAGTGATCGAATGCCTTCATTGCGTTCATCCATCCACCGTTCTCAATACCGCCAATAAGATTAGATTGAGGCACTCTAACATCTGTAAAATTGACACCTCTGGTGTCAGAACACCGCTGGCCCATATTATCCTCCTTTTTGCCAAGCTCTATTCCAGGAGAATCTGCATCCACTATGAAACCGCTAAGGCCCCCGTATCCAGCTGTTTTATCAGTATAAGCCAGAACGAAGAACCAATCTGCATATCCAGCACCTGATATCCAGGCCTTGCTTCCATTAATCACGTATTCTTCGCCATCTCTGACAGCCTCAGTTTTCAGTGCTTGAACATCAGATCCAGCATCAGGCTCGGTAACGCAGTATGCTGCCAGCTTACCTGCAGTGACTCTTCCCAGATATTCTGCTTTCTGCTCCTCGGTTCCCCCTGTCAAAATCGGCAATGAAGCAAGCATAGTGTGGTAAGCGGCTGTACCAAATCCAGGATCTCCCCTAGAGAGCTCCTCACAGATTATCATCTCATCCACACTAGACATCCCAGCACCTCCGTACTCCTCTGGAATTGTGACGTTCAAGAGTCCTAATTCGTGGGCTTTGGTTATAGCATCCCTTGGGTACGTGCCATTTCTATCCCATTCCTCAGCATGGGGTGTGACCTCTACCTCGCAGAACTCTCTAGCCATATCCCTAATCATTATCTGCTCTTCGGTGAGGTTGAAGTCTACCATGACAGCTGGAACGGGTGGTTGGTCTTAGAGATAGAGGTACGCCATGTACAAAATATACCCGGCAACCATGGAAAAACCAGTTCTCCGCCCAATCTCTCTATCATCTAGTAACATTGCCGCGACAAGACCAGAGGTGAGTAGCATCACCCATATGTCCCTTTCAGCAAATCCTGGATTCACCGAGATCCCACCTCCTATCAGCGCTGTTACTCCTAATATCCCAAGAATATTCATCATATTGGATCCTAAGACATTACCCACGGCAACACCTCCCTGGCCCCTTAATCCAGCTACTATGGTCACTGCTAGCTCGGGAAGAGAAGTCCCCAAAGCAATCACAGAAAGTCCGATAATAGCTTCAGAAATTCCCATACTTGTGGCGATTCCCGTGGCTCCTTCTATCAGTAAATCGGCACCCTTCCAAATCAGAACTCCCCCTATTGCAGTCACTAGAGTTGCTATCGCGATATTATCGGGGACCCAGCTATCTTCAATCTCCGAATCTTCCTCCTTGGTGTTGAAGTAAGAGTAGGCATAGTATCCAATCAGACTCGCCAACATCAATGCACCAAAATAAATACTAATCTCTCCCAAGTAAACGGCCCCCAGAAGCAAAAACGAGGCGAACATCATCGCCTTAGCATCTCTTCTAACTCCCTTCCCGGGGTCGCTAGCCGCGCCGAGCATTGAAGCAGTTCCAAGAACAAGCATCACATTGGCTACATTTGATCCCAATACGCCACCAACAGCCAGATCTGGTTGATTTCCAGCAACTGCCTCCAGGGAGACCGCCAACTCTGGAAGAGATGTCCCTACGGCTACTATGGTGAATCCTATTAGTAGGGGAGGGACACGCATCCTCTTGGCGATTACAATCGCTCCCTGTACTACGACCTCGCCCCCAGTCATCAATAGGACGAAGCCAGCTATGACTAGCGCCCAGTCCATGGTTACCGCGTACCAATTACACTCATGACCGTTTCCAATCAATTAGGCTCAATTACACGATCTGATTATGTGTCTAAGTACCAATTCAGCAGTTGGGACAGTATGGTCCTCAAGAGAGGGAGAAAATGGTACTGGGGTATCTAGCGCACCGATAACGACAGGAGCGCATTCAAGACTCCAAAACGATTGCTCAATGATCCTGCTACTTATCGTATGCCCAATTCCTCCCGTCCATTGTGCCTCCTGTAGGATAATCATCCTACCCGTTCTATTTACTGACTCGATACAAGTTTTCTCATCGAAAGGCTGTATAGTTCTCAAATCTATTACTTCCGCCTCATAGCCTTCCAATGAAGCCATTCTAGAGGCCTCAAGAGCAACATGGACCATGGCTCCCCAAGTGATTATGGTTAGATCACTCCCTCCTCTGATTACCCTGGCCTTTCCAATGGAGAGCTCCCTAGCATCCAACCTTTTCTTCACAGACTCAGTGTCGACTATCTGATTAATCGACTCCCCCCATCCTGTTTTACCTCCTCTCAAGCCATATAGTCCAATATGCTCCAAAAAAAGAAAAGGGTCAGGAATTGAGTGCCCCTCTACCATCAAGTCATAAGCATCTTGGGGATTACTTGGGAAAGCGATTACTAGGCCAGGATCGTTAGTAAACCAAGACTCTATCATATTTGCATGGAATGGCCCGCTTCTTGTCTTCGCACCCAATGGAATTCTCACAGTAAGTGGAACCTCAGCACCCCACCTCCATCTCAACTGAGCCGCATTATTGATTAGAGGATTCATGGCAAGTGCTGCGAAACCGCCAAATTGAATTTCAGCGACTGGTCTCATGCCCCCCAATGCGGCTCCAGTGGCAGAGTGGATTATGATGGCCTCTGAGAGAGGCATGTCGAGAAGCTTATCCTCATGCCCCTTTGCTTTGAGAGGAAGATTCATTCCAAAGGCCCCCGCTATTTCCATATCCTCTCCCATGAATACAACATCATCTCCATAGGAATCAGCAATCTCTACCATCGCATTTTGAATAGCCCTACTGAACGTCCAAGAATTCGAAGCATCCGAGAAAAGAAGAGCCTCCTCTCCGGGCCGTAGAGGTGATTCAGAAATTGAAAGCTGTCCATCCAAATCACTGATTTGCTGTGAATGACTTCTGGCATCTGTCAGACTAGTTACTCCCTCACCAACAGAATGTCCTTCTGGCCAGGGCATAGATTCCATCTCATTTCTGCAATCATCAACCATCTTTCTCTCTTCTGTCTCTATTCCGATTAGTAACTTCTCACTGCACCCGTTCCTAATTAGATATTCACGATGATTCGGGACAGGATCCTTATCCGACCAGTATTCAAGTAACTCCCTATCGACATAACCAGGAGGATTTCCAGAAGGAGAGCCAAGATACAAATCATCGTGATGATGAGCATGCCCGCACCCCCTCATGGTCTCTACATGTATCAAAGTCGAACCTCCTCCCGAAACAGCGATCTCTCTGGCTACTGCGGTAGACGAGTAAAATTGCCCGGGATCGGAACCATCAATAGTCCATGAGGGAATCCCCATTGCTGGTCCTTTGTCTCCGAAAGTCTCAGCACCCGACTGACCAACTACAAATGTGTCTAGGGCTATCTGATTGTTCTGTATCATGTAGCATATGGGCAGCCCCCTAGTACCGGCAAGATTCATCGCTTCCCAAAACTCGCCACTGCTACTGCATCCTTCTCCCACAGGAGCCAGATGGAAACGTGAAACTCCAAGTCTCTGTGCTGCTAGAGCTATTCCTGTAGTGGTTGCACTAGCTGTAGGTAGAGGGGCAGTAGGAGGTAAAACTCTCTTCTCCCAATTTCCAATATGGAGATCCCGTCCTCCCGATCCGGGATTACCCCCGTCCATGTAAGATTCCGCCTTTCCCATCTGCGCCGCAAAGACCTCTGTAGGAGTCTGCCCCATTGCCATGGCCAAACCAGTATCTCTAATCATTGGGGCTATGACATCAGCATAAGTAACATCCGAACTCGGTAGGTCAACCGCTCTTGTCATCGCAGACGCACACGCAACTATTCCTTCCTGCCACGTTGACCTGAATCCCTTGCCGGTAAACTTACTCCCATCTTGAGTTTCCAGTCCATTAGTAAACAGATCCTTCAGGTGCTCATCAACCACTCTCGTTCTCAGCATCCATCTCTGCCAATCTAAACGCTGTTCGATTGTTATGGAGTGGTAATGTGCAATTCTGCGTAAGCAAATCCTGAGATCAAGAACTAGTCTGGTGGACCTTCTAGAGATATGAGCGACGCCTTTTCTTCTGGGCAATACTTCCATTTCCCTGATATCAATCAAGTGTGGCTCTAGAATCCTCTGAGACAGATTTTCAAGCATCCTTTCCTCAAACTCCAAACTGAATTCATGGAATTCATGCCCATCAAATAATGAGGGGGGCGACATAGAGTCCCAACACCCTGCTACAATATCCAGGTATCCTTCGTTTCTTTCTGAAACGAATCTAAGGAGCTCCGTACGAATTAGTTTGGAATCTATTTTACTAGGGAAATTAAGACTTTCTAGAGGCTTCCAATCATCGGCATAAATTTTTGATAAACCAGACTGAATATGAACTTCCCCTCTCACAATGTTTTCCTTTGATGTATGCAACTCCTCCTCGGAATCTCTTACCTCGACCTCTCTATTCAGCTCATCATCTGTCAATTTAGGCGATCTTTCCCATATTTCGACAGATTCCTTCCTACCTTGACCCGTAGAAGACCTATCTAGAGTAACTCTGACCCTAATGTCACATTCCATGCATTTCCTATCTAGTTTCGTTGTTGAGGAACTCCTTATTTTCCACACCTGATGCTTCCGACAATTCGGACATTTCCATATCCCCTGGCGTTTAGACATAATACTCCGAGATATTGTTAGTACAACAATTATTCGCTTTATTGATTAGGTTTTTACCACAATTTATGAGTTTCTTCATTTTTTTCCAAATTAATCTTATTATTTTACTAAAAATACCATAAAAAAACGTTGTACTGAAATAAATAAAACCGTATTTAATACTTAATTATTGAAGAATCAACTGTATCAGACCACAGATGTACTCCGCCTTCCAAATTCAGAACGCGTTCAGAATCATATCCCAATTGGGTCAGAAATCTCACGACCGCACCAGATCTACCTCCGGTTCTGCAGTATACCACGATATCCCTCTCCATGGGAATTTCTTCATATCTTCCTGGGACAGATGTATGTGTGATTCTCAGATCAGTGCCCTCAAGAGATGTTATCGACTCCTCTGATTCAGATCTAACATCAAGTAGGAACGGTTTCCAACCTTCACTCTTGAGCTTAACAAATTCAATTGGTGATATAGACTTCAGAGATTCTCCCTCCTTCCCAATTCCAGAGCCACGGCTCCTTTCCGGGTCTGAGCCGAATGACAGGACCCTAGTAATCATTGTTAGGGAATCTATAGTCAGAAGCTTGCCACTCATTACCTCTCCAATTCCAAGTATGACTTTGATAGCCTCAGTAGCCTGAATAGTTCCAACAATTCCTGGAAGGACACCAAGAACCCCTGCCTCTGAACAATTTGGAGCTAATTCCGGAGGCGGTGGCTTAGGAAAAAGATCTCTGTAGTTGGGTCCGCCTTCAAAATTGAATGTCGATACCTGTCCTTCAAAACGATGGATACTGCCGAATATCCATGTCTTACCTAAAATTTCACATACATCTCCAATAAGATACCTCGAGGAAAAATTATCTGTTCCATCGATGACTATGTCGTAGTCTTTAATCACAGACAAAGCATTGCTCTCGGTCAATCTGTCCACCATGGGAATCGCATCAATTCCAGGATTCAGCGAACAGATTCTCTCAGCCGCAGATTTTGCTTTAGCATCTCCAATTGAAGACGTAGAATGGATGATTTGCCTCTGAAGATTAGACTCTTCGACGAAATCATCATCAATTATCCCGATTCTACCAATCCCAGCCGCTGCTAGGTACATCATTGCAGGAGACCCTAGTCCACCTGCTCCAACCACTAGAACTGATGACTTGAGTAGCTTAATCTGACCTTCTTCGCCTACACTAGGTAGTACCAAATGCCTAGCATATCTTCGGCGATTATCGTCCGAAAGGCCATGTTCCATATCACGTCCTGTAGGCACGAAGGACATTGTCCTTATCCTCCAAAAATATCAATGCTGGCTCTCTAGCCACTTCTCGGCATCAATAGCTGCCTGACAACCCATTCCCGCCGCAGTAATCGCTTGACGATATCTGGTATCAACTACGTCTCCAGCAGCAAAGACCCCTTCTTTGCTGGTCATGGTATTCTCTTTGTGAAGGATATATCCACTGGAATCAGTCTCAAGTTGCCCTTCTAGGAATTTCGTAATTGGTTTATGTCCAATGGCAATAAACGCACCGGTACAGTCGATATTTTCTTTACTACCATCTCGAGAATCCTCTAAAACAGCTCCAGTTAGTCCATTCTCATCTGAAAGCCAAGAGCTCACATTCTTGAACGTCTTTATATCAATCTTCTCATGATTTACAGCTCTTTCATACATTACTTTGGAAGCTCTAAAAACATCTCTCCGATGAACAATAGTGACCTTTTTAGCAAATCTAGTTAGAAAAGTTGCCTCTTCCATAGCAGAGTCTCCACCTCCGACAACGATTACCTCTTCATCCTTGAAGAATGCACCATCACATGTCGCACAGGTGGAAATGCCTCTACCCTTCTGAGCTTCTTCACCCTCGACTCCGAGCCAAATCGATTCCGCCCCAGTGCATATGATTATGGATTCAGATTTGTATTCTTCTCCTTCCACCCAGACGGAATAGGGCCTTCTACTGAGATCAACCCTCTCAACATTCTTATCATGGACCTCAAGACCGAATCTTTCAGCCTGCTCACGTAATTCCATCATCATCTCAGGCCCCCCGATTCCCTTAGGATATCCTGGAAAATTTTCAATGTCAGAGGTCAGCATTAACTGTCCTCCTGACATGTATCCTGCAAACATTAGGGGCTCCAACAGGGCCCTAGCAGAATACAGTCCAGCTGTATATCCAGCAGGCCCCGAACCAATTATTATCACGTTGCGTACTACACCTGTCACGAATGTCCCAATGGGGGGACGTCCTTCAACTATGCCTCTCTAATTATCACTCAATCATGGCACAAAGTGCCCCAATTGCAGATCTAGCATGAGGCTCTAGTCTGGGTTCAATATGTTCCGGCTCTGCACCGGGGCCAATTATTCCAAGCCCTATGGGCTTTTCATGAACAATCTGTAGCTCGATAATTGACTTGATGACCGCCTGCCCCATGGCTAGACCATGTTGAGTCTGTCCTTTCTCTATTATTCCAAGACACGCGGCGCCTTCTATGTCTTCTCTGGATAACAATCGATCCAAGGCCAACGGTACTTCCATTGCTCCTGGTACCCATACAACTTCGTCTACTGAAAGACCGCTCTTGATTGCTTCATCGGTCGCCCATTCTAGCATTCTCTGAACTTCTGACTGATGGAACGAACCACACACAATTGCTATCTTCCCACTCATGATGATGCCTCCATATTCCTGATAGTGTCGACAATTGCCTGTGTTCTAGAATCTATTTCGATATTCACCCTATCTCCCTCTGATTTAGATTTGATTGTAGTTACACGAAGCGTTTCGGGAATTATATGTAGAGAAAAATAATCTTCCGTTACTCGTCCTATTGTTAGTGACATCCCATCAACTGCAACGTATCCTTTCTGTAGAATGTAGTCCGAAAACTCTTCTTTATTTTCGATTAACAGATCAACGGACCCTTCATTCTCAACCTTTTCCAATATCTTAGCAGTAGTAAGGACATGGCCAGAAAGAATATGCCCTCCTAGCTCATCTCCAATCTTCAAAGACCTCTCCACATTTACGTTATGTCCAGATTTGATATTTCCCAAGGTAGTCCTATTGAGGGTCTCTTCAATTATGTCAAAATAGACAATATTATCGTCAATTGAGACTACTGTCAGACAAACTCCATCTAGGGACACACTCGCGCCTATTTCTAAGCCTTCTTTGAATCTTCCAAGATCCATACTTATGGCCCAAAAACTTCCTTTATCTTCCACGCTCTGTATAGAGGCAACCCCAGATACAATACCCGTGAACATACTAATCTTCCTCGTAGGGGCCACCTTCTGAATTGGGCCAGAGATCAAGAATTCTCGCGATAATTTTCCGCGTCCCATCTAGGTCATCTGATAACCCTTCCACCCTTGTCAACTCAACGTCTGAGAATCCATGCTCGTCTAAGCCAGTTCGGATTGAGTCTATCGAATGCTTCTGGTCATAACCCAGAGCGATTACATTCGGCTTCACAACATTTAGAATATCAAAAATAGGTGTTCCGGGAGAGTTTCCAACGATTGCCTCGTCTACTGGTTTCAGGCCTTTAACCATCCTGCATCTAAGCTCTTGGCTGGTAACTGGCTCATGTTTCTGAGACCTAACAGTGTCATCATGGGCAACAACAACCACTAGTTCGGTCCCAAGTGACTTAGCCTGTTCCAAATAGTGCAGATGCCCAGCGTGAAGAAGATCGAAAACACCCACTGCCATGACTCTAACCATATACCTGCCCCCAACTATCCAAACTCAAGTCTTTGCTTCACACCATATCCATCGATTCCAAGATATCATTTCCTGTTATCATAGGAATTCCATGCTCCTCAGCATATTTCCTAGCTTCCTGTAGAGATAGTGCTCCATCGCCCTCAGGATCGAGCATCTCCGCGCCTATTGTACAGGGAATATTTCCGGAGAGCCTGGCTATGGCGACCGCCAATTCTGTATGCCCCTGTCTCTTCGAAAGTCCACCAGGAGATTCCCTACAAAGAGGAATATGGCCCGGAGTTCTGAATTCCTTCCCCAAAGCTTCCATAGCTTCGGAGTTCGAGAGTTCAGACACTTCCCCGGCCAGCTCACCAAACCTTCTAGTTGTCAATGCCCTGTCCCTGTCAGTAATCCCAGTATATGTTTCCCTGTGGTTCAGGGACAGAGTAAATGCCGATCTACTATCATATTGAAGGTCATTGGTAATCAACTCTCCAAGTACAGGATTATCTGCAACTATGGAAGGAGTTGAATGTATGTCTTGAAGCCAAGGTAGTCCAAACTTCTCACCTATTTCGTCACCAATTGCGAGGAAAAGTAAACCCCCACAGTCTCTACGAAGCCTTCTCATTATTTCAGGAGTCGCTCTGGCGGCTGGCCAAAGAAGATCAGTCTCTCTTTCTCTGAAATCCGAGTCAAAAATCATCACAGGATTCCCCAAGGAGAACGCTTCAATCGCCTCAGCTATGCCATTGCCCATGACTATCGGAGGGGCTACACATACCACTTATTTTCGGTCGAAGCATCTCCATTAGTGCCTATCCAACAAAAATTTCCAATCTCCAGAGTGTATTATCTGAAGTTGAGTTGTAATATTTCAGTCCGAACCCCTAAACGTAACCAGTACCGGCCAACTCCATGGCGGGACGTAGTGCAGCCACTGCATCATTCATCATCTTGCTAATGTTGCTACCATTGGCTTCCTCGGATATTCAGCCAATAGAGCAAGGAAAAGGAGGCTTAGATGCTGATGGAGTGTGGACAGAAAGTGTGGAATCGGAACTACATTCTAACTGGTGGTCCCACTGGAGCAGAGATAAGGATCGCAATTCTTTGGACGATAGACTTGAATGGCTTCTAGATCAACCCTCCCAAACCCAACAAGACTGGTGGAAGAGAGCAGAATCGGGAAGTGCCAGAATTTTCATCGATTATGACCACCATCCTTCCGATGCGGATGTTGAGGAACTGGAGAGCTTAGGGGTCAAAGTCACGTTTCGTCCCAAATATCTCGATACTGTTTCAGCAACTGCTCCGTTCGAAACTATACTTTCTCAAGATGGAATCAGGTCTCTCCCCGGAGTAGTAATGATCGAGGATCTCGGTCTGGCAGAACCACACATGAATGAGGCCGTCCCTAACATGGGTGTCGATCAGGTTTGGACTGACTTCGGCTTTGATGGGACAGGCTCGGTAGTTGCTGTTCTGGATACCGGTGTTAGAGGAGACCATGAGGGCTTGAATGATATGGATGACGAGCCCTTTACTACAGGTTGTGAGCAACCTGACCCAGACCCCCTAGATCCAAACCCAATTTTTGTTGATTGCGATCCGAAGATTATAGCATTCTATGATGCAGTATTAATGGATGCCGAACAAGACCCGTCCACTTCTTACGACTCAGGAACTCATGGGACCCACGTAGCTGGTATTGCGGTAGGTTCTGGAGGGGGACAAACCGATCCTACCACTGGACAAAAGTATGTTGGAGCGGCTCCCGGAGCGTTTCTAATTAACATCTTAGCCTGCTGTGATGGAGATATAGAGGACGTTATCCAAGGGGCCCAGTGGGCCATAGAGAATAAGGACAAGTATGGAATCGACATCGTCACATCATCTCTTGGAGAACAGCAGCTAGAGGTTCACTTCGACAACAACGGCGACTCAGCTTGGAGTAGGCAGATGGATTCAGTTGTCGAGGCAGGAATCATCACCACTCTCTCAGCTGGCAATGAGTTCGGAGGGGCTACTTTTGCCGGCTGTAATACCATAGATAGTCCCGGTGATGCTCAACTTCCGGTCACTGTTGCGAGCCTAGATAAGGATCTAGGACTGGCTATTTACAGCAGTCGAGGCTATACTTCTGATGGTAGAGTGAAGCCAGATGTTGCAACTATCGGATCCAACATCATGGCTCCCGACGCGGCATCTAGTGATGGATATACTAGCAAGTCAGGAACTAGTATGGCTACACCACTCATGGCAGGTATCGCCGCATTGATGGTAGAGGCAAATCCGGATATCACCCCTACAGAATTCAAGGATATTATTTCAGCTCATTCTATCGAGAGAGATTTGCAACTTCTCGATGATCCAGGATTCAATGATTGTAGTATACTAGAGACTCGTCCAGATAACGAGTTTGGATATGGGCAGGCCGATCCACTGGCCTTTGTGGAAGCCGCGGGAAGCATTGACAGATCACTAAATGTCAGTATGAATCTCGAGACACTACAAGAAATTGGAAACCAGTCATACGTTTCAGGAACAGCTTCTGGCGTTGCTCCTGGGATGGGGATTGTAGAGGTCAGAGTAGGTGGCGGAGAATGGAAGGGGGCGGCCGATCTGAAGGGCGATTGGAGTGAGTGGAGAGTAAAGCTTGACCCTCATATCGAATCTGGAAACTCTACCATTTATGCCAGACTGGTAGTAAGCGAAGATAGTATTTCTCCTGTAGATGCAAGGAGAATCATTCTAGTCGATGGTGATGCTTCTGAGATAATGTCAGGAGACATGATGCAATTCGGCCTCTCTGTATTCCTGCTCCCGTTTTTGTGTGCGGTGGCACTAATCGCATTCATTGCTTTTAGGGAACGCTGGGATAAGAAGATAGATCTCTCTAGCAAGGGGTCAGATTTACCATCTAAGTTGATGTCAAGTGTGGAAGTCATGAATCCGGTTCGCTATTCTGGGTACGTTAAGTCGTCGATTGAAGCTTGGAAGGATGGAAAGTCACTTGCTGAGAATCAGTTCAGAAGGTATGTATCACTCTCGATATTATACACGGCTCAGGGACTCCCACAGGGATTCACTTATGTTGCATTCCCTGCGTTCTTGGCTGTTAACGACGTCAGCCCAGTCGCCATAGCGCAACTTTGGGCCGCGATAGCTCTGCCATGGACATTCAAATTTGTATGGGGCCCGATGGTGGATGGTATCCAAGCCCCGTCCTATGGACGGAGGAGGCCTTGGATACTATTCGCACAAACGGGGATGGTAGTAACGCTGGGAGCACTACTATTCGTTTCAAATCTAGCTGAATCTATACAATTAGTTACGCTGATGCTGTTCATTCACAATCTATTCTCATCATTGCAAGACGTAGGTGTCGATGCACTAGCAGTAGATGTACTGCAACCGGATGAAGTCGCCAAGGCAAACGGATTCATGTTTGCAGCTAAGAGGGCTGGATATATCTTGGGTGGAGCGATTCTGGGTATAATGGCCACTAAGTTTGGAATCAAATCGGCTATAGTAATTCAACTACCATTGTTGGTAATAATCATGGCTCTTCCATTGTTCTTGAGGGAAAGGCCAGGGGACAAGCTCTTCCCCTGGAGTGCCGCCAGAAGCTCCAGTCTTTGGGATACTAAAGAACAGGAGCCAGAGGACGTAGATGATGAAAGTTCAGATTCCTCCGAGTTAGAAGTTCCGTGGACAGAGAATGAGGAAGATGATCCTTACAGGGCAGCTCATTGGACTGCCAAGAATCTAGTTTCCAAGAATATCTCCCTATCTGCAGCTGTTCTTTGGGTGTCTATTTCCCTAATTCTTCTGGCTATGGTAGTTTACATCGGAGGGGTACTGGTTGAGGAAGACTGGCGAGATCGTCCTATTTTATTCATGGATATAGTTGATTTTGGAGTAGTTTCTATATCCCTAGTAATTCTTTTACAGCTATTCCAGAAACTAGGAATCAGACTTCCTAAAGTACCAAATCCGTTTGCCCAATTATTGATGGGCCCCGCAGTTACATCATACAATATTGTGAAGGGATTCTCCCTAAGATCCTCATTCCTACTAATCTTCCTATGCCTCCTCTCGGAATTGTATCTTTTCGTCGACCCTATTATACTGGATATTTTCATCAATGAGGCTGGGTGGGAGATGGACAAATACAGCGCTGTAATGGGAGGGGTAGTGATAGCTTTCCTCATGGCAGGGCAACTGATAGGTGGATTCCTGGGTGATCGATTCGGCGTTAGGGAGGTGGCCATGATTGGGTTCACCCTATTGGCCCTGGCTAATGCAGGACTCGCTCTGTTGCAGGGATACTGGGAAAATACAACTATCATGGTCGCCTACCTATGTCTAAGGGCAATAATCAACGGATTGGCTTGGATTTCTATAATATCTGTATCTATGCGATTAACCTATAGTAAGGCAGGAGGGACCCAATTCACGGCATACATGTCCATGTTCAATCTTTCAGGTGTCATCGCACTAAGTCTGACAGGCAAGGCGATCGAAATCATGGATTATATCTCAGCATTGTATCTAGGAGCGGCGCTCACGCTAATGACAGTGATATTCCTAGTCTTCATTGATCCAGATGAATGTGATAGGGTTTTGGAAGGGAGACTAGATGATGAAGATGAGAATTATGGAGGGGACTTAGGAGAATCGTCTGAGGTATGGTGGGAGGAAGGCGAACCGGATGTCGTCTCTGCTTGAACACCTTGGGTCCGCAGATACGGACTTTCTATTCTTCAGTCAAACAATTTGTCCATACTGTACTAGGGCCGCCCGAACCCTGGAAGCTAACAATCTAACATATACCGAGATTAATTTGGATCACTATGAGGGCCTTAGACAGAAGATCATCATCGAGACGGGCCATAGAACAGTTCCTGTGGTTTTTGACTTGAGGCATGATTCGCCGATATTTGTAGGGGGATCCGATCATCTGATTGACTATCTTTGAGAATTTTCTGCAATCTCAGAGACCTGCTCACGCATCTCCTCAAATTGATTGAGATTGACCATATGTCCCTTTTCATGTTCCAACCTCGTTACGGGCCAACCAGATTCCTCAAAGATTTCGATATGTTCTATACCCACATCAAGTGGGACCAAATGATCGCGTTCTCCATGCATCCATATCACTGGCCGAGGCTTCAGGAATGGAAGTACCCCTCTCAATTCATCAGGCCTGGCCGTTTTTGTAGCAATCAATACTAGTCCGACTATAGAACTACTCGCCTTAGTCTCTAGCAAGGCCGATGCCATCGCACCCCCCTGGGAGAAACCACCAACAATTATCGGGCCATCTGGTATTATCTCCAAGATTCCTGATAATGAGTCTTCCATTTGGGACATCGACTCGTCCTCAGAGACGCCCCCCTCAAAAAGCCACCATGCAAAACCTCCTCTCGTAGGATGCCTAATCTTAGCCTGAGGGCATAAAGTCGACCATCCATCAGGGGTTAGTCCCCGTGCGAGCTCCTCCATCTTTTCAGATGTCCCAGTCATTCCATGCATCATTATGAGCGTACCCTTGCTCATCCAATCCCTCACAGATTCCATTGGAAAACCAATGCCCCTGCAACCTTGAGGTGGATGTATGAAGATTGGCCACGAACCGTTACAGTAAGCGAGTATTCTCCAGAGTTGGAGGGTATAGTGCCTATGGCACCCTTCTCTGTCGCTCCTGACCCCCATGCACGAGTAAGGGGAGAAGCCCCAGCATGATCCTTCATTGTCAGGGAGCCGGAAGACGCCCCATTAGATGCAATTTCTACATCAAGATACCAAACTAAGGTATCCCAATCTCCTTCTGTCGGGTGCCCATCGTCGAAAAATGAGTCATATATTTCCTGGTCATTCTCCTCATACAGCCGATCAATCAAGTCTCTAGCTCTATAGAAGAAAACGTCCCCTTGATAGTTTGATCTGGCGACATTCAAATCCATACGTAACTGGTTCCTTCCCTCCGAGTCTTCCCAAACTAGCCTTTCTAGGAAACCATCACTTCCGCTGAATGTATACTGTAATTCATGACCTTCAGAAGATTCCGCACTTACTCTGGCATTTCCATTGTTTATGGAAACAGTAGTAGCACTCCACTCTTGGCCGAATAGCGTGAATGACCACTCATCTCCGATTACCCATGGAAATGAGAATACTTGTTGTGGTATCCCATTTTCATATACTGACAATCCATCAATTGTCATTCGGCCCAGAAATGGATTATGGTTGATTACCGCGTGTCTTTGAGCTTCTCTCTCAGAGGAAATACCGACTTGATAATCTCCTGATTCGTTATCAATTTCTGCTACAACCAACCTAGCGCTATCTTCTCCGAATTGTGGTGTGATGAATGTGTACAGCCAATTATTTCCAACTTCCCATTCTGGGAGAACCATATCATCATCCACAGATTCTCCCGATTGCACAGAATCGCCTGTCTCAATGCAACCAGAGACAATACATATCGTCATCAAACAGGCCATACCAATTGCAGACCTGCCACTCATGCCCATGCGACAGGGGTTACAGTCAAGAGACTGACGCTTTGATTATCAGAGTAATCCAGCGATAACAACCGATACTATTGACATCAGCTTGATCAGAATGTTCAGGGAAGGGCCACTAGTGTCCTTGAAAGGATCTCCGATGGTATCCCCAACAACAGCAGCTGAGTGAGCGTCATCTCCCTTTTCTGCTCCATCAATTTCTCCCTGCTCAATAGCCTTCTTTGCATTGTCCCAAGCTCCTCCTGCATTGGCCATGAATAGTGCCATTAGAACTCCAGTAGCTGTAGCACCGGCCAATGTACCGCCAAGAGCGGCAGGACCCAGCACTAGTCCAATAATTACTGGGCTGGAAATTGCTATCAGTCCGGGCATGATCATCTCCCTAAGAGCAGCTTGAGTAGAAATATCTACGCATGTTGCACTATCTGGTTCGACACCTTCCCTTCCTTCTAGAAGACCCTCAATTTCCCTGAATTGACGCCTGATTTCAGTTATCATAGCTTCAGCAGCTCTACCGACGGATTTCATAGTCATAGCGGCTACTACGAAGGGCAGTCCACCTCCGATAAGAAGTCCAATTACCACATCTGGATTGGTAAGTGAAAGATCAGCAGCGCTCAGTGATGCACTGGTTTTGTAGGCCGCGAAGAGAGCCAATGCAGTTAGAGCGGCACTCCCAATAGCGAATCCTTTTCCTATCGCAGCAGTGGTATTTCCTATAGAATCGAGGCCATCAGTAATGTCTCTGACTTCTTTTCCTAAACCTGACATCTCAGCAATTCCACCAGCGTTGTCAGCAACGGGACCATATGCGTCAACTGTCATTGTAACTCCAACAGTACCTAGCATTCCCATTGCCGCCATCGCTATGCCGTAAAGTCCCATATCCCCGCCGTTCATCACATCGTTAGCGCCATATATTCCTGCGGATATCAGCAATACTGGAACCATCACAGACTCCATCCCAACAGCTAGTCCCGCTATAGCATTAGTAGCACTACCTGTCTTGGACGCCTCCCCGATGTACGGTATCGCCTTTACTTTGAAACCAAATACAGGTTCTATTCCAGTGTAGTACTCAGTAACTAATCCGATCAGGATTCCCACCAAGCTACCAATCGCAACTGCAAATATGACTTGGGTATCCATATCATAGTAGTCTAGAGCTAGATAGCCCACTCCTATGAAGAGACCCGCTCCAATGAAAGTAGTATTTCTTAGAGCCGCTCCAGCATCCATATTCTTCATCGCTGAGATTGAGAATACGCCAACTATAGATGCAAGATATCCGACGATAGCCAGAAGTATTGGTATCATCAGATATTCAGATCCCATCTGGTCGCTAGCAGATGCAATTACCATGGCCGCAATAATTGAACCTACGAAAGATTCGAAGATATCAGCACCCATACCGGCAACATCTCCAACGTTGTCACCAACGTTATCTGCAATAACGCCAGGATTTCTCGGGTCATCCTCAGGTATTCCAGCCTCGACTTTTCCTACCAGATCAGCTCCAACATCAGCGGCTTTGGTGTATATCCCGCCACCAACGCGAGCGAAAAGAGCAATTGATGATGCACCCATACCAAATCCAGCAATATTAGCTACTGTTAGAAAATCTGTCTCTGTGAAGTAGAACATCAATGAGATTCCAAATAGTCCCAGTCCTCCAACTGCTAGGCCCATTACAGCTCCTCCATTGTATGAGGTGGTTAGTGCGGCTGCCTGGCCCCCATTAGCCGCTGCTTGGGCTGTTCTGCCATTGGCGCTAGTGGCAGATTTCATTCCACTGAATCCCGCGGCACCGCTACATAGTGCACCTATTATGAATGCTACAGTTGTCTCCATTCCAAGGTCATCGTTATAGCTCCCCCCGACAAACAAAAGAGCGGCTACGACAGCTATGAATATGGTGAGCATTCTGTATTCAGCGACCATGAAAGCCATGGCTCCATCTTGAATACGCTCAGTGATTTTTGCAACTGTCTTGTTCTCAATCTCTATTGAATCAACTTTCCTGTATAGCATGAATGCGACAAGTAGGCCGAATACGCCTACTCCCATTCCAATTGTTCCTAGTGTCTCTCCTTCTATCATGGTATCAACCTGTATCGGTCCCGCGACAAAAGTCCTACTTATAATTCAAGCCGTAAAAAAACACTATTGAAGGCAACTAAGGAGTATGTCCTAAAACCACATTGGCAAAAGATTCGAGAACTCCAGCGCCATCATGGTCTCTCTGGAATGATAGCATCTCAGCTTCGCTAATGTGGCCCCATTGGAATGCACGCTCGATCCTGTGCTTAGCCGCTTCTGGATGGAATTGAACCCCCCATGCAGGTAACTTATCCCCATCAGCGCCCAGAACTCTAATTGCAGTAATCTCGTTATGGGAAGCAGAGCCAAGTAGGATAGAGTTTTCTGGCATAGTGACTACATGGTCTTGGTGAGAGTAAACTACGGCAGGACCAACGTCTTCCATCTTCCGTAGATCAAATAAGACATCTTCATGCCCTTCCTCATTTAGTTTCATATTCCAAATTCCGCTCGACATACTATCTGCTCTAGTGACCTCTGAACCAAGAGATTTACACAGAAGTTGGTGGCCAAAACAAATACCGAGAGTCGGAGTCCCAGATTTCGAAGACACCCTCATTAGAGACGATGCTCCATCCATCCAACCTTCCCACATTGTGACATTTCTCCTTGAACCAGAGCAAACAACAGCATCGACCTTTATCGATTCTAGCCACTTGGCCATTTCGAGGTCTTCCCTTCCAGTTGGCAGTGCCACTCTGTAGAATCTAGCAACATTCTCTCCCATGGGGACCTCACAACTTTCCCAGAATGGATAATCATGGTCCCAATTAGGAACATCTTCCTCTCCTATGAAGTAAAGCCCTTCTTCATTAGCCGTAATTCCAGATTCTTCGGATTGCATATGCGGAGTGAGAAGGAAGATGTCAACATCTCCTTCCCTTGCAATCGGCTGAATAACTTCCTGGTTACCTCCATGTCCGAATTCGGATCTTTCAACAAGAAGGTCGAGTAATAGTATACGCCTAGTACGACTCATGCCAGTGGGAAGAGGCGATTGCTTGAAAGCCCCCCGTATGTACAGAGGTATGGGGCGGACATGGTAGATAAGCAGTTGATACTGGATTCTGTAGGCCCGGTTCAAGCAGTTCTTGATGCTCACGATGGGGTTGTGAATGTCATCGATACTACTGCGGGAGTAATTTCTATTTCCCTAGAGGGTGGCTGTACCGGATGTAGTGCTACTCCGATGACAGCAATGCAAATCTACTACTCCCTGATGAAATTAGAAGAAGTCAATGATGTAATATTTGTCAACGGCGAACTTCCTGCATACATGAGGTCCTTCATCGATGATAAGATAGGTGGAGAGAGCTAACGATTTTCTTTCTTCAGCTTCATAATTTGATGAGGATTAGCTTCGCCCTGAACATCCTTTCCTTTCAGGCTCATAGAAGCCGAAATTGCTACAATGACTGCTACAAGCGCCATAGGAAGTGCCACTGACTTCGACCCCCAGAGTTCTCCTCCCATGAAATTTAGTACGACTAAAAGAAATGCAGAAACTACACACAGGGTAGCAATGGTTCTCTGAGCGAAAATCTCTCCTTTCATACTCCTCGAGAATGTACCTATAGACATCCATAGAATAACCGCTACACCGCACATTCCTAGTGAAAGGGACTCTATCAGGTCAACCAGTCCGCTGTTCATGAACGTCCTAACTAGCAAACACTTGTGAGCGTTGGGGAGGCGGGTAGTAGTATATGGTAAATAACGAACCTTCATCAAAAGAAAGCGTAACCGGGTAGCATGAGTTTACTGCGCGGTCTCACACTTAGCTTAATCGCGCTACTTCCAGGGGTAATAGTCGGTGCTCTTGCATATCTTGTTATTGGAGGCAGTACCGATACCACCGAGTGGGAATCATGGATGTATCTGCCATGCTATGGTATCCCTCTTTTCTGTATGTTCGCGGCGTTTCTTTTCGGAATGAGATCCAGTAAGGTGGAAGAACAGTGAAAAGATATGAAAAGGCCAAGAGAATAGGCGAGCAACTAGACTCACTATACCCAGAAACACCAATACCCCTCGACCACAAAGACAGCTATACTTTACTCGTCGCAGTGATGCTTTCTGCCCAAACTACAGACAAAAAGGTGAATGAAGTCACACCAGCATTGTTTGATATCGCTGACTCTCCAGAAAAGATGGCCGAACTTGAAGTCGAAGAGATAAGATCTCTAATCAGAGAAATAGGTTTAGCGCCAACAAAGGCAAAGAACCTCAAGAAGATGGCCGAGCAAATCATTGACTCAGGTGGAGAAATATATCCAGATTGGGATTTTCTTGAGTCTTTGGCAGGAGTTGGCCATAAAACAGCCAGTGTGGTCATGTCTCAGGCTTTTGGGGTTCCTGCATTTCCAGTTGATACTCA
>DAOI01000012.1:32707-44079 GCA_002501805.1 Euryarchaeota archaeon UBA463 | reverse complement strand
TCCAGTTGATACTCATATCCATCGTCTGGCCGATAGGTGGGGGCTTTCCAATGGGACTAATGTAGTAAAGACCGAGAGAGATCTGAAGAAGGTTTTCTCAAGGGATACATGGAATCGAAGACACCTCCAGATAATCTACTTCGGAAGGGAGTATTGCCCAGCTAGGAATCATGACCTGTCAGAGTGTCCTATATGCTCGTGGTCAGCCACAAAGAAGAGAATTAGACAAGGAAGGTAGTAATTTGATGATTTTTCGTGGCAGGATTACTTCATCGGGCTTCGAAAGTGGGGACTCATTGGTAATTGGCGACTGGATAGAGTCGCCATTGGGGCCCTTCACCAACATAATGTGGTCCAAACCAGACGGTAGCAGAGTACTACTTTCGCCCTCCCCCGAGCATGCTGATTTTGTATCCTCACTGTACTATTTTGATGAGGTAGAAGTAACCGAAATAATCGTAAATAGGAAGAGAAAAGCAGTTTCTATTAAGACGGATTATCTGCAAGTTTCCATGTCTTGGGGAGTATCATTGCCGCTCCCACTTCCAAGGCCACTATGGTTCATCTCTTCCGTCGAGAACCTCTTCGGAAAAACTATTTTTGGCTCAAGTACCTATGGGATAGCTAGGGATGGAAGCAGGGAATGGTACTCAATAAGAGGGATTTCAAGAGTTTTTCACGCAGAGGCAAAAAGCCCCGATTCGAACTTCGGAAAAATTGGAAAAACATCATTCTCCAAGCCATTTGGATTTAGTAGTCCGCCAAAGATGCCCACTAGCATCATAGTCAATTCTCATATTGACAGAGAAAAGGCTTGAAGAACCTAGCAGTAGAGTGAGTAACATGAGCGAAGTAGTCACATTGATGGTTGGAGATGACGCACCAGATTTTGAAGCACCTCTGACAGATGGATCCAAGTTCGTTCTTTCACAGGTTTTAGATTCTGGAAAGGGAGTCATTCTTTACTTCTACCCTCGTGATAATACCCCTGGTTGCACAACGCAGGCTTGTGATTTCAGGGATAACTTTAGCAGAATTTCCGATAAGTCTTGGATTGTAGTAGGTGTTTCTACTGACTCCGCAAAATCACATGAGAAATTTATTGATAAACACGATCTGCCATTTGACTTGATTGTGGATGAGGGCGCGGAGTTGCATACCATGTATGGAACATGGAGGGAGAAGAGCATGTATGGGAAGACATACATGGGTACTCTCAGATCGACATTCGCAATCACTCAAGAAGGTAAACTATCATGGGTTGGATACAAAGTCAAAACAAAGGGCCACGTTGATCAGCTGATGACGGATTTAGGAATTGAGTGATATTATGGAATCCGACCAAAGAAGGGACTTGGTCGAAAGGTTCCTCAGGAGATGTGTAATCTATGCTAATGAGTCCATCCGTAGGAAAAGAAAGAGGGGAGAGGATGAAGAAACCATAGCCAAGTGGACCGTTTACAGAGATTTTACTGAACACGCTGCAGAGGAAGTCGCAGCTGGGGACCTGGATTCTTGGTTGGAGGACGGACCTGTGGATTTCGAACCCGATGATCAGGACTCAGACAAGTGACCGTTCCCGCCTATTCCTAGGTCATATTTCGTCGTATCCACTCTCATCATTGCACCAGGTACCATTAGCAATGAATCATCCTCGTTTATTGCGAAAGCATGTAGTCCGAGTCTCTCTGACATTTCTTGGACCCTTCTCTTGCATACGTCCTTCTGACTTGGCATATGAGCTAGAGACCCCAGGTCTACGATTACCATGCATCCTCTGGAAAGCGGTAATGACATTCCTTCAAGAGATAGTCTATGCAATCCATCCGGTTTCAGATAGACTACATTTCTGGATGCGCTTGGAGTATGCCTAAGTGTTCTTTCCGACCACTTCATTTCACCTAAGTCAATATGTAGATCCCCCTCCTGTGGGCCGGGATCAGTGGAAATCATTTTCCTCTTAGTTTTAGAGGCAGTAGCCTTTGACGGATCAGGCAGTCCGAGTAGTCTAAACAGGTTTGCCACGAGGCGCCCGAGAGCTACTCCTCAAAGAGTGCTTCTATGTCTTCATCATCCAGAGCCTCTTCTAGGGACATAGCGACACTTTCCGAGACCTCCTCCTGTGAATCTTCCTCGTCATCTTCCTCGAGAGCCCCCTCTGCTTCAGATTCTTCCTCATCCAAAAGAATTCTACTTACATCGTCAGGTATCACAGTCTCCTGTGAAATAGACTCAATTTCCTCCTCGGTCTGAGTTTCAGAAAGGTCCTCGCTTGAATCATTCAGTCCAGCCTTTGGCCCTTCTTTTCTACTTCTATCATCGAATGGATCATATTCCGGGTCATCAAATGCATCGTCCACGGATACCTTCTTCAATCTACTAGTTTGATCAACTTGAGGATCTAAGGGCTGAACATTACTCTGCCTATTCCTGATTACAAAAACCACTCCAACAATGGAAACAATCAACATTATCACGATTATTAAGCCATAAGAAGCCATGAAATCCCCTAGGCTGAATGGTGCTTCAGAGATAATAACTGTAAGGGTAATTGAGGAACCGGGACCCTCGTCAACGGCTGTCATGCTAACAGTTCTACTGCCAGAGCCCGTGAATGTCCACTCGATCCACTTCCCCTGGATATCAATGTCATTGGCCGCATTGCCGTCTCCATCACTGTCAACTGATGTATCCATGTCCCAGTTGTAAAGTAGATTTTCCATGTCATACGAAGAATCAGTAGTTCCATTGGCGCTAAAGAAAACAACATCCCCTTCCATTGGAGAGAATGTGCTTGGAGAAGCTCTTGGATCCGGATTGACATTTCGTATATCGATCGGAATTTCTATCATCGCCGTACTTCCATCATCATCTGTCACGTGAAACACAATCATTGTAGGGGCAGTAGTTGCATCCGGCCAGGATCTCTCCAGTATGTTGGACTCCAGATCGCAATCGTCGGAGGATCCTCCTGAATCATCAGAATCGGTCATTGGGTCCAAATCGAAGCAATTTCTGAGCGTTAGCATATCTCCTGACGTATCAATCGTACTTACGGATATAGATACAGTAGAATCCTCAGCGGCGGGAAGCGGAGGGGCCAGGGGAGTGATTTGGGGATCGATATTCTGGATTTCTATGGGCACGATCAGAGATTCAGTGCTAGCTCCATCATTATCTACCACTTGAAGGGTTGCAAGATGCAACCCAGATGTGTGATATGTGTGTTCAACAGTGCTTTTCCTGCCCTCATAGTTGATGGTAAGCTCTGGATTATTTTCTGCATCGGGATTCCAAATGTGAAATAGGGTACTCAGGTCATTCTGAGAATCATCCGCAAATCCTTCAAAAATCAATAAATCTCCCTCATTGGCCATGTAGACGCCCCTACTATCTGGTATCATTCTATTTCCTCCCATCCAAATCTCAGCACGAGGATTAGTGGGTGCAATGTTCCTGACCTCTATTGTTTTGTTTGAGTATCCTATGTCATCATCATCATCGACGGCTTCGACTCTGATGGTATAGTTGCCTTCAACTTCTGGAGTTACAGTACAATAGACTCCAACTTGACCTTCGTCACAGGGGTATGTAGAGTCCCATAGTATATCCATTGGGGCCTGTGGAGTCTGAGTGTCAACATCACTACGCTCCTCGACATTGAATTGTAGAGGGGAGAGGACGTAGGTCCACTCATACTCGGAACCAATGGAGATTTCAGGAGGCCTGTTTAGAATCTCTATACTCTGAACAATAACTACCTCATCGTTTTCATCATCTGTAACGGACAGCTGGACATCGTAAGTACCGTCATCATCCCATGTATGCTCGAAGATACAATCTTCCTCTGTAGAAGAAACGGAGTTTCCTTCCGGCATTGAAATGGTGAACATACAAGACAAATCCCCTCCATCCTCATCATAAGAGACACTACCGTCCAACACCACTTCGGACTTAGTCAAGGACTGGGTTGGCATATCCAGAGATACGATCGGAAGCCTTCCGATAAACAAAGAAAATACCCCATTGTTATTCGTCCTGTCTCCATCATCGGAAATCAACGCATCAGGATCTACTTGGAAAGAAAGAGTGATTTCTCCGATGGGATGGGAATTTCGTACAGTCCAATTCACCTCTACTACCGCCTGTTCCAAACTGTCAAGAGATGGGACCTGAACAGTTTGAGTTGATCCATCAGGGGAAACAACATTCATTGTCGTCGAGGGAGAGGTCATCAGTCCCCTGTTCTGAATGGGAACATAGAATTTTAGAATATCTCCGGGAACTGCATTGAAGCCTGTAGAAGAAGCCAGAGTAGTGGTAGACTGCCCCCTAGTCCTGTCAACCGTGACTCCTTCGGTCAGTGCGACCAAATCAATAGTACTGACATTTGGATCGATTGTTATTGTTGAAGCGCCAACTATCTTCTGAGAGGGAATCCATGCAATTACGCCATGACTCCCAGCTTCACTGCCACCGGTGGAGTCATCGGCAGAATTGCCTGTATTGAATGCAATATTGACAGAACCATTTGCCGAGGTCGTGACGGTCCTTATATCGCCATCAATTCCGTATCTGAACTCTAGCTCCTGTCCCGAAACAGGTTGCCCATCTTGAGTCACATTTGCCCATGCAGATGTATCGAAGTCCAAAGGAGAAAGAGGATACTCAAATTCAATCGAGATCTGCTTACTTCTTCCAGCCTGGTACGTCTCCAGCTCATGGAATGCATTGATCCCATCAATTATGTCTGTGCTGGATGAAACATCCCCCCTGACTGCTGGACAGAACCACCTGTACCCGTCTGCTGAACCATTAGAATCGAAGGTTGTCACATTGTATGATTGCTGACAGGAGGCAAAAGAAGTACCTGGTGCGCCCCTACTCATAACTTGCCAGCTTCTAGATTCAGTAGACTGACTATCATCGGGTATGTCTACGAAGTCACTAGAGCCCTGATAATCAGTCTCTTGGTAATAGCTAGATGACCAGTAGTCCCCGACAGTAAGGGGGAAGTCATATCCCTCGGTAGGAGGGGAGTATGTCTGAGTAATAGTCAATTCTGCTACATCGATGTCTATCGTCCACCAGAAAATTCTGTATCCAAAGTCTATGTCTATTGTCGCTTCCTGTTCGATAACGGCCAAGTCGGATGCACGAACTAACTCCGTAGTTTGCATCTCTATGTCCAAATCACCAGTATTTCCATCCAGATTCACATTCTGGGTTTCATAGGTACCGATAGATTCCGCCTCATAAACCAGCGTGGAACGGTTATCAACGATCATTGTGTAGATATCCGTGACTGTCCTGTCTAGCGTACCCGTCAAGAACTGTACATTCGTAGATACGCCCGAGGAGCTGACGAATTCCCCAACATCAAGATAGCCGTCATATACCCACCTATCTCCAACCTGCCAAGTTGGAACATCTGTAATCGCAATGTTTCTACTTACTGATTCTAGCTTCAAACTGTCTTCATCCATGCTCTCCATTTCATCGGAATAGAGCATCAATACGCTTTGCGAAGAGAGAAGAATAACTACCATAAGTGCTGACGCGAGTGACTTACTCATACATCTCCTATGGAGATGCCGCAAATCAATGTGACTGTAAGGTCTTGATTACATAGCCCTGTAATCAGGAAGGTCTGCTAACTCATCCTGAATGAACTGAACAGCCTCTAGAATCTGATCTTTTGCCCTTGCCCCGGTTATGACCATCTTGCCACTTCCGAAAATCAGACAAACTACCTTGGGATAATCTAACCTGTAAATTAGACCCGGGAACTGCTCTGGCTCATACTCTACCTTGTCAAAAGGAAGATGGAAAGTTAGGTTGTTGAGATTCAGTCTTCTAGGGAGTGCAGCTAAGGGCTCTCCTTGCTTGATTCCCCTGATTCTCGAGTCCTCATTCTCAACTTCCTCGTCAGTAGCAGCTCTGATTCCACCAGCATCATCGATAACCTTGGTGTTGATATCATCCATCTTAGCGACTCCAGTGTAATCTTCAGGGAAGAAGAGAGAATAAGTCGCAACCATGTTCTGAACCTCAATATCCACATCGGCAACATCCCATGTTGAGATTCCCGCAGCGCGAAGATCGCCAATCATCCTCTCGATTCCTGTTTCAATATTCTGCTGATTCTTACCGCCAGTGCACACTGCTCTGCCAGATCTGAACATGAGTATCGCCAGTTTGGGATCTACAACACGGTAGACAACTCCTGGGAATTGTTCAGGCTCGTATTCACAATTCAACTGAATTGCTATATCCGGGAGATCAAGCTCCTCGGCAACTCTTGTCGACGCTACAACATTCACTACAGTTAGGCGTTCTTCATCGCTTAGCATGGGTCCCGCACTTATATTCTACTTATAAACGATATCAGTCAGTATCAGTAAGAAATGTCCTGTATTCAATTTTCTTCTGCCACAATCCTGGCTCCACCTGAACCAAACTTCGATACCAGAGGTCTGCCCCCAGCAATTTCAATACATTCAGCTACTCTCTGGGGATTTCTAGTCAGTGAGACCATACATCCGCCTCCACCAGCTCCTGTCAGTTTCGCTCCCAGAGAGTGACTTTCTGTGGCTGAAATAAGATTTTCAAGCTCTGGACTACTTACCCCAATTTTACGTAATCTTTCCTGACACTCATTCATGGCCCGACCAACTTCTTCCATATTTCCCGATGAAAGCTCTCTCAGGCCAGAATAAGTAATCTCCCCAATAGCTTCTATTTCCTTCATCTTTAGTGGGTCGGACTTGAGTAATTCAGACACCCCTGCTACCATATCCCCAGTAGGAGAACCTATGCCAGTGAATCCTAATACTAGCCACACATCTTCTATTTCTGGTATCTCAACCTTGCTAATTGACCAATTTCTGCTACCTTCGGGAGTTTCTAGGGTCGCATCAAAGATATGCTTCGTTCCAGCGGGGGAGCTCCCTGAAACTACAACGCATCCTCCGAGAGCGCTTGTTGCCGTATCAGTAGGGCTGGCTCTGCCTTTCTGGGCATTGGCCTCAGCTGAGTGCCCCATCCTAGCTAGTGAAATCAAGTCAAGTGTAGATTCTGGATCTACCAATTCTTGCAAGGCCGCACCCATAGCATTAGACAGTGCCGCCGATGAACCAAGTCCAGCCGCCGAATATAGGCTACTCTTGATGTCTATTTCTAGAGGGGGGCCGGAGTACTGGAAGATATCATTTAGTATATGAGAGATATGAGGGTGCTTTGAAGCTTCAAATGGCATTCCTTCTAAGCTCCACCTGTTTGACTCAGATATTGAAACCTCTACGCCAGCTTCTATTGAAACAGCAACTGCAGGTTGCCCATATACCACTGCATGCTCTCCAAACAAGATACATTTGCCCGGTGCGAACGCTCTTGCCACGTCCCTCGCCCGTAGTCAAGGGAAATGAGCATTGGCATAGATCAATAGCATCGGTTCCTTCAAGTCCAACTACTGTTTGGGAGGGGTACTAGTAAGCACAGAGGGGATAATCTGGAACATCCATTACTTCAGTCATACGGGCCTTTGGAAGGTTGGCATATTCTGTTAGTCATCGGATTCATATCAATTGGATTCTTCACTTATCAAGTTCAGAAGGCTACTAGATTAGTAATGCTCGGGTCTTCCGATGACAGGTTTGATTCATGGAGCACCAGGATCAGTGAATTCATCTCTGGATGGTTATTCCAGAAGAAAGTCCTCAGAGATAAGGTCGCAGGAACTATGCATGTTCTGATGTTCTGGGGTTTCCTAATGTTAGCATCGGATATGCTGGACTTAGCTACTGCTAATGCATTTTCTGGAAAGGTACTGCCAGCAATTTTAGTCGGGCCTTGGAATGGAATGGTGGAGTTGGGATACTTCATGGCTCTTGTCGGTTGCGTCAGCGCTCTAACCCGCAGGGTTGTATTCACTCCTGAAAAGCTGAAGGGAAAATCTCAGCTTGAGGGAAACGTCATTCTACTGCTTATTTTCACCATCACTACTACTTCTTTCATAGTGGAGTCAGCTGAGTCACCCAGCTCTTTTTGGGAGCCACTCGGGTACTGGTTCTCGGAACAAGGACTTTCGGAGCAAACCGTAATCCTGTCCTACTGGGCCCACATGCTGGCAATCTCTGTTTTCCTGTTCTTGATTCCTTTGTCTAAGCACATGCACTTAGTCATGGCCGTCCCAAATGTCTTCTTCCACGATGCTGGTCCCATGGCTAGGATGAGGCCATTAGCAACTGGAGATGACGGTAAGGCAGTACCCCTGGAAGATTTAGATATTGACTCATTCGGAGTCAGCACTTACAATCAGTACTCTTGGAGACAACTCATTGATGGTTGGTCATGTACCTCCTGTGCTAGATGCCAAGACGTATGCCCCGCCTATGCTTCTGGCAAGGGATTGAATCCAATGCAAGTTATCCATGATGTAAGGAACTACGCAAATGATCACGCTCCGATTCTTCTGTCCGGGGGCCAACCAGATGAAACAATGCTCGAGAGGATTACAGAGGAGGCAGTTTGGGCATGTACTACATGCAACGCTTGCGTTGATGTCTGTCCCCTGTACATTGAGCATGTTCCAAAGCTAACCGATCTAAGAAGGAACGCAATGATGGAGACTATGGAGTATCCAGAGGTCCTTAATACGGCAATGGGAAATATAGAGTCAGCATCTAATCCATACGGATTTGGGGCGCATGAGAGGGCTGACTGGGCTTCAGATCTAGGAGTTAAGGTAGGAGAGCCAGCCGAGTATATTTACTTCGTAGGATGTGCAGCTAGTTTTGATGAGAGGAACCAGAAGGTGGCTAGATCTACCATCTCTCTACTCAAGGAGGCTGGGTTGGACGTAGGAATCTTGGGAATGCAAGAAGGATGCTCTGGAGACCCTGCCAGAAGGGCAGGAAACGAATACCTTTTCCAGATGCTAGCCGAGACAAATATGTCTACATTCCAAGAGCTTGGAGTCAAGAGGATTGTTGCATCCTGCCCACATTGTTTCCACACTCTAGGGAAAGAATACGGAGATTTTGGAGGAGAAGACTTGGAGGTATTTCACCATTCTGAGATAATCGCCAAGCTTCAGCAAGAAGGAAAACTTCCAGAGGCAGAAAAGAATGGGCGCAGTATCACATTCCATGATCCCTGTTACCTAGGAAGGATTGGGGATATCGTGGACGCTCCTCGATCAGTAATAGGGGGCGTTGACGCCGAGCCCGAGAGGCACGGTAAGGACTCATTCTGTTGCGGTGCAGGTGGTGCTCAGATGTGGATGGAAGAAGATGCCGACAAGAGAGTTAACGAGATTAGGGCGGCAGAACTTGCTGAGACAGGATGTGACACTGTAGCAGTTGGTTGCCCCTTCTGTTCAGTCATGGTCAAGGATGGTTTGGATGCAGTAGGTTCTGATATGGAAGTTCTCGATGTTGCAGAGCTACTATGGGAGCAGATCGTTGCACGTGATCTGGAGATACATGACAAGTCTAAAAATAGGACTGGAAAGGCAAGAATATGGGACTCATCAATTTCCGATCTGGTATGATTGATCGATTTTTATTCTGCCACGTCCTCAGTGAGTGTCATAAGTAAAACCTCCAAGCCAGAACCATGGAAGGCACCTTCGCATTCATGGGAATGTCAGTCACTAATCTTGCAAAACTATTCGGAGGAATCTTGGTAGTATGGGGAATTATAGCTTATTTTATGCAGAGCTCAGATCCTCCCTCTATCACTGCAATGATTCCGGCATTCATGGGTCTTCCTTTACTGTCCTTGGGCCTACTAGCAGATTGGAATGAGTCCAATCTACACCACTATATGCACGCTGCCATGGTCTTCGCACTGCTAATGGTTCTCGGAGGTGCACAGGGACTTCTGGATATCGATGGAAAATCCCAACTGGCCATCGGCTCTCATCTAATCTTAGTTGTTCTAGGAATAACTTTCATGGTCGCCGGAATAATGTCATTCAGACACGCCCGGAAACTAAGAGAATCTTCAGGTGTTTGATTGCGTCCAGTCATCGGAATAACATGCTTCATGCGAGACACAGTTTATGGAAACTGGAGCAGGCATGCAGCAATTCTTCCTTCAGCTTATGTTTCAGCAGTAGAGAGGGCAGGAGGAATTCCGATGATAATCCCTCCAGCTGGGGATATGACAGTCTTGTTGGGGGCTATTGACGGCCTCATTATCTCAGGCGGCCCCGATGTTTCTCCTGAGCAGTACGGACAAAAACCAGAGCCAATGACAGTAGAGTTTTACCCCAATCAAGACGAAACTGAGATCAGCCTAATTTCCGAAGCACTGGAAAGAGATTTGCCCTTACTGGGGGTCTGCAGGGGAATGCAGATTCTTAGTGTAGCTCATGGCGGGTCTCTTCATCAGCACCTGGATAATACGCCCGGCCATGAGGGTCACGGAGGCTATGACGGGACCTCGACAGAACATTCCGTAATCGTCGAAGAGAACTCCCTACTTTGCAGTTTGATGGGTACGTCCTTCTCAGTTAACTCAACACATCACCAAGGGGTATCGGATCCCGGATCACTCTCAATATCAGCAGTAGCTGGGCACGATGGTTTGATTGAAGCAGTCGAGAGAAGGGATAAGAAATTCTGCTTAGGCGTTCAATGGCATCCCGAGCGTTATGGGCATGACTTACTCTTCGCCGCACTCGTAGAAGCTGCGAGAAGTTGATGATGGCAACCCCTCTAGAAGGCACTATGACGCTCAGGGTTTACGACACGCGATCGCGTTCAAAGCGTGTTTTCAAGCCCCTGGTTGAGGGCCAAGTAGGAATATATGCGTGTGGCATAACCCCCTATTCCCCTAGCCACATAGGGCATGCTAGACAGGCCATAGCATTCGATATAATTGTCAGATGGCTCCGAAAGAGTGGATTCAAAGTCAATTACATCTCAAATTTCACAGATATCGATGACAAGATAATCTCCGTTTCTCTTGAGGAGGGCGTTAACTTTCTTGAAGTGGCTAACAGGAATATAGAAGATTATTTCACGGTAATGGATGCTCTCAATGTGTTAAGGGCTGACGCATATCCTAGAGTTACTGAAACCATTCCAGAAATAATTGAGATGATTCAAGATTTGATTGATAAGAAACACGCTTATGAGGCAGAGGATGGCGTTTATTTCGAGATAGACACAGCCCCGGAAAAATACGGCCAGCTAACCGGACAGACATTGGACATGGTTAGGAAAGGAGCCGGGGGCAGGGTCGACAATACTGGTTCAGGAAAGAGGGATCATAGAGACTTCGCACTTTGGAAATTAGCTAAGGAAGGAGAGCCCAATTGGGAGAGTCCGTGGGGAAATGGAAGGCCAGGATGGCATATTGAA
>DAOI01000012.1:0-32569 GCA_002501805.1 Euryarchaeota archaeon UBA463 | reverse complement strand
AATCCGCAAGATTTTGCACTATGGAAAAAAGCCAAAGATGATGAACCATTTTTTAATTCGCCATGGGGAAAAGGTAGGCCGGGATGGCATATTGAATGTTCAGCAATGTCACTTAAGCACCTAGGGGAGAAATTCGATATCCATGGAGGGGGTTCAGATCTGGTATTCCCTCATCACGAGGCAGAGATTTTCCAGTCTGAATGTTGTCTGGGTCATGATCCAGTAGTCCAGTATTGGCTACATAATGGGATGATAAATATCGATGGAGAGAAGATGAGTAAATCTGTTGGTAATTTCTGGACAGTCAGTGACGCATTAGAGAAAATCGAACCTCTTGTACTCAGATATGCTCTGATTAATGCGCCATACAGACAGCCTGTAGATTTCAATTCGGTCATGATCGATGACTCAATCTCTCATCATGGTAGGTTGCTAAGCTCATATTCGGAAGCCCTATACTACTCTGAAGGAATCAGGAATGACTACTCAGGAATTGAACATCTCGACGAAGCCACTCGTAGAATCAGGGCCGGTATGGATGACGACTTCAATACCCGTATTGCTCTGGTAGAGATTCAGTCTGTAGTGAAATCATTTACATCGTTAATTGACTCAGACGAGAACGACCCTCATCTGATGTCAGCCTATGTGCAGTGGCTAGAGGAATTTGCGGGAGAAGTTCTGGGAATTCTGCCAACTCCAAGTGTAGCGATTTCTCTACATGTGGAAAAAATCTCGAGGAGATCCGAAATATCATCAAAAGTAGAATCATTACTAGAGATGAGGGAATCTGCGAGGGCTTCAAAAAATTGGCCAGAGTCAGATAGGATAAGGGATGAGCTTACTGAAATGGGAGTAGTAGTTGAGGATGGCCCAGATGGAACAAAATGGAGAATAAGCTAGTAAATTCTACCAACTCATTCTTCTTCTCGCATCAGTGACCCGAAAGCCGTCTTTCTGAAGAGGGCCACAAAAGAGACTAGAAGGATGATTCCTATCACTAAACTCGGAGTGAAAAATCTATCACTACTTCCCTGGTCTTCCCCAGGCAAAGGATTGTCAGTACCGGTATTCTGTACGTACTCCACATTGTGTCTGCAACTAACTTCCTCGGGATAGACTCCAGCATCGGTACATATCCTTCCAGGTACTGTGAACGCTTCAGATACGTCTAGCATACAGAATGAGGACTCCCCTGAAATTATGCACTCCTCCGTTTCTTCCATAACGATAAGTATCGAGCCACAGAGAACCTGCTCGCCATCCCTATCTGTTAGCGATGGATGTTCTGAGAGGCACTCCTCCAGGTGGACCCCTTCCTCCAGAGAAGTCGGATGGGCTATGTATCCCCCTCTCGGTCCAAAGCTATTGAAAAAGTCTGGCAGTACTGGACGAGGCACTATTGGTTCTCCGCCCCCCTGCGAAATATTCGTAGCAATCGGGTCCGCTCCACCTACGGTCCCTCCAATCCTATGGCCGTCTTCGTCTAATTCAACGTCGTAGAATTCTGTCCACAAATCTATGCTCCTTCCATTCTGGAATGAAGGAGTCCTATTCAGGACATCGAAATAACGATCATCGCCCATGGTGAATAGATATTCAATGGGAACGTCCTTTCCCTCGTTACACCCGCTAAGATATTCCATCATTTCTGAGAAGGTCTGCTGAGCCTCGGGAACTCCATCATAGGTAATATCAACAGCCTTTCTAAATCCGTCTCCCTGTATTATTTCGACTTCATCATCCAATGCCTGCATGATATCCACATCGCCGAACACTGGCAGGCCTCCCACGACTACCAATCTAACATCGGGATCGATCGCTTCAATCACGTTCCTGTATGGATCGGCTTCAAATGTATCCAAGACAACTAAGTCCGCGGCAAGACCACTCTGGATTCTACCAGTGTGATCCGACCATCCAATAGCATCAACTACATTGGTAGTAATTGTCTGAACCAACTCATAATCAGAGAAAATATCTCCGAGAACATTCCTGTCCCACCAATCAGCAATCTTCAGTTCGTGCATAGAGCTCTTAGATCCAGACGGGCCCCAGTCAGGTCCAATCATTATATTCACCCCTTCTGATTTGGCAGTGTAGATATCAGTCGTCTCCCCGTATAGTAGGAGATTTGAGGTCGGTGACCAAGCGAGACTACCTCCTATATCGCCCAGTGCAGAGAACTCAGGTTGGGTCAGTCCCGTTCCGTGTATGATGACTATCTCCTCCACGAGCAAGTCATTCTGAACTAAGACATCAAACTCCGATCTACTAGACTCATCTATCCCCTCCGCCAAATGTATGAACCAAGCATCCAGATTTCCATTCGAGTTGCCTTGCTTGATGTGATTGCCTTCATAGTCAGACTCAATTTCTGTCACCTTGGTATGGATTTGGTCCTTTCCGAAGTTGTAGTACTCAATATTCCTAGCTAGCATTGTTTGGAAAGTATCCTTGTTTGAGGTTGAGCTGCCTTGAATAGCAGTATTCCCACCTGCAATAGCCCTCAATTCTGCGAATCTCATAGTTGATGAATCAGATGTAGAACAGCCCACATCTTTGGCATCACGATATGCGTCATCAGCCTGCCACTGATACCTGTTCTGCCAACCATTAGTTCCATGGTCCCATAGTGGGATAATGTTGTAATGAGCGTGGTTATGAGGGTCTATGAATCCTGGATAAATCGTACCACTAGTAGGTATTGAAACTACTCCCTCGGCTGAACTTGGAGTTGGTTCCGACGAACTCCAAACCTCCTCGATGACCCCATCTCGTATGAGTATCCTGCCATCATCGATAACATCAGTCTGGGATTCCATAGTTACTACTCTGCCTTCCAAGATATACTCTCCTCTGTGGATATGATCCTCTGGTGGGTAGCAGTTCCCCATCAGATGGTTAACGCCGACCCATTCTTGATCGTTAGCTCCTCCCGGAGTAGGGGTTGAATCGGATAGCTTTGCCCAACCTCCATCGCTCCCATAGCCATATGGGACCCCAAAGTCAGAGTCTTCCGACGGATAGCTTACAGAGTCTATCTCCAAACCCTCGCCATTGCTAATTGAGACCGTATCCCCCTCCCAGTAGTCAAACTCAATATTGGTCTGTGCCCTATAGAATACAACATAGGCACCAGGCTCAATGACAGTCCCCCAAGCTATACTGCACATCGGCGAACCACCGTTCTCCAAGTCATCTATCCACCATCCCCCTATATCTATAGCAGAATCAGTAGGGTTGTGCAATTCTAGGAACTGGTTAGAGAACCTTCCAATTTCTCCATCTCCATTCCAATCTATCCCTCCATACTCCTCGCTATTTGGAGATACGTATATCTCGTTGATAATGACCGAATCCCCCACTCCCTGCGCTGAAGTAGTGATAATCGGTGATGATACGACTAGAATCATCAAGGCAGTCACGACAAGTGACCCGGCGCGCATGATATGCCGATGGAACGATATGACTTCAACCCAACTATACAGGAGCATTGAGGGCGAAGTGCGAAATAGCACTATTTCTGCCCAACCACATGTCTGGCATTAGGGCAACCTGTGTCGCACTCGTTACAATCATGTTCTCCTCCGTTTCCCTGTCTGGATGTATACATGATGCTATTATTGAGAATCTGAGTGTCCCCTATCCAGAATGGTATGGAGAAATGGAATTTATCGATGATCCAATGAGTCACACAGACTCCTGTTTCAGTACTCCATGTGTGAGAAATTTCACAATAGGAGAGCCATTCTCAGATGAAATCTGGGACGAGACTGGCAACAAATGGGCTGTTTTTGGGAATGTTGAGGGAGGCAATTGCTGTGAGCACTACCTCGCCGCTACCAAGGAGGGTTGGATAATGAATTTTGGAGGCGAGTACCCCACTTGGTCCGAAGACAGGGGGCATACATGGCAGGAGTACCGACCCTCAATATTCTCTCAGCTGGGGTGCATGGAGCCCAAGCCAACAGTACCTGGACAGGAGGGACTGGGAGAGGGAAGTATAGTGCAGGCGACCAATGGGGATATTATTTCCATGGGGTGGTTCCCATATCCGAGTGCGAGTGGCGCCGATCAATTCTATGCGTTCTTCTATGACGCCGAAGACGAAGAGTGGAGCTGGTGTTTCAACAGAACTCCAGAGCCTTTCTATGATCGTTCATGGCAAGTCGAGGTAATAGGCCCGATTAACGGCGGGCTCTACGGCAATGGGCCATGGGCCAGTCTTGTAATTTCCAACTTCTGGCATCAAGTACAGAATGTAGGAGGTCAGATTTCCACTGATGGACTAAATTACGAATACTTCGGATTCCCAGATAGAGATGCTAATTTGGATATAATGGAAGTAGACCTGGATCCTTCTGAACTGGGGACTGAGTGGGATTTCACTAAGCCCCATAAAGAGATGAGGGCTTTCCCGGTTCCCTCAGGAGGTCTGTACTTCCCAGACTACTTCATTGATGGCAGGGATGCGTTTCTCGATACCTCGCTCAATTGGTGGACAGGGGTTACTTTAGGTGGGAATTCTCTACCATCTCAGTACTGTGCATTTGACTCATCAACAGCTCTACATTGCGTCACTACGAGTAATTCTAACCTCACCCATTTTCTCTCTTGGGATGGCGGGGAGACATGGGAGAACCAATCCTATGACCTCTCAATAGAGGCCACGGGACTGGAAGAGTGGGAATTTCACTCCAATGGAGTGCATGACTTATTCGTTCTCAATGTGAGGTATCAGAGCTCCTCTGGACCCGATGTCGATATAGCCTGGCATGTTAGAGACTTCTCCGAAAGCATGGTTCCAGACTCAAGGACATATATCGGGCAAGGCGATCTCGACTCGACATCAGGAGCAGGAAATGACATCAGATTTGACTTCGCTAGCATGGGGATCCTTCCAGATGGTGGCTCATTCATAGCGTATCAGGATTCTACTGACCCTGATCCATTGTTCTCTGTGGAGTTATTACTGCCATCAGAATACATAGCAAAATCTCAAACATTCTAGGGAAGAAGCATGATTTCAACCGACTGATATAGAGATAGACTAGTATCAAGTCTTCTCAATTTGGACTGATATCTTCACTCCATCCACTTCGAATTCTATGGAGTTATCATTAGCCACTCCCTCGTTCAGATATGCTTTCTCTGAGCGAGTCTCAGATACTACTCGCTCCCAGTCTCGATCGGATAATTTACCGTCTTCGACCCAAACGCTAAGATTTATGGTCGCCTCAATTTCTAGGTCCAAATCCTTCCTTTTAGCCTGAATTCTCCTAATTATATCTCTGGAAAGGCCTTTGGAAAGGAGATCTTCATCAATTTCCATATCCAGTACCAGGGAGACATCCCCATAGTCTCCGGAGAGTGTTTCAGCAGCAAAACCTTCCCTTTCAACTCTCTTTATGTCAATATCACTGTCATTTATTTCATATCCTCCGACAGCAGCAATTCCAGCCTCTATCTCAAGTAGTAATGACTCTGGATCAATCATTTGTAACTCAGAGAGAACTTTCGGGAGGTCAGCTCTACACTTGGCTCCAAGAGCCTTCCTATTAGGCACAATTTCGATCTTCTGGAAAGTATCCAAGTCGTCTATGACGCTGATTTGCTCAACATTAAGCTCCTCCGAGAGAATTTCATGGAAGCTCGAGAGGTCAGGACCGCCTACTATCCATCCAGATCTACATGGAAGCCTCTGCCTCCTCCCAGCATCCACTCTTACTCTCCTGCCCGCTTCAGCAATCGACCTAACTAACTCCATTTCCATTTCTACCAAGGGATCAACGGGAGGAAGGGCACTCTCGATAATATCAGAACCAACAGGCCAATCCGCCAAGTGAACAGACGATCCAGTCAGTCCCCTATGTATCGCGTCAGATACGAAAGGAGAGACTGGAGCCATAAGCCTACAAACTATCAGGAGAACTTCATGGAGTGTGTTCTGACAAGAATGCTTGTCCATACTATCCACTTCATTCCATAGCCTCCTTCGTGACCTTCTAACATACCAGTTTGAAAGATCATTAACTACGAATGCCTCAAGATCTCTTCCAGCTTTATGAAAGTCCCATCGAACGAATTTATCATGATATTCCTGTGCCATCGATGAAGCCTTAGATAAAATCCATCTGTCAAGATGGCTTCTCTCTTCTAGTGGGACAAATGTGTCCTCATTACCAGGGTCAAACCCATCGAGTGAGGCGTAATCGGCATGGAACTTGTATACATTCCACAATGTCAAAAACATCTTCGCATAAGACTCCCTCACTCCATTCGGATCAAAGTTCGTAGGCGACCAAGGGGCACTCTGAGTTGTCATATACCATCTGATTGAATCAGCACCTTCCTTGTTGAAGTGATCCCATGGATTCACGACATTTCCCTTCGACTTACTCATCTTCTTCCCGTCCTTATCGAGAATGTGGCCAAGAGATAGGCATCTACGATAGGAGATGCTATCGAAAACTGTAGTGGAAACCGCCATCAAGGAATAGAACCAACCTCTGGTTTGATCTACTGCTTCACAGATGTAATCGACTGGGAACGAGCCATCAAACTTGTCCTCATTTTCGAAGGGGTAGTGCCATTGAGCGAATGACGCACAACCAGAGTCAAACCAGCAATCCATTACATAGGGTTCCCTAATCATCTCGCCACCGCATTCCACTTGCGGGCATGAGAGGGTAATCTCGTCAACATATGGCCTGTGTAGTTCTGGTGGCATTTCTGAGGATTCAGTCTTCATTTCCGAGAGCTCTTCTATACTTCCAACACAATGCTCGCTCCCGCATTCCTTGCAAATCCATACTGGCAGAGGAGTGCCCCAGTATCTTTCCCTGCTGATTGCCCAGTCCTTGATATTGGATAGCCATTCCCCCATTCTTTTGGATCCAGTCCACTCAGGTGCCCATTCGACTTCTGAGTTGTACTGTAGTATCTTTTCTTTCACTGCAGTCATTCTAACGAACCAGCTGTCCATTGCATAGTACAGCAACGGATGATCGGTCCTCCAACAGTGAGGATAATCGTGAGTATACGAGTGCTCTCTGTAAAGGAGCCCTTCCTTCTCCAGTAGATCAATGATAATATCATCGCACTCTTTGACATACTTGCCATCAATATCGTTGTGGGTTCCTTGGATAAATTTGCCATCCATCCCCACGGTATGTTGCGCTGGAAATCCGACTTCCATGCCAAGACTGTAGTCGTCCTCACCATACATAACCGCAGTATGCACAACTCCGGTTCCATCAGTAGTGGTGACAAAGTCCGCCCCTACTATGGTCCATGCAGATGGATGCCCCTCTCCCTCAATGGCCCCCGGGAAAAGTGGCTTGTATGATTTTCCAATTATTTCTGAACCGGGAAACTCGTCTAGTACCTCCATGTGGTTTCTCAATACATTACCAATCAGGTCCTTGGCCAGAATCAACTCTTCACCAACCTCTGCTCCTCCTCTGCCTTCCCAAGAATCAGACGGGCCAGAGGTTATCTTCACTCTGCAGTAGGTTAGATCTGGACCAACTGCAAGACCTACATTGCCCGGAAGTGTCCAAGGAGTAGTAGTCCAAGCCAACACAGAAGCTTCATCCTCCAGAAGCTTGAATTTCACGAATACTGCAGGCTCGGTAACCTCTTTGTAACCTAGTGAAACCTCGTGGCTAGAGTAGCTAGTTCCGGTTTGAGGGCAATATGGTAGAACCTTATGGCCTCTAAATAAAAGGCCCTTATCGAACATCTGCTTCAATGACCACCATGCCGACTCTATGTATTGGTCATGCAGAGTTACATAGGGGTCGTCAAGGTCGACCCAGAACCCCATCCTCTCTGTCATTTCTCTCCAGGTCTCTTCGTAAGTCCACACGCTCTCCTTACATTTCTCGTTGAATTCTTTCATGCCATAAGCTTCAATCTCTTCGTTGGACATTAGGTTTAGTTGCTTCTGCACCTCAATCTCTACCGGTAGGCCGTGAGTATCCCATCCTGCCTTTCTTTCAACCACATGCCCCTGCATTGTCTTCCATCTGCATACCATGTCCTTGAACAGCCTCGAAATTACATGATGGATACCGGGTTTCCCATTGGCAGTGGGGGGTCCTTCAAGAAATGTGAAAGCGGACCCATGTCCCCTCCTCGACTCAATAGATTTGACAAAAGTCCCCTCGACTCTCCAAGTATCCATCAAGGAGCTCTCAAGGGCAACTGGATCAAACTCACCCGCAGGCTCGGGCACTACCATGACGTTGCGTGATGCAAGGTTTTCTTGAAGTTAAGGGGAGATGAAATTGAAACATAACGTTAGCTCTCAAGTTATGTTGGATTTTATTGTAGTCAATAAATGGATTTATATCGACCACATTATTCGAACAGGTTATGGCCAGGGTATCTGCAAGACTATGCAGTTGCGGGTGCAAGATGAAACGAATATACTCAAGAGCAGATGGGGGGAAAGGATGGGACCCAATTGGATGGGTGTGTAATCGTGATTGTGGGTGTATAATGCTCGATGAAGCAAATTGCCAGTTGATTTAATGTTTCACAGATGGAGGAGTTTACAATGGAAGCTAACGACACTTATCTGACTGTCACTGGGATGACTTGTGCAACATGTGCCTCCACTGTAGAGCGTGTGCTAAATAAGCTCGATATAGTTGAAAGATCTTCTGTAAACCTTCCCTTGGAAAATGTAAAGATAATCTTTGGAAAAAATGCGACGGCATATGATTTGGATACCTGCATAGAAGTAATACAAAAGGCAGGATTTGGAGCAAAAAAGAACGTTTCTGCTATCGAGAATAGGGAAAATAGGGAGAATGAAGTAACGAGTCAACTAAAGCGTGTGATTTTGGCACTCGGTCTTTCAATTCCCATATTTCTCTTGACAATGGTAATAGATGATTTCGGCTCCTTCAAGTCACTCAATGTCCGCTTGTTGACGGCAATGACATTCTCACTTCTAGTATACACGTACTCAGGGGCAGAATTTCACTACAGAGCTTGGGCATCAATTCGTCGAGGGACTGCAAACATGGACGTTCTAGTTCACCTGGGAACAACAGTCGCAATTCTGTGGTCATCAGCCGTAACCCTTTCTCCCATAATTCCGTTTCTTCCGGAAATTTTTTCAGCATCAACTCATGTATTCTTTGATGGGGCCTCCTTCATCATCGCATTTGTATTGCTAGGAAACTATCTTGAGTCCAGAGCCAAACTGAAGGCCACCGACTCAGTACACAGTTTGATGAAAATTCAACCAAAAACTGCGACAGTCATCGATAATGAAGAAACATCGGTATCTCCGGTCGAATTAGTGCCGAGAGGATCTCTTTTGAGAGTTTTAGCGGGGGAGATCATTCCTTTAGATGGCGTAGTGGAGAAAGGTTTAGCGTCATTGGACGAATCTATGATGACCGGGGAATCCCTTCCAGTGCCGAAAAAGGTCGGAGATGTTGTAGTTGCAGGAACTATAGTTACCGATAGTACTATCCTAATCCGCACAACTTCTCTTGCACAAGACACTATGCTAGCGGGAGTCATAGACCTTGTTAATGAGGCACAGTCTGGAAAGGCGGCAATACAAAGATTGGTAGACAGAGTTTCCGAAATCTTCGTCCCATTAGTTGTACTAGCTGCACTCCTTTCTTCTATCTTCTGGCTTCAATATGGAGATAACATCGCGCACAATTCAACAATGACGAGTGCTGAGATTTCCGTGATGGTTTTAGTTAGTACCCTAGTGATAGCGTGTCCCTGTGCTCTGGGATTAGCGACTCCTACAGCATTAGTCGTGGGCACTGGTCAGGGAGCTAAATATGGACTTCTGATTAAGGGAATTGAAGCACTGGAAAGAGCACATTCAACATCTATTGTTGTACTCGACAAGACAGGCACAATAACGGAGGGTAATCCGAGAGTCGAAAGGATAACCACTGTTTATGGTACTAAGGAAGACTTAGTTTCGATTTCGTCAGGCCTCGAATTAGAATCCAATCATCCTATTTCTTCAGCGATTCGTATGGTATCTGAGGAACTCGGATGCCAACCATCCAAAATAGATGTCATTGAAACACATCCAGGGTTAGGAATCAGCGGTAAACTGAATTCTTCTTTAGTGGCAGTTGGTAATTTAGAAATGATGAAAAAGCTTGAAATCGAAGTCCCAGACATAGTAAAGGAATCAATATCCTCTGGAGCGGGCGAGGGCAATATCATAGTCTTGGTTGCTGAGGATAAAAACGTCCTCGGATGGATAGAATTATCCGACAAAGTCAGACCCAACTCATCATCCTCTATCAGGAGTCTACAGCGAAGAGGGATTGACGTCGTAATGCTCACCGGAGATCGTCATGAAGTAGCAAAAGCGGTTGCAAACTCAGTGGGGATAAATACAATTTTGTCCCAAGTGAAACCAGATGAGAAGGCAGAACAAATACGTCGATTACAGAAGGAGGGGACGGTTGCAATGATTGGGGACGGAATTAACGATGCAGCAGCTTTGACAATAGCCGATGTAGGCATAGCAATGGGAGCTGGAAGTGAGATAGCTCTAGAAAGTGCGGACATTGTTCTAGTTCGTAATGACCTGTCAGATGCAGTGGCTTCCTTGGATCTGGGCCGATCAACTATGAAAAAAATAAGGAGTAACTTAGTTTGGGCCTTCGTGTACAACCTCATAGGGATCCCTCTTGCCATGGGCGTTTTATTCCCATGGACTGGAATACTATTGCCCCCCGCCTTCGCCGCAGCCGCTATGTCTCTCTCTTCAGTCAGTGTAGTGGCAAACTCACTTCTTCTGAAGAGATGGAAACCAACTGGCCAGACAGGGTAATGCGACAGTTAAAATCAGAGGAGAGGGAGCGTTGTCCATGGTAGTCAGAACCTACACCATGCACATCAGAGGAATGACCTGTGATGGTTGTTCTGGCAGGGTCTCCTCAGTATTGTTGAGCAACCCGGGAATTATTGAGGCAAAAATATCTCATAATTCTAACTCTGGTGTTATCGTGGCAGATGAGACTATTCTCCCTCGAGAAATAATAAAAATTATTCAAAGCACAGGCTTTGAAGCAAATGAAAAATAGGTTGTTGATATTATGAAGTCTTACCCCGAGTTGGCAGGCAGGATCGTAAAATGGATTTCTGATTATGCTAAAGAGAACGAGATCTCAACCCTGGTAATCGGCGTTTCAGGAGGAGTAGATTCTGCGGTCACATCAACCTTGTGCGCAGAAACCGGATTGAGGACCATAGCACTTAGCATGCCTATTCATCAACGAAAATCACAAAATGATCTCTCCTTATCGCATTGTAATTGGTTAAAGTCAAATTGGAATAATGTCGAAACAGACATTATTGATTTATCTGAGACTTTCGACTCAATTTCCCTCGCTCTGGGTTCAAAGGGGAATTCCGAGATGGCACTTGCTAATACCCGTGCGAGATTGAGAATGGCCACTTTGTATGCCTTTGCTGCCTCAAATGAGGGAATAGTAGTGGGTACGGGCAATAAAGTAGAGGACTTCGGAGTAGGTTTTTACACCAAATACGGAGACGGAGGAGTCGATATCTCACCAATCGCAGATTTGTACAAGTCAGAGGTTTTCTCACTAGCATCCTCTCTTGGCATCATCCAAGAAATTCAGGAGGCCGCACCAACCGATGGCCTCTGGGCAGATGGTAGGACCGATGAGGAACAGATAGGGGCTACCTATGAGGAACTAGAGTGGGCTATGAGGGAGATCGAGGACCCTTCAGAAGAGGAGCCCAGTGAAAGGCAGAGACAGGTAATGGCAAGATACATCGAACTCAATAAGGCCAATTCGCATAAGATGAAGCCTATTCCAGTGTTCAAGAGAAGTGACCGCTGACTTCAATTATGGGCCACACCCCGGTTATTTCATGGATGAACTCTCACAAACCCAAACCAGCTATGCCGATAGTGGCCAGATGATGGCTGTCGAGTTCGATAGGAAGATCATCATTTACTGGTGGATGTCTGCAAATGTGGGACTTCTATTTTCGGTGGTCGGAATCATACTAATGCCAATCTGGATTCCATTTGGGTGGCTTGTTCACCAGAAGCAGTACGAACATATGAGTGGGGCCCTCACAGAACGCTCGCTCAATATGCGCATGGGGTGGATGTTCAAGAAGCAGCAGAATATCGCCCTGGACAAGCTAACAGATGTCTCAATTCATGAGGGCCCCATTCTCAGTGCCTTCGGAGTCGTTAGGATGCAGTTCGAGACTGCTGGCGCGGCTCCATTCATACTGACTGGGGTGAAGAATGCCAACGTGTTCCGCGACCTCGTCCTCAGACAGAGGGACTCTCTGGTAACCGGACCAGCTCAACAATCTACACAAACAACCGAATCCAGTGATGTTCTAATTGAAATTAGGGATATTCTAACGAAGATTGAGTCCAAGCTATCAGAAGAATAGGTCATATTCCTGAGGAGATCTTCATCCTTTGGTACCATGGCCAAACTGTAGAGTGGCTCTCCACGATATCAAAGCCATACAATCCCTCCATTGACCTCAAGATCCCATAGTTTGCGAAGTCAGCTCCATTGGGGTTTTTCCCGCCGAAATAATCGCTCTTGATCCCACTGGACATGTGATCTAATTGAAACTCTAGGTTTTCTCTAGGGGGTAGTTCGAACATCTTGGCTCTGGACTTTCCTACCATCCTCATGATGATCCCACCTAACCATTTATTCACCAACCTAGCTCCAAATGAGAAGTTATCAATCCTAGTGACATAGTCTAAGGCTTGTACGGAGGTTCTGTATGATTTGTATATCACAGCAACAATCGACTTTCCGAGAATTAGATTGGAGAAATCCATCCATTCATCTTGCTCAGGGTCTTCTCCCTCCCGTGGGAAACTACTGGAATCCTTGCTGTCAATATAGTGTAAGATGTAATTGGAATCGTTAACTTGAGTTCCATCGATATCTACGAAAACAGGTACAGCGCTCCATTCTGACCATTTCAACTGTGTCTTGAAAGTAGGATCTACTTCCACCTTTGAGTACTCTATTCCCCTGCTGCCTAGCAGTGCTTTGACCTTGAAGCAGAATGGACAGGTCTCAAAGCAGTACATGGTAGGAAGGCCGTCTACGACTCTTTCCGGGACTAGCGTATCTTGAACGCCCGAAGTAGCTGAAGCCTTATCCTTTTCATCTGCCATATCTTTCGCACCACCATTGACTTTGTAGTTTATTTGTCTAGCCCCAAAGAAGACCTCAAGGTACTCTCGAACGAGCTAACCGACTTATTGCATCCTTCCAGACTTTCCGCGTCGATGAGTATCCTCATTTCACCCGACTCCTCACCAACTACGCAAGGAGTCTTACCAGCAGTAAAATCAGCGAGCCCCTGACTTTGTTCATTCAGATGCAGAAGCTCAAAATCTACATCCAGGCCATTAGTGAAATCTTTCCAATCTCTCTTCATTGAGATTCCTTTGTGTGTGATGTCACAGAGTGAACAATGTGCCGTTCCAGTAATCTTTCCCCAGACGTATGAAAGCTCCCCAATGATCCCCCCATCTGCATGATAAATTCCGTAAATCTTCTCAATCTCCATCTTCTCACCATTTGGATCATTGTTGTATCATATACCGAGTGTTAATACCTCTACATCCGGGCTTGCGTAACTGACTCGGCTAAACTGAATCAGTAGATAATATGGAGTTCTCCACCGTAGCATAAATATCATCATATCATAATCAATTTTCTCATTTACACCTAATCTTGAAGGTGCTTCCGCCGTGTCACCATGTGTGGACGTCCCTTCAGAATTGAACTCAATGCTCATTGGCCAACATGGCCCCACCAAGCAGAAGGCGGCTAGGTTGGTTGTGGATTTGGCTTCAACAGCGGGGGCCAGTGAATTCGTCAGGGTCAGTAATGCACATGTCTCAGGAGTCAGCGTGATCACTGGCGGACATGGACTAAGGAGGTTCTTAGCAGATTTATCTGGTGATCCTTTGGGGAAGGTAACTATACCAACAACTCTGAATTCTGCAGGTTGTGATCATGAGAAGATGGAGGAGATGGGTATAGACTATCCAGATTTTCTCGAGCAACAATTCGAAATCGTACACTCATATTCAGAACTTGGAATAGAAGCTACCCTCTCATGCACTCCCTACGACAGGGGAATAGAAGACGTGGATGGAATCGGCTCATGGGCCGAATCAAATGCTGTTTGCTTCTCCAATTCCTACACCTCACTGGTCACAAATAGGGAATCCGGACTTTCCGCTTTGGCGACAGCCTTGACCGGCTGGGCTCCCAAATGGGGCTTACATATAGATGAGAACAGAATCCCAAACATATTCGTTCAAGTTGAGTGTCAGATGGAAGATATAACTGACTGGAGTATTCTAGGTGATTGGATAGGAAAGCAAATCAAACCCGAATGGAATCTTCCATGGGGCCCGATGCCAAGGATTAGTGGACTTCCCCATGCAACATTTGAGATGAAAAAAGCATTAACTGCGGCGGCGGCTAATTATGGATGTCCAATGCTATGGGCTGACGGGCTAACCCCAGACTCGCCAACGGTTCAATCATACGAAGGAGTATTGAACTTCAAAGAATCAGATTTGTCTGAAAGATATCGTGATTTATCTCCCAAGGGAAAGGTAGATTTGGTAGTTATTGGATGTCCCCAGGCTAGTGTTGGAGAAGCCAGGACAACCGCCGCATTCATGCGTTCGAGGATGGAGTTAGGTGAGAAAATACCTGATCGTAGACTTTGGGTCTTCATGAGCTCTCATAATTACGATATGATAGAGGCGGATGGAACGCTGGATATTCTAGAGGAGGGAGGCGCATTGGTTCTGAGGGACACTTGCCCTGAGGTGACTCCTTACAACCGTTCTCGATACAATCACTTACTAACCAACTCGCTAAAGGCAGAGCATTATCTAACTAGTGGACTGAACAAGATGCCCACAAGCGTGGCTAAAATCGAAGACTGTGTGTCCCATGCATTTGACCCTTCATTGATTACTGGTGAAAGGCCCACACTTTCCTCGGGAAAAGTCAAGAAGTCAATATCTTCCAAATATTTTGCTAAGGGCGATTTTTCTACTGAGGGTCGCGGAATACCCAGTCAGGATGAATGGTCAGTCACAGGAAAGGCTCTCGTTACTGACGTACCGATCACATATCTAGGATATGTAAATAGGGATACAGGAGTAATTGAGGAGCCAGGGCACCCTCTTGATGGTATCCAAATCGCAGATAAGGTTCTGATATACCCCAAGGGATCAGGTTCTACCGTTGCCCCATTCGTGTTAATGGGACTAATTTACACAGGAATGGGCCCACTGGCAATAATTAATCGAGATGTATGTCCTCTGACTCTCCCAGCTGCGTCTCTCCTAGGGACTCCATATGCACATAGTTTTGAGAATGATCCGATTCAGGAAATCAACACCGGGGACGAAGTTAGAATGGAACTGATCAATGGAAAAGTCAGCATCCATGTGATGTCCAGATTTAGCGAGGGTTGATGACGGAAACTCATACCCACAGCCATGGACCCGAATCGGGAACCGGAACCCTGTCGGCCCCAAGACTGGGGCAAGTTCGAGATAACCAATAGGGACGGCGCTGCTAGAATTGGGAAATTCCATACCCGCCATGGAGTAGTTACCACTCCAATGTTACTTCCTGTGGTTAACCCAAATCTACGGACCATCGAACCAAGAGAAATGTGGGACAAGTACGGGATCGAAGCTCTGATAACAAATTCCTATGTGATTTGGAAGCATGAGAAGCTTAGTATTCCGGCTAAATCAGATGGAATTCACAAATTATTGGATTTTCCCGGAGCAATAGTAACCGACTCAGGAACGTTCCAGTCGTATGTCTATGGGGATGTTGAGGTTTCACCAGAAGAGATTGTCTCATTCCAAAGAGAAATCGGAGTTGATGTGGGAACTATGTTGGATGTTTTCGGAAGACCCGATATGAGCAGAGATCAAATTCAATATGCAGTTGATGAGACTTTCAAAAGGGCAAGTATATCCCTACTGGAAGCAAGAGAGGATATCTTACTCAATGGGCCAATCCAAGGAGGACTACATCACGATTTAAGAGCTCAATCTGCGAGATTAATGAGTCAAATACAAGATTCAGGGAAGACATTTGCAGTTCATCCAATAGGCGGTATTGTTCCTCTGATGGAACAACAGAGATATCTAGAGTTATTTGGAATTATATTGGCCGCAAGATCGCAAATACCCCCCGATAAGCCAATACACATGTTCGGTTGTGGACATCCACTTCTCTTCCCACTATCTGTGGCCTTAGGAGTTGATTTCTTCGATAGTGCCGCATATGCACTATTCGCTCGTGACGATAGAATACTTACTCCTGAGGGAACAGTAAAGATACAAGGTTTGAATGAGTGGCCTGTAACATCTTCCGCGCTCTTTGGAAAGACTCCAAAAATGGTTCTGGAAATGTCCAAAGAAAGAAGATCAGAGATTCTAGCACATCATAATCTAGAGGTTACCCAGGCCGAACTAGCTAGGTGTAGGGAGGCTATTAGGGATGGAAGTATTTGGAAACTTGCAGAGGTAAGAAGCCATGCTTCTCCTAGGCTCAGGGAAGCTTTCGAATGGGTTTTGGATCAACTCGAAGAGCTCGATGATTCAGAAGCCGGCTCAACACTTCTGGAGCTCATGGCTTCTACAAATCCCATTAGGAAAGGCGGAGAGTCACTTTCTGAGGACATAGCTTTCAGGCCACACATTCTCCATCTTCTAGCCTTGATCTCACTGAGGTGGCGTCTACCCGGGTCTTGGTGGGATGGTAGCTCTGGACCTCCAGAAAGAGTCCTGATAATCCAAAATTCTCCACCTCCATGGAGAGAAAGCGCTCTTGGCTCAATAGTTGAGAATCTAATCGAGAATCCCAAGACAGTAGTTCTGGTAGCTACACCCTTGGGGCCAATCCCCTATTCCTTCGAAGACGTCTCTCCTTTCTGTCACTTAGATGGCCCTGACTCTATTTGGTCTGTTGAATTCGATCAGAGCAATTCCCTTGAAGACGTTTCATATCTTGGACTAGAGGAAATTCCTATCAAAACTTCATCACCAAAGATTTTAGAAGAATCTTCAGAAGAAATTAGTAAGATAAGAACATGGCTGGACAGGTGTTCGATTGTTGACAAATTATCAGTTTTCTGTGGAGTTCACCCAAAGAAACTCTGCGAAGTATCGGAGATAATGGAAGCAAGAAGATCCAATACCGATAGGATGGTGAATGTTAGTTTCAATGGGCAACATGTACTGTCTCCAAGATTGAAGGACGGGGGCATTTCCTTGACTTCAGAAGGGGCAAGAGTTCTGTACTCACTCAACCCAGGAGTCCCAGATTTATTTGATGAAGAAAACTCTTCTGAGGAGGAAGATTATCCGGGTATACCAAGAGTGATGATTTCCGAAGATGCGATACCTTTCGTCGGAGATGGACGTAACGTAATGCACGGTTACATAATTGGTGCCGATCCTCATACCACTCCCGGACAACCATGTGTAGTAGTCTCTCAAGAAGGGTATTTGGTAGCTCATGGAGTTCCGACTTCAACAACATTAGAGATGGCTACTTTCAAGAAGGGGATCGCGGTTAAAGTTAGAGATGGGTGCCTAAAAGAGTGAGCATACATAATCAACTATCTCTGGTTGGTACTTTCGGGGATTAATTCAAGTGTTGCCTTCCAGAGGGCCTATTGACTCCCTACGGGAGTCGGGTGCTATACATGGTCTCCGATGCAGTCGATGAGATGCTGATAACAGCACGCTCAATGAAGAAAATGTATGGCCCTCACCTAGCTCTGGATGATGTTAGTCTAGACATCCCGCATGGCGCTGTAGGAATTCTAGGTCCAAATGGAGCGGGCAAATCGACATTTTTCAAATGCCTACTTGGCCTCATAAAGACAACCTCTGGCTCTGGAAAGGTATTGGGGCACGACATCAGGACTGAAGGGGAGTTGATACGTTCAAAGATTGGATATATGCCCGAATATGACTCCCTTGATCCCGGCCTTACTGCAATTGACCAAGTTAGGTATTCTGGTGAGTTATTGGGGATGAACCCAGACGCCGCTACCCAGAGAGCACATGAAGTACTGCAATACGTAGGTCTGAAAGATCAGAGATACAGAAAAATCGAGACCTTTAGCACGGGTATGAAACAAGCCGCTAAATTAGCCTGTGCACTAATACATGATCCAGAGATTCTGATTTGCGATGAGCCAACTAATGGATTAGATCAGAGGGCCAGGGAATTCATGCTACAGACTCTAAGAAAGACCGTAATTGAAGGTGGAAGATCAGTACTGATGAGTAGTCATGTAATGGACGATGTAGAAACCGTATGTGATAGTATTGTGATGATTCACAAAGGCAAGATAGTCGTCCACAGGAGTATAGACGACATGGTCAAACAGGTTGAGAAGGAAATAGAAATCTCAGTCTGGGGAGGGGCATCTCAGATGGAAAGTGAACTGTCTTCAAGAGGACTTTCTGTCAGGAGGATGGGGAGAAATATGAGGGTCACCAAGGTCGATGAGGATACATATACCGAGATTCTGTCATCTGCGGCCAAAGCAGGAGTTCAAGTTAGGAAAATGACAGAATATGAGCCAGATTTAGAGGATATTTTCCTTCTGATAATGGATAAGCTAGGCGAAGAAGTTAGGGAAACAGGAGAATTGATGACTTCCGACCATACGGGGGAGGGGCTATGACTTCCGAACTCGATATCTCTGGTGGCACGACCAGGATGGAATCAGCATTTGGATCTGGAGACGGAGATGATGAGGCAAAGGCTTCAGTAGCACAGAAAGCCGAAGTTAAAGGCTCAATATTTGAACAGACATATCGTCCATGGAGGGGATCTTTAGGGCCTAGGTGGGTCAGGAACTATGCGATCTTCCGACACCATGTCTACGGTTTATTTTCAAGTAAGGGACACAGGTACTATCACCCTATTGTCAGACTCACTATCCTCATAGTATTCCTATTCTCTCTTTCTCCAGTAGCAATGCTATTTTTGGCATCATTGGGAGGGCAAGGAGGTTTCGGGGAGGTACTTTCCAGGATGTGGGGCATAAACAGGTATAACTTGTGGGGCCAAGTACTCGGATTCTTCCCACGTAATCTTTGCATGTGGCCGCTCCTTACAGCACTTGTTGTGGGTGGCATGATTTCAGATGACCGTAGAAACGGAACGAGTGCCATATACTTCTCAAGGCCAGTCAATAGGATAGATTACACGGCTATGAAATATCTTAGTAGCGCAGTAGTATTGGGCTTTGTGATAGTTTTCTCTTACATGGTTTACTATACTAGTGCAATAGTCTTGAACGGAGAGGGTTGGGCATTTCTGATCGATACCTTTCCCATCTTCATGGGGGGGCTGTTAGCGGGAATTCTTTTGGTTCTAACTTACACTTCTATTGGCCTAGCACTTTCCAGTATCAGTCAAAGTAGATTCTTCGCCGCAGTAGCCTTCTTGGCAGTTATCTACGGGACGAAGATGGTCGCATTCCTAATCGAGTCTACGTTCGAATCATCGATCCTCTATCTATTGAGTCCTTATGATGGTCTGGCCCACATAGGACAGTGGCTAGTTGGAATAGAGTCTAATTATGACTATCCTATCGCCTTTTCAATCGTCTCAATATTACTCATCAATTCCTTATCACTGGCTTTACTCACGAGTAGGGTTAGTTCTCTGGAGGTGACTAGAGAATGACTGCAAAGGCCCCGGCTGTAATGATTGAATCTGCTTCTAAGTGGTACGGAGAAGTGATAGGACTCAATGATGTTTCTCTAGCAATAGATGGCGGAGTTACAGGTGTTTTAGGTCCCAATGGTGCTGGTAAATCAACACTATTCAAACTACTTCTAGGTAGACTCAAGCCAAGCCAAGGTTCAGTGAGATTGTTCGGTACTGATCCGTGGGAGAGCACGTCTCCCTTCAGAAGAGTAGGTTATGTTAGCGAAACCGAACCATTGTATGAGTGGATGACTGGATTGGATTTCCTTATGACCATGGCGAGACTGCATGGAATGACTAGGGACGAGGCTAGGGAAAGGGCTGAGCATGTCTTGGAATTCGTTGGCTTGAGTGATGTTCGTCACAAAGAAGTTGGCAAGTATAGTAAGGGCATGAGGCAGAGAGTGAAGATTGCACATGCACTTGTTCATGATCCGGATCTGATAATTCTCGACGAGCCCTTACATGGTTGCGACCCTCTCGCCAGAACCAGTATAATGAGCGTTATCAGAGAGCTAGGTAATCGTGGAAAAACTGTAATTGTTTCCAGTCACATACTTGAGGAAATAGAGAGAATTACAGAGCAGATTGTCATTCTCCATAATGGTAGACTACTCGCTCTTGGTAATCTACATGCCATTAGGGGCCTTCTAGATAAACACCCTCATAGAATTCTACTTGAAACAGAATCTCCTAGAGATTTGGCCAAGGAATTAATTACAAGAAAGCCGATATACGGTGTTAGGTTTCCAGAGGAGGGTTTTCTGGAAATTCAGACAGGGGACCTCTCCGCCGCACATGAAATTCTTCCTAGCGCAATAATTGAATCTGGAATCAGGGTCACTGCAGTCGAGAATCCTGATGATAACCTGGACTCACTACTCGGGTATCTCGTAGGGGGTGGATGATTGGACGTTCAGGGAAGGGATCTTTCAGAAACAGTCTGGACCAGACTGGATAGGAAGGCAGGCGCTGTGATTGAGTTAACTATCAGGCAACTGAGACATAAAATATCTACTTGGGTAGTTTTAGCATTGGGAACGATCCTGATGGTCCTACTTCTTGCATTCTATGTCGACTCAATAAGAGAAGGATTCGAATCAATAGATAACGATGGAGACAGTGTAGATCAGGATAGAGATGGATACCCCCTCGGGCAAGAGAGAAAATATGGGACTAGTGACTGGAACGGAGAAGAGTACCCAGGGTCGGGAACATACGTCTACGAGGGAGAAATAGACTGGAATGATGAGAATCGAGAAATTTCAGGAAACAAGACATGGGAGGGAGTCACTCTCCTTGATGCTACTTGGATAGATACCGACTACAAGGGAGGGCAATGGGACTATGTTATCGACTGGGACGATGTCACGGATTGTCCAGATACACGAGGAGAGTTATTTGTAGATTGGATCCCCGATTTCGCGACAGCATGTCAACTAGAAGACGGCACATATGCCACTAATGGGAAGTTCAATGCAGAAGGAAACATCACAGTTCCAAGGGACTACTTTCTATCCTACGGCTATGTCACTGGAATATTTGTCGTCCCGAAAGATCCCAAGGAGATGTACATAGATGAGGATGATATCGATTGGGACGGTTCTGCAGGAAGCCAGGGAGTCGACGATGACGGAGACTGCCTTAGAACGGATTGGTTCACTCAATTTGATGACTCAGGGAATCAGATGTGGTGGGAAGAGCCACATAGGCCAGACGCAAATGGGAATGGCATCCAATGTGACGTTATTTGGGTGATCGACTCACGAACCGGAGAGGTCATTTCTATCAGTGCCGACTCTTCCGTGGATGAAGATCCAGTAGACGAAAATTATGCGGGTGAAGCCAGCCATAGGACCTTTGTAATAGCGACAGGAAAGATAGCATTCGTCCTTCTCCTAGGGCTATTCCTGCCTCTCTTCCTTTCTTTGGGATTAGTTCGAGACGAGACTGAGAGGGGAACATTACACTACCTACTTTCCAAGCCAATTCACAGGGGGGAGTTCATACTTTATCGTGTTCTAGGATATCTGGCGGTTGTCTCAGTTTTTGTTCTAGCTTTATCTTTGGTAATGGGATTAATCACATCGATTATAGGGCCAGGAGAAAGCCTGCTCAGAGTGGGAGACCTCCCCGTTTGGCTTGGAATCGCTATTGCTACAATACTTGTTTTGGCAGCATATGGTTCTCTGTTCAACACTATAGGGCTACTCTTGCCAAAGTACGGAGTATACCTGTGTATTGTGATTGGGGTATGGGAATTTGCTATGGGATTCACTACTCTTATTTCTCCCAGCTCTTCGATTGCCACACTTTCTGTATCTCACTGGGGCCTACAGCTAATCGACTCAATTGTCATGGTTTCTTGGCCCGATACTCTTCAATTTTCTCAGATGTCATCAGCCTTCGGTCTAGCGACTGGATTAGAATGGATTTGGTCACCTCCGGTTCATACTCTAAATTCTAGTAATGCATATTTAGGTATCCTCACTTCGGCGACCATGCTCATAGGAATCTCTGTTTCCATGATAGGCATTGGTAGTGCAGTCTTCAGCAAGAGAGAAATAATGTGATAACATGCTTCAAGAGAATACTCATTTCAAGGGCGACTTCTCATCCCTGTGGAGGCTTGACGTCATGCCCCCTATTCGTCGCTTATCATGGTGGTGGTGGTGGGCACTAATACTCATCCCAGACCCCGATAGGCCGGGTAGATCAAAGCAATTGATGATATTATGGTCAACAAAAGAAACGCCCGCAATAAGAGTGAGTGGGCACTGGTGGAAGCCCGGAGGTAGGATGTTTGTGGATGACCACGGAGGTCATGTTATTCCCGGAATGGTCTGTGCTTGGTGGTTTGATGGAGAGAAAATGTTTGAGCCTCTGGTTATGAGGGAATGCAGGATGGCCAGTATTTCAGATACACATCCTCTGTGGCCAGGGGAGGGCAAAGGAGAAGGAGCAGGAGCGGTAATACCACTGATTCCACAAGATATGTCGATAGGAATGGCACCCGGTAACAAGTCCTTCTGGATAAATCTCTCAAGTGATGAAGAGGCAGTAGCCAGAGGCGCACCCAGTAAGTTCGAAGCCGAACTCACTCCTTGGTGGGGGCCTCCCAGTGAATTAACATACAAGAATAATGAGTACTTCTTGGGCATGGGATATGATATCCTCAGGTTACAGGCTACAAAGTGCAGGCTAGTTGTTGATGGTGAGGTTTTGGAGGGAACGGGCTATTTCCAGAAGGTTTCCGTTCAAGCGCCTTCATTTCCATGGTTCTGGGGGATGTTACACTTCAATGATGGATCATATCTTGATTGGTTTATGCCACACGTCACACCGATGTGGTCAGCGAGAGATGACAAGCCTTGGAGGTTGAGGGATTTCTTCCGTTCTCCAAATATAGGCACAGGCGTTTTCCAGGATAGAAAGACCGGAAAGACTCAGAATTTCGATAACTGCACTGTTGAGCTTTACAAACAAAGCTCTGAAGATGCATTACTGGATGATAAGGGAAATATTCTCCCGGAATTCAGAGTCAAGGTTTGGAATGACGACTCAAGCGCTACTATCAGAGTTAGGGCAGTAAGTAGAGCAAGATGGATTTTCGACCAACCAACTAGGGCTTCATGGGTCAGTCACCTAACCTACAATGAATATCCACTGGAGGTTCTCTCAATCACATTTGAGGATTCCGAGGGAATTAGGACAGAGCAGGACTATGAATGGATTCATGGAAATGCAGAACATGCATGGGGAGTTCTACATTAGGTGTCGTTATGAGTGAAATAATTTCCAGCTTCAGATCAAAATTGGACCTTGATTCAGTAAGAGAAAGGTTCCCAGAGATTTCCGACTCAGAGACTCCAATATGGCATGGAAGCCCAGCTTTGATGTCCATGTCTGGCAAATATGCTCTAGCTGGATTAGTATTTGTAATCCACCTAGTATTCTACTGGGCTGCTAAATATGATACTGTTATCGAGGGAGAGGCCAATTTGAATTTGGTAATTGGACTAGCTAAAGCAATCATAGATATTTCGGGTGTTTTAGGGTTTGCAATAATAATGCTACTAGTCGCAAAAATAAATCACTATCTCAATACATCCACATCAGGGGGATGGACGACATCATGGTTACTCATTAATGGATTAATTCCTTTATTATGGTACCTTACAGCAGTCATAAACTCAATTTTAATATTTATTGGATATCATGGCTTTGATCATTTTATTGGAGAGCATATACCAGTCTGGAAAGATTGGTACTATCTCGTCCTAGGAGTATTTTCCTCCATCTCTGCCGTGGCCATGACTGCACATTACAGCAACGCATTCCAGTATGCCATTACAGATAGGAGGGTCCATATCAGGAAAAAGTTCCTTTACTTCGACTCTAGTGTGGTTGGCATACCATTTGAGAAGGTCGAGAATCTAAAGGTTGAGCCTTCAATAATCGGGAGAATATTTGGCTTCGGTAACATACATGTGATTACTGACGGAATGCAATCAAATATCCCTGAGGATAATGTCTCGGTTAAACAATCAAGTTTGTTAAATCCATTAAGCTGGATTTTCATTCAGAGAAAAAACAATCCTTCTTCTCAAGATCCAAGTGAATGTCTTTACTGCATCAATGAACCTATGTCTGTTTACGCATTAATCAACGAGTTGATAGACAATTCATAATGGTCTTCCGCACCGTTCTTAACTGCAAGGCCGCCGATTGAGTCCGAGGGAGACCGATGGAAGACACAGTAACTCAAGCAGCCCAACTAATCACAAAAGGAGATTTTATCGGGGCAATGGAAATTTTCGAGGCATTTTCGAACGCCAATCCTGACGATCCAGCAGGTTTCCATGGCTGGGCAGAAGCAGCTCTTTTTGAGATTCAGGCTAATGGAAATCTGGATGATAAAGGGAATGATAGGATTAACGAGGGCCAGATAGCGGCCTATTTCAGAAAAGCGTCATCCATGGATCCGAAGAACCCTGACTACCTCGCTTCCTACGCCAATGCTCTACTCGAGTTCGATAGAATGCCAATGGCAGTTCGCGAATTCAGGAAGCTGAAGTCACTAGGGGATGAGTTAGACGACGTAGACGTCTCATTTCACTTGTATGAAGCCGCCAAGGCATTGATTGAATTGGTAGATATGAAGACAAATTATGACAGGAGCAATCCGAACGCTCGGCAATTTATCCCGATAGCTTTGGAGTTCGCAATGCTAGGGCTCGGCTTTTCGTCAGTAGACGAGGCGATGGAGTACCTAGTTCCAGAGGAATAGGGGGAAGATCAACTGACCAGCGACTGTTTCCTAGTCGCCATCGGGTATCATGGAAGTCTATTTCACGGCTCCCAAATTCAACCTGATGTAAGAACTGTCCAAGGTACTCTGAAGGAGTCACTGAAAGAGATAGGATGGTGGAGAGAGGGGTGCCTCCGGCTCTCCAGCAGGACGGATGCAGGAGTCAGTGTGAGGATGAACCTGGCCAGTATAGATCTCCCCGAGTCAGTAATCTCGTCTGTTGATGGATCGAGAGTTATCAGGGCCCTGAACGATCGTCTCCCCGACGATTTGGTGGTCTGGGCGGCAAAAAAAGTCCCTTCCACTACTCCGACACGTCCAGTAATTTCAAGGAAGTATTACTATAGATGCGAAGTTATCAAAACATGGCCCGAAAATATTGATATCGATATCCTAACCAATGCATGTCAAATTTTTGTAGGGACTCATGACTTCACTAATCTCTGTAGGCTCGAAGAAGGAAAAGATCCAACTAGGACTGTAATTAGTTGTGACCCTTGGCTAGATAGTGACAACAGGCCGATAGGAATTTGCGTGGTTGCCAAATCATTTCTGTGGAACCAAGTCAGGAGAATGGCCTCCGCCATCACAGGTGTCGTATCCGGAGAATATGATCTAGACTTTCTAGCTAAATCTATTGAAAATCCAAATATTCCAGTTGATATGGGAATGGGGAGCTCTAGAGGTTTGATTCTTTGGGAGATCAATCATTCGGCACTGGATGGAATTGGAATAGGATCTATCCCCGATACTAGAATATTCTCAAAGCCGCCATCTTCACTCAGGGGGCATAAGAATTGGATGGGTTTGTGTAATTTGGAAATGTCGACATTGGTTAATTCAGAGTGGATTAGAGAAATCGGTCTATCCTAATCCAAACTTCTTCACCATCATTGCAGGGCAGACTCTCTCTTAGGAATGAGTTAGAGATAATTTCAGCAGTTTTGGTATGCCTAGTTAAGTCAGGGATAAGCAAGGCACATCTTGTCCATATTTCAGAATCGATAGAGATACTAGCATGAAAAGCTGTGGCTCCCCCAAACGATCTCCCATCTCTCTCAAAGCCTTGAATCCTAATTGGCTCAAGCCCGACAACATCGCTTCCTTCGTCCAGTCCAGAAGCAACTCTCAATTTCCTGTATGGGTCCAAGCTCTCACTTTCCAAATCCACATTCAGCGTACCAGGCCAAGCACTGGAACCCAGTACTTCTTTGAATTGCTCTTGGTAATGTGGTTGGGCCATGAAAACATGAGCCCTGCCCAGACCACTCGACACCGCACCGTGTAGTAGCACATCACTTCCTAATACACCTCCCTCATAAGGTTCCGCTTCAGTTCACAGATGGTACACTGCGCCTTGCTTAGAAATGCCCCATCCCATCTCCGATAAATGTCTACACTCATTACTCCCTTCTCTCAATAGTGGGTTTGTATGGTTGAAATGAATGAATGAGATTTCGGGATCTCCTTGTTTTCTATTTCCTAGCAATCCTAAGGTTTCCGTTACAGTGGGATGAGGAATTTCACTAACATCTCTGCTTGAAATCTCATCATAATTCCAGAATGTCCCATCAATCAGTGCTATGTCTACCTCCAGAGCATCAAGCCAATCCAGAATTTCCAAATCTTCTCCCAGAGTTTCCCGCCAGGAATCCTGATCTGGCATGAAAAGTAGACTTTTTTTATCCCCTCTGATAATCAAAGCATGATTATCCGAGAGTTCAGATCTATGGGGGACAGGAATTGCTGTTAACGTAAATCCACAATCCGGGGTCGGTTCAAAGGGCTCCATTGGAGCCCAATAATTTGGAATTATCACTCCTTGTTCAATCATTATTGACCATGAAGGCGTTGAATCTAGAAGATCTCCCATCGAAGAGCTACAGTGAAGAATTATTCCCGAAGACCCCATTACTTCACGTCCAAATAATCCCAATCCATCCGTGTGTCCAAGATGAGCATGCGTCAATGAAACACTAGAGGGTGGCCACTCTGGAGCTCCTACGGAATTCCATAAGTCAAATTGTCCTGCCATCCTCCTACTGGCCTCGATCATGTGACATGATCCATCCAGTCCTCGTATTCCCAAGGAAACTGGCATTTTAGAGAGCTCGGGGGAGCGCCTTGCATCTTCGCAACAATCCTTCAAACATCCTACTTGGGGAAACCCTCCATCCTGTGCGACTCCAAGCAAAGTAACCTCCACTGAACCCCCTTCCATGTCACCGGATAGGCCTATGGGAAATGAACAACTCGCTCCGATGGAGCAATGTACCTCCTGCTTAATGGAGTAGCATGGCGGCCGACATGTCTTGGATGTCAGAAAGACTAAATCAACTGAAACTACAGGATTTGGACTGGAATCCCCCTGTATTAGAATCTGCGAGTACTTCTCACTGTAGGGTAGAAGGAAAAGACATGATCATGCTATCGGCAAATAACTATCTCAACCTAACGACCCATCCAAGAGTAGTTGAGGCGACTATCGAGGCTACTAGGAAATATGGGGCTGGATCAGGCTCTGTCAGGGCAATAGCTGGAACTCTCGATATCCACATAGAAGCCGAGAAAAAGGCTGCAGAATTCAAGGAAGTGGAATCATCTCTAATTTACTCAGCTGGATATACAGCAAATGTTGGCCTGATCCCATCTCTTGTCAGAGGAAAAGAAGACATTATCATCTCCGATGAACTGAATCATGGCTCAATAATTGATGGAGTAAGGCTGACGAAGGCAAGCAGAGCGGTATACCCTCACAATGATGTTGAGGCCCTGGAAAGAACCCTCAAAGAGAATAAGAATGCAGAGAGGAAGCTCATCATAACCGATGGTGTTTTCAGCATGGATGGGGACATAGCTCCACTAGATGAAATTACAGAAGTAGCTGAGGAATATGGTGCTATGATAATGGTTGATGATTGCCATGGCGAGGGAGTACTAGGGGATGGCAAAGGAATAGTCGCACATTTCGGCCTCCAAGGACGTGTTGACTTCGAAATTGGGTCTTATTCTAAGGCCATGGGAGTCCAAGGAGGGATATTGGCGGGGTCCGACCTAGTGAGAAGTTACGCGCTTAACCATAGTAGATCTTGGCTTCTCTCTGGAAGTCAACCGCCTGGAGTAGCCGCCGCCCAGAAGGCCGCTGTTGAAGTTTTGATGGAAGAGCCTCAGCATGTAAGGAAGCTATGGGAAAATACCAATTATTTCAGAATGCAACTACAATCGATGGGATTCGACACAGGTCGTTCGGAGACTCCGATAATTCCAGTGATGTGTGGAGAAAGTAAAGTTGCCAAAGACCTCTCTAGTATGCTTGGCGAGAGTGGAATACTTGTAGGGGCAATAGTATTCCCAATGGTCCAGAGGGATAAAGCGAGAGTCAGGACGCAAATGTCATCAGGACTTACCCGTGAAGATTTGGACATAGTTCTATCAGAGTTCGAAAGATGTGGTAAGAAATTAAGATTGATTTAGGAGGGTGTAAGATGTCAGTGGATCGCATTGAAAATGAAAGTAATATTTGGCCCGTTTCAACGGAAATAAAAGTAAACTGGGGGGATATGGATGCTCTGGGACACGTCAATCATTCCGTCTTTGCAAAATGGATGGAGACTGTTAGAATGATGTATTTCTCTGAGATTGGAATGATGAATCTCTATGATGATTCCAATATCGGACCGATTCTTGCTAGGATAGAAATAGACTACGAATTGCCAATAGTATTCCCAGACGTAGTTACAGTAAGTACTTCGGTTTCTAGAATTGGGAACTCATCATTCGATATGAAATATAAAATCGAAAGTCTGAGCAATAACGGAAAATCCGCGGCTACAGGGAGTGTTGTTTGTGTTCTATTGGATTATAGTTCTGGTATGCCTCATAATATCCCTCCCAAAATAAGGGAATCTATCGCCAGATTAGAGGGAGATTTCCACAATTAAGAACATTAGATGATATCTATTACTTCTTCCAAATCAAAGTCAGATTCTGCCCTCACTGCCTTGGCATCCCCATATACAGTCATTTTCATTCCATCAAATGGCTCGATTCCTCTGTCTATCCTATCAATAATTCTCCATCTGGGGGCATACGATAGATGAATCCAAAGTGGACCCGGAAGAATATATAGGAACCAACCCAATCTATCTTGGATAATCCCATACTGGTTATCTATAATTGAGGCCGAAAGCATAGTTAGTCCAATGAATGGAAGAGCAAAAAGAATCTTCCTAAGATAAAGGAGTCTTGCAGGGGGCCTCTTTACAATCGTTGAAACTAGGATTGAGAAAGCGCCTAATATGGAAGCTATTACCACAATTACAAGCATCTGGAAGAGCCAATGCCTTCCAATCTGAGAATACCCTTCACCAATGGAAAGACTGCCATAAGCCATTGGAGGGAGAAGCGCAATTGAAATCATAAGACCGTAGAGCCCCCCTACAAAGATAGGATGGCATAGAGTCAGAGAATCTCTAAGGAAGAAATTGCTCACAGATCCCCCTGTCAGCATATGCCTATGCTCAGAATCCATGGATTCAACCACATTTTGCCACCCTTTCACGGCCATCCGCCAACAACTCCCAATTATGACTATTGGGGTGTTTCACAATCAAAATAGCTCACTAGGAAAATATCTGAACTCCTAATTAGAATTTGAAGAGGAAAATATATGCGGAGGGATTATGACTCCTTCACTAATCCCAATAGCCTAGGTGTGTGCATGGAAGGCGAAGAGACTCTATTCAATGTCCTCGAGTCTAATCTAGATACCGGCCTTAGGGGAATTCCTGTTGGCACCTGTCAGACTTCATATGTCGACCCAATAGAGGGAGTTCACTATGTTGGCTATCCAGTAGAAGATCTAGTAAATCTAGAAGAGGAGGATGTCATTTATCTCCTGCTTTTCAAAGAGCTACCATCTCCAGAGCAATCGGAGAAGTTCAGAGCAGAACTTGCCCTTAGGGGCGAATCACTTCCAACTGGCGCATTGAGGGTTCTAGAATCACTAACCCCCGGAAGTGGGCACCCAATGGATTGGCTAGCAATAGGGATAATGGCACTCGGGACTGCTGAAGCCACAGGTGACGTCCGATCGGATTCAATGAATCTAATCGCTAGAATGCCTGAATTAATGGCTCGTGTATTCCTGCTTAGGGGAGGTAAGAAGGAACAACTAAGGCCACGTAAACCAGAGCTAGGACTGGTGGAGAACTTCGTCCATATGCTTGGAATAGAGGGTGAAGAGGCAGATAGAATGAACCGAGTTCTAAGATTCTTTTTCATCCTCCATATGGATCATGGAGGGGGAAATCTTTCCACATTCACCGGTAAAGCTGTAGCATCTGGAAGGGCATCCATTTATTCTGCCCTATCTAGCGCTATGAACGCTCTTTCCGGACCTCTCCATGGAAGAGCGAATCAAGCAGTGTTGGAGTTCATACAGAGAATTGGAACATCTGACGAGAACGAGGTTTCATCATTTGTTAATGCGGAAATAGATGCCAGGCGACCAATATATGGTTTCGGACATGGCGTTCTAAGGGCCGAAGATCCAAGAGCGAGACTTTTGATAGGGCTGGGAGAGGAAATCTGTCCTGATGAAGATCTTTACAAGACCGTAAAGGTCCTAAGAAAAATAACTCCTGATATCCTCAAGGAGAGAATTCCAAAGATAAGGAATCCATATCCCAATGTAGACCTTGGAAGTGGAACCCTGCTTCATTCAGTGGGATTCAGAAAGCCTGACTATTACACCACTTTCTTCGGTTGGGCTAGAGTTGCTGGGATTTGTGCCCAGATACTAGATGAGAGAAATGCGAGGGAAGGCAGAGGGACTCCGATTTACAGGCCCAAGTATATCCCGCGTAACCAACCTCATCGCAGACTGTGATTACTGCTCTCTGAGGGACGAAAGAGCAGTTTCTACAGCCGCCATTGTAATCCTCTCGCCACTTTCTCTAACTATGCTGGCAACCTTCTCGACCTCGTGATCTTCCGCGCCTGCGGCAGCTACCATATTCATCAGATGTAGTTTCATATGGCCAGCCTGAATTCCAACTGTGGCGAGGGCCCTCAACGCACCAAGGTTCTGTGCCAGTCCCGCCGCCGCCATTACCTTGGCCAGATCATTAGCGGTACGCAGCCCCAACAATGCAACATTTGCTTGCGCCCCGGGGTGGATTCTAACGGCGCCCCCTACCAACCCCACGGCCATTGGAATCTCAATCGATCCAACTAGATTGCCATCAGAGTCCTTTTCCCAGTGAGTCATTGAGGAATATTCTCTTCCAAATGAGGCATACGAGTGAGCTCCAGATTCTATGGCCCTCCAATCCTGTCCGCACGCTATGGCAATAGGCGAAATCGCATTCATTATTCCCTTATTGTGAGTGGTCGCCCTGAATGGGTCGGCAGCGGCAAAGTGATACGCCTGAATAACGCCATCAATAACATTGGAGCCATTCTCTGAATCTTTACCATCATCTGACATCTCTTCGGGAGTGAATATCGCACTTACCTTGGCTAGTCTATGTACTGCTAGATTACTGATTATACGGAGTATTACAGTTCCAGAACTCAATTCTTCAATTCTTTGAGCTATTGTCTCTGCCATGGTATTGACAGCATTGGCACCCATTGCATCCCTGCAATCAACTAGGATATGCACGATAACCATTGGTCCAGATTCTGTCTCTATTACTCGAACTTCTACGTCCCTGCACCCTCCTCCAAATTTTACAAGGATCGGATCAACCTCGTTACAAGCGTCAATTAACTCGTCCTTTGAAGAGAGTATTGCTTCTCTGGCTAAGTCTGGATTCTCACAACCGACAACCTGTATTTGTCCTATCATTACGGGATCATCATTATCTGAAACAAAACCTCCATTGGAATGGCACCTCTTAGCCATGTTGGAAGCAGCCGCTACCACACTCGCTTCTTCCACAACGAATGGTATCAGATAATGCTCGCCATCAATGATGAAGTTGGTAGCCACTCCAATAGGTAACGAGTATGTACCAATTACATTCTCTATCATCCTATCTGCAACTTCTTCTGTAAGCTCCCCATTAGAAGCCCAGGCCTCTACCATATCATCCTCAAGTCCTGCAATCTCCGAGAGCAAGTTCCTCCTCTCTGAGACAGATAGTTTGTAGAATCCTTTCAATCGACTGCTATCCACTGGCATGTTATCATACCTAGTCGGCGAAAACACCCTTCTGTACATTTCGCTTGAATATCTCTCATAATATCGCTTAAGCGACCAACTTATCCGATCCAGCTACCGTATTTTCATCACAATAAAGCGTTAATTTAGTCATTAACGCTTTGTTAACGCATAATTAAAGCGTTAGTAATACGTTAATATAACAAATATAAATTCGACTTACTAATCTAAACTATTGAAAATTATGTATCGAAAAATGCGTAAATATAC
>DAOI01000031.1:50219-69729 GCA_002501805.1 Euryarchaeota archaeon UBA463 | reverse complement strand
TGGCGCCGAGAGAGGGATTTGAACCCCCGCGTCCAATGGACAGTGGATTTCGAATCCACCGCAATACCGGGCTATGCGATCTCGGCAGCAATCCTCCCACCAGCGAATCAGAGATAAGGATGACTGGATTCCACGGGCCCATGCAGGTGGAGGTGCGGAGCGCCGAGGGCGTAATGACAGTCGAATCCGACGTACCCATCTCAGTGGGTGGAGTCCTGGATAAGCTGGGAATCGCTCACTCAACAGTTCTCGCAGTAGTTGGAGATACGATCATTCCGCATACGTCGATGATCAGTGACGATGTGAGCATCGAACTCGTAGTGGTGTCAAGCGGTGGTTAGGTCGCCGGAGAGTAGGGTTCCCGGGCTCACAGTGACCGTTTCCTCCCCCTTCCTCATCAGAGCGGCCTTGTTTCCAAGCAGTTCAAAGAAATCTCCATTTTGACGCAGGTATGATCCCTCGAACAGGCCGATGACAGGCTCGTCTCTGATACGATGAAACTCACTCACCCTCCTAGAGCGAGTCTCTCCGAAGTGCTTCAAAAAACCACCATCCTCTTCCTCCCTGAACCAGATTCCGCCTGGGTAGTAGTGGGGATTAATCTGGAACGGAACCAGTCCGAGGGTTTCGTATGATGGAACCATGGTTATTGGCATGTCATTGGTGGTCTGCATGGTCGGGCAAGCTACGTTCGCCCCCGCGCTAACTCCTGCGTAAGGAATTCCCCTGCTCATTACAGCCTCCCTGATAGGCCCGACTAGGCCCCTTTCGTGCAACTCCCTGACCAGTAGCCACGTGTTTCCGCCTCCTACATAGATCCCATCGACCTCGCCTAGTGCCGAAACCGGGTCTTCATACTCATGGATACCCACAAAATCCCCCTCTAACCCTGAGAATCCACTCATCCTCTCAGTGTACCCATCATGATCATCTGACGCATATGGGACGAAGGCCACCTTATCGCAGTCAGAGAAGTTCTCTGACATCAGGCTCTGGTACATCGCCTTTCTTTCATCGGTACCGACTCCTCCGCTCCCGAGAAGAATCTTCATTGACATTCACCCCTAGACATAGAAATCACCAGTCTGCGCAGGGTCATCCATACCTAGCGCATCCTCAAGCGAGTTCGAGATCTCGTAAGTCTCCATCAGCTTCTTTGCAGTCTCTTCCGTGGAGTCCATGTCTAGATCTAGTGGCAAGTCTAGCCCATTCTCTATCCAGTGAGCCAACCTACTAGCAGCAAGAACGTCGGTGCTAGCTCCCATCGTCTCAGCAACGAGTGCAAATGCTTTCACCCCAAAAAGTGACGACAAAGAGACCAGGAGTCCTGCGACACCTATCATTCCCGCTTCAGGCCTCTCCCTACTCACAGGAATGTCATCTTCCTCCAGACTTCTTCTAACTCCGTCATCCGCACAAATAACGTGAATCCCCTTGTCCTCGGAACCGCAAGCCAACCCTGCCAGCACAAGGAGCATTGGTGTTGAGGATTCCGAGCAGATTCTCAGAATCTCTTCAGCTACCTCGTTCTGTCCTGCAGAAGTCATAGGTTGCATCTCTCCTCCGATTACAATCACCGTCCGGCCATCTGGCAGTAGAACGGATGTAATCTCCATTCTGGGGGGCCTCATTAGGCCATCAGAGTCAAACGTTGAGTGAGGTGGGAAATCGTGGTTCAGAATCCAACCTAGAGTTCTAGATGGGTGCTTCGATACCAGTGAGTCGACTAGTATCTTACCCACGTTGCCTACCCCCGGGACTGCTTCTAGTACCGCCGCATGTTCGGGCAGTCCGTCTCCGACTATCCAATGAACACGTGTCCTACTCATCATCTCTCCCTCCATCGGATGGCGACGGCAGAGAGTCGACCCAATCTTCACTGCCTGCTTTCTCCCTCTCCCTTCGCCTCTTGCCCTGGGGATCTTCTGGTGAGTACTTCAGTGGGGCGGACGAAACCATCATCTCGCCACATTTCTCACATTTGGGCCCAAGGCCGTACAAATCACATGCTTTGCAGTATTGTAACTTCGATCTGACCATAGCCCTCAAACGATTAGCGGCGACTAATGGTCAATGAACCATGCGGGTGTCTTTGAGCCCTAAGGCCGTTCTATGGACAGTGAACCTTCTACCGATGACATGCTACTCTCTACTGCCTTGACCGCAGAAATCCATACGGACTCAGCCGCTTGATAGTCAGGTGCTCTGATGTCAACCCTATAGCTTGGAGCCCCATCATAGTGACAGGTTAGAGTAACATCTTCTAGTCCTTCAGCACAGGACTCAGCTTCCACAAGGGCATCTCTGATGGCATAGACTCCTTCTTCACCCCAGACCTGTATCTCAAATACTCCTCTGATTTCAACAAAAGGCGGAATTATGTTCTCCATGGCCAGATTAGTTACAACTTCTGTCCAGCCTCCCTCGAACCCAGCGTCGATTAGTGCTGTTTCACTGATCGCGCATTCCTCAAGCGCCCCATACAAGGTTCCAAATGCCTCAGTCATCTGATTGGAGATCTCGTCTCTCTTGTTCTCGTCCCACCCAACCCTTTCCGAGGCTACTCTCATTATCTGAATTGCGCGCTCCTCATTTTTCCAGGCCTGGACCGTGTCCCTTCTACGCTCTTCTGAGACGCTTTTCAGGGACAACTCAACTCTCTTTCTGTCTTTCTTGACTTGGATTACTTTGGCTACAACCCTCTGGCCCTCCCTAACGTGGGCCCTGATGTTTCGTACCCAACCAGCTGCAATCTCGCCTACGAAGACGAAACCCTCTCGCCCGTCATATGAGTCCAGGCTCAAGTATGCCCCATTCTGCTTAATGTCCTTGACAGTGCAGATCAGAAGATCTCCTTCTTCCGGCCATTCTTCTTCGGTATTTGCCATTTTTTTGCCCCCTTCATTCGAGGACATCAACAATGGTACTTCCCGAAAGATCCGACTTTCCACCTCTGGGGATGGCAAGAGTAGATCCGCATACTGAGCAAGAAATCTCTGTTGATGCTCTATCGAAAACAATTGCCTCTGCGCCACAGTCGCGACAGCTAATCTTCAGAAACTTTCCAGACATTGTTATTCCTCACTTATCTACGAGCTCGAACTTTCTCGCCCTCTTGCCCCTGGGTGAATGAGCCTTTCCAGTCTCACTACACCTGTAGACTAGATTGACCCTCTTAGTAGGCTTCTCTCCAGAAGGCTTCGGCCTTGGGAAACCTCGGTAACCGGAAGTAACCTTCCTGAATCTCCTCTGTCCCCACTTAAGCTCACTGGCGCGCCTCTTCTTGACACGCTCCACAGTATGCTCGGTGTGCTTACCAGCAGCGGGGCTGTAGCGCTTAACCTTCCTCGGCATCTTCACCATTCACTGCACCTCAATGCTTAGTAGCGAGGCCGGCGACCGATGGCATGTTTATGAAGTCTATCGAGAGAATTACTTAGAACATTTTGCCGAACCAACCCACTTCGAAGCAAAATCAACAAAAATCGCCTTACTCTCCGGTGCCCTGTGACGGAGTGGTGGTTGCAATGGTGGCTGGGCCTAGCCCTGTTGGTTTCTGGATACTCAATGGCCAGGATGGGACCCGCATTTAGAAGATCAAAATTTGGGTTACCATTGTTCCTTGTAGGCCTTCTACTGACAGCCTATCCTCCAGATGGACTTCTCACCGCCGAATCCAGAGCCTCCAATGAAATGCTAGCCACCCTAGAATGGGCGGGTCCAGCGTTGATTGGATTCATTCTTGTTGCTTCGGGGGCGCCGATATACTATGTCACAAACAAACCACGCCTAGTCGCAGGCTGGGCACTCGTCCTGTTTGCAGGCTATTCGATAATCGTAAACTGGTCGCCAGAAGCAGATAGCATAATACTAGGAATCGCCGCATTACTGGGAATTCTAATCACTGTTATTCTCCATCTTCTCGCTGTAAGGTTCACCGAGTCACTATCCTCCGGAGACGGGGAAACAGAACCGCTCGATGAAGACGAGATAAAACACGTATCTGCAATTTTATCTTCGCATTTAAGCCAAATGGAGGGGACTGCTGATGAGTGATTTCCTGACTGTATTCTTCGGAACAATTATTCTCTCATCCATGGTCATCATTGTACATTTGAAAGTCGCCCATCATCCATATCATAATCCCATACCATTGATTATCTCATCTCTGACAGTAATGTTGACAGGAATTTTCGCTACATCGCTAATCAACAGCAATCTTACTTTCTTAGATTCAATGAGAGTTTCAGTCTCTGAATCAATCATAGCAATTCTGGTAATCTCCCCTCTCATTTACTTGGCTATTTTTATCATTCTAGCGAAGGTTTCCGTAAGTACCAGCGAGATCGATCTCTAGTGAGCCAATCTCAATTACTCCTGGCTCGGAGGGTAACGCTGATAACACCCATTCCGGTCGCAGCGCTGTCCAATAGGTGGTTCGTATGTCAAAGGGTACTCCAAGTATGGGAAAAAGACAGAAGTCTACGCATATCAGGTGTAGGAGGTGCGGAAGGCATTCCTTTCACAAGACCAAGAGCATCTGCTCGAGTTGCGGATATGGTCAAACTGCCAAGCTCAGAAAGTACAGATGGAGTAAGAGAAATCGTACCATGGGGAGCAAGTAGCTTCGGAAAGTGCTAAGTCCCTAATCTCCGAGGAGCGTTTGGTAGCCGATGTGCGGGATCATCGGAATTTTATCAAATCCTGAATCTCAGGCAGCTCAGTCTCTGTACGATGGCTTGTTAGTTCTTCAGCATAGGGGCCAAGACGCGGCAGGAATCGTCACTAGTGATTCGGAGAATATATCCCATAGGAGGGCCAATGGATTGGTCAGGGACGTCTTCAGGTCAAAGCACTCCCAGTCTCTGACTGGCTCTATGGGGGTCGGCCATGTCAGGTACCCCACCGCTGGGTCTAGCTCAGTAGCAGAGGCTCAACCGTTTTACACAAATACTCCATTTGGAGTCAGTCTGGCTCATAATGGGAATCTGAACAATACTAGCGATATTATTTCAGGTCTGCTAGAGTACGACCATAGGAGGATAAACACAAGTTCCGATTCAGAGGCGCTACTGAATCTCTTCGCCGCGGAAATCCAGCGTTCACTAAATGGCAGGCCGGGAGGGCTGGAGTCCCTTTCCGATGAGGATATATTCAGAGCAATTGAAAGGCTCCATCTTAGGGCCGAGGGTAGCTACAGTGTTGTAGCAATGATAACAGGCTGGGGGGTCATCGCTTTCAGGGACCCATATGGGATTCGCCCTCTCTCGATGGGGAGTAGAGTTGTCAATGGATTTACAGAGCGTGTTTTCGCCTCTGAAAGCGTAGTCTGCAATACTCTTGGATTCAATCATGACGGAGATGTCTCTCCCGGTGAGGCCATTGTGGCAAGGATGGATGGGACACTCTCGTCCAAGCAATGCTCCAGTGATGTACTTCATAGCCCGTGTATTTTTGAGCACGTCTATTTCGCTAGGCCGGACTCCGTTTTGGATGGCGTATCCGTCCACTCATCAAGAATCAGAATGGGCGCCTACTTGGCAGAGAGGATCTCAAAGGAATTCCCCGACCATGGCATTCAATCAGTAATCGCTGTTCCAGATAGCGGAAGAATCGCCGCTTTAGAGCTTGCTAGAGTAATGGGAGTGCCATACAGGGAGGGATTCGTGAAGAACAGATATATCGGTAGGACATTCATAATGCCAGGTCAGAATGTCAGGAAGGATTCAGTGAGGAAGAAGCTGAATGCCATAGAGGAAGAATTTTCTGATAAGGTAGTTTTAATCGTTGATGATAGTGTTGTGAGGGGAAATACTTCCAGAAGAATAGTGGCAATGGCCAGGGAGGCTGGTGCAAGGAAGGTATACTTCGCCTCTTGCTCCCCACCTATCGTCCATCCGAACGTGTATGGAATAGATATGCCCGCCAAGTCTGAGTATGTCGCGCATGGAAGGACGGTCAGCGAAATCTCCGATGCAATCGGAGCAGATTGGATGATCTATCAGAATCTAGACGACCTGGTTAGGGCGTGCAAAGGCGATGCCGAAACAGATTTCTCAAACTTTGACTGCTCCTGCTTCGATGGCATATACGTGACAGGGGGAATAAGTGATGAGTACTTGGATAGAATCGAGAAGATACGAAGTGATAAGGCCAAGGAGTCTGCTTCAATCTGACAATAGTCAACATCAAGCACGTGCCCCCCTCCCCTAAGACGTGATATCCACTATTGCAGCTACTGCCGAAGTTGATGTTACCTACCCGATCCTAGAAAGTTATGCGATGGGTGACGGCTTCATCGTCCTGTCAGAGAAAGGAATTATTGACTCTTTCAATTGGGAAGGGATGAAAATTTCAACTAATGAAATATCTGAAAATATTGTCGCAAGCGACTCAAAAGAGTCATTTTTGACCATTTCATCCTCCAAAGGAGATGTAATTCTAATATCCGACAATAGCGAGAAAAAAATTCTCTCCGGGGTGAAATGTAATGCGATCCGCCTATCGGAGAAATTCATCCTCCTCTCTACGGAAGATGGCGATCTGATATCTATTGACAAGCAGGGCGGTGAGAGGGCCTCAGTCAATATTGGAGATGCGACCATAATGCGTATTTCAGATGACCATGACCAGATAGTCGTCGCGACCGACGAAGGAAAGATGACGGTTTTCAACAATGATTTGGAGATACTAAAATCATCTCCTCCCGCTAAAGACGATATTGAGATGGTTACCAGCATCTCTCCCATCGTTGGAGGAAGATTCCTAGTTTCCCGAGAATCACTCGGGGCCGTAATTGATGACAGACCAGTAAATAGATTGGAGTTTTGGCATGTCAAAGAGGGATTACTAGAACTAGTCGAGATCCCGTCTAGGGCGACTTGTATTCAAGACAGTGGTGATGGATATTACGTAGGTTGTTTTGAGGGGGAATTACTCTGGATAGAGAGAGGAAAGGATCCAACTTTACTAACTAATCTCGGTTATTCGATAACCGATTTGAGAATCTGGGAAGAAGATATTTTGGCATCATGTTGGTTTTATGCGAGAAGAATAAGTCCCGAAGGGATCGAGAAATGGGTTTTTGAACACCCCAGAATAATTTCGAAAATTCTATCACTCGGTCAAGGCACAATCGCCTTAGTTAGTGACAAAGATAGTTCGGGAAGTGGTAGTCTCATATCTCTGATAGATCCCAATAAAGAGGCCCATGATGAAGAAAAATATCACACCCAAAGCACCCAAATAAGAGATTTGAGTGACAAATCCTTCTCAGGAATGCCATCAGAAAATGAGATTGCAAAAGCCGCAGAGAGAAATAGTGTAAATGAAATAGACTCGATAATCCGAGATATTAACCAATCACTGGAGGTTTCAATGACTGAACTAAGTGATGATGAAGACATACTAGAAACACTATCGAGATCCGCGTCGTCTATCAATTTGCCACCCGTGGCAGACGCCGGCGATGACATGACAGTAACCTCCAATGAAGACCTCAAAGCTGATGTAATCCTAGATGGCTCAAAATCTTATGATCCTGATGGGGAGATAGTTTCATGGTCTTGGATTTCAGAAACAGGAAGAGTACTGGGTGATGGTCCTGTAATCAAAGTAAGGCTTTCCCAAGGAGTACACTCTTTTTCCTTATCTGTCGTCGACAATAAGGGGGCTAAATCGATTTCTAAAATGACCGTTAGAGTGGTTTAGCTAAGCTTGCCAAGCTCTTCTTTTAATGCAGGCAGAGCATCCTCCCAAGTGGCAACAATCCCATAGTCTGCCACTCCGAAGATTGGTGCATCTGGGTCCTTATTGATTGCCACGATATACTTGCTAGAACGCATCCCAGCTAGATGTTGGATCGCCCCACTAATCCCTACGGCGATGTACAAGGTCGGATTGACTGTCTTTCCTGTCTGGCCGACTTGCATACTGTGCGGTATTTCGTCCCATGAGTCGACAGCAGCCCTACTGGCCCCAACAGCAGCGCCAATAACGTCAGCAACCTCATTTAGTTGTGAGAAGTTAGAAGGCTCACCCATCCCCCTTCCTCCGGAAATAACAATCTCAGCATCGGAAACATCCATTCTCTCTCCGGCCTTAGCAATCGCTTCTTTGACAGCAACGGATACTTCCGTCGAATTATCTACTACTACGACCTCGGCACTACCTCCTCCAGAGGCCCCTTCGAAGGCATTTTGCCTTAGCGTTACCACACACGGCGCTGTAAGACTCGAAGTCTCAACAGCTTTCCCCGAGTAAACAGATCTGGTGACCTTGTATCCAGGCTCGATTCCAGTGATGTCCTGTACTATGGGGGCTCCTATTTTTGATGCTATTTGGGCTCCTAGCTCTCTACCAGAGGGAGAAGAGGAAGCCATGACCATTCCCTGTGAGAAAGGAGCCATGACGGTCGACCAAGATCCGCTATCGAATGATGAGAAGCAGTCTCCTTGTAATGAAATGACCTTTGAAACTCCTGAAATTACAGAGGCATCGTTACTGCCCACTCCTCCGGGACATAGCACTGTAATCACACCACCGAGGGAACTAGCGGCCCCCACAAGTTGTTCAGTTACTGGGTGTAGTCCTTCTCCACTGGTTTCAGCTATTATTGTGATTTCCATACTCTCTCCTCCTAAATTACATTCGCCTCTTCACGAAGCTTCAAAACAACCGTATGAACTGAATCTGCACCCTCGAATTTCTGCCCAGGGGGCTTTTCGGGTGGTGAATCATGCGAATCAATATTTACCTGCGATTCTCCAAGATTGATGCCTAAATCGTCAGTACTCACAGTCTCGATGACCTTTCTTTTCGCCATCATGATTCCCTTTACATTAGGCCTTCTGAGCTCGGTAGACGCCTTGTCGAAGGCGAATAGGCAGGGTCTCGAAACCGACACTCTTTCATTCCCCATCGAACTAGCTCTAAGTGCACTGAAGCCATCGCCTTCCACGGCTACCTCGGAAACCATGCCTACGCAGGCGGCTCCCATAAGACTTGCAATGCCAGGGCCCGTAGAACCAGAGTTCGTATCAGCCGCTTGCTTCCCACATAGAACCACATCCGCCCCACAATGATTGATAGCGGCGACAAGAATGGATTGTATCTGCTTGCTATCCATTTCAGTGGTATCCGCAACAACATGAAGCATGGAATCAACTCCCACTGCAGCCGCATCTGTAAGCATTTTAGCAGCTCTATCGGGTCCACAGGTTATCGCTACTAGATCTCCGGCGCCCGCCTCCTTAAGCTGAAGAGCGTACTCAAGAGCGTACTCATCGTACGGGCTAGTCGACCACTTGGCAACAGATGACTGGTCAACCCTGTCTCCCGATACGGCAATCTTGGCTGTAGTGTCTGGAACTTGTTTCAGTAGAACTGCTATCTTCATGTAATTCCCAGCCCATGCGACGGTAGATTGACCTATCAAGATTGACCAAGGACTTCCTCATTCGCCCGCTTAAATTTCCCTGGTGAATGCCTGTATTCCAGTAATGTGTCTGCCGAGTATCAGATTATGGATATCGTGAGTACCTTCGTACGTCTTTACAGACTCTAGATTCGCCATATGCCTCATCACAGGGTACTCATCCAGAATTCCATTGGCCCCATGAATATCCCTAGCGACTCTTGCAATCTCAAGAGCGATATCGACGTTATTCATTTTAGCCAAGGAAATATGTTCTGGTATCCAATCTCCGGAATCCTTCTTCTGGGAAAGGTGATATGCCAATAATTGAGCCTTAGTGATCTCCCTTAGCATCCATGATAGCTTGTTCTGAACTAGTTGATAAGAAGCTATAGGATGCTCAAATTGAATTCTACTGAGTGAGTATTCTCTCGCGGAGTCAAAGCAGGCCTGAGCAGAACCAATGGCCCCCCATGATATCCCGTATCTAGCATTGTTTAGGCACGAAAAAGGTCCTCTCAGACCCTTTACGCCGGGAAGTATCCTATCTTTTGGAATCTTACAGTCTTGGAATACAAGCTCGCTTGTTACTGAGGCCTTCAGAGAGTGCTTCCCCTTCATTTCTGGTGCAGAGAAGCCCTCGTCATCTTTCTCAACTATGAACCCCCTGATAACTCCATCTAACTTTGCCCAGACAACAGCAAGTTGGGCAATGGTTCCGTTAGTGATCCACATCTTGGCACCATTCAAGAGGTAATGATCCCCCATATCTTCAGCCTTGGTTATCATATCGCCCGGATTGGAACCATAGTCAGGCTCTGTAAGGCCGAAGCATCCGATCCATTCTCCACTGGCCATCTTGGGCAGGTAGTAGTTCTTCTGCTCCTCAGAGCCAAAGTCCCAAATTGGATACATGGCCAATGATCCCTGAACAGATGCAAATGACCGAAGCCCACTATCTCCCCTCTCAAGCTCCCTGCAGATCACTCCGTATGCAGCATATGATAGTCCGGGACATCCATACCCCTTCAATGGGGCTCCTAGGACCCCCATCTCTCCAAGAGTAACTCTCCATTCATCCGGAAAAACGCCATCCCTACATGCATGCTCAATCTCAGGAAGGACATCATTATCGACGAAGTCACGAACCATGTCCCTCACCATTCTCTCTTCTTCGGTCAGGAGCGAGTCGACATCGTAGAAGTCCAGAGCTTCGAATGGCATGTTCTCAACCCTCGCGCAGTACTTTCACTCATCAAGGTATGGAATAAACTATCTCTTTCGACGACTGTCTGATGCCCTGCTCTTTTTTCTGACTCTACGTGGCGAAGAATCATTCCCCCAGCCAAAAATAGACATCATTACAGTTGCCGCGAAACCCAATATGGCCAAAAGTACCGCCAGGGATAGGATAGAAGAAACAATTGAGTTTTCAACGGTGCCATCTATAGTATGAAATGACGCTAGATTTCCCCTATCAGTAAGAATCCAACCTGTATTTTCATTCAGAGACCATGTTGAAACAACTCTTTCTCCCGATAGTTGAATATTCTCATTCGTCACATCTGAGTTTTCTAACCAGGGGAAAGTGGCATTCTTCTCCAAATCATGTTCTACGATTCCAAATGGCGCCACAGAGATCAAGAATCTATTTTCGCTATGGTCTGCCAAGGTGCTGAGAACTCCCTCTAAACCGATAATTTCAACTCCTGAGATAGTTGATTTATTGGGATTTGAAGTATTGACTTTTATGGTGCCTAAGATATTAGACGATATGGCAACGCAAGAATTACTGGAATCAAGACACTCCATGTCACTCCAGGGGGTAGATGACCCCCCTATCCAACTCAAAGAATGATCCCTCTGTATTATAGCAATCCCGTTAAACGTTGTCGAAGCAACACACACTATGCCTTCAGAAATACAATCAATCGAGGTCACGGGACTCTGACCCGCTAATCCCTCAAGTAAGTGAGTCTCGGCCCCTCCGTCTCCAGAAGCTCTAACTCTCCATATTTCTCCTTCCGAGGAGCCGATATAAGCCCAAGAACCAGACAAGCTCCATGAAACTGACAAAAGATCGGAGCCAGAGAGATTTTTGACGCCTGCATCAGTCAGTGACTTATCCAAATCAGAGTATCTGAGTACCGTCCCATTATCACCGACTATCAATGCAGAGTTCCCACTAGGGTGAAAACTAGCATCATTGAGGGAACTGTTCCCAATCGATGGAGTCTCTATGTAATCGGAAGGGTCAGAAGCTGAGAATACAATAACATTCGAATCTTGGCCAAATGCAATCACAAGTTCCTTCGAGGGACTGAGCTCAGCACCAGCCAGCCCCAAGTCATCACCCGGCAGGGATTCAAAATCATCTAGGCCGACTGCAGAACTTGCAGACGATAGGGTTGAGATATTTGATACAAGAAAAAGCATCATCAGAAGTATCGCCATTCTCGTACGCATGTTTTCCGAAACGCGCATTGTCTATAGCCCGTTCGTAACCCAATATTCAACGACTCATGACGGCAGAATTGAAGAATACCCCAGTAAGCCGGGTAGCATGGAGCGATTCGATGTACGACGCGGAATGGTTAAGCAGATTATAGAAGAAGGGGGGCTATCAGCATTAGCTAGCAAGTATTTCGACGAAATACAGTCCACTGGGGACAGCTCATTTACTGGCTCACATGGAATTATGACATCTATTTCAGGAAGATTCGAAGGAAACGCGCTAATTGTTGACGTAACCAATGTTGCTCCCGACTTCGAAAATCCAGATGCTATGAAGTCCGCAATGGACGATCGCAGGAGATGGACAACTTTCCTCGACGACGCGACTGGATACAACTCGAAGCAAAGGGGGGACAAAGCGAAGGAATGGGCTAAGAAAGCATCAAAGGCAAAATCTGCTGTCTCCGCAGCTCGTCATTTCATGTCTATGTCGGAGGCCATTCCGCAAGATAAGGTAGACCAGGCAGAGGAATTAATCTCTGAAATTGAGGAAGCCTTGGAATCTAATGAAAATACGAAAGCCGCTGGAAGAGCAGAGAAACTGAACAAGTTATTCAATTAGGTGAAAAAATGCCCTCCGATGAAATCCAAGCTGATGAGGGGATGCGAAATCCTATCGTAGATAGGATGTTCTCAGATTGTACAGAAGTCATCGGAATGGATCATGTAGAAGCTGTTCTTTCCGGCTCAGCATCCCACTCTGGAGATAATCAACTGGTAGCGTATATCGGCCTTGAGCCAAGTGGAAAGGCCCATTTGGGATGGCTACTCCTTTCCGGAACAATAAGAAAAATGTTGGATGAAGGGGTCAATGTCATTATTCTTCTGGCTGATTGGCATGCATGGGTAAATGACAAATTTGGGCGAGATATGGAAAAGATATCACTCGCCGCTGATTACATGTCAGAGGTCTTCAGGGCCCTTCTCGACTATCCAGAATTAGGTGATGGCCCTGGACAGGTAAGGTTCGTTCGAGCATCAGAGGTCATGGATTCAGGAAAATACTGGGAGAGAGTACTAAGATGTTCTAAGAATATGAGCCTATCTAGGGTTAGGAGGACATTCAGTATTATGGGAAGAGATGAGGATTCCTCCGACCACGATTTATCTGCTTTCTATTATCCCGCTCTACAGGCTGCTGATATCTTTGAGCTAGAGGTTGACATAGCATTCGGAGGGATGGATCAGAGAAAGGCCCACATGTACATGAGAGAAGTAGCCGATCGAAATGGCTGGACCAAGCCAACTTGTATCCATACGCCCATGCTTTCTGGATTGAAGGGAGCTGGCGGGAGGATGGATTCATTCGAATATAAGATGTCCAAGTCAGACCCTAACAATGCAATAATTCTGCATGACTCCAAAGATGTCCTCCGTAAGAAAATGAAGAAAGCATTTCTGGAGGTAGGAAACGACTCCTCTGCCATATTTGAGATAGTGGAACACGTCATCATGCCAAGGATGGGGAAAATAGTAGTAACTCCAGATCCAAAGTATGGCTCTCCATCCAGTTTCTCTAATTCTGGAGATTTTGTTTCATCAGTTTCAGGAGGAAATGTGCACCCATTAGATGCAAAAATAGCTGTTGCCGATGCTCTTTCTGAAATCCTTTCACCAGTGTCCAAACATTTCCAAGACAATCCCGAATTACTGGAGAGGATGGAATCTCTCTCCGCATCTAAGTGAATCATTGTAATTTACGCTTTTCGAACGTTTCTTCAGGGACAGGTATCATAACCCCCATTACTACGCGAGGCTGGTGAAATTATGTCAGATGTCGGTATAGATGACATTGCAATTCATTTTCCCAGGCTTTACTTCGACATGAAGGACTTCGCCGATTTCCGTGGCGCGGATTTCTCTAAGCTAAACAAGGGACTGGGGCTCTCTGCCATGGCTATTCCAGATGTACATGAGGATACTGCCACGATGGGCGCCAATGCAACTTCTAGGCTCATAGATCGCAATAACATAGATCCCAATAAAATTGGCCGTATCTATCTAGGTACAGAGTCCGCACTAGACGGCGCCAAACCTACTGCCACTTACATAATGGACATGCTAGAGCAGAAGTACTCAGGAAAATATGGTGAAAATTGCTTCAGAAATTGTGATGTTGTAGATTTGACGTTCGCGTGTATTGGCGCTGTAGACGCTATGCACAATACGCTCGATTGGGTAGCCAGAGGAGGGCCGGACAAAGACAGAATTGGTATTGTTGTATTCGCAGACAACGCCAAGTATGATCTTGAATCCAGCGGAGAGTATACTCAAGGGGCAGGAGGAGGGGCAATCCTAATCAGGCACAGTCCAAGACTTCTAGCCATCCCTGATATTTGGGGCGTTTCTACAATGCCCGTTCATGACTTCTTCAAACCTAGAAGGGAAGTTAATACTAGAATGATCATTGAGAATGTACTAGAGATCGCCAAAGAGAGCGGTGAGAGGGTCAAAGACGGCTTGGCAGAGAAAATCCTCAAGTTCCTCCCAAATTCATCAAAGAAAGACGATATTATGTTCGAGAATGAAAAGTTGATGATTCACAAAGATATGCCTGTATTTGACGGGCAGTTCTCGAATAGATGTTATTCTGAATCAGTAAAAACGGCGTTCATCGACTTCAGGTCAAAGGCAATCAGGGATGGAAGATATAATCCAGAGACCGACGAAATACTCACTGAGCAGTGGTTGCGGATTATTGTACATCTCCCATATGCGTTCCAGGGAAAGAGAATGTTCCCAGATGTTTTCAGGCACGATAGGAGAAATCTTCCAGTTTGGGATGCCATTACCGAAGAGATTGGCCCAGAACCACTTCCTGAGTCATTTCCCGATACTCCAGAAGGGATGGAAGAATTTGAGCGTGCTAATGACTCCTACAGGAGACTCATTTCCAAAACTGACGAATTCAAGAATTTCGCAGAGCAGAGGATTGAGAAGACACAGCGAGCATCTAGTTTGATTGGGAATCAATACACTGGGTCGATCTTTTTGGCTCTAATGTCTGCTATGGAGAGTGACTACCTAGATGGAACTGAGATGGGAGGGACTAGGGTCGGCTTGTGTGGATATGGTTCGGGGGCCAAGGCAAAGGTCTTCGAAGGAGAAGTTCAGGAGGAATGGAAGGATATTTCATCCAGATTCAATTTATTTGAGAGGCTCTCGTCTAGGAACCCGATTGATAAAACAATTTACGAATCTCTTCACAGAGGTTCAAGGAAAGAATCTGTAGTCCCCCCAAGTGGCGAATTCGCACTAATAGGAATCAGTGCGGAAGGCGATCTCGAAGGCCAGAGAAGATATGCCTGGGTCGAGTAATTCCGAATAGTTGGATTAAACCGATCACTTAGGTTGGATTGCTCTATTGATTACAATCCTCTGAACTTCTTGGGTTCCTTCGTAAATTTGAGTTATCTTGGCGTCCCTGAAGAATCTCTCAACAGGGAAATCAGTCGTATATCCGTAACCTCCTAAGACCTGAACTGCTCTTTCTGAGACCCACATCGCAGTATCTCCAGCAAACAGTTTAGCCATACTGGCTTCCTTAGTATGCCTCGGACCTCCTTCTTCATAGTGAAGTTGTTTGGCCCAAGCGGCCTTGTAAACCATCATTCTAGCCGCTTCAATCTGAGTGGACATGTCTGCAAGAATATTCCCGATACTCTGATGATATGATATTGGCTTTCCAAAGGTCTTACGCTCTTGCGAGTAGTTTAATGCCGACTCAAAAGAACCTTGAGCTATTCCTAAGGCCTGAGCAGCGATCCCTATACGGGAATTATCCAAAGCATTCATGGCTATCGGGAAACCTTCTCCCGAGCCTTTCAAAACATTCTCAACGGGTACCATGCAATCTTCAAGAAGAAGCGAGCAGGTGTCAGAAGAACGAATTCCCAGTTTATCCTCCTTTTTCCCGACTGAAAAGCCCTTGAATCCCTTTTCAACTATGAATGCAGTAGTTCCTCCGTGTTTTTTTACCCCATACTCTGGGTGATCAACATCCTTCGCAAATAGAACATATATGTCAGCACTGGATCCATTGGTAACCCACATTTTTTCGCCATTCAGTAGGTAATGAGTTCCATCTTCGCTGAGCTTAGCTTTGCAAACCATCGCAGCTGCATCAGTCCCCGAACCAGCCTCAGAAAGGGAATATGCCCCGATTTCATTTCCTGCCAGTCTGGAAAGATACTTCTTCTTCTGCTCCTCATTCCCATGGATCGAGATCGTTTTAGCGCAAAGGCCAACATGAACACAGTACATTACAGAGAAAGACGGATCAACTCTAGCTAACTCTTCAACGATTATTGCTTCAGTAATATCGTCGACTGGACTTCCTCCATAATCTTCCTCAATTGTAATTCCTTGGAGGCTAGTTTCACAGAAACTGGCCCATTCCTCAATAGGGGCCTGCTGATTCTTATCCCTGATTAGGGTAGTCGGCTGGAGGACTTCCTCTGCAAAGCTTCTGACCATGTTCCTAATCATATTCTGCTCTTCCGTCTCTTCAAAATTCATGGGTACTCATTACTCCCGAAAGGCATTCCATTGTTAATCTCTTGTCGGGGAATTCTCAAATCTTTAGGAACGAATAGTTGAAATGAGACATCGAGGGCCGCGGTGCGGGTAACATGGCCGACAGCGACTACGCAGAGTTCAGCATTGCACACGACCGCCTATACACGCTTGACCATCTTTGGATGCAAGTTCTGGATGAGGATAAGGACGAAGGTACGACTAGTATTAAGATAGGACTTAGTGAGTTTCTGATGGCAGAGTTCGGAGAAGTAATCCAAGTTGTTCTTGCAAGGCCTAGGGATGATAGTGATTTTGAGATTGACGCAGATTCTGGTCTATCCGAGGACGATGAAGAAGAAAAATCTCCTAAGTCCCAAACAATGGGGGGGCAGGTCGATACCGATGAGCTTCTAATCACAGTAACTACCAGATATGACGGTGAATTTGATAGGATGCTAATCAATGCCCCCATTTCATGTACAATTACGGAGTTAAATGGCCATGTTGAGGATAACCCAGACCTAGTTAACGAGGATGCATATGGGGATGCATGGTGTATAATCGTGAAGACTTTTACCGACGATTTCGACGAAGATCAATTCATGGACAAGGATGAGTACTTGGCCATGCTAAATGAGCTTCCCTGATTAGGGCCAGCTGAGAGCTTCCCATTCTTGATAATCGGATGACTCCCAGTCAATATGCGAGAGAAACTGTAACACATCTTCTTCGGTTCTGGAGGCTTCTTCAACCTGTCTTCGATGTAGCCATCCCTTGAGCCTTCCCAGTCTCGGGCCAGGGGGGAGTCCAGTCACAAAGACTAATTTTTCCCCCTTTACTATTGGATCTAAAATCAAATCCCCAGGATTAATACTTCTGAATAATTTCTCAAATTTCTCAGTTTCTATTCCGATTTTTCCCAAGTAATCGATAATCAGCTTCTTCCTTCTATTCGGGACAGCAGCATGGAATCTTCTGGCCGACTCAATAGTTGCATCTAGGCTCAATTGTCTACATTCATGCATCATAGATATCTCCAAGAGATCATTTTTTGAGAGGACAAGCAAATCTCTCATCTCGGAAGCCAGCTCCTCTCCAGTAAGCCCGCTATTCCTGAACAGTAATGCCAGGTTGACTAGATATTCCGTAGACAATTCAGCAGGGAGATCTATAGAAATGTTCTCGAATACTCTGTCAAGAACTCCTAGCGATAACATTTGGTAGATAATTGAATGGACATTTTCGCCAGTCAGTATCTTTGTCATCTCCATGCCAACTCTTTCTCTCGAAATTCCTTGTAGAAATTCTTCTGATGATAGAATTCCACTTCTTAGAGAATCATCCATTTCTCTGATTCCCATTTTTCCTGCATCTAGGAATCTGAATGCACGAAGTACTCTCAAACCATCTTCTCCAAACCTCTCCTCAGCAACGCCCACTGACTTCAGTACGCCCAATTTCAAGTCATTCAATCCGTTGTATGGATCTAATAATCTGCCTCCAGAATCTATTGCCATTGAATTAATTGTAAAATCTCGCCGACTCAAATCAGCAAAGATTCCACTATTTTCTTCGCCGCCCTCAAGAAAGCTCACCATCCCGGGCCTTCTGCCATCGGAATAATCGCCCTCACTTCTCAAAGTCGTTACCTGCCACTCTGAGTCTCCACCAACATCACCATCCAATCTGACTATGACAGTTCCAAAGCTAGCTCCAACCATCAGTGATCTGGGAAAAATAGATTTTATTTGTTCAGGAGTAAGCGTCGTTGCAATGTCCATGTCATCTGGATTTCCTCCAGAGAGAGAATCTCTGACCCATCCTCCGACAATCCAGGCCATGCCGTTTTCATTTAGCCTGCTAAGTACCATCTTGTCAGCGCTGGACATACTCCCAAGCGCACGCTCGATGGACTCTCGCTCCGGCTGCTCCATGCCTTGTCGTAAGGACTCGCAGACATCACTCCTTCGGACTCAACAACTAATTTCAATCAAGGAGTGAAGTCAGAGTGTCTTTTTCCGAAAAGGGGCTCTTCCAAATCTATTGGTGCCCCTGCCAAGTCGAATCCTAGAATATTACTGAAAGTTGGCCATAGTTCATTCAGCCATTCAGCCTCAGTCATTAGTAGCTCAATTACTGGGTGCTCGATAATTTCCTCATCTGTGAAACTTTCAGTAATTTCAGGCAGTCCCGACGGAAGCCCTCTTAGTGACTCAACTAGTCTTTCTAGTCTCTGAACCTCCTCTGAACTTTCACCTAGGACAGAGGAAATTAGTATCAGAGCATCCTCAAACTCATCTGCAATGAACAGTGGATCAGGAAAGCCTCTTTCTGACTCTCTGATATCCATGGGGCCGAATACCACTCCTCCCAAATCAGTTTCCAGCCAGGTGCCACCTTGCCACTCCTTTTTCACCAGCCTCTGTTGAATCCTTCCTCCAAACGGACCAAGGATAAATCCCCCTTCATCGATAAGTAACTCAATAAAATCTGGAATTTCCCTGATTGAGCCAGTAAAAAGAACCCTATCCACATCTCGATCCCATGTTGGATCCTCCAAGGCCTCCTTGCCCAAGACACGTATTAAGCCACATTGCTCACGTCCCTCAAGTACGTTCGATGTGTATTCTGCAACTTCATCATGTGGCTCAATTATGGTGACCTTGCCACCCTTCCCGCAGATTATATCAATCAGTGTGGCTAAATACCCCCCTTTAGATCCCATTAGAAGAACATGAAGATCACTATCCAGCTCTAGATGGTGAAGCATAGTGGCTATCATGTGTGGTGCGGAAATTGTCTTCGTTACCCCAGAATCCGTAATCAAAAAAGGAACAGGGTGGTCATGCCAGAAACTTTCCAATGGAAAATCGGTAAAATCAGAAGGCTCTGTCTGAAGAAACGCTTCAATAACCCCTTTGCTCATCGGAATGCCCGTTTTTTCAAGCATTTCAATCAGATCAGTTACTTCGGACACTGTTTCCCTCGGCACTCCTTTAGCCGCAGGCCATTTGAACACAACGCTCCCCCGACTATTCGGGGTCCGTGGTCTAGGGGTTATGA
>DAOI01000031.1:31097-49944 GCA_002501805.1 Euryarchaeota archaeon UBA463 | reverse complement strand
ATTCCTGCCGGACCCACCAATAATTTTCTACCATTTGTGTTTAGAAATAGTTACATTACTGAATATTCAATAAGTGACGCCGCCGGGGCGATACGTGGTCGAAGAGACGGCTGGACTCGCGTCCCGCGTTGCTAGAAGGCTCAGAAAGAGGGACTGGACAGTCTCTGTGGCAGAATCCTGTACAGGAGGTCTGGTTGCATCTCTGATTACCGATATTTCAGGAGCTTCTGCATGGTTTAATCAAGGCTGGATTACTTACTCTAATGAATCAAAGATGAGGGAACTGGGCGTGGAAAAGACAGCCTTCGATAGTGATGATGCTGGTGCTGTGTCTCACGAAGTTGCAATTCAGATGGCCCAGGGCGCCAAGTTCCAGTCCGATTCCAATGTCTCAATAGGCATCACAGGAATTGCCGGCCCCGGGGGTTCGACTAGCAATAAGGAGGTAGGCAGAGTTCATGTTGCGGTGATAGCTGGAGATTACTTCCTGTCTAGGAGGATGGACTTCGGGGATAATGACAGATTGGATAACAAGAAATCATTCGCCGCATTCGCACTCAGGCTAACACTAGAGGCCTTAGATAGAGTTGATGAGAATGAGGCTGTAGTGGAGGAGGCTCTGAATAGAGACGCATCTGAAGGATCGTTCGATACATCCCAGTTAGACCCCTCTTCCGAGGAGTGGGAAGGGAGCTTGGAATGGCAGAAAAGCCCCCGGACAGTTGCTGAGGACATCGGAAAGGTTGACTTAGCATCTCTGACTGATTGGGACTCCAAAGAGTAGTTTCAGCAGTCTGTTAGCGATATCATCATGAGGCGCCCTTCTCTCTTGACTGACATGGTCTCTGACGATTGGCCTGCAAGACAGCGAATTTTAGCTTCTTCAGGAATCCTTGTGATGGGTAGAAAGTCACAGGAGCTAATACAGGAACTAGAAGATTTGCAACCTCTTATCCAAGCGGCTAGAGCGTCCGGGGTAAAAATCCTAGATTCCAGAACAATTAGTGAATTACTCTCTATTACGGCACCTACATCTGTTACCCCAAATCCCGCAGAATCTACTATTACTCAGCAAGTTACGCTACCAAATCCAAATAGTCACTCTTCCATAGGAAGGACTGTAGCTCCCTCGAAGGCCCTTGAACTGGCTCCCGCTCCACGTCCACACGGACTCGAACACTACAATTTAGCAGATTTTCCTATGCACGCTACTGATGTAGACTCCGAGATCGAGATTCATTTCGATATTACCGGAAACTCGGTTACTGAAGGTAAGATGTCAGATATGAGGTCCTGCTTCACTGATAGGCTAAAGAGAATCAGGTCAATGATGATCTCTGCAAACTCTCTCCCGAGGAGACCAACGCCTGTCTCAGAGGCTTGGAGAAACCGTCAGAGACATTCCAGCAGAGACTATGAGGTTACAATGGTGGGACTGGCAACTGAAATGAGATGGGCCAAGAGCAAGAATTTGATGTTCGTTGTCGAGGATGAAACAGCGCAAGTTAGATGCATCGTAAAGCCACCATCAGAAGCTTCTGAAGTACACCCTGCATTGGATGGACTCATGGACGATGATGTAGTTGGAGTGAGCGGATATTTCCTAGTAGGCGAAGGAGATCCGATTTTCTTTGTTCAGGATATTCACCTACCTCCTTTGGGCATGCATTCCAAGTCCATGGCAGGACAAGACCAAGCCGTATCAGCTGCATTCCTTTCTGACACACATGTAGGGAGTATGACGTTCTTGGGACCTCAGTGGGACAAAATGATTACATGGTTCAATAGTGATCCGTTAGCTCGGACTATCAAGTATTTCGTACTGAGTGGAGATGGTGTTGATGGGGTCGGAATATATCCTGGTCAAGATAGACATCTATCAATCAAGGATCTTTTTCATCAGTATTCCGAATTAGCAAGATTACTTGAAGCCCTTCCAGATTGGGTGGACGTGATTATCCTGCCTGGAAACCACGATGCAGTAAGGCCAGCAGAACCCCAACCAGCCCTCGATCCAGAAGTCCAACAAGACTATTCAGATACTACCTTCGTAGGAAATCCGTGCGATTTCAGTCTCCATGGCGTAAGGGTCCTATCATACCATGGAAAGAGTATAGATGACTTTGTTGCAACATTGAGATCCGTTTCATATTCTCAGCCAGAAAGAGCAATGCAGGCAATGCTAGAGAGGAGGCATCTAGCTCCTTCTTGGGGCGGAAAAACACCTCTTTCGCCAGAGCCAGAAGATAACTTGGTAATTTCAACAGTACCTGATATATTTGTTACTGGACACGTACATGGGCACTTTGTTGGCAATTACAAAGGAACAACAATGGTCCACAGTTCGACTTGGCAAAATCAAACCGACTTTCAGAGAATGTTGGGATTCCAACCAAAACCCTGCATCCTCACTGTGGTCAACCTGCATACATTTGCGACCGCTTCTATACCATTCGCCTAGTTAGCCCTAGGAAATTCTTCACCGTCGAATATGTGTGGCCATATGTCCCTTAGATCCTTACTTTCAACCACAGGTACTCCAGATTCTAAGAATGAATTCAACGCTCTTTCTCTAGCTGGATTGAAGCCAATAAATGAGGATTCGCCAATCTTCATTGATAAGTCAGTACTTGAGTCTCCTATCGACACTATTCCACTAGTATCAAAGCCATTTATTCTCGCAAGCTTATCTACCATCAATCCCTTGTTGTGAGAGTATACTCGGGTAGGAAGTCCCCTCTGTAGGAAACCGTCTTCATCCCACTCAAATCCATTAGCCGCCCAATCATCAACCTTCAGCATATTTGCGATCGCACCAACAAATAAGTCAACGCCTGATGACACTATGGCGACATAGATTCCTCTACTTTGAAGCTCTCCGACAACATCTCTAGCTCCTTTCATGAGCCCAACTCCGCTGTAGCATCTCATTATGTCATCTCGATGTATATCAGATTTCACACTCTTCCACAGCCTGATATCATGCTCAACGAATTCCTCTTCAGTTATTTTTCCATCAAGAAACATCTCCAGGGTTTCTTTATGGGATCCATCCTTGGAATCAGTACCAAACTTAGTATGGATATTCTGCCAAGAAGACCCATTATCAGTTAGTACACCATCGCAGTCGAAAACGACAGCTATTGTCCGATTCATGCCTATCCCAAGCACTCCACATTAATTTACTATAGTTCGTAATCGATTAATTGATTGCTGAGGACCTTCTAAGATGCACATGGAAGCCCCCGCTCATCCAGGAGGCAGGGCAATTATTGTGAGAGTACTATTCTTTGGGCCTTTGGCCGAATCACTGGGAGAGAGGGAAGTAGACATCCCACTCTCTGCAGATACAAAATTAGCAGATCTAATTTCAAGATTAAATTTAGAAGAATATACCTCTAAAGGCCTCAGAGTGGCCGTAGACGGAAGCATTTCTTCTGATTTTGATATCATTCTCGAAGACCATTCAGAAGTAGCCTTCCTCCCTCCAGTTTCAGGAGGTTAGCCATTTTTTATCCGAAGCATTCAACCGATATGGCCCCTACCCCCTTCTGATACAATGGCACTAGGTACCGTGGAGATAGTAGCACTAGTTGTTTTTGGAGTACTAATTTTTGGAGTTGACAAGATTCCAAAACTAGCCAGGAATGTTGGTTTAGCAAAGGGAGAATACCAGAAGGCCGTCAGTGAAGTAACGACTCCATCCAAGGCAGAGCAAGACATGGATAGGGGCGGAATGACCGCAGAAGTAGATATGGAAAGTGAGTGATTATTTCTTACGAAGCCTGAGGCTACTTCCACAGTTTATGCACTCTTCCATCTCTCTCTTCTTATGACTGGGTTTCTCATGAGAATCGAATACTGTTCCACACCCGATACACCTCAATTCCCATTCCCAAGTCTCGGAAATCCCTTCCATGACAACGGCCATCCATTCCATTTCTAGTTTCTCAGCCAGATTTTGCATCCTATAGTCATCAGTAACCAGAACGGCTCCTTTGCTATACGCCAGAGCGACTAAACTTAAGTCAGTTTGAGAAATTCCAGACATATCCCCCGTCTCTACTGCAAGCTTGGAGACCTCAGAGATGGAATCTCTACTGGGTTCTGAAATTATCAATCCCAAGGATTGGATGATTTGTGCTCTTGTAGGGGAAAACTTCTCCAGTTCCGCAATCTGAGAATTAACAATCATTGAACCATTCAATTCAGACAGGGGCCAAGAAATTAGGGCCGATGTGTCTAGAACCATGCCATCTCCCATATTCATTCGTCACGCCCCTCTTTCATTGGTTTTGCCTCTAGAATTCCTCACAAATACCACTATTTCATAATGCAATGACATCGACGACCGTATATGGGACTGTTGCCAGGTCAGTTTTGGGATACATGGGATTCCTATATTGAGTGGTCACTTGATTTGGGCCTCCCGGGACTGGGAATTCTATCATTCACTGAAGCAGTTATCCAACCCATTCCACCTGAAGCACTAACCTTGCCAATGTACTTAGACGCACAAGGGGAGCCAATGGAATTATTTCTGATCTGGCTAATAGTGACATTAACCAGTGTTGCAGGAGCGGTTTTAGGATGGTGGCTAGGAAAGGTATTGGGACGAAATTTCGCTGAGAGATTCATAAATAGAAAGCATATTGTCAGATTGGATAATCTAATTGACAGATATGGGAGCGCTGGTATATTCATCGCCGCACTTTCGCCAATTCCCTACAAAGCCCTCGCATGGATAGCAGGAATGGGGGAGATGGACAAGCGTCAATTTATCATTGCAGGTTTGTGGGGAAGGGGATTGAGATTTGGAATTCAAGGAATAGTAATCGGTGTTTGGGGGGACCAATTACTAAACCTATTATCTAATCCACTAATTTGGGCCATACTAACCGTGGTTTCCCTAGTGGCTTTCCTGCCAGCGATTCGTTGGTGGGATTCTCTATTGGAGGAAGAAGAGTAATTTGAACCTGATTGAGGGATTCAGAGTGTCCTTCTACCCGATTCGATTATGTGTCGACCACATCTCGGAGGCTTTAGCTCCTGTGGTGTAGTTCGGTCCATCATACCGGGTTTTCATCCCGGCGACCCGGGTTCAAATCCCGGCAGGAGCACCAATTTACTCCAATTCATGTATCTCAATTGGTATTCTTCTCTCTTTCGCCTCTCTGATTACTACCCTGGTCCATTTACTGGTCGCTGAAGGCATTGCCAATATATGACTCGAAGATTTCAGAATTTTCTCAGTCAGGGAATTCGGTGCTTCGGGCCTGCCTCTGTCCTCAAGCCCTCTACGTGGATCATCCCATTCCTCTGAGAATATCGCTATAGCAATCGAATTATTCGTTGCCCATCTCTCAGCCATGTAGTCAACACCACTAGCGCCCCCTACAATAATCAGGTCCGGATAACCGTTCATATCTATCCATGATTCAATTAAGGACTCGAAGTTAGAGTAGTCATAGTATCTGCTTGAACCAACAATCGCTAGGTTGATTATTTCTCCATCATCATTCAAATCCCTGCTCCCGAGCCGTTCGATAACATCCTGTCCCACGTCGTCTCTCATAGTAGGGCTAACATGGTCTGGGAACATAAATCCATTCCTGAAAAATCAATTCAGAAAGGATTTCTTCAAAATAGTACACGGTCGAATTGATATTCTGAACCCCGACCAGAGATTGAGGAAGGTACCATGACTCTGGACGTAGAATCGATTAGAAATCAATTTCCGATCCTACAGAGAACCCTTCCCAACGGAAAGAAGCTAGTCTATTTTGACAATGCAGCAACCTCCCAGAAACCACTCGCAGTTATCGATGCAATGTCTGATTTCTACAAGAATTATCATGCAAATGCACACAGGGCGAATCATACTCTTGCAGATGAATCCACTGCGGCGCTCGAAGGCGCTAGAGACAGGATTTCGAAATTCTTTGGGACATCTGAGGGGCAGATGATCTATACCGGAAGCGCTACAGAAGCAATGAATCTAGTGGCCTATGGCTGGGCTCGTTACAATCTGAATGAAGGCGACGTCGTCGTGACCACCGAAATGGAGCACCATGCAAATATCGTTCCATGGCAGGAGCTATCGAAGGAACGCGGTATTGAGCTAAGGTACGTTCCAGTAGATACAGAGGAATTCACTCTTGATTATGACGCCATGGAAGTAGCAATTGAGGGCGCTTCACTCGTGTGTGTAGGTCACGTGAGCAATGTCCTAGGAGTCAGGAACGACATTGAGAGAGTAATCAAGATGGCCCATTCCCAGGGAGCTAGAGTGGCTATTGACAGTGCTCAGGGAGCTCCACATGAGAAAATCTTCTTCGACGATCTGGGTGCTGACTTCCTATCAGTAGCCGCACACAAGATGGCAGGCCCTACTGGCATAGGATGTCTTCTGGTTAGTGAGGAGGCCCTATCAGAAATGGGCCCCTTTCTCACAGGTGGTTCCATAGTCAAGAGGGTCTCTCTAGAGGATACGCAGTTCCAAGAGGGATTTGCAATGTTTGAGACAGGAACTCCAAGAATGGCAGAAGCCATAGGATGGGGAGTAGCTGTTGATTGGCTAGAGGAAAATATAGACTTCGAAGTAGCACATAAACACGTTCAGAGTATTGCTTCTTGGATGGCTGGAAGGATGCGTGAGATTCCCGGAATTACAGTATTTGGATTCCCTGAGAGAGAAGAGTCAATTGGCGTCGTTTCTTTCTTGCATGATACAATACAAGCCCAAGATTTGGGATATCTTTTGGATGCCGGCGGCTTTGCCGTGAGGACCGGACATCATTGCGCTCAACCACTGATGGAGGCCATGGGAGTCGGCTCAACCAATCGTGCTTCTGTTTGGATTTACAATACTATGGAAGAGGCTGAGGCTTTCGTTTCTCATCTCGAGTCAATAGTTTCAAGATTCGGTTGAATGGCCATAATTGTGAAATCCTAAACTGCTTTCGCATCGGCATGGGCGACTCCGATAGGTGGTCTGATGAGGTAGCTACAATCATTGATAGATTCCAATCTTGTTTTGATACCATGGAGAGATACGAACTGCTATTTGAGTATGCCAATGAGCACCCTTCAGCGCTCTCAGTAGACGAATGGGATGATGAAAACATGGTACATGGTTGCCAATCAAGGGCTCATGTAGAGTGCTCTCTAGACTCCCAAGGGGGTTTCATCGCTAGAGGGGGCGCAGATGCCCAGATTGTTCAAGGACTGATGGCAATAACCGCGATCGCTGTTAACGGGCTACCTCCGAGTGACGTGGCCAATCATGACCCCTCATACGTTGAAGAAATGGGACTAAGCCAGATTTTAACACCTAGTAGAGCCAATGGCTTCATGAACATGGTTAATAAAGTGAAGGAAGAAGCCTCCTCCCTGATGTGATCATATGTCTGTAGAATCCGATGTCAGGGAATCTTTGAGGTCCGTAGAAGATCCAGAGATGAAAATTTCGGTAATTGAGCTAGGGCTGATCTACGAGATAAGGTCCGAGGACAAAGATGACGGCACCCACATAGAGGTTGATATGACCCTAACCAGTCCAGGTTGCCCTATTGCTCCAGAGCTTATGGCCGCCGTACATAGAGCAACCGAGCAGACTGAAGGGGTCAGTTCCGCGCATGTTAATCTAACATTCTCACCTCTTTGGGACCCCAGGAAACACGCCTCTGAGGATGCTAGAATAGACATGGGAATCTTTTGAGAATCACTGTTGCATCTCAGTCGCCCTAACAGTATTTGACATCAGCATCGCGATAGTCATCGGGCCCACGCCCCCGGGTACAGGGGAAACCGCGCCAGCAACTTCTCTGACATCTGGATGAACATCTCCGGATAGGTAATATCCCTTCTCTGAATCGTCATTAACACGGTTTACCCCCACATCAATAACAGTGGCACCCGGTTTTATCCAATCTGCAGTAATCATGTTCGGCCTCCCCACTGCCGCTACTATCAAGTCCGCACTTCGGCATAAATCGGCCATGTCACTTGTTCTTGAATGAGCTATTGTAACAGTTGCATCTACCCCTCTCTGTGCAAGTAGGATAGATTGGGGCATGCCCACAATCCTGCTACGGCCAATCACTACTGCTCTCTTCCCCCGAATGTCTAGATCTGTACTTTCTAGCATCCGCATTACACCGGCAGGGGTACAGGGAAGTAACCCACTTACATCTCCCTGAACCAGTCTGCCTAGATTCTGCGCATGGAATCCATCGACATCCTTCTGCGGATCAATTAGGTCTGTGATTGAAATCTCATCCATTCCTGAGGGAAGGGGGGATTGTACAAGAACTCCGTTAATACTCGGGTCTTCGTTCAGTCTCCTTACTGTTGATGCTACTTCCTCATACTGCGCGTCAGAAGCGACATCAACACGAACACTTCGAATTCCCAGTCTTGCGCATGCTCGTTCCTTCGCGCCGACATAGACGTGAGAAGCAGGATCATCCCCTACAATGACTACGGCAAGACAGGGAACTACTCCATTTTTTGATAAATCAGTAATGCGGCCAATAAGCTCCGCCTCGATTTCAAGGGCGATTTCCTTCCCGTCAATAATCGTCGCGGACATGGTCTGCCGGTTGGCTATCGCCCTTTGACCTTGACGTATTTTGGAGCCCCAGGAGGGAGTCGAACCCCCGACCGTCTGATTACAAATCAGATGCTCTACCAGGCTGAGCTACTGAGGCGGCACCCCTTGGAAGGCAAACCACTATTGAAACCTATAGGCGATTAGGGGGGACTTTGATGCGTAGGACCCCCTGGCAAGTTCATGAGCGCATCCATTCGGAACAATAGCAGGGCCAACCTTGCAATATCTGGTTGGATGTGCATAGTGATTGGCAGTGGAATCATACTAAGCTCGGGTCCATCGAGTATGGTGCTAGCCATAGCCGCCCCGATTTCGATTTCAGGAATCGGCCTACTGTTGGTTGCGATAGGAATGACAGATGAGCAGGAAGTCGACCAGGAGGAAATACAAGCTTGGATGCCGGATACCGATTTTCTTCCAGATGCGGGAGGTCCTATGTTCAGAGTAGATACTACCTTGATCCCTCCTGTTAAGACCTCAATACTGTGTGGAAGGTGTGGAAACGTAGAAATTTTGAATGGTCCCAAGCCTAGTAAATACTTCTGCTATGATTGTGAAATTATACTATGGGAAGAAGAGTGATTTTTCACGGTAGTCTCAAGAGTGAGGGCCCGACCGAGTAGTCAATGACGATGGATATGAGCAATAATGACAGGACCATGCTCAAGTCCATGCTTACTGATCCAAACAGGAAATGGTCAATTAATGATTTACTCGAGTCCACAGGATGGGACGACCAAGTTCATGTTGCTGGCTCTGGTCAATCATTGTCCGAATTAGGGCTAGTCGCCATTCATGAGAGTAAAACCAGGATTGTTTCACTAGACTCAGAGGGGGAAAAGGCAGCTCAAAATGAATTGTTGGAGGAAAGAATATGGAAATGGTACCTCGACTCTGATGGGGATAAGAGGAATATGGAAAATCTATTTGACGCGGGCTTCCAAAGAAATGAGGCAGGACCAGGGATAGGGCTCCTGAAATCTATGGGCGTGAGGTTAGAATCTGGTAATTTGGTTGCTCCGGATGAAGAGTTAATTTCGTCCATCATTTCCGAAAGGCGAGATTTTATCTCTAAGATCTCAGCCTCAAGCGTCGAAGATTCAGAGTTAAGCCCGCAACTAATAGAGCACTTCTCAGGGAGGAAAGACCTGATTTCAATAGATGTCCAAGTTACTCGTACATGGTCCTTGACTGAGGCGGGACTCTCAGTAGACGATGAACTACTTTCTCATGTTGAGATGATAGGGGAGGTGACTCCCGAGCTTTTACAAGGCGACTCTTGGATGGGGGCCAAGTTCAAGCCTTTCGATGTAAACGCACCAACTGTCACCCCTACTGGAGGAAGGCCTCATCCGATGCAAGCATTGATTGAGAGAATTAGGAATGTTTTCTTGGAAATGGGATTCTCCGAGATAGAAGGAAATTTCGTGCAATCCGCAGGCTGGAATATGGATGCTTTGTACATACCTCAATCTCATCCTGCAAGGACAATGCAAGATACATTCTACCTCTCAAACCCACAAAAGGTCGAAGTCCAAGAAGAGTATCTCGATTTATGGTCAAAGGTTCATGAGCATGGCCATGATACCGGAAGTAGGGGTTGGGGAAGGAAATTCGATAGGGAAGAGGCTCAGAAGGGACTCCTCAGAACTCATACAACGGTGAACACCGTCAGGCATATTGCTGAGAATCCAAGCAAGCCTTCAAGAGTTTTTGGAATTGGTAGAGTCTTCAGACAAGAAACCATAGATAGGACCCATTTACCAGAATTTCATCAGATTGAAGGGATCATTCACGAAGAAAACGCAAATCTTCCGATGCTAATCACAACGCTGAAGACTTTCTACTCAAAGATGGGTTATGATGATGTTAGGGTTAGGCCAGCCTACTTTCCCTACACTGAGCCTAGTGTGGAAGTGGATATCCTATGGAGGGGCGAGTGGCTGGAGCTTGGAGGGGCTGGAATATTCCGGCCAGAAGTGACCGAGCCATTGGGGACAGAGTGGCCCGTATGTGCGTGGGGAATGGGTCTTGAGAGACTAGCAATGCTCATACTCGGGCTTGACGATATAAGGCAGTTATACCAGCCTGACTTGGAGAAACTGGGGCAAATGCCAATACTCTGACAAAGGCAACCGCAACCACCATCATTGCTAACATCCCCCCACTCGGTGGAACTAATCGATATAATGTCCCGAGGGCCGAAGAAATATCCGAAGACTGACCAGGAGGTCCACCCTCGCATCCCTCGGGAGGGGGCCCTATGCCCGGGCCCCAAGTCTCTCCACGACCCGAGCAATCAACCTCACCATCTCCATCTCCATTCTGGCCGTCTAGTGAAACTTCACCTCTGTAGCAGTTGATGAAGTATGGAAAACCTATGCCTCCCTCTCCATTTTCCCACGTGGTATGATAGTGGTAAATTCCCTCAGGATAGTCTGGGGTTGGTCCGAATTGCCCATTACACGAATCTAGATCTCCAAGTCCAACAATATATTCGTAATCATCAATGCCGTTGTAACCTGTCTGTCCATCCTTTAGTCGATATGATGATTTCATTTCAGATACATTCCCCTCTTCATCCCAACCCACGAATCCATAGATTGGATATCCATCGAAGGCGAACCCAACAATAGGAGAATGCTCTGAAAGACCTCTAGAAGAATTAATACTGTAGCCCATCCATGTTTGATTAGTTTCCTCATCTGGGTGCCAGTGGGCGCAGTTAGCGTCCGCATGATAATGGTAAGCGCCACCAGGGCCAGAGTGGCCATGACATATCCCGAGCCAGATATGTTGTCTGTCTTCTTCATATGCTCCCTCATGACCAGCAACTGCATCTCCACCAGGGCCATCTTCAGGTCCGAAAATTGGAACTCCATTCACAGCGAAGGCAACAGCGTCTCTCTCAGGAGCCATGGTGCACCCATCCGTTGAGAGAGAAGGATTGCAACCAGTCTGATTATTCGGAACTAGCGGGATCCTCCATTCCAGATTTTGCTCACTTGTACAGCAACCAGGGCCCGACTCTAGGTCATGATTGGGTATTCCATTAGAATCGATTACAATCTCAGTCTCTCCTATTTCAAAACTCAATTGACAAAGATGATTATCTGACTCAGTAGTATTGTAATCATCCACCGGTTCTACTTGCTCAGCTGAGTCACATAGGAGCACTTCTCCCCACCACTCTAAAGATCCAGTTTTTGGTTGACTATCATAATTACACGAACCGTCATCCAGGGTGGCTTCGTCGTTGAAGTTAGAAGCATCAGGATCAGTGCATCCATATTGCCGAACGTCCCGAATGAATGATACGACGTTTTCAAACTCCCTATCAGATGATAATGGCAAATGGTGGTCTGCAGAACCAACCAAATGCGTCACATCTGAGAATAACTCAGCCAATTCAGCAGAACCATATCCGAACCATGCATCATTCTCACCTTCAAAAACAAGTGCTGGTACATCGAAAGGAGATTCACTTTCTATGGTATCATTGAGCCCTTGATGCCCCGTTTCTAGATAACCATTGAACAAAATTACTTTATCGAACTGAACATCAGAGTACGCAAGATAAATGGCAGACATCGCGGCTCCCTGTGAAAATCCGAGAAGGCCATGGAACGGGCCATTATTCTGGATATATTCATTCAGGAAATCTATCGACGTATCTGCCCAGTTTGGGTCATTTGTACCCTGTTCTTTACCCCCTGGTGGATCACGAACCCAAACACTGCCGTCTTCAGGAGCTTGTACAAAAACGAATTCAAACTCTGGAAGAGCCCCCATCAAATCTTGCATGCCCTGCTGCGATTCAAAAGCCGAGGAACTTTCACCTCCTCCATGCAGGCTTAGTATCTTCAATCTAGAAGGCTCATCATAATTACAGGAACCATCATCTTCATCAGCACCTGAGTCATAGTTGTTGGCATCTGGGTCAGTACAACCAGTCACGGGCTCCGGTTCAGGTAGCATTACATCGATAATAACGGTCTTCTTACTGGAAGTTTCAATCCACGTTCCGCATGTGACCTCCAGTGAAACAGTAGTATTTTCCTGTATGTTGGAAAGCTCCAATCCGTATGTTCCATCTTCTCCAATTGGCAAGCCTAAACTGGACTCTTCAATATCCGCGGTGCTCCATCTCAATCCACACGTCGAAATATCATCATGAATGACGTGCCCAGAAATCGGAGCGCTCCCACCTTGTTCAACTTCGAAAGCACCCTGCGAGATTGAAAGCTGAGCTTCACTTTCTTCGGGATAATGAATAATGAAAGCTTTCGCCCAGGTTGCCTCCTGACCAAGACTATCGGTTGCAATAACCTCGAGCGCATGACTGCCAACTCCAAGGGACGATATGTCCAAGGTTACTATGCCCATTGAATTAGGTGTTTGAGTCACTAGTTCGCCGTTCAAGGTAATCAAGACAGAAAGGCCTCCTATTTCCTCATCTGATATCGATATATTCACAGTTTCAATCTCGCCAATCAGTATAGTATCAGGAACATCGGAATCGATACTAGGGGAGCCATTCTCTCCCTCTTCCTCGATTCCAAAGAACAGTATGCCAGTCATCACGCTAGTAATCATCAGTGCCGAAAGGAATAGCGATCTAGCCACCCCATTATCTCCTGCCATATCCCTATGTGTAAGAGGTAGCATATAATTGGAACAGTGCGAGATTCAGAGAAAAGAGGTAAAATACAATAATCATTCGTTAACGAGAGTAATTACATCTTGCAAGAACTCATCTGCATCCCAGAATATTCCAGAATAGGCAACTCTCTTGCGCATCTCCTTACCTACTATAAATGTGGTAGTTGAGTGTCCCACTTCATACTCCCCAAGAGACTCATGATGAGGGTCTTGGGAGTCAGTAGAATTATCATCCATTGACCCCACAATATAGCATGATAACCAATCCGAATCAGCCCTCTCGTAACCATCATCGCACATGCAATGGGCAGTACTTCCCGAGCCCATTATCCATCCATGCCCATTACAGTCCTCACCAGGGGGGGCCATGCTAGTGTTTGAGTTGCTTGACATCCATGCTAGATGCGTCTCGCTATCTATGATGATGGAGGAGCTCGAGTCTTGAGACTCTACCCAGATTTCACCGTCCGAGTCCCAGTAGTGAAGAACCCAATACCAGTCTTCATCAGATGACCATTCGCCAATTGTTCCGGAACTATTTGGCCCATCTCCTAAATCGCTAGAGATGTTAGATTCCTGAATTATTTCCGAAATGAAATCAGAACCGTTCTTCCCGAAACCCTTCTGTTCGAGAATCGAACTGGAATTATCAGGATAAAGTAGCACAAGCCTGTTAAGGCCATTTTCTGGGGGCTCGCTTGCCGAAATGTGCTCATTATCTATTATGACATTCCATGATCGATATGTTTGCTGAAGTGTGGATACTGGACCTGTAAGGTGATACCATTCGTATCCCCTGTTCTCAGTCCACTCAGAAAGATGTGAGATGGTATCTCTAGCAGGGTCGATAGTCACGGAGATTATCACGATATCATCTGATTTGTCTCCAAGATTCTTATCCACGTAATCTAAGTTGGAAGAAATTATGAGGCATATATCTGGACACGCGGTGTAGACGAAAGCAACAACAATCACCTTCCCTTCATGGTCACTTAGTTCAAAGACTTCACCATTTTGGTCGAAAAGAACAAAATTTGGAGCTTCAGGCGGGTCTCTATATTCTATTCCAAGAAACTCTAGGTCCCCTTCTCCCTGCCCCAGACAACCAGATGAGAGTAAAATGATGGATACTATCGCTACTCTCAAGAATCTCATCTCAAGTCTCCTCTTCCATTAGGAACTTGATATCTTCTATTGCAAGCTCAACATTCCAATCGGTATCTCCCCACCAAACTCTCTGCCTAAGCTCTTTGTCCAGTATTATGGTGCCAGTGGTGTGATCGACCCAGTAATCCAGAGGATGGTGTTTGACAGTTACATCTTCATCTTCTTGTTGTTGGGTTTCCAACCCGCATCCGTTATTATCCACTTCCTCTCCTGGGGGTGTCTCTAAGCAGGTATCGAAGCCGTCAGATACCCCATCCCCGTCAGTATCGGTGTCATATGTCTGTAGCCCGACATCAAATTCCAGCCATATGTCCTCAAGATCCTCAACCGATCCAGTTAGATGGGGCCAATGTAGTCCTCGTTGTTCTCTGTACTGATGTAAAACGGAGCTGTTGTCCGTCCATGGGTCTACTGTTATCGTCAGAATCTCCACCTCAGTCCCATAGTCATCTCCGAGCATATCAGACAGATAATCTAGATTCGCGCTCACAATGGGGCAGATATCAGGGCATCTAGTGAATAGGAAGGTTACTACGACTACCTTTCCTTCATACTCAGATAGAGAGAAGTAATCTCCATTTTCATCGGTTAGGATAAAATCAGTTACTGGAACTGGGGGACTGATATCTTCGCCATAGAAAACATCTTCTTCGACGCCACCCATGCACCCTGCTAACATGACAGACATAGCCAAGATCAATCCTAATGGCCTATTCATTTTACTTCCCCCTTCTCGCAATAATCCCAACTCCAAGAATTGCTAAGACCCCGAATAGTAAAAACACATTCGATAAGGCACCTCCTTCATCGTCCATATTTTGAGTCCCATCAACTTCTCCAAATGAGTAACCGGAAGGAGGTCCAGATTCATTGTGAACGTCCTCAATCAGCGTGAAAATAAGGGTCTTCCAAAGACTTCCGTTGGAGAATATATCTAGCTCATACTCTCCGGCAGTCCAATTACTCGGATCGAGCCAAAGTCTGCATTCATCATCCGTTGTAGTCGAGTTGAAGCCGGTTGCAGTACACTGATAGTCCATTACTCCATCTTCGTCCTTGTCTAATTCCAGACTCCTCTCATAATCGACCACATTGTAAAAGATAAGCGTATCATTCTGTACAACCTCTGCCGACTCTGGTTGCAACGAACCATTTCTCATTATGAATGAGAATGAGTTTGCCCCATGAGCCGAAGCAACGGGGATTAGTAGGAGAAAAACCACCGCTATTGATAATTGACTCCTCAGAGTTAATCTCATTCGTCACTAGCCTCCGCCTTCCATAGAGGGGGATAATCAAATCTTGAATCATAATCCTCGTCGAACTGCACAACATACACTCCAGAGACCATCTCGGAGATAAATACGAAACCACGTGGATCATACTGTAGGCCCCAGTCAAAAGGTATCATACAAGATGCCCAGCAGTCAGCCATATCATAGCCCAATGTGTTTGTTGGGTCATCAATCCAATCTGGGCCCGCAGGAAGGTAGTATCCAAGGGTATGGGAAGGAGCTAATTCTGAGATGGCCTGAAAGCCTCTCTCTGGCTCTGGATATCCATTTTCCCAGACTAACTCGTCCCAAATGTGGCCGTGGTCAGTTATCCAAACTCCAGCATGGTAGTGAGTCCAGTAAACATGACCATTCAATCCTGTGTCTCCGTTGTGAGGACTGAAAATATACCCTCCAGGGATGTAATGATGTGGATGCGAGGTGCCGTCAGCAAGGACGCTTTCACCAGGTAGCTTCCACTTGGAAACTAGGAAAGGTTGAGCAGGATCAGTTGTATCGATAGTCCAGATATATCCTGTGTGATTGGCATTGGAGCCGTATTCTGGGGCGATGTAAGTGTAATGCCTCCAATTCACACCATAGGTTGCATCAGAAGGACCTATTCCGCATTGCTCAGGCCAGGTTTCAACAGGGTCATACTCACTAATTCCCGAGCAGATCAAATTATCCTGAGGTACTGCATAGTGTATGTTGTCGTTACCATCGTTTGCGTCAAGCCATACTTCAGGAGCCATATTGGCATGTCCGCCCCCCTCAGGGCCATACCATCCAGAGTCATCAGTGGCACAGCCCAACCATCGTCCGGTTTCGGGTGGCCACGAAATTCCCAGTGGATCAGCAATCTGGGGAGGTTCGGAAACGTCAACGAACCTTAGTCCAGCACCCCAATATGATACTGCCAACATCTTCTGCTTGGTTATCGGGTGGATGAAGAATACGTTATCGTGATTGAATATAGAGCCCCCACAGGTCGTCTGCGGTTCAGGGGTGTAACCCCCCCATCGTATTATCTCCCTACTGGCATTTTGTTGCTCCTCGTTGTTCGTAGGGTTCAAGCCCTCGAAGTCAATCAGGGCATAGAATACCTGAGTGCCCTTGTAGAAGGTTCCACTTGATCCTTCTACCATTTCAGGATAGGGATCGGCCCCGAATAGGAATAGATGGCAGTCATCCTGCCACAGAGCTGTAGGGTTCGCCGGCGTCCAATCACAGTATACGTGGAGGTCCTGGTTGTGGAATCCCGCAGGGGGATTGTCCCACTCTGCGACCTTGATGGGACTGGTCTTGTCACCCACGTAAATCAAGTCCAGACGATTCGCACCGCTATTCGCGTCATCGTCATTGGGAATGGGGTCCAACTCAGAATTAGTCAACTCATGATTTACTAGTACCCAGTTGTTATCAGATGTTACTTTGATGTCGATCATCCTGGCAATCTCTGCGTAATAGGTCGATAATAGCCTAATTTCGTTTGGCTTGCTGATGTCCAGAATTTCAAATTGGTTGTATGAGGAGACGTAGGCATAACATCCACCCGTCCCATCCCCATAAATCTCACAGTCATCGAGGAAATTACCTTCTATGGCGATTTCAGAGCTATCTCCCGGAGTCGGCCCCACATTCTTGAATTCATCAAAACAAGGCCTACCTGCAACATTGTCCAAGTCTGCAGGGGGCTTTACGTTACCATCACAATTTAGGTTGTGATAGTCGATTAATTTCGCATTAGGGGTGGCTAGTCGATGAGCAAGCAAATCATTGTGTGAATGATTCTCGTCCTCTATTTCTGTCACTGGATCTATCCAATCCATGCTACCATCCCCAGAACCTCCGGAATCATCAGAAAATGATAGGCATCCGGAAAGAGGTGCGAGTACCATCAGAGCGGTTAGTAGCCATACAGGACGCAAGTTCATGCCCTGCCGGGGCAAACCTACCCTATCAAATTCCCCCTTTTACGCCCGGCCCCAAAGGGGCCGAAGTTCAGGTTCCATAGGGTGCATCGATATCCAATTGGACAATATACAGGCCACTAGTGATACATGAGAGATATGTGTAGCCATCATGATACTCTGCCGCCCATAGGAACGGAGTCCAACCGAAGTCATAGAATGAACTATCCAGAGGGGTACCATCCGCTCCATGAGGAAGATGGTAGCCAACGGTCGAGGAAGCGTGAGCATCCGTCTTGTTGATATTCTGCAAACCTTCGAACATCAGAGTCTCGATGTCTATTACCCATAGTCCAGCGTGATAGCTACTGAGGTAAATTCTGCCATCCCAGGCGCCACCGAAACTATTGTCTGGAAGTCCCGGAAGTCCGGTTTGGAAAATCTGGGTGTCTGCGTTATGGGGACTGAAGAGGAGCCATTCCTCTCCTTCGGGAATGTGGTGATCCATCGCGAATGGTATCTCCCATCCATGAATCAACTCAGGGAGGAATCTAAAATTCCCATTATTGATTTCGTAAGCAGTAGTATCCAGAAGGTAGCTCATCCCTGTGCCCACGGTAGTACTGAGTACCTCGGTCGCTACAATTGTAAGGTGACGCTTGCCTATTGGGTATCCTAGATGGCTAGCATCTACCATTTCGTCTATCGGCTCGGCATAGTGGATATACGATGCCCTACCACCATTTTCATTACTCGTGCAACCACAGTCAATTTCCCCGTCACCGTCAAAATCCTCGAATTCCATCCATTGGCCAACTTCTGGCGCTCTCCAATTACAACCAAGTTGAGTTCCGAATGACCCCCTGCATGCCGCTGCAATTGCGAGATACTCAGCGAGATCGTTTCCAGGATGGGGGACGTCGGAAACATCGAATATTCTCAATCCTGCTTCCCAGTATGCGCCGTAAACGAAAGTCCTATCGAAACGGGGATCATTTGAGTCCTCTCCCGGCCAAGTCTGGACGGTCATGTCATGGATGTATATCCATCCACCCAGGGTAGACTCCCAGCTCACTTCGGCCTCTCCTACCTTCACTATTCGTGGCAAATCGCCATAACCCGCGAAATTTAGATGCGCGATTGTAATGCCACCGCATGCGTCTCCTTGGCCGACATCACACTGCTCGTAATCAGGATTGGCTACGAAGATGTACCAC
>DAOI01000031.1:0-30823 GCA_002501805.1 Euryarchaeota archaeon UBA463 | reverse complement strand
GTACCACTCGTTATCGATCATGTGTGTGTACAGGTTGTGTGGACCGCTGGGATGATCGGCATCATACCATGAATCGACCCAGCTAGGATTACTTTTGTCCGTTACATCAACTAATGTGACAGTGACTTGCGCTGGGTCCTCCCACGACCCGACATTTGGGTCAGCAGCCCCCGGATCAACCAACTGATTCTGCACTATCACATACTCTCTAGCATTGTACTCCAGGTACTTAACATCTAAGACCTGCGTGTTGGGGTCGTAGTAAACACCCGTTACTGTGGTATTCTCCGGGTTGGTGACATCTACGATATGCATCTCTGACCATCCTGCGATGTATGCGTACCTCTTGCCGTCCGGAGAATCCGCAACTTGAATCTCCGCATTACCCGGTGCAGTTAGAGGGTTGTAGCTAACGGCCCTTATGTTATCTGTGAACATCACATGCTGGCTGGCATTTCTGTGATCGTGATCCTCAGTTTGGATCAAGGGATCAACTAACTCGGCAGTTGAAGAATTATTTGTCGTTTCACTATCTGAGAGCGTCACAGTAGCGAAAACTGCGACTACCAAGCAGACAGCCAGACCAATCGCGGCCACTGCCCTTTCTGAACTCACATTAACCGGAGGGCATAGGTCATGTTGAAGCCATCGCCCCCTCACGCAGGGTCATGAACACAAACGCGGGGTTAGCCATGGTAGTGGTTTCTCTGTTGTTGGCGTCACCGGTATCGGCACACGAGCCCAAGGAATACACAATCCTACTGAAGGAGGATGGCATCACTCCGAATGGCGTCTCTCCCGGAATTCTCGTCTCATCTGACTCCCTGTTCTTCTACAATGTGGACGGAAGGGAAAATGCGACACACAGGATTCTCGTGGATGTGGAGGGGGATGATGTATTCGACGGAGTTGATGATATCGCCACTCCTTGGCTGAGCAGTGCTTGCGAGCTCAATGAAACCAGCCAAAAGGTAGACCCTTCTTGCGAAGTTACTTACTTGCTCCTATTGGATCCTTCAAACGGACTATTGCCCTCCAACATTTCGATGGTGCATCAGATTGATTTCAACGGAACAACGGTGGAGCGTGGTTTTGTTGTTTCCTTTTCGGAAGACAGCCATTCCCCAGACCAAGTGCTACCTATCGGAGCAGTCGAAGAGGTACAGAGTCAACCAACCGATCAAACACCCTTGAGGTTCGCTCTAGTGGCTTCTATTGCAGGGATTTTTGTCCTCCTTCCAATGCTCCTCTCTAGTAAGCCATAAATCTTTATTTCAACGGTTGCCCTCAATAACCCCTAGCCCTCCCGCTGGCTTAGGGGCGCTTAGCTCAGCTTGGAAGAGCGCCTGGTTTGCAACCAGGCGGCCGGGGGTTCAAATCCCCCAGCGTCCACCATTACTTCATCCATGGACTGATTTGATTTCCAATGCAATTCTTTCTATGACAGGGACCACAACAGAGTTCCCTGCTTGTTTGTACAAATGAGAGTCTGCAACATTCTCAGGAAGTACGAATGTCCGATCGAATCCTTGTATCATAAAGCACTCTTTCGGCGTTAATTTCCTAAACCCATATTGGGTTTTTATCAAAGGAACGTTGTGGCCACCCGTTCCCATGTTCGCCGTCAATGTTGGGCATAGATTGCTCTTGTTTTCACGAACATACTTCCTCCTCCACTGATATACTGTTTCAATTGATGTCATGTCCCTCTTGAGATCATCGTACATGTATGCATCCTCTCGATAGTAGTATCGATCATCGACCCTTTCCTCAAAATCGAAGATATCCCCGATGGTGGTCTCTAGCTGAACCTTATCTGGAAATTTGAAACAATTCGATATACCGCTATCCAAGAAACCGACAATGTAGATTCTCTCCCTATTCTGGGGGATGTCTCCATAATCACACGCATTCATTACCTTATGGTGTATTTCGTACCCTAGACTCTGCATCGAGTTACGGATTATACTGAATGTCCTTCCTCTGTCATGGCCAGCCAGATTTTTCACATTTTCTAAGAATACAATGGAGGGACGCTTGTCTTTCATGATTCTCTCCAACTCAAAATACAGGTTCCCCCTTCCTTTTTCATCATCGAATCCCTGCCTGTATCCTGCAACTGAAAACGCCTGACAGGGAAAGCCAGCTAACATAATATCGAAATCGGGTATTTCACTGGACCGAACGTTCCTAATGTCTCTAGTGTCTAACTCAATCTCATGATTTTGATTGAAGGTAATAGATGCCTTTTCGCAGATTTCGTTCGCGTAGACTACGTCAAATCCAGCTCGTCCAAAGCCGAGATCGATTCCCCCGACTCCTGCAAAAAATGAGGCACACCTGAACATTATCCCTCTTGTATATATGTCCGTTGTTCTTAGTATTTATCGTCACAAATTTTGTGTCCTTTTCAAACTTCTAATCACGCTAGATTGAGGTCTGATTCAACCACTCTTCACAAACCACGTGAGTGCAAGATGGTGGGTCGAAGAGAAGCTTGGAATCCCTATCTATTATATCCAAAATTAGGTTAGAACCGGGTCCCTCCTGAACCGTTACAACGGAGCTGGTTGAGGCAGGAAGGTAGTCTTCCCCCGTACTGGCGAGAGATAGCCTGATGGTATGTCCAGCCTCTATCTGAACATCCATGGCGAAGAACTCCATCTTGGCATTGATTGTCTCTAGAATGGGTATCCAGGTCTGCTCATCAGATCCGCCCTCATGATATCTCAAATCCATTATGGCATGCCCAATGTGAATACAGTCTCCCGCCTCCGAGCAATCTTCCAGAAGGGCGTATATCTGCCCTCCCAAGGTAGACGTGGATACATCGACATGCAGTCTTGGAAGGCCAGAAATCCATATGTCCTCAACAAGCGGGTAACTCTCGTAAACAGGCCCAAAATTACCGTTAGGGAGAATATTTGTAGTTCCTCCTGCGATGTTGGATAGGGCGCCTCCAAGGTCTAGGGACATTTCCTCCATCCCCTCCGGAGGGTATCTGTCCTCAATTCTCCACTGACCTTGGTTTGACTGGATCTCCACGAATAATCCCGGTTGTTCGCCTATGCCCTTCAGGTACCAGTCAAACCATTCTAGTAGATCCTGCATCCAGTCAAACCGAACCATCTCGGGGTACGCCTCTCTCCCCCTGCCCTCCCCGGAGCGATCAAAGTGATAGTCGGGCCTGTCGGGGTAATCGTGGTCCCATTGCCCAAATAGTCCCTTGGACTCTATACCGGCATCCTTCAGTTGATTAATCACTGGTATCGCCATGTGTGGGTCAACGTTCCAGTCATGCATCCCCTGGATCAGGTATACTGATCCCTGATAGTTCTGAAGCACCCTATCGAGGAAGTACCTCTCCTCCCAATAGGTGCCAGCAAACTCGCTTCCCCAAATGTAAGCCGAGATCCCTGTACCCGGTCCGATGATATAGTCCGGACACATGTTTCCTAAGTCCCCGTCATCGCCATCGATACCATAAGAGCCATAGACGCCATTATGCATAATCGCCGCCCTTGCTTCGCTGCTTCCATTCTTCCACATCAGCTCCATCACCCCTATTAGGCCAGAAATGGGGACTATTGTTGCCAGATGCTCATTTCCAAATGTAGCTGCTTGCCACGGCGTGGAGCCATCGTAGGACTTTCCTATCATTGCGACTTTGCCGTTACTCCAATCCTGTGTCCCCAGCCATGTCACAGCCGCATCCACGCCTAGTTGCTCAGCATTTCCCATTAGGTCCATACAGTGATTAGAACGACCAGTGCCCATAACCGAGACCTGTGCGAATCCGTAGCCGTGAGGTAGGAGTTGGTCAATTATCATCTGACCTAACCACGTTCCGGGGACTTCAATTGACGGAGTCTCAACACTTACTTCATCGAAGTAGGGCCCGAATTCCGCTATGATTGGAACTGTAACTCCCTCAGGGACATCTGGTAGCCAAACCGCCAAGCTCACCAACCCATTGGGTGCTGAACCGCCTTCACTGAGAGGCAGTTGAAACTCCACAAAATGATGTGTAGAGTTCCAGTCATTTTCAGTCTCCAGTATGTCATATTGTCCAAATTCCATCACATAACCATTTGAGTAGCTGGTCACGTAAGGCCACTCTGACCTTTCCCAAACAGGAACTCTCTCATATATGCCCAATTCCTTTTTGATATCATCGACAACATCGTCAATGATCCACCCTTGCAGGGAGACCATGACCATTAGCGCCACCAATCCAGTTGCCGATAGCCATATTTTCCATTTTGAGGGAGCTACCGACTTGTTGCCAGTTTCCCCAATCGGGGCGTAAAGGGTGTTGCCCTCATCATCAACTAGGACTCCCTCTATCATGCCAACGCCCTTCCCAATTTGTGAACACTATTCAGGATTACTAGTTCAGGACAGATTTGGGAGATCAGATCAGCACCTGAACAAAGCCATCTTCTAAGCGTGTCTCGAAAATTCCGAGGTCCTTCTTGGAAACCATGGATCCTACAAGCCTCCCATAAGGTGGAAAGAGTGGAAATGGCGCCCATTCGACCAGACTCCCATCCGATATGCAGTGAGTGGTTTGGTGAAGAGGGCATGTGACACATCCATCCTCAATCTTGCCTCCCCATGACAAGGGCCATTTCATGTGTTTACAGAGTCCCTCTGTAGCATGAAAATCACCTTCCATGTTCACAATCATGAGTATTTTTGACCCGACAGTGACCATCTTGCTTTTTCCTTCTCCGAGCTTATTGGCCCTTATCGCGTTCTGCCAGTTCATTACTATCCCCTAACTTGAGACATCCCGCCATCTAGGTGCAAAATTTGTCCAGTGATATTATCCGGGGCATTAGTCAATAACCACAAAATAGCATCAGATACCTCCTCAGGTAGATTGATTCTGTTCAGTGGAATTTTACTCACTGCTGCTTCCTTGGAAGCTTCAGATTTTGTTATCGGTTTTGCCATTCTTGTGTCTGTAAGGCCTGGGGCTACTACATTGATCCGTATGCCTCTCTTACTGTAAGTAGCGGCGGCAGATCTGGCCATTGACTCAATTCCCCCCTTAGCAGCTGAGATAGCCTCATGATTGACTAGCCCGACACTGGCCGCAACACTCGAAGTGAACACTATTCTGCCACCACCGTTTCGTAACATGTACTTACACGCCTTTGAGAGGACCACGAATGCAGACGTTAGGTTGGTATTGATGACCTCATTGAATGCCTCAGAGCTTAGTGCATGAGGGGGTCTGATTAGTAGTGAACCAACCAAGTGCGCGACACCGTCAATTTTTCCGTCCCCTTCACTAGAAAAGCTAGTTACTACTTCTGAAACGAATAGCTCATCTGTAGCGTCTCCGATGAAAACTCTGACACCCAGGTCCTTGATTTGACTCATTCTTGAAGAATCCCTTCCAATCACTGTCACCGAGTTTCCTTCTTCAATTAGCCTCTTACAAAGGATGAGGCCGATATCGCTACTCCCGCCTACTACAAGATATGAACCCACAAAATCCCCCCTGAAAATCATGCTTCTATAGGGATAATTGGGAAGTCCCAAGACTCAAGCTGTCTTTCCAGTCGCTCCCAAAGGCTGTCTGCACTCAATGATACACTCATGGGGCTACATCCATGGGTGAGCATATATAGAATCGTTTTTTCATTGAAACGATTTTTCAGAAAGTTTCTGGTTCAGTATTTTCAGAAGCCCCCTGAGGGTTACTTCACTGATTCCGGAGACCTTGCAAACCTCACTCTGAGTTCTCGGAGATTCACTATCTTGAGATGCTCTGTAAATTATCACACCTGCGATACCAGACGGCTTCTTACCTTGCCATGAGAGATCATCCTTGACCAAATCCCACATCGTTCTTACTCTTCCAAGGGCCTCAGGCCTCATCCCGAGATCAGAATGAAACCTCTCAAAATACTCTTCGGGACCAGTAATATGATGAGCGCCCAGGAATCTAGAAACTAGTCTAATTGTCCTCTTCAACTCCTTGAGATCAACATCTTTCACCATGTCGAAAGCTTCTGCAACATCTTCAATTCTTCTAGGAATCCTAGCCTCGCGGGCAGCCACGTAAACGCAAGCCGCCGAAACTCCCCTGATACTCCTCCCAGTGACAAGCCCTCTATCCACAGAGTGCCTGTAAAGTCCAGCCGCTTCCTGCTCAATCTGAGGGGGCAGGTCCCCCCTGTCCCTGATGAACTGCATCGCTTTAGCAAGGTTCCTACTTCTGCTATCCCTGGTCTTACTCCGTTGGTCGATACGTTGTCTCCTACGCCAGTCCCTCAGTGCCTTCCCCGACATCCCATGCCTCTTCGCCGCTCCAGACGTCAAATCCGACCTCCTTATCTCAGTAGACAGCCCCTTGTCTGAAAGGGTCAGCGTAGAAGGGGCGCCAACTCTGCTCCTATCCTCGCCTCCGGAATGATTTGTCCATTCTGCCCCTAGATCCATCATATTCTCCTCTGCGACATAACCGCATTCTGAGCAAGAGGTCTCGCCACGGACCTCGTCTGTATCCCAAGAGTTCGAGCCACAAACGGTACAGGGCCTGGATACTCCCTCCGTCTTTCTACTGGTGGATGGGCGCATCGAAGGTACAATGGCACGTCTCCCACTAGATCCAGAGGAACCGGGAGATACAGATTCTCCCTGACTTTCGGCGTTCTCTTTCATCATATCAACCTGTAGTTGTATAGTGATAGCCGTACTATTTAAACTCATGGATTAAAAGATTAGCATTATCGAAGTATTTGGGAATTTATTTTCCCCGCTCCCTAAACTTATTCTCCCTACTCCCTCCCCTCGGGTCATGGGATATGCGCCCGTGAGGACGGCTCTATACACTTCACATGTTGAATCAGGAGCTAATCTGGTAGATTTCCATGGTTTTGAGCTTCCGATATGGTATTCTTCTATCAAAGAAGAGCATTTGGCCACCAGGTCGGCGGCTGGTATGTTTGACGTTTCTCATATGGGCCTATTCAGGTTTGTTGGCAAAGGGGTCTCAGAGTGGTTAACAGGCATAGGGACCCAGGATTTTACGAGGTTTCAAAAGGGCACATGCGGATACACTCATTTTCTCGATACTGATGGAAATATAATCGACGATATGATATTCGCAATCAGAACGGATGAAGAGATCCTTGGAGTCCCAAATGCCTCAATGGTATCTGTGATGCTGGATTGGTTTACTGAATTGCTCCCTGGAGACGGCTCCATTAGGATATTCGATAACTCTGAAGAAACGAGTATTATTGCTATTCAGGGACCCAAATCAATGGAAATAGTATCACAAGTTTTGGGCGAACATAACAAGGTTGGTAGGTTCAAATGCCAAGAAATCAGTCAAAACAACCTCTCTGTGGAGGGCTGGATACAAGGAACGGGATATACCGGGGAGCCCGGTGTGGAGATTTTTGTCCCCAATGATCAGGCAAATCTCCTATGGGGGCAGTTCATTGAGTCTGGCTCTGAATTAGGCTTGGCTCCAGTCGGATTAGGTGCCAGAGACACTCTCAGACTCGAGAAAGGCTATTTATTGTCTGGCCAGGATTTCCATTGGCCGGGCCTTGGAGAGTCGGCAGATTCAAATCTTCCTGAAGGATTTCTTTCCAGAGACTCCGCAGAAACCTCAGTTCCTTTCGGCCTCAATATGGACCATGAGTTCATCGGGAAAGAAAGAGTCCTTCGATCGCTTGAAAACTCACAAAAATGGACGGCGATTAGGTGTGTTGCAAGAGGCCCATCTCCCCGGCCCGGGCATCCTGTAATGGACTCGGATTCAGAAGACGCTCGCATAATTGGGTACGTGACCAGTGGTGCTCCCTCCCCTAGCCTAGGTGGTATCGGCATAGCGATGGCATATCTTTCTGCTCCCGTGGAGGGCCAGCTAGTTTGGATCAGAGCCAGCTCTAGAAGATCTATCAAGGCAGAAGTAATCCGAGCTCCCTTTTTGTAGCTACGCAGTGACAACACTCATTGCTGAATGGCCTCTGTCGATACTCGGGTCGATAGAGTGAACGGTGGCATCGAGGCTGTAGCTATTAAGAATCTACAGACAATTCTGAAGTCTAGGGGGATTTCCTCAGAGGCACTATTTTCCAAGTACGATATAGACGGAAACGGGAGTCTGAACTACGAAGAATTTATGGCCGCATTGACATCAATAACCGGACAGAGAGCACCGCAGTCAATTGTGAATGCAATCTTCTCGGTTTTGGATTCAAACGGCGATGGCCAAATTGATTTACAGGAGATTCTCGTACTCGTCGATGGCAAGACCTCAGATCCATACGTTGAAGGCTCATCTCTCACGATTTCAGATCATCCAAACAACATTTACAATGGTCGTTATGAACTTAAGGGAGAGTTGAACGGAAAACCGTTTTTCGCAAATATTAACTCAGCTAAATTGTACTACTACAACGCCGGATCAGGAGGCGCTCCATCGTGGAGCCTCGATGACAGAGAACTCGACGGGACTCAGGACTTCTACAGAGGAGGATGGACGAGGCCCCCTGCTGGTGGTGGCCTGCCCACGGGCACTAGGAGGTGGGTCGGAGTAGGTAGAATCACGATTCAAACCTCTGATCCCTCAGAGGCTCCCACGGAGAATACCGAGGAATTGCCCGTCGCAGAGGTAGTTGAGGAGGCCGAAACCGACTCCCCTGGCGACACGATGGATTCTATTTCAGTAGAATTCTCGGAAATCTTAGGAGAAATGCAGCAGGCCGAATTCTCAGATGTAGAAGCATTGGAGAAGAGCAGGGCCATTATGGATGAACAGGCGGAGTCAAGAATCTCAAAACTACCTAGCTTCCTACAACCATCCGCGAGGGAACTATGGAAGGTCAAGGCCGATTCTCTACAGGAAATCGCCCAATCCAATCTTGTTCTCGCGGCAACTACCGCTGCTACTCTATCTGCAGGTGCCTCAGGCATCGCTTCCATGTCTTCCGAGCAGAAAGAATGGCAAGAAGACCCCGAAATACAGGTCGAGACTGACCTTTCTACTGAAGTCGTTGAGGAGAAAATCGAAGAGATAGTTACTCAATCCCAACCAGAGCCAGAGGAGGCAGTGGCAGAAGAGCCAGCAGATAATCAAGCAGGCTCTGAGGGTTTGACAATTTTTTCCATGGTAGAGTCATTCTCACAAGCTCGAATGTTATCAGAACAGAATGCTTTGAAGGAGGAGCTTTCTGGTACCTCAGTCGACATTTCTATCAAAATAACTTCTGTGGAGAGGACCTTCGGAATCGGCATCTCCGATAGATACAGAGGCGGAAATACTGTCGTGGCTTCCCTACATGACCGGGGAATGCCATCTGGAAATGAAGTAGAAATTAGAATCCCCTCGGATACAGATATCTCAGTTTACAAGGCCGGTTACGAAGGTGAAATATCATGTACAGTATCCGGTTGGAACGGTATTCGTAAGAGAATCATTCTTGACGCTCAGTAGCCAGAGGTCACGAGAGCCTCATCGATCATCTCCTCGAGACTGATCATAGGCCTGAACCCACATCTATGCTCCAAGAACCAAGCATCCACAATTCCCCAAACCTCTCCGTCGGAATTCTGATTAAGTTCTACAGAAGCTCCAGTTTTGCTATTGTAAATGTTGGCTAGCTCACTCATGGTTATTCCCTTTCCAGAACCCACTGCGAAACTCTCTCTGGTTAGAGGGGGGTTTTCAAGAACCGATAGCACTGTCCTTACCAAATCTTCAACATGAACAAGATCTTTCACATCCTCTCCGGAACCTGGTACGTTTATCCAACCAATTTGACTCTCGTTCGCCCACCGATGAAGAATTCCATTGCCTGGTGGCCCTTCTAGCGGGACTCCCTGGACATTCGATGCTCGGATAACGCTGACAGGCCTTCCTGACTCTGCCCTCTCAAGAGCACTCTCCTCAATCCAAAGCTGTCCTTCGGCGGCGGTATCTCTCGGGGATAATGATGACTCTGGGCCATAGTAATCGTCGCCGGGGGACCAAGGGGGATGCACTCTCAATGTTCCAACAATTATCATGTGAAGCTCCCCGTGCCTGTTAACCGCGTCCAAGACAGGCCTAGCAGCCTCTCTCATCATAATCTTGACCTCGCGATCATTCCGGGCAACACTCGTGTCGACTGGCCTAGAGTTAATGTGTATCAATGCATTACAGGGAGTTAGCATGACGTCAAGAGTCATACTGTCCTCCAATACCTCGTCTGGAATTACCACTGCGGCATCCCCAAGAGAATCAATAATGTAGGGCGCCACGAATGCATCTGAGGCAGTTATTGCGACCTTCATGATGTACTGACTAACTTGGCAGTAATAAGAGTGTGTCGGTCTTCCATGCAGAATCCCAACCAAAGATAATCATAAACTCCCTACGTCTCCAGTCGGCTGAGGGCTACCGTGGATCAATTGCCAAACCTTGGAAGGGAGCAAGAAATGCTCGATATTATGGGCGTTTCTTCCATGAAAGATTTGTTTGAAGACATCCCTGTTGAAATAAGATCAGAAGGAACACTACCTTTACCGCCCCCGCAGACAGAGGAAGAAATACTCAGGGACGCGGAGAGGCTCTTGGGGGCAAATGTCAATCTGGATAGTAGGCCATCATTCATCTCGGCAGGATTGGCTAGAAATTTTGTTCCATCAATGGTCCCAATGATTGCCACAAGAGGAGAATTTCTCACCTCATACACCCCGTATCAGCCCGAGGTCAGTCAAGGGATGCTTCAGGCTATGTGGGAGTTCCAGACAATGATTTCTGAGTTAGTAGGGCTTCCGATCTCGAATGTTTCCATGTACGATGCTAGTACATCTGCCGCTGAAGCGATAACCTGCGCAGTCAGAGTGAAGTCAAAGAAGGTAGAGATGCCAAATACTGTCTATGTTTCGGAATTGGTCCCTCCTCATAGGATGTCAGTAATTGAGAATTACACCCAAGGGGTAGGCATAGAAATTAGGAAAATTCCTCATGATGAAGACGGCTTCCTGGATTTGAATTTAGCAGCCGAGGCATCTGGATCGTGCGCGATATACGTCGAGCAGCCAAACGCATTCGGGATTCTCGACGAGGGATTGTTGAGGCTGAGGGAAGTAGTAGGGGATAAAACCGCCATTATTGTGGGAGCCGATGTCACCTCGCTTGGTATAGTAGAGCCCCCTGGAAACTGGGGTGCCGATATAGTGGTCGGGGAGGGGCAACCATTCGGAATAGGGCCAACCGCAGGAGGGCCAATTTACGGTATCTTCGCCTGTAAAAAGGACTTCTTGCGCCTCATGCCAGGAAGAATAGTGGGTCAGAGCATAGATACTGAAGGAAAGACTGCATACACTCTCACGCTGTCTACTCGGGAGCAGCACATCCGCAGACACAGGGCCACCTCGAATATATGTTCAAATGAGACCCTAATCGCACTTATGGGAGCGATGCACATGGCTCTTCTCGGTCCCGTCGGACTGGAAACTCTCTCCACTAGGATACTGTCCTCTACTAGGATGACTATAGATGAACTGTCATCAGTCGAAGGACTGGAATTAGCATTTCCGAAATCACCAGTCTTCAGGGAGTTTGCCGTCAAAGTCCCAGGTAAGGCATCTGAGGCCCTGTCCCATATTTTCGAGCTCGGCGTAATTGGAGGTTTTGATCTTGGTGAGTGGTGGCCAGATAGAGGATCGTGGATTCTCATTGGGTGTGATGAGAGAACTTCAGAATCTGATATTTCTCTGTTAAAGAAATCACTTACTTCGTGGGTGGAGGAGTCATCATGACTGACACTATTTTCGACTTCAATGGCTCGAAGAATGCTGGATGGTCCCAACCACTTCCCCTCACAGAGAACTCTTCTAGTCACATCCCGGAATCCCTGAGGAGAAACAGATTGCCCGATTGGCCTAGGGCAAGTGAGCCAGAGTTGGTTAGACATTACACCAAACTTTCCCAGAAGAATTTTGGAATTGATACAGGATTCTACCCTTTGGGATCTTGTACAATGAAACACAACCCGAGACTCAATGAGAAGATAGTCCAGAACCCCGGAATAGACCGTATTCACCCCCTGCAGCCAGAGGACCAGGTGCAAGGCCTCTTGGCGATATACTACGAGATGCAGGAGATGTTAGCGATCTGCTCAGGAATGGATGCGGTGACTCTCCAACCAGTTGCTGGCGCACAAGGTGAGTTCACCGCAATCAGGTGTATTCAAGAATACCACAGAGAACGAGGGGATAATCACCGTGACAAGGTGATTGTACCAGATTCCGCCCACGGTACGAATCCCGCATCCGCATCTATGTGCGGATATCAGATTATTGAGATTCCCAGTGCCCATGACGGACGTATTGATTTAGATGCTCTCCGCTCAGCGGTCGGTGAAGATACCGCCGCGATGATGATTACCAATCCAAGTACGCTGGGCGTTTTCGAGCCTGAGATCGCTGAAGCCGCTGAGATTGTGCATTCTGCAGGTGGGCAGATGTATTACGACGGTGCCAACTTCAATGCGATACTGGGTAAGACAGACCCGGGTCGGATGGGATTCGATGCTGTGCACTATAATCTGCACAAAACCTTCAGTCAGCCACATGGAGGAGGAGGCCCGGGAAGTGGCCCCATAGGGGTAAAGGACCATCTATCCAAGTTCCTACCAACTCCCTTGGTGGGTCGCAAAGAGTTGCCCCATGGGGATATCGGCACCGTTGGAGATGGCTTCTGGTATCATTGGGACTCTCCTGCTTCATCAATCGGAAAGGTCCAGCAATGGAATGGTAATGCTGGAGCAGTAGTAAGGGCATGGGCCTTCTACCGGAGATACGGCCGTGACCTGGAGAAGATGAGTGAGCATGCTGTTCTAAATGCAAACTATCTCAGATTCAGAATAATGAATCCTAATCCCGATTTGAACATTCATGTTATGCCAATTGAGGGATGCCCAGCTGAAGTTGTAAAGCATGAATTCACTCTTTCGATGTCCCCTCTGAAGGATGCGACAGGCGTTACAGGCAAGGACGTGGCAAAGAGGTTGCTGGATTTTGGCTACATGGCACCTACCCTATATTTCCCTCAGATTGTCCCTGAGTGCCTAATGTTCGAACCGACAGAGACCGAATCCAAGGAGGTTTTAGACAAGTTTGCCGAAGACTTCCATGCCATTCTCGCTGAGGACCCAGATATCGTGCTAAACGCCCCCCATACTACTCCTGTTGGAAGGGTGGATGAGGTTTGGGCCGCTAGAAACCTAATTCTTAGGTACCCAAAGGATGAGCCCTCGTCCTAATTCATATGCTAAACTCCCGCCTCAGTATTCAATGGAGGCACACGGTGACAGGAACTGGCTACGCGGAGATCCGGTTTGGTGGGGTTTAGGGAGTAAACAAACCCCCCCTCTGATTAGGAATTCCGAGATCCACGTCCCCTCAGGTATGGGGGCCCCGTCATCCGAACATAGATTCGGATGGGCGAGACAGAGAATGAGGCCATTGGCATGGCCCATCCTCAAACCGGTCGCGTGGTCGCCTTTCTTCCTGATCTCAAGCATATTTCCGCTGATGTTCACAGGGAACACTCCAGATGACCAGTTTGTCTCAGGAGCTCTATTCATAATCTCATGGATTTTACTGATCGTTCCCGTTTCAAATGCAAGGAATGCACAGCCTACATCCAGTGATAATTTACTTACCCTTCCGATAGACTGGGTACTTCTGTCCTTGGGTTGCTTACTCTTTATGGCCCATATCTACTACTCGCCATTACTGGGATGGTTAGCTTATGCTGTTTTCTGGACCGCATTCCTTAGATCGATTAAGATGATATCTGAGGTATTCTCAATACCTCCAGCTAGAATTATCTCCCCTCTCGAAAAATCTACCTGGGATTCAACAGCTCTTCCTGAAAGATGGGAGGTCCATTCACAATCATGGAATAGAGGAAAGATATCTTCAACCCCTATCGGAGATGGAAGTTTAGTCCTCTATGGCCTTACGAGAGAAAGTACAGATTTTATCTCAATCTCCTACATCTGCAAATTCGGGTTCGTTCAGGACTGTCTTTTCGAGAGCCACCCATACTCCTACGAGATAATCGGAGTACTCAAGGAGCTCCGCTTAGACTTCTCTCAAGCCGAGTGGCCGATTGAACTCATAGTATTCGATGAGGAAGAATAGAACGGCAGGCATTTGAACCTCCTTACGTCCCGAGTGTCATGGACATATGTGTCGTACTTGGTTCGAAATCAGATTTGCCGATTGCTGAGAAATGCCGCTCCGTGCTGGAGAAGTTCGATGTGGCCTTCGAGATAAGGGTTGCATCCGCACACAGGGCACCAAAATACCTCGAGGAAATTATCAGTGCAGCTGAGGACTCAGGATGTCAGGTATTCATCGGTATGGCTGGAGTTGCAGCGGCCCTTCCCGGAGTGATCGCATCAATGACCAGCAAGCCAGTTATAGGAGTGCCAGTAGGAGGAAAGGTCCCTATGGACTCTCTACTTTCCATCGTCCAAATGCCCCCAGGGATGCCTGTGGCTACCGTAGGGGTTGACCGCGGCGACAATGCAGGTGCTCTTGCAGTTCAAATTCTCGCTACCTCTGATGATTCTCTATCCAGCGCGTACAGGGAGTACAGAGAAGCAATGACTGCGAAGGTAATCTCAGATGACGAGTCAATTCAGGGGTGAGTCCTTCGATGGATACCCAAATGCTGGTTGATGAGGCGATTGAAGCATTGGAATCAAAGATAGATGATACTGCAATCATAGCCTGCTCAGGCGGAATAGACAGTACTGTCGCAGCGGTACTCGCTCACCGTGCAGTCGGGAGCCTACTCCACTGCGTCTACGTTGATACCGGATTCATGCGCAAGGGGGAGACTGATGAGGTCAGGGAGATGTTCAATGAAATGGGCATCGATTTACAGGTGGTCGACGCATCCGAGAGATTCTTCAGCAGTTTAGAAGGAGTAACAGACCCAGAGCAAAAGAGAATGGTAATCGGAGAGCAATTTATCAGAGTCTTCGAGGAGGAGCAGGCGAACTGTGGTGCAAAATATCTTGTTCAAGGCACTATAGCACCAGATTGGATAGAGTCTGGAGGGGGAGAGAGGGACGTCATAAAGAGCCATCACAACGTTGGTGGCCTGCCCGATGATGTCGATCTGAAGATAGTCGAACCTCTGCGTGAATTCTACAAAGATGAGGTCAGGGAGATTGCTCGGAGTCTAGGAATTAAATCTAGTGAGAGACAGCCCTTCCCTGGGCCCGGACTGGCCGTAAGGGTCCTAGGGGATCTTACCAGACATCGGGTCGAGGCCTGCCGTGAGGCCTGCCATATCGTAGAAATCAGACTACAGGAAGCAGCCGCAGCAGGAAAATGCGATCTTCCTTGGCAATATTTCGCCGCGCTACTGCCGGTCAGGAGTGTTGGCGTGCATGGGGATATCAGGGTCCACGGAGAGACCGTAGTAGTTCGGGCAGTGGCTAGTTTAGATGGCATGAGCGCCAAGTATTCTGATATTCCTCACGATGTTTTAGCTTCCATAAGTACCGAGATAACTAACTCTCTGAAAGGGCAAGTAAACCGAGTAGTGTATGATATTACACATAAGCCTCCAGGGACAATTGAGTGGGAATGATTCCGATTCATTGATGAATGTGTTATGCCGCGACCAGCTTGGGCCGACATAGCTTAGTTGGTGGAGCGGTGGACTGTTAATCCACAGGTCGCAGGTTCAAGTCCTGCTGTCGGCGCCATCATTCTCTTCTAGCCAGCGCGGCTAGGGCTAGGACAGATATCGCTGAAATTAATCCAAATCCAGGCGTATCATTACTTTCATTATCATCGAAAACATCCATCGCATCACAGATTCCATCCCCATCAGAGTCACTTGGAGATGAGTTCGGATCCAGTGGGTCGCTCATGCACTCGGACTCATACTCATCGACGAATTGATCCCCATCGTCATCTTGGTCTGAATTATCTCCCAGTCCGTCACCATCGGTATCTAGCCATTCTGCATTATCCAATGGAAAGGCATCATTCTCATCTGCTACTCCATCCCCATCGTCATCGGGATCCTGAATGTTACAGGCACCATCCCCGTCGATATCTTTGGGCGATACTTCTCCGTCCATCGGATCACTGCCACAATCGCTCTCCGTGGAATCTCCCCATCCGTCGCCATCATCATCCCCGTCGGCGTTATTGCCAATTCCGTCACCATCCGTGTCAGCCCACTCAGTCGGATTACTGGGGAATGCGTCATCAGAATCAACCACTCCATCGTCATCGTCATCAGGGTCCAATGCATCGCACTCACCATCGGCATCGGAGTCTGCAGGCACCGAACCCGAGTCTAGTAACTCGCTACCACATACGACCTCGTCCTGATCAGACCAACCATCATCGTCATCGTCAGTATCGGCATTGTCGCCTACTCCATCTCCGTCTGTGTCTGACCACTCGGTAGAGTCATCGGGAAATGCATCACCATCATCGTCGACCCCGTCTTCGTCTGAATCAACACAAGAAATACTCGCGTCAAGGGGTGCGCAGTCATTATCGTCAATGACTCCGTCATTATCATCATCTGGGTCACCAACGTCTGCGAGCCCATCTCCATCAGTATCTAGACCATCATTTGATGGATCAAAAGTTCCATATGAACAGTCATCAGCCCCATCCATATCGATATCTGAACACGTGAACGGGTTAAGTGGATCTTGATCAAGATAATCATCCGCTCCGTCATTATCGTCATCTGGGTCACCAACATCTGCGAGCCCATCTCCATCATTATCTGGACCATCATTTGATGGATCAAAAGTTCCAGATGAACAGTCATCAGCCGCATCCATATCCACATCTGAACATATGAACGGGTTAAGTGGATCTTGATCATCAGGATCAAGCACTCCATCATTATCGTCGTCGGTGTCAGCGTTGTCACCAGTTCCGTCTCCGTCGTGGTCCACCCACTCTGTTGGATCTAGGGGAAATGCGTCATAGTCGTCGTCATAACCATCATTGTCGTCATCCGGGTCCCTATCATTTGGTATGCCATCGCCATCAAAGTCGTCTCCCTCTATAGCGTCGCATACGCCGTTACCGTTACTATCCGATGGGATATCGTTCGAGTCAAGGGGGTCCGTCCCACACGAGTTCTCATCAACGTCACTCCAGCCATCGTTGTCGTCATCAGTATCTTCTACGAGTTGTGATGTCGAAGTGAACTCGATGTTATCCAAGAATAGTGACTCAGTGGCCGCGTTAGTGCTGAATGTTACCTCAAGAGTCCCCGCTCCAGCCGATGAAATATCTGTCACGACACTGGTCCAGTTACCCAGGTAGGATTGGAAGTCACCGTCTATATCGTAGCCAGTAGTATTCAGAATCTGAACTTGCGAATTGGTCCCATTGAATAAAATTACAAGATAGTCAATGGGGGTCGATGTCTCATACGAGGTATCCTGAAGGAACATGTCAAAATTCACATATTCAGCATTTACACTATCGAGAATAAGAGTAGTAACTCCATCAACATCAGACATCTGGTAACCATTATTTCCGTCAGTGAAGTTTCCCACAGTCCCAGTGTAGTTTACCGTTCCAAAGTAATCGCCATCAGTCAGCCCAACTCCTCCATTCGACTCATAGTAAAGCGAGAAACCCATCTCAGTCCCACTAGACTGATTATGAGATACATGAGGCTGATTCAGATTATTCCACAGATATCGATCGACACTATCGTCACCGGTATCTGTGTACTTCACACTAGATATCGTAAACGGGTCCTCAAATGACGTATGTGCTACGACGTATGATCCTGAACAGCCAGTGGTAAGAGTGTCTGGCATTCCGTCAGAATCTGTATCTGTATCTGCGCAGGGATCATTGGGAAAATCATCATTGGCATCATCGGTCCCGTCCCCATCGGTATCATTCGCTGAGACTATATGGGCCGAGGCCAGCAACATCATTACAATCAGAATCGGCTTCACCAAGCGGTACTTGTTCATACCACCCATTAGGGGGACAATTCAATAACAATTCCGTATTGATTGTATATTGGAAGAAAACCCTCTTCCGTTAAACTCTTTGACCTTCCTTCGATGCAGTATCATGAATCCAAGGGATGCGACATCGAAAATTCTGCAGGCTGTCGATGATTCGGGCAATCACTATCGCCACAGTATTCCGATGATTGCCAGTGAGAATATCCTGAGTCCATTGGTTCGCAGAGCTTGCGACTCAGATCTCCATGGCAGATATGCCGAGGGCCTTCCTGGAAAGAGGTATTACCAAGGTTGTGACGACTTTGATACAATAGAGGAGATGGGGATTAAGTCAGCGAGACGAGTTTTTAATTGTAATTTTGCCAATATCCAATCAACCTCCGGAACCGTTTCTAACATAGCCGCATTGAAAGCCCTTTCAAATCCAGGTGATACCATCACCGCGGTTTCCACCGCAGACGGGGGACATATCTCCCATGCTAGGATGGGGGCGGTTGGGGTCAGAGGATTGAATCTAGTCACATACCCTTGGGACGAGGAAAGGATGGAACCGGATATCGATGCTTCATTATCACTAATCAGGGATAACGAGCCAAACCTTGTCCTGTTTGGACAGTCGGTTTTCCTATTCCCCACTCCTCTGAGGGAATTGTCAGACGCCGCCCATGAAGTTGGATCCATGGTGATGTATGACGGTGCTCACGTGTTGGGGCTAATCGCAGGAGGTGTTTTCCAGGATCCTCTAAGGGAGGGTGCGGATGTGATGACTGGCAGTAGTCACAAAACGTTTCCCGGGCCACAGGGAGGTTTTCTTCTCTCAGACTCCGAAGATGCCACCCTACACAAGAGGCTGAACAACTCAATCTTCCCCGGAGTCTGCTCTTCATATCACTTACATCACGTGGCTGGTAAGGCCGTGGCATTAGCTGAATTCGAACAGTTTGGATCAGACTACGCCAGTGACATAGTGAAGAATGCAAAAGCTCTAGGCGCCGCACTTTCTTCAGAGGGATTCGATGTCATCGCCGAGGAAAGAGGATTCACAGAGAGCCACCAGGTCTTGACTCGGCATGGCGGTCCAGATTCGGGTTCCGGGATGAGGGCGGCCCAGACTCTCGAGGACTGTGGAATAATTACCAACATGAATATGCTACCTGGGGATACTAAGGCAATGTCCGGGCCCAGCGGTCTGAGGCTAGGCGTCCCAGAACTGACTCGTGTCGGCATGGGTGTCGATGAGATGCAGGACGTGGCACGCTTTTTCGCAAGGGCCCTGATAAACAAGGAGGAACCCTCGACCGTAAGATCCGAAATCTCAATTTTCAAGTCCGAATTCCAAACTGTAAGATACTGCTTCGAGGAAGGGCCAGCATATCCTGGAATATGACAACTTATTCATGTCCTCCCTTTATCGGAGTGTATGCGCAGCAAGCGAGCTTCCGCTCTGATGCTGGCTTTTTTGATGCTGGCATCTGGTTGGGAAGGCAGTGCCGGTTTCGGTGGCACAACTATCGGCAACCACTCTCAGACAGTATCGGGACTAACATGTTGCGGGGCGACATATTACGGTAGAATTCAAGCTACGAACGAGGAAGGATCAGTATGGTTTGGACCAATTTCATGGACTACAGATTATCTCGATGACTGATTCATTTTTCTCAATAATCCTTCGAGGGAGATTTCAGGAATGAATTCTTGGTGTGCTTTCGCCAAGGGAATCCAAATCAATGTATGGCCGATAGTAACTGCGAAGGCAGGAAAAAGCTCCAGTCGAGGCTCTCCTTGCATGGCATATGCAACGACGCCCAAGACTGCAAAGTGCAAGACGTAAACCGTCAGAGTAATTCTTCCAAGTGGTTCGAGGAATGAAAGACTGTCTCCTCTCCAAGGCTTCCCTCCAGAGCTCTCTGAACCTTCCATAATCCTATGTGCCAGAAGCGCGAAGGTGCCTGAAACAACCAGAAATGATGGACTAGCAGGAAAGAATGTCAGAATAGCATCTCCCTCGGTTAGTGCCCAAGAGACCCCTTCCCTCTCAGAGATTAGGAAAGTAACTGCCGTCGAGATCAGGCCAATGACGATGATTCGCTCCCTAGTTGTCTGACTATCACTTAGATCATACACCAATGTCCCCAGAAGAATGTAGAACATCCAAGGAACAGCGGGATAGGTCCCATTCCAAAGAAGCCTCGATACCCATTCTGATATGCCATCTGAGGCAACTCTATCCCACCAGGTCCAGTCTAATCCTGAGGCATCTCCAAGAATCAAGGGAGAAGAAATCAGGACTAAAATCAGTCCGATTCTGATTTTCATCCCCAGCCTAATTAGTACCGGAGCCAATATTGTCGCGATTGCAAGCAGGGTTAGTACGCCAGGAGTATTTACCTCGAATCTACCTCCTCTGTCTGCATTTAGTAACAGATTCACCAGAATTTGACAGGAAGCAAGTAATGCAACCCGAGGAACCATCCATGATGCCCAGTCACCTGCACCGGTGAGACCGCTCCTCATCCTTCTCGAGGCACTCATGTATATCCCCCATCCAGATATCATCACGAATAATGGAGCCGCCATCCCTCCGAACGCGGCGGCAACAAATGCAGCTGGATCGCCCACGGACACTCCTTTCGGGGGGATGATCGCAGCCGTGTGTACCTCTACCATGCACAATACTGCAATTGCCCTTATCCTATCGATATGGGAGAGCCTCATCTGATTACCTCAGCAATTCTTGAAGTCACATCTGGCTCAGAATCAGAAAATGAGAAGGCCGCCCCTAGTCTCTCCAGAAGTGGGCCTATCTTTTCTCCACGATGATACACTGTTGCTAAAATGTCCCCGATTTCGACAGTGTCCCCTACTTGGACTTCCATGACAACGCCTACCTGATGATCTATCTTATCTCCGAGACTTAGTCTACCAGCTCCCATTTCAAGACATATCTCGGCAATGGCCATAGCATCAATATCCGCTATCCATGCATCTTTCTTTGCTTCTAAAGAGTCTGATTTCAGTGTCTGATCAAGTATTCCCAATCCTTCTAGGAGTGAGACTTCACTTTCAAACAAACGTGGATCCCCTCCCTGTGAGGCTACCATTTCGACGAATTTTCCAAACGCAGAACCATCATACAGGCTATCCATTATCTTCGCCGCACCCTCCTCGAAGTCATTTGAAGATCCAGACGACTCTAGAAGTAATCCCCCTAATACGCAAACCAACTCCTCTAGATCAGCCGGTCCTCTGCCAAGTAATGTTTCGACACTCTCCAGAATCTCTAGAGAATTTCCAACACTGTATCCGATCGGCTGATCCATAGAAGATAGTACGGCAATCGTCGACACCCCCAATCCATTTGAGACTCCAACCATGGACTCTGAAAGCTCTCTGGCAGACTCAATGTCCTCCATGAATGCCCCTCTTCCGAATTTCACATCAAGTACCAGTGAGGAAATTCCTTCAGCCGCCTTCTTAGATACTATTGATGACGTAATCAGAGGGATTGAGGCTACTGTTCCTGTGACGTCCCTGAGTGCGTAGAGACGTTTGTCAGCAGGGACTAAATCGCTCTTCTGACCGACAATTGCCAGTCCTATCTCGTCGACCTGATGCATGAATTCCTCAATGCCGATATCGGTATTGAATCCCGGAATGGACTCTAGCTTATCCAGAGTTCCGCCCGTGTGACCCAAGCTCCTACCTGATATCATGGGGACGCTAAGTCCGCAGGCAGCCAAAGCTGGAGCTAGGGCAATAGATACTTTGTCCCCCACACCCCCTGTTGAGTGCTTATCCACTACTTTCGAATTATCGTCCCAATTAAGAGTCTCCCCAGAATCCCTCATTCTCAAAGTCAACTCCGTGACTTCCGAGATACTCATGCCATTTCCATAGACGTCTTTCAACCATGCAATTATCTCATCATCTGACAGACTTTCGTCAGTCACTCCTTCGATGAAATCTCCGATAGATATTGCCATCACTCTTCCTCTCCGAGATCTTTCCTAATCTCTTCCATTGTCTGCCCAGAGTCAAGCCTCCACTGGATTTCATCCCTGGTAGTTCCGTCTCTATCAAATCCAAATCCATCAAGGACAATGTCGCCGTGGAAGCCATCGTCCTTGCCTCTGGTGAGGGATCGTGAATCGGCCGAATCGCTATCGAAGCTAGTTCCTTTCAGAATTGCTAATTTTGATCCGGAGTCGTCAAATCTGTATCCCGAGTCATCTATCAGAATCTCATCGGTCGCACTCCTAGGCCTCCTGAATGAGGCCCATGAAGCAATCAATAGAGCAATCGCGGAAAAAGCCATCAATCCGAACAGAAGAGTAGCTCCCGGACGCGACATTGCATCTTCCCTGATATCTAGGAAACCCTCCTCTTCATCTTCCTCTTCATCTTCCTCATCAGGATCTTCATCGGTCTCATTTTCTACAGGCTCCGTCGAAGTGATTTCATCACAGCCCCATTGCTCTCCGTCAGGTATTCCATTCTCATCGACATCTCCAGACAGCATGGCAATATTGGGCGATCGAAGAACACTCTGAGCAAAAGCCTCCTCATTACCGTCGAAAATACAGTCTCCATCCGTGTCCACCTCTAGGGGATTGCCACCGAGTAGATACTCATTCAAGTTGTTCAAGCCATCGGAATCAGGATCCATTGACTGCTCGCTCAATGCAGTTCCTATTATTGCCGCAGAGTGACGGTTCAATCCGTACAGCTCCTCCCAAAAGTCCGGCATCAAATCACCGTCGGAGTCAGTGTTGGAATCCATTCTTCCCCAATCCGATTCAAAGGAGGAAAGATACTTCGAAGCAAGCTCTTCATTGTTAATCAGTATCCCCATCTCTCTATTCCTGAGGGCCGCACTCGATCCCCAATTCATACTTCCAACAAGGACGCTAGAACCATCTATTATTGCTCCCTTGTTGTGGAGTTTGGAGATATTTTCTGATGTTGACATCAGTCTGGCAGTGGTATCCAAACCTTGTGTCCCGTTCCAGTCTGTATTGAACATGTGAATAGTGTCTCTTATTTCGTCGTCCCACTCGGCATAAAATCCGTTTAGGATAAGTCGAATCTGTACTCCTCTGATAGCCGCTTCATGTAACGCCTCAATCAGGGGATTCTCACCGAAACCCCAGTACCAGTCCAAATCGAGATATTGCACAGAAAGATCGATCGAGGACTCTGCAGATGAGATCATCTGTACTGTTGATGCGACACAATCGTCTGGACACGTTATCAGCTTCCCATCGAACGGCCCAGCAATCAACTCAGGAGTATTCTGTGAGGTGGCATTCTGGGCTGAATCCATCACCCACTCAGAAGAAGGTGAATGCCTCGACTGATGAGTTGAGATATGGAGACTATTCTGATTCTCATCCCATTCCATTCTCGAGAGTACCAAGTTTGCCAAGTCGGCGGAGTTCACAATTAGGGACCATTCACGATTTCCTGTTTGGTCTACAGGAGCGCTGGTTTCCTTCCAATTGCCAGACGAGATCCACACACTTTCAGCATCTTTCACTGCTACCTTGCTGTGGATGTACCTGTAGGGCGAACTTATCTGAGAAGGATCCTCCATCCAGAGGACCAAGCCCCCGGCATCATGAACGGCCTGAGCATGGCCTCTCTGGTTATCGACCGTACTAGCCCCATCTAGGATTCCATCCTCCAACAGTAGTGTTACATCCACGCCCCTATCTATGGCGTCAATAACCGCACTGGTCAATTCTGTACTCATGAATTGGTAAACATGGAGATGCAACTCGCTCTGCGCAGTATCTATCCAGTTTCTTAGGTCATTATATGTAGATTCAGGACCAATAGAAGCCACCGCAGTAGAGTTCTGCTCAGTGAGGAAATCGCCTCCATCACAGAATGTGGATGCTCCAATCCTAATCCATCTCTGCTCCCAATCCGAACCCATGTCAGAATCGGGATAATCACCGCACCCCGTTCCGCGCATCAGAATCAGACCAGGAGTTCCGTCTCCGGGTACAGAGACGGCTGCACCCTGCCAGCCCTCTAACTCTGCGATTCCGCCGCCAAAGACAATTGTATCGACTACCGTGCCATCGGGCGCCTTGAGTTGCAATGAACTACCCGAGTCTACTAACCATGGCATATTGTTCATTGCCACATTGCCATCGAGAGCTACAATACCTCCATCTGCTAGTAGATTAGCAGGATTCTCGGTCAACACTACTGACTGTCCAGCATCGATTACTATGTCGTTGAAGGCGGAAACCCAAGGAGTGGTCGAACGGATTCGCTCTATTGTCCATCCTGCGAGACTTACTGCTTCATTGCCAGTATTGGTCAATTCAAACCAGTCATTGTCTCTATCTGGAACTTCTGATGGCATTATTCGTGTGAACTTCACATCATATCTACCGTCCCATTCTGAAGGCTCTACAGGAGGTTCCCACAACCACAACATATTGTTGTCATGTTTCCCCGTATCTTCAGCTATCAGGACTCTGCCGTCATCTAACACTGCTAGGTTGTCAGGCCCGGCAATTCGGTTAGGGTCGCAGGACCCTGAGGTGTAAGCCCCGCCTGCGACCACAGGCTCGATCCGTCTGACATCCCAATTATCTTCCACAGGCATCCTGTAGACTATCCCGCAACGATTCTGTGAGAGCCTGATATCTCCTTCTGAATCAGACATATCATATCGGATATCAGACATTGCCAGATACACATATCCAGGGGCTTCCGGATTGAATACTACCCCTTCCATTTTATTCCACTCGTCGGTGGCTCCAATGGCGCCGGCGGCCTTTCTCGACTCGAGGAAAGCCACTCTATGGTCCGATGCTGTACCGACTTCACCATCTCCATCTAAATCGTCATCGAGCATACTTTCGGCCCAATCATTGATTTCTTGATCTGAGATGTACGAGTTTTGGTCGGAGATGAAATCCGAAGGCGTAATTCCATCATATTCGTCAATCCAGGATTCGATTTCAACATCATTAGAAGATGCCAGTTCCATCCACTCGACATCGAATCCTGTAGTCGCAGGATCAGTTCCAGAATCCTGAGTTACCTTTGCTGCATACAGAGTTCCAGATTCTAGGTCTCCAGCCGTGTCTGCAATGAATTTGAACAGTACAGTATCGTATCCATCATCAGAGAGGTACACGGTTTTCTCGTCGGGCATGACCTGTGCATTTTCATGCGAGAATCGCCCCATTGCGAATTGCTTGTTGAAGTTAGGAGTGGCGGTGTCGGCATTTTTAATCTCGACAATCCACCCGTAGTCATACGGATTAGGATAGTACCCTAGGTAATCTGCCAACTCTTGTTGATCTGAATGGTAGTTGTAGGTAGCATCATTCCAATTCTTCGTATCTGAGAAATATAGCTCCTCGGATAGAAGCGGTGTACCCCAAGGGCTCACTGAACCAAAGCAAAGAACCCATCCTCCATTCATGCCGCTCAGGTCCTGCATCATCCCTCCTAGAACATCCCACTCTTGAGAGTCAGAATTCCACTGAATCAGAAGTTGACTAACTCCTGCTGGACGACTCTCCCAAGTCGTGTACAAGTAGCCCCTAGTGCCCTGGGGGTTCAGCGGAACGAATGCGTTGAAGTCTGGCTTCTGACTTGTGAATAGCAAATCTCCATCATCGGCAGCATAGATTCCCCCAGCAACTCCTCCTTCGGACAGAGCATCTCCACTCTGAACAATAACCTGATACTCTCCATGGGAGACTCTAATTCCGTGCCAGATTTCCCACTCACTGCTGGATAGATCCAATTCTGGAACTACATCTGGAAGTGAATTCCAATCAACACCATTGATTACTCCAACAGTAGCATCATAGTAGTCCTCATCAGGATGCATGGCATTGACGAACAGATTGCCCAGAGAATTGATGTGCAAACCAGTGACTTCTGCTCCACTGGGGGCCATCATGACTCGAGTTAAATCAGAAGGAGTTCCTCCAGACTCATCGGGGTCATCCACATCTGAGATTTCTGAGTTCTCACCACCAGGGGTATTCTCCTCCGAGTCAATCCAGTCTGCAGAAGTGTCAGAGCCTTGGACCTTCGAGACCCCATTAGATGCCTCTCCAGTTGTTACTGTGTGGACGATTGCCCCATTGGAATTCTTGAGATATAGAGTCTCACCTGCATTGTTAAGTCGAAGAGTTCCTACCTCGTTCTCTGCAATCACAGCATAAGTGCCCGCAGCGATAACATACGACTCATCTAATTCTGAGAACCCAACCCATGTTGTAGAATCAATAGGGTGAACCCAACCTCCAATATCTTCGAGAGTCCAATCCTGAAGATTAATCCCTGTAGGTCCAGAATTGTACAGTTCGACCCATTCTCCATTAGGGAATATTCCTTGATCGGAACCATCAGCATTAGGCATTAACTCATTAATGCAAACTTCCGAGCATGCCGTAGACCGACTCACTGCATTTCCCATCTTAGAATCACTAAGTCCCGATTCCACTACTGGATACAGAGACATTAGCAAGAGTATGGTCAGAGCAAGGACGACTGCACCCTTACCACTACGCCCTTGCATGGTACGCGCCACCCCTACTGGGGGTTCAAACCCTTCGTGCCAATTATCAACAAGAGTGGGTAATTATTCCTCTTCTTCTGCGATCAGGGATTCCCATCTTCGTCCTTCATGACTAGTCCGCCATATGCAATCAATCCGATTCCAATTACGTAGAACATAGCCTGCACGACCGAAATCACCAGAAGGATTCCGCCAACACTGCCGCCGAAGTTGGTCCACCCAAATGGTCCCATGTTATCGGTGACTTGCGCATTGAAGTCAGAAGCATCCTCATCAGCTATCTCGCTGTAAGTGTGAATCTCGAACACTGGCATTGTATCTTCTCCGATGACAGGATTAGATGAACCAGTACCTCTCATATCTAGGTGGAAGGTCACTTTCACCTTACCGTACATAACTGCATTAGAGATTGGCTCGACTTTCATGTCGATGTCCGCACCAAGGTAAACAGGCAATGCCCCTGGGAGCGCATCCACCCAATTTCCCGCACCTAGGATTTTCCCTTGGATTTGTGTATTGGCTGGATTCAAGCTAACCCTGTGCTCTACCATGGGGATTCCTTTGAACTCAACGTCCTCGCCAACTTCGGAAGTTGCGATAGCGTATCCCGCGACATTCACTAAGAATGGATCACTAGGACTTGCCAGCGGAGCGGAGACTCCGCCAATGGTTCCCATCAGCGACGTGTCTGTATTTCCAGCGTGGTCAGAAAGCAGACCTAGTGAACCATCCTCTCTGTGAGGAGCCCTCCAAGTTAGATGCTCGGTCATTCCGTAAACTTGACCTTCTTCACAGGGAAGGTCGTACCCTATGAACACACCACTTGAATCGTAGTCATAGTCGCACAGGCCATCTCCATCAGAGTTGATGTAACCCTGGGCAAGTCTCTGGCCTTTGGTCTCTCCAGCAGTGCTCATCTTGTAAACTGAGAAGTCGCCAGTACCTATTCCATCAGATCCGTAGTAGGTCAGATTGGTCTCCAAGCTAACCCAGGGGAAGAATCCAAAGGAAGCGCTTGCAGCATCACTGAAGCCGAACAGCCAATGAGTTATGGGCATCGAGTAATACTCGGTGTTACCACTGAGGAAGGTAATGAGGACAGGCATTACAACTTCGAAAACGAAGTCCCCAACCCACGATCGTAGGGCACCCGCTGAGCTCTCATCGATGTCATACAGATTCGCGACATAAGCATCATCCCAAACAGACTGAACTCCATTCTCATCTGGAAGCGACATTCCAGCTATCTCGCCATAGACGAACTCTCTTGAGAAAGTTGTCTTTAGACCGATGCTATCATCGTTTAGAATGAAGTCCGCCTTTTCGGCAGATAGTGAAGCCATTCCAACATAATCCCCAATATTTAGTCCAACCTCGATGTATGTCCCACCTAACGAGTCAAGCCCTCCAAAGGCACCCATCCACCATTCCGGAGCAGTAAGGGTCCCTTGGCCTCCCAGTAGAATATTTTCGAATTCCGTGGGTGAGCCTAATAGGCCCAAACCGACCCATGTCTCAGCATATGTGGCGATATCGACTACGGTGAGTAGTCCGACATTGTAGGTCTCCATTGCAGTGAAGTAGTCACCGCTCTGTAGAGGCAACAGGAGTCCAACTACCATTCCGGGGAGGGTGACGCCAGAAAGTGTGAAGGTCCCAAGTAGTCCGTTGAAGTCATCGAAAAGAAGGAAGTCAAGTGTATCTGGATTGATTATATTGACACCACTTACCTCTTGGAATCTCTCTCTCAGCTGAGGAGTCTCATTGTTGATCTCGTCACCACCTCCTCTTGTCGCGAAGGCGTTAGCTGCCAAGGCATACACTCCTAGGTCAATCGCAGATAGTTCTGGCTCGGCTCTATCGCCGTATCCATACAGTGCCGCTCTAGTCTGCGTCACCTGCCCTCCATCAGGGGCACCCATTCCGGTAACCAGAACTGGACCGATGTCACAAGTTAGGGCTATACAAACACCCGTGGACGGGTCTGTGGCATCATACATTACGGACTGTTCGAGATTCTGGAAGGATGTTGCCATTCCAGCGTCTCCTCCAGCCGCGAGATATGCACCAGCTAGTACCATATCCCCAGTGGTAGTTTCTGTCATCATAGAACTGATGTCCTCAGATGCCCAAATACTAGGTGCTCTGTTTGCGAGATCGAACTCGATCATATTGGCTGCAAACATTCCTTGGGCGAAAATCTCTAGATATTCGATACCAGTATTCATTCCAGCCACTCTCTGGGTGTTCCAGAGAATGTTCACTTGATTTGTGAGGGTATCTCCCGAAACGGATGCGTGCTCCACGCCTTCATCGTCCATCCAAGTGCAGTCCTCACACCATTCGTATATCTCATACCCAGAGTAAGTAATTGTATTCTCATCATAATCGAAGTCTAGAATCTCACGCGTCGTATTCTCGTAGTAGATGAAAGGACCTATCATCTCGTAAGTTGGATCAGCCCCATTTGCCTGAACATCTTCAAGATTGGAGATAGAATTAGCGAAGTAGGCCTTTTCACCGGATACATTCAACCAATCGTCGTCGTAGTCATAGGTGTAATCCATATTGCCATCATCGTCCATTCCGTCCATTCCATCGGCAACAGCACCTTCAACAGTGCTCTCAATCTGCCCATCTACAAAACCAGTAACTATCAGCCCTAAATTAACAAGCAAGAGCAGAGCTCCTATCCCAATCGCCATTGTCCTTTTGTCCGTCATTATCGCCACACTCCCTTCCCGGGAGTCATGTACTAATGATAAGGGTTACAGTGGTTGAGCTTTCTACTGAAGTCAATTTTTTGAAGGTTTTATCATATGAAACCAAAGCTATCAAACGTCTGAGCAAATGTGTAAAGCATGATCGGAACTAGTATTATTCCCATAGCATGACTCCTCCTAATTCCTATCCGAGGCGGCATCAGTCCAAGGCCGGTTCCTACAATCAGTACGCCTACCCCGACCCACCCGGTTGAAAGCCAGACTAGTATGCTCACGAACCCAGCCACGGAGAAAACAAGTGTCCTCAGTGGTACGATTTCATGCATTTTCAGCATGCCCTTACCAACCTCAATCATTACTGGGACGGCGAACAGCCCAGCTGCGATAGTTATTCCAAGCAACCTAACGAAATCTGCAGGAGGTTCAACGGCGTTCCATCCGTCTATCGGGTACATCATGTTAAGGGCCAGCGCCGCACCACTCCTCGGCCTTCCCACCATGTAGAGGAAACCCAGTACCATGACAGTCACGGCAGTGTTCACTGAAGAAAGAACCGCAATCACCTCAAGATCCTGTTGCTGACTCTGGGCACCGAGATCCAAGTCCGGACTGGCCTCTGCGGCCTCTCCTAGTGCCGATTCAAAGAGCTCTCTCTCCTCGGAGGAAAGCCCATCCAAATCTCCTGAGATGCTAGTGAAAGATTGCTTTGGGACGAATCCGGGCTGTATGCCGTGCTCGAAGTCCGCTGGAATATAATTAGGATCCGTCAGCCTACCCCACAAATTTCTAGCACTCATGACCACAACAGTTGCCTGAGCGGCAGTCATGCCCGGAAGAATGGCCATTACTGAAGATACTACGGCTGAGAGAAATGTGGGGACTGCCAAAGGCCTCATCGGAGGCATTTCCCAGTTCTGCTTCTGAGGCGGAATTTCAGAGGTCGTAACGTAGATATCTATCAGGTTAGCTATTCCGAATAGCCCGGCCAAACCGGGAAATAGCAGAGTTGCAGAAGGCATTCCTACTGGGGATCTACCGGGTAGTTCGAATACTGCCCAACCGTAGAATCCACAGATTAGGAAGAATGCAGTAGCGACCAGAGTCCCCGCCACTCTAGAACTGGAACCCATGCTCAAATCTATCTCATTCCAGTTTCTCTTGTACCTGAATCTGCCAATTGGAAAATCTACATTAATAGGCCTTGGAAGGGGGATCTTGAAATTCCTAGTAGCCCTTTGCATCCACTCAGGCCATGCTAACCTGGTCGTTTCAGTCATGATGAGGAATATGGAGATAATCAGTAGTAGCCAAGGGAGAATATCCCTGCTGGACTCGTACAGCCCTAGACCCGGGTTCTCTCCGAATAGTAATCTGGCTACGATTAGGAGTGGTATGGACATCAACATCCCCATCTGCGACCCCCTAGCCGAGTAGGCGACACCTTGTGCGGCTTGCCCAGAGATCAGCATCCGATGACCAGGCAGTAGTGCCAGAGCCATGTTGTCATCAGGCGCGCCAACCAGCGC
>DAOI01000004.1:60667-102098 GCA_002501805.1 Euryarchaeota archaeon UBA463 | reverse complement strand
CGAAGGCAGGCTCGAATACCCCATGGTTAAGGCAGCCTCACCCACCCCCAACTAAGATGGTTTGACGGGCGGTGTGTGCAAGGAGCAGGGGCATATTCACCGCGCCCTATTGAGACGCGATTACTACCTAATCCAGCTTCATGAGGGCGAGTTACAGCCCTCAATCCGAACTACGAACGGGTTTCGGGATAGCGTCATTCCTCTCGGAGTTGCAGCCCATTGTCCCGTCCTTTGTATTGCGCGTGTAGCCCATGGCATTCGGATCATACTGACCTACCGTTGCCCTCGCCTTCATCTGCCTTATCGACAGCGGTCTCCCTATAGTGCGCTACATCCGGGGACGCAGCTGGCAAATAGGGATGAGGGTCTCGTTCGTTATCTGACTTAACAGAACGCCTTGCGGTACGAACTGACGACGGCCATGCAATACCTCTCGAACAATCCAGCAAGCTCGTTACACTGGCTTTCATTTGTCCGTCGGCCATGGTGAGTTTTCCGGCGTTGAATCCAATTAAACCGCACAATCCTCAGGTTGCAGTGCTCCCCCGCCAATTCCTTTAAGTTTCAGCCTTGCGACCGTACTCCCCAGGCAGTGGACTTATCACCTTCGCTTCGACACTGAGAGCGCTCGGAGCGCCCCCAACATCAAGTCCACAGCGTTTACACCTAGGACTACCCGGGTATCTAATCCGGTTCGTGCCCCTAGGTTTCGTCCCTGACCGTCGGATCCGTTCTAGTGTGGCGCCTTCGCAACAGGTGGTCCTCTCAGGATGACAGGATTTTACCCCTACCCTGAGAGTACCCCACACCTCTCCCGGTCCCAAGTCTGGCCGTGCTCGCAGAATTCAACCCGTTAAGCGGGTTGATTTACCCACGAATGTACCAGACCGGCTACGGACGTTTTAGGCCCAATAAAAGCGACTACCACTTGAGGCGCCGGTATTACCGCGGCGGCTGGCACCGTCCTTACCCACCCCTTATTCCAAGACCTTTGAAGAGTCAAGAAAAGCGTAGGTCTTACCCTACGCACTTGGAGTTCCCTGGTCACGATTTCTCGCATTGCCAAGTTTTCGCGCCTGCTGCACCCCGTAGGGTCTGGATTCGTGTCTCAGAATCCATCTCCGGGCAATGTCTCCCAACACCCGTACGCGTGGATGGCTAGAGGGTACATTACACCCCCTACAACCTGATACGCCGCAGGCCCATCCTATGCCGCCGGAGCTTTGATCCACTCACCGTTCCAGGCGTAGTGGACTATGGGGTATTATTCTCAGTTTCCCGAGCTTATTCCCCAGCATAGGGTAGGTTACCCACGTGTTACTGAGCGGTACGCCGAGGCTAGGCCTCTAGACTCGCATGGCTTAATCGAACTCCAATAGCGGTAGCCTCCGGCAGGATCAACCGGATTTCGCGTGAAGCGTAATCACCGATCCTTTCGGAAGTTATGTTAGTTTGTTGTCGCAATTTTAGGCTTTCACTTATTGGTTGGCGCAGAAACACCATTCATTGTTGAATGTGATATCTGCTCTTGCACCCCCTAATCGGGGGTCAAGTCGTTTCTTGTGGTTCACCTCTAAGCCCAGAACTGAGTTCTGGGCTGCACGTCCTCGGCAACGTCGAGCCTGAAGGAAGACGTCATGGCACTATGTGCTCAATCTCCAACGCCAGCTCAACGTAGCAACCCGGCGACCGACATTCGGTATATCAACGTGACGTGTGGCTAGAGATAGCCATTGGCTAGCAGTGTAACGATTTGCTTCATTCTGCTCCGAAGAAGTCTCTCAGTACTGGGTGCATCTCCATAGCCTGCTCTTTCTGTATCTGTTCATATGTCCTAAGAATGATTCCGACAGCTAGTAGAAGACCGGTTCCTGTTGCATTACCAACGGTGCCCAGAAGATCTGCCCCGGCGGCTAGTAATCCGACGAATGCTCCGGAGAATAGAGTGACAGGGGGGATGTATCTCTCTAGAATTCTCTCGAGTACAACTGGGTTCTTCCTGAATCCAGGAATCTGCATTCCTGTTCTCTCTATCTGCTTCGCAACGTCTTTGGCACTCATATTAGTAGTCTCAATCCAGAACTTAGCAAATATGGTAGAGCCAGCAGTCATTACGAAAACATATGTGAGTACATGAATCATTATCTGAGTGAGGCTATGGCCATAAGCGTCTCCTGTCTGATTCAGCAACGGCAGGAGCCAATCTCCAACGCCGTTTACCATTGACGAATACCATGCGAAACCGTCGGAAGGAGTAGTCGCCCCTACCTCATAAGATCCAAACCAGTGGGCTTTGGAATTCCAACCATTACGTCCCAATATCGGAACAGTGGAGAGAGTTGGATGACTCCAGAATAGGAGAGTAAACATATTGATATTTGCTAGGAGAGCGGCCATCAAGATTACTGGAATATTACTTGCATATACCAGCCTAATTGGGTATTGTCCCCTATGTCCCCTGACCTTTCCATGAGTAAGTGGGAGCTCTAATTTGCTCGATTCTGCATAGGCGACAACAAGGAACACGATAATTGACGATACCAGAGCCGCTATGGGGTTGGCGTGGTTAAGTAAGATTAGCTCGAAGCCGTTATCTGAAACCAATTGCGAGTTGGAAGCGGTTCTGAGAGTGTAGAAAATCATCGGTAAAGTACCAGACGGGGGATTGTCCAGGGACATTGGGAAATCCTGACTTACTGGAAGAGGCGAAAGTGTTCCCACGAACGTAGATTGAGCGACTCCAGCGGCAATGAAAAGGGAGATTCCTGAGCCTATTCCCCATTTGCTTACTAGTTCGTCGAGTAAGAAAACCAGATATGAACCAAGGAAAAGTTGTGAAACGATAACTACATTCGCCCATCCAACCCCATAGTCGTAAATCATTGTCTCATGAGGGTCTAAGAAACCGTAAACCTGAGGTATGGACTCCACAGGAATCATGAACAACACCAAGAGTTTTTGAATTCCCTGATATAGCTGCTTATCTGCAGAATCTTGGAGATCTAACTGGATTATCTTGGCACCTGCGAACAGTTGCATTATGATTGAACCTGTAACTATTGGGCCAATCCCGAGATGCATTATTGAACCAGATGCACCAGCCATGATTGACCTGAAAGATGAGAAAATATCCAAAGTAGAATCCGATAATCCGTATATCATGACATTGGTCATCATGAAGTAAATTATCAGAACGAGAGTGGTAGTCCACAGCTTCTGATTGAATCTAACGTGACCTTCGGGCTTTGTGATGCTTGGATATACGTCCACTAGTCTTGACAATGCATAGAGTCTACTAGACTCGCTTCCTGTGTACAGGGAGACAGAGATTCCCAGTCCTGCTCCAAATCCAAGTAGAGCGACGCCTACCAGCAAGAATCCGACAGTTGCTGTATCGACCCATCCCCACCAAGCCAATGCGAGTACGAAAAGGAGCCATATAGTGGGTTTCGTGGCCTTTCCATAAGGCATCTCCCTGAGTCTCTCTGGTAAATCGCTTGTTGTCCCCCAAACAACGTATAGGACGTAGATGATAGCTGTGACGTACATCTGCAAAGCACGGCTTTGAACATCACCAGTTGCATTTAGAAGATCGTCCTGAATCCAGTAGAAAAGTCCACCAAAGTATAGCCCAGAAATAATCAGGAGCCATGGGTATGAGACTTTTCTTTCGACCATGCTATCGCCTACCTAAGTGTCTATTCCTCTTCCCATTCTGCCCAGTCTTCGCCATCTTCGGAGCTTGTTGAAACTGTTCCTCCAGCGGCTTCAACCTTGGCTATAGCCCTGGGGCTTGCTTCATCGACTATTATTTTCAGTGGCTTAGATATTGGTCCCTTGCCTAGAAGCTTGTCGTATCCCATCTCAGTTAGATTCACCTCATCTCCATCGGTCAATCCGGTCAGCTCGCTTACATTGATGGATAAGTTGACTTTCCTGAGACTTGGGTGTCTGTTGAATCCGTGCATGCCCCAGTGCCCAGGGAGGTACTTATTCCTGAACATAACTTTGTGCTTGCCTATTCCAGCTCTTCCTCTTCCGCCTCTCTTTCCAGCGCCCCTTCCAGCCTTCTTTCCTCGACCATGATAGCGACTCCTTCCTCGAAATTTGTTAGTCCTTGAAACCATATAATCACCTCAGATCATCCTATCGGCTAAGTCGCCAATCGCATCTCCTCTGAAACCCAGAGCACCGCCTACGGTGTAGGCCCTCTTGATTCCGCCCCATCCTTTGCTCCCCCTAGGGGGGTGTAGTCTGAAAATTGGTTTGAGCCCCTCCACATCCTTCATTGTGGCCTCACCAGAGGCAATAGCCTCCGAAAGTTGCTTAATTCCGTTGAAATTACTGAACTCTTTGACTGTTGAGTCGGTTACTGGCTTGTCGCCTGACATCCTTCCTCTCTCCTTGATCAGCTTCTCTATGGTCTTTGCATCCACTTCGCCCCAAGTGATGTAATCCTTGGACTTCTGTAGCATTCCACGGTAAGACGGGTTGTCCATAACTATGGTAGCGTGGTTCACCCTAGTAAGATTCAGCATGGCCATGGTTTCACGGATCTTTCGGGTTACGCCGCGATCGCTTCTAGCCCTTATTACAAGAAAACTCAACTCAACTCCCTCCCTCTGATAATACTGAGACGTCTATTTGCTCCCTCGGAAAGCCTTGTCTTGTTTAGTTGGACTAGGGCATTGAAAGTCGCCTTAGCGAAATTAATCGTAGTACGAGTCTGTCCTGAGGATCGTGACCAAACATCAGTGACACCAGCAAGTGTGAGAACTCTCCTACCGTAGTCGCCAATGACAAGCCCCTTTCCTGCAGGAGCTGGCATAAGGGTGATTCTAGTTGATCCGGACCTTCCTGTTACCATGAAAGGAACACTAGTCCCGGGACCCTCTGAAGACTCCCAAGAGCCGTTTCCTCTCATGACTGGAATCATGTTGAGCTTTGCCTTATCGATGGCCTTTCTAATTGTGCTAGCGACTTCCTTTCCTTTACAGACAGATAGTCCCACATATCCATCGCCATTTCCTACAGCGCACAATACATTGAATCTGACCCTCCTACCGGAATCTGTCATTCTCTGAATCATATTGACGGCTAGTACATCGTCAGTGATATCTGGAAGAAGAGCATCTACGATTTCTACCTCTCTTATGGGGAGTCCTGAAGAAAGTGCTTCTTCATAAGTCAGTATCTGGCCGTTCATGACCATTCTACCTAGTCTAGTCCTTGGTTGCCATGTCCTTAGTGCCGCGAGTGGATCTGGCCCTCCTCTTCTCCTTCCTCTCTCTCCCGCGCCATCGTCAGATGACTCGAATGCCTTAGCTAGTCCGGGAGCGAGTGTGATTTCCTCGGATGTAACAGATTCTTGGATCTCTTCTTCGCTCATTTGTGTGCCCCCTCTATTGCTTCAATGGATGCTTCCACTGATGATGATAGTGAGTCGTCTATGTGTTTGCCACTCAGCCTCTCCTCACTAGGGAGGACGGAAGCCCCATGAGGGATGTCAAGGCCGGCATCAATCATACCTTTTAGGGCGGAGAAAACTCTGCTTCCTTGAGAAGAAGCTGCTAATCCTATGTCTAGAACGGCTTCATGGTTGCCCGCAGATATTGCCTTCTTACCGAGTGCATAACCTGCAACGTAGCATGCAGGTATTGACTTCTTGGAAGCGACGTCTGGCCATGAGTAGGAATCGGTCAGCGACTTTCCATTTACCGACTGTAAGATTGCGTCCCCACTAGGGTTGTAAGAAACTAGTTGACAAATTACCTGAGTGTTGGAAACTCTGACGACTGCCCTTGGAGCACCACTTCTGAGTAATCTCAATCTCCTGTGGTAATCCGTTTTTCCTTGGCGTCGGCGCTTGGGCCTCAATCTCTGACTTTTACCATATGCCATCAGTTTTCACCCCCGATTTCAATACCATCGAGTTCGATATTGGTCTTCATGTGGGCTATGGATCGGTAAGAACCTCCCTTAGCCTTTCTGTAGTAGTATCTGTATTGGGATCTAGTTAGTGTCCCATCCTCTCGGAATTCTTTAAGCTCCCTCCTCTGGGACCTAATTAGCCTCATCCATCTCTCTTTCTTTGGCGCCCTAGCATTTGAGCTTCCTTTCCTGGACCCATGTCCCTTTCTTCTTCCTTTGGACTTCTGTAAAGCTGCCTTCCTAGCTCTAGTCCTGCTAGTTCCCTTGATAGGTCTGGCCTTGATTATGCCATCGGAAATTAGTCTCCTGACATCATCCTTCTGAACTGCTGAGATGACCTCGTCTAGGTAGTCTGGGTCGATCCAAATCCTGTGAACCCCTACCGGTCGCCCTTCCTTCTGAGAAAGAATTGCCGCGGCCATTCTCCTCTGGTTCGTAATTATCATATCAGAGGTCCCCCTTTCTCTCGATTCTTCTTTGATTGAGTATCCTTAGTCCGAGTGAGTTAGCTCTGTCGTGTATGTCTAATCTCTTTCTGTTTCCTACTCTAGCGCCTATTCTGACTGCTTGTGTTTCTGGATCTAATCCATCCAAGTCACTTGATTTGTGAACCATTACTTCTTCGAAACCTGAGGGGTGAAGTCCCCTCACAGAGGAAATCTTGCGATATCCTATTCGTGCCATCGGAGGCCTATATTTTCTGTTTAGCCTGACTTTGGACTGGAGTCCGCTTGGCTTTCTCCAGCTGGACCTTGCCAGTCTCTTGTACCTGTACCATTCTTGTCTTTTGAAAGCTGGTTGCTTCTTCTTCTGCTTGGCTCTGAAAGACAGAGCTGCGACCGTTTCCTCATCGAGGACTGGTTTTTGACGCGCGGTGTGCAGGTCGTCCCAATCATCTTCTTCATCGAAGAAGTCGTCCTCGAAGTCTTCATCATCATCCATGAAGTCTGAATCCTCTAAATCGTCTACTGAATCAGAGTCTGGGGTGTCGATTGGATCTTCTTTTACGATGGAGCTCTCAGATAGTCTTTCAATTAGCTCTGACTTTTTGCCTCCGACCTTGAGTCCCTTCTCTCTAAGGAGTTCCTTCAATTCGGGAACCGTCATTGTTTCGAATTCTTCAGTCATTCTATGCCCCCTTTGAAACTATGTAAACACCGTCTTGGAAGACCCTTCTGTCTCTCTTTTTGATCTTGCATGCGCGCTCTATATTCGCCGCGGTCTGGCCGACCTTCTCCCTATCGACTCCGCTGACAGTTACATCGGTTTTATTCTCGACCTTGACCTCAACATCTGAAGGACTCCAGGGGAGTTTTGCGACCCTCGGTACCTTCTCTCCAAAGAGATTGTTGATTACCATCTTGTTCCCTTCGACCTTAAGAGTCATAGGGAAGTGACTGTAAACTGCTTGTAACTTGTATTCGAATCCTTCTTCCACTCCCCTGACCATGTTCCTGAGATGTGCGGCCCATGTTCCAGCTATGGCCTTGTCAGCCCTACGTGGAAGATCACATGCCACCAGGATTCCTGATTCGGAGCTACTTACTGATACCTTTGGGTGCCTGAATTCTCTTGTGATGGTTTTACCTTCTCTAGATACTGTTACTGAATTGCCTTCAATACTTACGCTGGAACCCTCTGAGAGGCCGATATTATGGATTACCTGATCTAAACTTGGCATGAAAATCAACTCCTCAGAAAATGTATGCTAGAAGGCGTCCTCCGACACGCTCCTTCTTTGCGGCATAGTGGTCCATTATGCCTTGATTTGTAGTGACGATCAGTAGACCAAAATCTCTGGCTGGAAGATATCTTGACTCCCACTTATCGAAATCTGCCCTCTTTACAGAATGGCGTGGCTTAATTACTCCACACCTGTTTATGGCGCCTATTAGCTCAACTCTGAATGAGCCTGCTCTTCCGTCTTCTATTCGCTCGAATTCTCCTAAATATCCAGACTTCTGCATGATCTGCAACATCTGTCCTAGTAGTTTGCTTGCTGGTTTCACTGAAACCTCGTAGTGTCCTGCCTGCTCCGCATTGAAAATACGTGTGAAGGCATCGCTTAGTGGGTCGTACTGCATCTTTTCACCTCATGAATACTTCTTGAATCCTATTTCTGGGGCCATATCTCTGAAGCACTGCCTGCAAAGTCTAAGTCCATGACGCCTGATCATTCCTCTCTTTCTTCCGCATTTCCTGCATCCGACAGATCTGCCGATTCTCTCACCGTGATCTTTTGCCATGCTACTCTTCCTCCCCGTATCCTACTATCTTCAGATCATAGCTAGCCGTGAACCAAGCCCTTGCTTCTTCGGGACCAACACGATGGCTAGCTGAAACTCTTCGTGATCTCTTCCTTCTCCTGGAAACTCTGTGACCGGGTCTTTCTAGGACTACATTGACGTCCATTCCGAAGATTCCCACATCTGGATCATACTTCTGACCAGGGAAATCTGTATAATCGGAGATTCCGAAGGACAGGTTTCCTGATGCATCGAAATTGTAAGTTGGCAAAGTATGCTGACGAACCCAGAACGCGTCTTTGAGGAAGGCGTTGATTGTTTCTTCATCCCTGATAGTGACCTTGCACCCGATTGGGGCCCCTTTCCTAGTTCCTAAATCTCTATTGGTGCTAGTAGACAGTGTCCTAACAGGCACCATTCCAGTCACCATCTCTAGTGCTTTCTCAGCAAGTTGTAGCCTTTGTCCACCTTCTCCGACACCAATATTTACAGTTACCTTGGTGATTCTGGGGGAGCGCATTGGGTTTACTGACTGACTCATGAGTTGTCCCCCGTTGGAATATCTGATTCGCTTGAGATGATGAAAACATAATCTGAGATTGTGCCGAAGTCATCGAATTGGACCTCGTTGGCCTTAGACGATCTCTTGATGTCTTGGCCCCTGACTGTAGCGATTTCTCCGATGTGGTTCCCACCAGTAAGGTATGCAATTGACCCTTCCTCGAACTTGTGATGCGATTTTATTTCTTGATCTGGCAAGGAGATTACTAGGGAGTCTCCAGTCTTATATTCGGGATTCTCATTGAATAGCAAATTTCTGCCATCATGAAGATGAACTTGTGTTCTAGCTCCCTTGATTGTGGTCTTGCCCATCACCCTGCATATCTTGGTTGATGCTTCCTTAGCTGGTATCATTCTGTATCTAAGCTTGCCATTGGTATCTAGGACGCATTTGTAGCTAACATCTCCGACAGTTAGGACATCCATTAGCCCCACTCCCCTTCCAATATCAGTTTCAATTGATCCGTCGACCTTGACAAGCTTTGAGTGTAGTATTTTCTTAGCTTCACGTCGATTCTGGGCCACGCCGAGAACATCTCTGAGGATTACTCCCATGGGCATGCAAAGATCGAGAGGATGCCCGCAAGGATTTGGCTTCTGAATCCAAATTGAAGTCTTTCTTGGAAGTGGCCAGCTCCTTGGCATGGTTAGTCTCTTCATGTGGCTACTGCTCATTCTGTGTCGCCTCCACTAGTTCTCTCGATGAGTTTCTTAAGCCTGAGCGTATCTCCCTCGAATAGCTTGGTAACTATCACGTTTGAAGGATGGATAGGGACTGCTTCTTCCTTTCCGTCTGCGGTAGCCATTGTGAGGCCGTCTACGAAAATCATACCACTGTCAGTATCTACTCTAGCGACCTTTGCCACGATGCCGGCCCTTCCCCTTGGCTGTCCGAGCCTCTTTCCTCTTGTATCGGCTTTGACGCTATTTGGATGGCCGAAATCTCCCCTTACGATCTCTATCTCGTCCCCGACCCTGACAGTAACAGTTCTGATATTGATTAAGTCTGGATCGTCTGTAACGAGCCTGGCCCTCATTCTCTTCCTCTTGACGTGCGTAGGAGCGTCGGATTGACTGAGGCGCTGTTTACTTGCTTTACTGCTTCTTGTCATAATCACACCTCTCTACACTATCTGTTTCGCAGTTGCGGCTATCCTTGGCCATCTCTCGGCCGCCTCCCTGCTTACAGGGCCCTTGATATCTGAACCCTGAACTTCACCGCGTTCGTTGGTAATGACACAGGCATTATCCTCAAACTGGACCCATGTTCCATCTACTCTTCTGAATGGCCTGGACTGCCTGATAACTACTGCATTGAACATCTGCCTTCGTGTCTCTGGAGTACCTCTCTTAACAGTGACTTTTGTCATGTCTCCGACGCCTGCGGCTGGATACCTCCTAGCAACTCCGCCCTTTTTTAGAACCGTAATTAACTGGACGACCTTTGCACCAGTATTATCTGCACATTCCAGCTTCGCTTGTGAAGGTAGAGCCTTTGTCACCCTACCTGGAATTCCCTTCATATTGGTACCCCCTTCTCTATAACGCAGAAATTGACTGTCTTGGAAAGAGGCCTGCACTCCATTATGCGCACTCTGTCGCCTACCTGGACTCCTCCAATACATGATGGGAGGTGGGCTGAGTACCTTCTTGTTCTCTTCTCATACCTCTCATATTTTTTCATGTATCTTGTAATCTCTCTTTCAACAACTATTGATCCTGCCATGCCAGTAGTAGAGACCGAGCCCTCGATAATCTGCCCTCTGACTCTTAGGCTTCCATAGAATGGGCAGTTGTCATCCCCATCCCATTCTCCAGTTGGAGTAATCACATCAACTCCGATATCTCTGATTCCGGTCATCTAATATCTCCTCCCGATCCTGTCCTCTGCTCTCTGAGTGACTCTGGATCCTTCGATGGCCTCTCCTGAGTCAATAGTGAATGTAATTACTTCTTTTGCCAGTGTCAAGTCACCGGACTCAGTACGAACTAGTACTGTCTTCTTGGTCTCGTCTAACACTGTTCCCGAAACCCCTATGAGAGTTGGATCGTCTGAATTAACGACACTCAAGGTGCGTGATATCCAAGGGAGATTAATCATTCTAGACATCATCTTACCTCCACCTTGTATCCATTCTGTTCCAAGACTTTGGATGCTCTCTTCTTGTGGTCTCCTTGAAGCTCTATCGTACGATCTTTGACTGTCCCGCCACTCGCGCATGCCCCTTTGAGAATCTTGGCTAACTGCCCCAAATCTATCGCCGAGTCGTCTATTCCCTCCACTATGGTCACCATTTTCCCATAACGTCTGCGAACTACCGAGATGACTGCCTTCTGTTGCTCTTTGGCAATCTCCTGGCATATGCATACCTCTTGTGGAAGGCCACACGTATTGCATATCCCAGATATCTACTCTCCCCCCTTGTTTTCTTGATTGATCTTGGTAAGTATCCTAGCAATACTCCTTCGAGTTTGCTTGTAAGATCCGGAGTTTGATGATGAGCCCCCGAGTGCTTGCTGTGCCCTTAGTTGCAAAAGCTCGTCTTTCAAATCATCCAATGTCCTGAGAAGTTGCTCTGAGCTCATCGTTTCGATGTCTCGGGGACTGACGTGCGACATTCACTCTTCCTCCTTGCTGGGGTCTGACTCGATCTCTGCCATCTTTTCTAGAGCAGCATCGATCACTTCCTCGGTGTCGGCGACTGGTTCGGAGGATTCGTCTACAACTGGCTCTTCTTCTTCGGGAATAATGTATGCGACGTCCTCTAGTGGCGGTAGACCTACTTCGTGCCTGTCCAGAATAGTTACTTCATGGGGTAGCTTGACGCCGGGCCTCATTATCCTTACTGAACAGCCAACAGTTCCCAGCTTCTTTACTGCTACAGAATACCCGACATCCATGAACTGAAGAGCGGTTTCTCCACAGAATTTGATGTGTCCTTGCTGGAACTTCTCGACTCTGTGTCTTGCGCCTGTAATCTTTCCACTCAATGTGACTAAACATCCTCTTGCGCCAGCGTCCATTATGCTCTGTGCTGTGCTATGGCCCGCCCTACGGAAGAACCAGCCTCTTTCAAGTGAGCTGGCCATCCTGCTTGCCATGACCTGGGCGTTCAGTCTTGGCTCGGTAATCTCCTCGACCTCGAGTTTTGGCTCTTGAAGCTTGAAATCATACTTCAGACGTGTTTCGAGTTCTCGTATTACTTTGCCCTTTCTTCCTATTACTCGGCCTACCTGCTCTGCTTGAAGGGTGACTTTGGTACCCTCTGGAGTCCTCTGGAAGTGTAAGCCTCCGAACCCTGCTCTTTCAGTCTCTTTGAGCAAGTACTCTCTGACTAGTTGTCTCTCGACGTTCCTATGAATGAAGGTTCTAACTGTATTTTGAGACATCAGAAATCATCTCCTTCATCTTCGTCGCCAAAATACTCCAAAAATATCTCGAGGTTTACTTGATAGTGATTCTTGGGGGTAGCACGACCTTGTGCTCTTGGCCTCCAGTGTCTAGCTATCTGTCCCCTGTGCGCGGCTAGATGTGTAATTGTCATATCCTCGGGATCGATGGTATCGAATCTCTGTCTGGCATTCTCCATGGCGCTATTGATTAGCTTGATGAATTCCTTTGAGGCCTTGTTTGGGTACTTTCCTGGGCCCATCTTTCCCTTTCTGTGTCCAGCCATGGTATTTCCTCCCCTTCCTCTTCTAGATCTCCTGACGTAAGGTATTGCCCTCTTCTTTTCTATAACGTCCTCGAGGTAGGAAATTGCATCTGCCGCGTTCATTCCGCGTAGTGCCTTGGCTATGTGATAGCAGTGTTTGTGATGCATGTCAACATTGACTGTCCTAGCAGTGACGAGATTGGATCCTTCGAGCAGTTGGGTATATCCGCTCTGCGAGTTACCTGTTCTCCTACTCATTTTTTCACCTACTTCAATGCTACATGGGTCGAGGACCTAGTTGCTCCAACACCTGGTCCTGTGTGCGTTACCGACTTCCTCGTTATTGCGAATTCTCCAAGGGAGTGCCCGATCATCTCAGGGATAACCTCGACATTGACGAATTCCCTACCATTATGTACTCCAATGGTCTTTCCAACCATTTCAGGTAGAATGTATAGGCCCCTGCAGTGAGTCTTGATGGTCTTATTGCCCTCACTTGATCTTATTTTTTCTAGGAGCTTCTCAGATTCAGGGTTTAGCCCCTCATACATCCTTACGATGGACCTTTTCGCCCTTGATGGCATTAGAGAAGCTATGCTAATGGCCTCGAAGTCATCTTCGGGAGGCATTAGTGGCATCTCAAGAAGCTGGTCCAAGGTGTAACCCCTCCAGAGGAATTCTTTCTTCCTCCTCTCGCTTATCTTGGATCTCCTCTTTCTTGCTTGCCTTCTGGCAAGTTTAGGGGACCTGAATGCCTTCTTGGAACGACGAGCCATATCACTCAACCTCCTGTTGCCTTACTCTTCCCCGACCGGTTCTGCGAGGTGCGATATTTCCTACCTTCTTACCAGGGGGCGTGTTTCTACTGACTGAGTTGGGGCCATGTACAGCTTGATGATTACCGCCACCATGAGGGTGATCTACTGGATTCATGGCCACACCGGATACGGTCGGGTACAGCTTTCCTCTGGCCTTGGCCCTGTAATGAGCGGCCCCTGCCTTCATCAGTGGTTTTTCGGTCCTACCGTGACCCCCAAGTACGCCTATGGTTGCTCTGCAAGTGGAAAGTAGTTCCTTGATTCTGCCACTGGGCAATCTAATTCTTACTTTGTCGCCAGTCCTACTCTCAACTATTGCTGAATTCCCTCCTGATCTGGCGAATTTACCACCATCTCCAGGTCTTGACTCGACATTAGACACAGGTGTACCTTCTGGGATACTACCAAGAATTGTAACATTGCCTGGCCTCAGCTCAACATTTTCTCCAAATGAAACTGGTTGCCCTACTGAAATTCCCTCTGGAGCGGCCATATGCCCCTCTGTGCCATCTTCAAACTTGATCTTGGCCAAGGGGGCTGTATGGGCAGGACTATGAATAAGGCCAACTACCTCTCCAATCTTATCCTTCACCCTTGGGAGATTATTCGCCGCAGGGAATCTATGACTGGAGACCCTGTTCTTAGGACTCGAACCTCGGCGTTGTGAACGTGTTCTCTTACCCATATTATCACCTCATCAGAAAGCACCCAGCTTGAGTGCTGCCTCCTCTGCATCGTAACCTTCGGCTAGACGCACAGAAGCGTGCTTGCCGGTGATTGTGATTCTTGTGTTTACCTTGGCTACTTTGACCTCAAACAGCTCTTCAACCGCCCCTTTGATCTGGGCTTTGGTAGCGTCCCTGTGTACGATGAATTCTATTCTGTTGTTGTTCTGAAGGAATCCAATATCTGGGTCCGAGACCCTTCTAGCTTCAAGGGTCTTCTCGGTAATCCAAGGCATCAGGATAATATCGAATGGATCTGTCATATATTCACCTCATTGCCTCTATTGCTTGCTTGGTCCAAACTGTCAGTCTTCCAGGGTCCCCCCCTGGAGCTAGGTCTTCTGCACAAAGATCCTTAGCAACTACAACATCTACCCCTGGGACGTTTGAAGCGGCCTTGTGGAGACCGTCTCTGTTGGAAACTACCAGAAGGATAGACTTCGGTGTTCTTGTCTTTCGTCCCCTCATGGTCCCCTTTCCGGCTCTGATAGTTTTTCCAGACTTGGCCCTGGTTAAATCCTCACCGAGGCCTATACCCTCCATCATTGCGATGAACTTTCTGGTGGAGTACTGAAGTGGAAGAGATTCGACATCATACTTCTCATCAGATCCCTGTCTAGACTCAACATAGCCATCTATTACTATAGGGAAATTAGTACCTTCATCGAATCTATGACCCCTAGCAGCGACAATATCAGGATCTGCAGAAGCTGCAATTGCGGAATCTCTCGCAACCGCTCTTTGCTTGGAGTTTAGTTTCTGTGTCCAGTCTTTGTCGACTTTGGGGCCGTGCGCACGGCGTCCACCGCGTGTGTGAGGATTTTGAGCACCAGTTCTTTGGCCGGTCTTCCTCATAATCCTAGATACGCCTCTTCCCTTGCCCCACCATTCCACGGAGTGTTTCATCCCTGGTTGTGGTGCTTTCTTCCCGTTGTGCTCCCTGTGCCCGTATGGCTGGCGTCGATTTGCCCTAGAGGAGTGTACTGCAGAGCGGATAAGATCCATTCGGATATCTGATGAGAAGGCATCTGGTAGGCTGACTGCCTTTCCTTGCTTGGCCTCTACTGAGAAAGACTCGGCTAGTAAACCGGCATCCAACTCCTCTTGGTCGACAGAGTTGACTAAATCGTAAGCCTTTACCTTCATCTTCAGACCCCCTGTTTGCTTGATGTACTGACATATGTAAGTACGACTTCTTGACTTTCTGATCTCGGCCTAATTGGATCTCTAAACCTAAGCATCCTCTTGGATGGGCCGGGAAGACTTCCCTGGAACAGGATATATGGATTAGTAACCTCACCGTAGTTCAAGAAACCTCCTGCAGGAGTGATTTCAGATTCCTCTGGATTGGATATCCTTAGTATTCTCTTGTTGAGCTCAGTTCTTTGATGATACCCCATCTGTCCTGCCTGAGGTACAGTCTTTCTAACGTATCCAGTACCGAAGTCACCGAGGTTACCAGCTTGACGCCTTCTCTTACTGTTTTTATGACTGAGGATTTTCACACCCCACCTCTTGACCGCTCCTTGCCATCCCTTGCCCTTGGTAACGCCGACGACATCTACGTCTTGGCCTGGGTTCCAAACATCTGCAACGGAAATTTCTCCCCCTAGTCTCTCGGTGGCCCAATCTAGTTTCGCGGAGTTATCACTTCCAGTGAGTCCGACCTCCATAATCTCTGGAGTCTTTCCAGGGATACTCTTGACGAGGAAGGGCTGGGTAGCAACTATCAGTCTAACTTCGCACAGATCCTGATCTTTGAGGGATTCTAAGGCGCCTTCGGCAGAACCGCTTCTTGAAGGAATTCTACCGCCTCTCTTTGCTGGCTTCCTTCCTTGCTCTGCATCCCTCTCTCCACGAGTCTGGTTTGCTAGTCTCGGCATTAGTCCGTCTGGGCTTGAGTCAGTCAGGTCTGCCCAAGCCTCACCGGCTGTCTGCATACCGTAGGGAGTCATCTTGTACCCCCTGACTGCTAATACCTTCATTGGTGGCGATTCCACTACAGTAACCGCTTTTCGGACCTCTTGTCCAGCGGAAGTGGAGTTTGGATTGGTATCCCTCATCAGAACATGGGTCATCCCTGCTTTCCAGCCCGCGAAACCCAGTACTCTGATCTCGGAGTCAGAATTTTCAGGCCATGCTTGAATTCTACCAAACTTTCTGAGTGCCCTCTTCCGAGGGCTAAAGCCCATGCTACCTCGGCGGGGTCTACTCTTGTCGGCCATTCTAATCCTCCTTTGCAATAACCGGAATATTGCCGTAAACGGCGTTTTTCCGGGCTAACCACGTCAGGGAGGTACCGTGACACCATTCCAGCTTCCCGAGTGTTCGGCTGGTTCTGAGGATGCTTTTGCAGAGCCTTCAGGTGTCTGGTACCTCACGTAGTGAGCAGCCTTCCGACAAACATGCCCTATATGAACGAATCGGGATAGAGAAAACAACACTGCTAACGAACAATCTCACTGAAACTATTTTCAACCCCTGCGATAATGGAAGCATCCGTGTCACCCTATGTGAGCCATGCTTTGCTCAGTGAAGGTCTTGTTGAAGCCAGGGCTTACCAGCTAGAGGCGGTTGATGAGGCACTCACAACTTCCATGCTCTTGGTGATGCCAACGGCAGCAGGTAAGACCGCAGTGATATGGATGGCGATCGCGAATAAGCTGTCTGAGGAAAACGGTCGTGTAATATTGATTGCTCCTACCGTTGGCCTTGTTGATCAGCACCTTAGATCAATACGAGAGGTACTTTCACTTGAGGAAGACGCTATTTCGATTACTGGTCAGATTCCTCCTTCCAATAGAGTTGGCTTATGGGATTCTTCTAGACTAATAATAGCGACTCCGAAAGTGGTTGTTAATGATGTCAAGAATGATGTTCTGAAACTATCGGAATTCTCACTTCTAGTTATTGATGAGGCACACCACTGTACCGGAGAGCATGCAATGGCAATGGTTTGTGATTACTACATCTCATCCAATAGCTCACCTCATATTCTTGGAGCGACGGCTAGTCCTGGTCACAGGCCGGACAATGTGAGGGAAATTTGTACTAGGACAGGGGCCAGTAGAATACACATTAGAAATTCTGATGAGGAGATGCTTAAGGGATATCTATCAGAATTGGAAATAAGAGAGATTTCAGTTAGAGTTCCTGAGGAAATCAAGGAACTGGCCCAACCATTCGTCATTTGGCAACAGGGAATAGTGGATAGACAGAGGCGTCTTGGAAGATACATTTTACCTGGGATGATTAGTTTCGCAGGACTATCCAGTGCAATGGACAGATCAAGGTCCGCGATAGGGAGGGGGGAGGTTAGTGGATATCAGTCAGTCTCTCAGATTGCAATTGCTATGAGATTGCATCATCTTATCAATTGTCTCTTGAGCCAAGGAGTATCGGCATCCAGGGAATACTTGGACAGATTGGAGAATGGTGACGATTCAAGTAAGAAAACAGTCCGAGATTTTCTCAGGGATCCCCGTGTCAGGGATCTTTCAGATAAGCTAGAGGGAATGGTAGAGATACACTCTAAAATTGGCGCGGTTAGGAGAATGATCCGAGAAAGATTACGACGGGATCCGAGTAGTAGAGTGATTGTTTTCGCTAACTACAGAGACACAATAGCATCTTTGGAGTCCTCTCTGCAGGACCTAGATAGTGTGAAAGCAGTACGTTTTGTAGGGCAATCCGCCAGAGGGGGAAGGCAGGGCCTTTCTCCAAAAGATCAGGTGAGTGTGCTCGATGAGTTTAGAAACGGTGGGGCGAATGTGCTTTTGGCGACCTCGATAGGGGAGGAGGGTCTCGATATACCGTCTGCTGACCTAGTAATATTCTACGAACCGGTTTCTAGTGAGATACGTACAATACAGAGAAGGGGCAGAACTGGGAGAAGGCGTCTTGGTGAGGTCATCGTTCTGATTGCTGAGGGTACAAGAGATGAAGGGGCCAAGGCCGCGGCCGTTAGGAGGGAGGAGAATATGCAGAGGGCTGTACATCGTGTAAGGAGGAGTCTCCCTCGCGTACATCACTCAGACTTATCGAACCTGGGTAGTTTTTCAGTCGTTGACGAGGGTTTCTTACTACCTGCCAATGAATTTGTAATATCAGAGAGAGAGAAGAGAAGGAGTCAAATTTCCAAAACTGATTTGACTCCTGCAGATATTGATGATAAATCGGCCAAGAATCTTCCCTCTGAGAGAATACGGCCTCGAGGCCAGTATGGTCTTGATGATTTCTAGAGGCGCTAGTCGCCGATTACTGCTATCCTAGTCCTCAGTTGGGCGAATCTGGTATTGTGATTGCCGAAGGCGAAAGAGAGTAGCTCGGTCAGATGTATCACTGGGATATTAGTAATAATTCCAGTAGCCCTGGATGCCTTTCCCTGATATATATCCAGTATTGAGTGGGAGAGATTACATGCACTGACTATTATATCTGCTCCTTCTTCCTTGGCTTCGGAAATTACTGCTGCTGATTGCCTTAGAACGGTCGGTTCCTCTGAGAATATCCCTGGGGCGCCGACACTGAGGACCCTGCCTTCCCAGTCGATTGGGTTTCCTCCTAGGGATTGGACCAGTTGCTCGAAATATTCTGGATCGTTCACACTATCTCCTCCGCACGCCCCTTCCATTTGGAAATAGGGACTGTAGTAGGGTGCCACCCTGAAGTCGAACTTATTGACAGCCAGCTTCTCGACCTTATCAAGTCCTATTTCATCAACTAGGACGTGCAAGAGATGGTGAACTTCGGTATTTCCTGTGAATTCCATGCCACATGTTTTGATTAGGACATCATTAATTTCCTTCATCAGTATATTGTCAGAGCGTAGCTTTTCTAAATCCTGTTTCAGATTTCCAGCTGTTGCTGCACAGGGAGTGAGGATTTCTAGACCTAGCGACTCTGCCATAGCGAATGTTCTGGCGTTGAGTGCTAGCTGAAGTCGTTGATTGGCCTGCTTGATTATCCCTGCTCCGCAAGATGTTGCACCCTCCAAGGGCGTAAGTTCGAGACCGAGATTTCTAGCAACTGCATCCATGGTGTCTGCTACTTCCGGCGAACCACTGTGAGCTACATTTCCCGGGTGATAGGCATATTTTAGAGGCATCAGAACCTACCGTCCATTTCGTTGTAGATGGCGATCACCTGATGGTGATTGGCAACGGAGGAATTGAATTGTCTAGGCATTTTTCCTATTCCTGCCGGGGGAGCTACCATTCCCAGGATACTATTGAGGATATTTCCTCCAGTTCTAGTGAATCCGAGAACCATTCTTGCTGTGACGCCTGAGAATAAGTTTCCAAGGAGCCCTATTGGACCCAGAACTTGTCTGTAGAGTACTGTATCGTTTACCTTACCACTACTCTTGACTGTCCAACAGTACCACCAAACATGCTTACCGAGCTTACCATTGAATGAGTCGTTCTCAATCGCACTAGTTCTGGCCTCGAGTAATCCCTCAGATACTGATTTTGAGTATCCTTCTCTCCTGAAAATAGGAGCCAAGTCAGTTTCTGCCTTGATGCCGTTGCTTGAGCCGAGAATAGCATCCAATTCTACTACTCTCTCAGGAGCCGTCCTAGGGTCGTTGCGTCGGGCCCAAGTACTTGCCAAGACTGCAGGCCCGAGGAAGCCATTAGCATAAGGAACGGCATCGGAGCTAGAATGTAGAAGGGGAGCACTATCGTAGTCAGCAAGAGAGTGAATCCTGAGAGCAGTGGACTGACTCATTGTTCCGAAGACCCCTTGTGGGGTCTGTATTCCCTCTCTAGTAGCGGCTACCATCCAAGGCCTGGAAGACTCCCTCTTTCGTTCTAGGGCCCAGTGATCGACTATGAGATCCCTGATTACTTCGGACCCAGGTATTGGGTCGATTCTTAGTTTCATTGAGTCCCCTCTGGATGTAACTACACTATCGATTCTCACTCTTCCTGGAATTATGAGCCTCCCGTTGACCGAGATAGCTGTTGTTGGATCATCATCGTTTCCATCCCTGAATGATAGGGTTCCATCGTGAGTTTCTTTGATAGCCCTCAAGGCTTCTAAAACAGAAAGATGACCGGGTATTGAACATGCCCAAGAGTCTCTACCAGTCGTATTATCTGACGGATCGAATCTGAATATGGAAATCTCAACTTGGATCGGTTCGGCTTCGATTACTGGGACAGTGAAACCATCTTCGCCACCGGCACCGACTGAAGAGCCACTAGCGAATTGTACGATGTCTTCGACCATGTCTTCATAGAACTGCCCTGTACTATCGACAGCTGCGAGAGCGGGAAGGGCCTTGAGAGTCCATTCAGACGCGGGAGAGTCGTAATCTACATCACAGTCTATACGTTCGACTATTCTTGTAGCGCCTAACTTTTCGAATAGTCCGTCCCATTCCTTTCCAGACTCACAAAATAGTTCGTAACTAGTGTCTCCCAAAGCGCAGACAGCGAAATGGGTTCCTTCAAGCCTGGTTGCGGCGCCTGAGTTAGCAAATTTCCAGAGCTCCTCTGCGTTATCAGGTTGCTCTCCCTCACCCCATGTTGAGCAAACTATGATTACTCTCTTTTTTGAGGACAGGGAATTGAAATCAAATCCATCCATATCATGCACGTTGCCTTGAAGACCGTAAGACTTGGCAATCTTAACTATCTTCGAGGCTAGGCCCTCCGCATTTCCTGACTGGGAGCCGAATAAGACCTCCAATGATCTATCGCCGGAATTTAGGAAGTCTTCGAGAGCTCCCTCTGCAGAACCAACGTCTTCTGACACACAATCACCACATCAGCCGTAGGCTGGATAATGTTTCCAGTGGATGCCGATTATTGAATATGATGCTTCAGACTTCTCGGAAGAACTTCTTAAATCTCGGAAAATCAGGACTACATGTCTAATCCATCGAATTCGCCTGCTCCCCCCGGAGACGCCCCCCTACTAGAAATGACATCATCTATCCTTAGGATCATTACTGCAGTCTCAGACGCACTCTGAATAGCCTGTTCGACTACCCTACTTGGCTCAAGAACTTGGGATTTGCTCATATCGGCGACCCCGCCCTCATACACATTAACTCCAAAGTGGCTTTTGCCTTCAGAATGGGCTTTTCTTAGGTCGATTATTGTGTTCACAGGATCAAGTCCAGCGTTTTCAGAAAGAGTTCTAGGAATTACTTCGAGAGCTCCTGCAAATGCTTCCACCGCCATCTGCTCCCTGCCCCCGATTCTTTCGGCGTATGACCTAAGATCTCTACTAATTGCGGCTAGAACTGAGCCACCTCCAGTCAGGACTGATCCATCTTCATGGGCGACTGCGACAACACCGACTGCATCATCAAAAGCTCTTTTTATTTCATCGACAACATGCTCGGTCCCACCTCTAATCAAGACAGAGACACTCTTGGCCTCGGGACATCCTTCTATGAATACCATGTCAGAATCGCCAATCTTCCTCTCCTCGACATTTGCAGCAGAGCCCAAATCATCTGAAGTTAGGTCATCGATATTGGTTACTATTCTCGCGCCTGTGGCCTTGGAGAGAGCGCCCATATCGCTCTTCTTGGCCCTTCTGATAGCGAAAATTCCCTCTTTAGACATGTAGTGCTGAGCAAGATCGTCTATTCCTTTCTGACAGATTATTGTGTTAGCGCCCACAGACTGGAATTTCTCAACTAAAGATTTGAGATACTGCTCTTCTTCATCAAGGAACTGTGAAAGCATATTTGGATCGGTAATCTGAATCTTTGCGTCTACCTCTGTCTTCTTGACTTCAATGGCTGAGTTTATCAATGCTATTTTAGCTTCCGAGATTGACTTTGGCATTCCGCTGTGCACCCTCTCCTTATCCAAAACGATTCCATCGATTAGGGCACTATCCCTTATTGAGCCACCTTGCTTCTTCTGAATTTTGATATCGTCGACATCAACTACATTTCCTTCTGAGTCTGACTGAGAAACAGCAATAACCGCTGCAACACTAATATCTGCAAGGAAGTCCTTGACGGCGCCGGCGCTTTTACCTGTTAAGGCGGTCTTGGCTACTTCCTTGAGAATCTCCTCATTAACCTTCAAAGCATGTGATTCTATCAAATCGGAAGCCTTCTCAGATGCTAGTCTGAACCCTTCACAGATTACGGTGGGGTGAACATTCTGCTCGATTAAATCCTCGCTTCTCTTGAGCAATTCTCCAGCTATGACCACGGCGCTAGTTGTACCGTCATAGCAATGCTGCTCTTGTGTTTTTGCAATTTCTATGATCATCTTGGCTGCTGGATGTTCTATATCCATCTCCTTTAGGATTGTAGCGCCATCATTGGTGATTACTACATCCCCCATGCTATCAACTAGCATCTTATCCATGCCCTTGGGCCCTAGTGTAGATCGTACTGCATCTGCCACTGCCTTTGCCGCTGCAATATTGTTGCTCTGAGCGGACTTCCCACTAGTTCTCTCAGTACCCTCTTTTAATATGAAAATTGGTTGCTGACCGCCATACATCTGCTTAGACTCCTTATTCTTGGAGACTGCCCACCCAAGGGGGGGTCATAAGGGCTCGCACTGGACTTAGTAGTGGTTTTCTGACACTAGTCGTTTTGCTGATCTAGCCATCTCTTACCATAGTGAGCCCATTGCTCCATCGTCCATCCCTCAGGAAGACCGGTTTCAGGAATCGGGGGGACTTCTTCTGAAATGCTCTTAGGCTCCACTTCCGTGACCTCTACATCCTCATTCTTCCCTGGAATTGGAGGAGGGGGCTGTTCGAAGATTTCCTTGGTGCCCCCATACATTGAGTTTGCAACTTCATCTGAGGAAGGCAGAGGAGGGACTATTGGAGGGTCGCCAGAGGCCCAGCCGCTTCCTGCAACACTCATCTCGTAGTCATCTAGGGATGATATCTCCTCAAGGGGGCCTGTTGCAGACCTCATTGTCCTTAGAGTCACAGCAAGTAGAGCCAGGACTACAACTGCGCCAGCCAGCAGGAAGAGAATGTTTCCTCCAAACCATGCCGCCTCTTCTGCAGTGGGCCCGTCATCAATGGGAACGGGCCTTAGCAGGGTTATCATGACCGTTCTGGATATCTTGTCTATATCGGAATCAACATCTAGAGTCAGTTCGAAAGTCATTGAGTTATCTGAGAGAGAGACAAGATTTTCTTCGGTGACTTCAAGAGTGACTACTATCAATCTAGTGGTATTTACATCTAAAACAAAATCCCTGTCCTCTTGCTCAATTCTAGCATTTACTATATTGAAGAAGAGATCTGAGTCCCTATCTACATCGGTCCTAACCAGTTGTGCATCAGTGGGATGGTCATTCTTGACAGAGAATGTGAGCTCAATATCATTGTCTGGCTCCGAGATGGTAACATCATTCGGAGGCAACAAAACAATCCAGCCCTGATCCCCTACGTGGAATTCAGCTATACCGGTTCCTGATACGGATGGAGAGTCGGAAGGGGATGCCTTGCTTGTGGCTATCATCGAGATTGTCCGGTCTCCGAAAGCTTCGTCATCGAATGAGTAAGTAACTGTGACATTGTATGATCCACCTGAGGCGATAAATGGTGTCCTGAGTCCGTTTGAGTCCGAGACTAGATTCATGGCCTCTGCAGAAACATCGGAGAGGTGGTCAAAATCGATATAGAAGGCGTCATCGACGTTGCCATTATTCGTCACTTCCCAGTTTACCGTCCTTGGTGCGTCACCTCCTCTGAAGACTTCTTGCAACATGTCTAAGTCTTCTACCTCAACTAAATGGGTCTCAGGGATTGTTAGATACACCCTTTTAGTCTGTTCGAATGTTGGGTCAGATACACTCCTGGCAATTATCTTAATTTCGTAAGTTTCTGGCTCTAGACCGTATGGCATTGGAAGCATCAGGAAGAAGGTTGAATCCCCTCCAAAAGGCGTGATTCCCAAAGTTCTTTCCGTATTGAGAGATGCCTCCAGTCTCCAGTTTGCATCCAGATACAGGTCGAAGGCCTCTTCAGAATTACCATTGTTAACCAACAATACCTCTACTGACCTGAACACACCATCTGCTGGAGCATCAAACTGTGTCGCGAAAGGCATTACATCAATATCATACTGAACTGGAACTTCTATCTCAATCATTGGCGTAGACATAAACTGGGCTGGAGCCCTCCCGCTGGCGATCAATGTGATTTGGTATATCCCAGGTGGAATTTGATCGGGGGTCAGAATCTTAGCGAATAAATCGAGCTCCTCATTGATGGCTAGGTCTAAGCTGGTCACCAAATCTCCTTCGGCATCATACCACTCGACATTTTCTGGCCCCCAGCTAGTATCTGCGAAAGATGCGCCCAGATTCCATGTCGCGATTTGATTACCGGTATTCTTGAACTTCATTGGAATTGTGGCGTTTTCCCCGGGCATAATAGTGGCGTCGGGATAAGCTAGAGTCTCAGGTTCCAGCTTACAGGAGTATGCGGCTTGAACGGAAAGGGGTATGCCCCTTACCTCAGGTAGTCCAAGGGTTGCCTTGGTTGAGTTTGTAGTGCCGTCATTGATATCCACAAACCACATCATTTCCTGAACGATAGCGCCATCAGGGATGGTGATATTAAACCAGACATCTGTAGTTTCGAGAGCCTTGACAACATCCGTCACAACGAAATTATCATGATCAACAGGATTATTTGAGTCTATCCTAATTGGATAACCATACATCCAAGATTGGTTGGTTACCTCGGTGTAAAGCCTCAATGTGACATCGACGTATCCATTATTCGTTATCCTACAGTAGAGAGACTCAACCTCGGCTGGCACAACTAAGTACGCGTTGGGGAGAGGATCGTCACAATCAACATCCACAGTATACTGCGGAACCCTCTCTATGGCAAATATTAGGAAAGAGTCGATCGCTATTCCCCCGGATGCTTGAGAGCTATCCGAATCGAATTTGAATGCAAGATTGTACTCGCCGGTTTGGTGCAATCCCGTCATATTCCAGACGCTCATTGACCAGTCATAGTCGATAGGAGAAAGTCCGAGACCGGTGTAATTGAATGATTCAACAGAGGAAGATGCATCTGCTTCAATGCTTATGGAATCGCCCGGGCCCATCTCTCCCCAAGCATAGGTGACCATCTGCATTGTTAGATAGTCAAATCCTCGTAGATTCATCTTACAGAACCTCGAACCATACTTTTCAGACAAGGATAAGTCCTGTATCCCATAGCCAAGACCGTGTCCCGGATCATCGCAATTCTGGAAAGGAGTGAACCACCCCCACCAAAGTCTGTCATGCCTGTTACTGGCATAATCAGAATCCTCTCTTGCAACTCTCCAATGTTTGTCCCCCTCTGCAGAATCGTCTGAGTCAATCATCCTCCAATGGCCATACGTATCCGGATCAGAAGATAATGAGCCATCTGCCTCATAGCCACCTCCTACCCAAACGGGCTCATTTGCATAAGGGACATTTGGACAGTCATTTACGCCATCTCCGTCTGTATCTCCACAAAATCCGTTATCCATTGAGTCATGCCAAATTGCAATGGGCATCAATCTAGTTAACTGGTTGTTATCTTGGTTATCATCTGCTAGGCCACCATCTACCATGCCCACAAGTTGGATTCCTCCAGTCAAGAGTCCTTGATCATCAAGAACACTGTGAGACATATTTGGAATCCAGGTAATTTGTTGCACCACAGATTGTTGGCCCGATAGGGTCATATTGGAAGTGAACTCATCTATCATGAATCCTACAGGATGCCAGATTTGTAGTGATGCCTCAGCATAAGCTGGCTGGCTAGAAGTACCAGCTTGAGTGAATGTGACCTCTATCTGTATTTCCTGGCCTCTGATGACATATTCTTGGACACTCCCATCTGGTTGACTCCATTGCATGGCCTGATTTGCACCAGTTCCGAACTCGATTGAGGTTACTTCGAAGTCAATAAGGGAGGATCTAGCTTGTACGGAGGCTCCTTCATCCAAATCAAGCTGATCGCCTCCTCCAAACATGGGAGCCATTGAGGTTACTAGCAACAACGAACAGAGTAGCAGGGGGGTGAGGACACGCATACTAACATAATTGGGGGCTTAGCTACATGTATGAAGGTTGGGACATTGCGTTCGACTTGAGAATAAACCCAGTCGGGACTAATGACAAGGTGGAATAAGTCGCGAGAATGCTAGCACAGATAGTGAAGAGCTTATGTTAGCTTACGCATGCGTTCATTCATGGGTGAAGATCAGTCGCTAAAGAATAGGCTGACTCTGTCGTTACTAGTTCTATTACAGGTGACCCTGATACCTATTTTTGGATTCTCTACTAGGTACCTTTTCGAAATTGATAGGGATGGCTTCTCCGTTACAGTGAAGACTAATCTAATTGAGTGGATTGTTGTTTCTGGGGTTTTGTATGGGGTTTTCTCACTATTCCTTGCTTTGTCTTTGGGGGGATTCAGGCCTTACTTTGTGATTAGAAGAGGCGGTTTGGCATCTTTCCTAGGACTCAGAACAAGAAAGGGGGATCCAGAGCTAGTCGATAGGTCGAGACTCTCAGTAAGTTCCAGTCCATATGGGAAAATGGCCAGATTGGTGGACCGGAGAGTAAGTAGGGACGGGTATGATTTGATTGCTGTCCACGGGGGGCTACAACTAATTGCGGTTCCATTACAGATTCTACTAATTGCTGTCCCATTGGCCATTATCGAAGGTTTTCCTAGCTCCCTGATAAAATCGGGAAGCGCTTTCGAGCTTGGCATGGCTGGATATCTAGCATCCCTGTGGCTGGCGATGAAGATTCAACCAATTATTTCCAATCATCTGGTCGGTTTTGCTTCCGTTCTGAGGACAGTGATATGGAGATTCTCGATTTTCTCTTGGGTTCTTCCAATAGTCATTTTCTGGTATGCTGCCAGAATGCTCCTTGAGGCGTCTCTGGGGTGGCTGGAACTTGACTATGCCGACTGGAATGATCTGCAAATCGATGCCATGGTTCTTGGCTTTATCTCGCCTGATGCCGAAATACCGAAAAGTGCGGTTATTGATTTCCTGATAGCAATATCTGTTCTTCCATTGGCAACTTTTACATCGATTTCAGTCCTTGGTGGTTCTAACGGCGTTCCGGATTGGATGCTAGATCCGGAAGAGCGTTTGGAGAGTCTACAGATGGAATCGCTGGAGGCACCCAAGTCTGAGACGGACAATGACTCGATTGCCTCACTGACAGATGAAGGAGAGTCTTTGGACTCAATCGATATTGAAGAGGGAAGTCCCCAGGGAGGGATGATTGACCTGCCATTCGAATTATTCGGCAGGGACGGGGAAGACTAGATCCGATGTTCGGTTTAGAAGGAACCATCCTGAGCCAATGACCATTCCAAACATAATCGGATTAGGTCCTGAAATCCACAATTGGGAGCCAGCGAAGATTAGGATTAGTGTGCATAGGGATAGTTCAGTTGCTGGCCCTCTTGGAGTGAGAAAACTGGGAAGATACCAGGAGAATATGGCAGATATAATTAGGAAAGCTAAGGAAATCAAGTTGGACCCTCACAGATTCCTACGTAAGTCAGTCAGGATTTTCTCCACTCTGTCCATTCCTTTGGAAATATCCTCCCTTGATATGGTGTAAGCGAATCTGAGGTGACCCTCTCCTGCCGATCCAAAGGCTGTTCCAGGAGAACAAAGAACTCCCCCTTCGAGTAATGCCATAGCGATTTCCTCACTAGACATTCCCGGAACGTCTACCTTTGGGAAAACATAGAATGCACCTGTCGGAACATGGCAAGATACCCCTGGAATAGAATTCAACCTTTCACAGATTAAATCCCTTCTTTCTTTGAATTCCTTGCACATTGACTCGGGATACTCCGGAGCTTTCTCCAAAGCCTCGAGAACTGCATGTTGCATTGCATCATTACTACATGCTGTAACATAATATTGCATTTTAGTCAATTGCATCATAGCTTCTTTGTCTGGCGACAAAAGATACCCTATTCTCCATCCGGTCATAGCGAAGGTCTTGGAGAATGATTGCACCATGATCACCTTATCATAGCCAGCTCCGATGAAGGAAACATGTGGAGCGTCGTAGACAATTCTGTCATATACCTCATCGGTAATTATCCATAGGTCGTGCTTCATTGCAAATGCCACCAGCTCGTCCCTTTGCTCGGAGTTCACGTTACCTCCGGTTGGATTGCTGGGGAAATTATAGAGAATAGCGACTGTAGAGTCATTGACTCTATCTTCCAAGTCATCAATTGTAGGGACAAAACCATTCTCAAACCTACATGGATAAAGATTTGGAGAACCCCCACATATCTCCACATCGGGGGGATATAGGGGGAAATATGGTTCTGGAATCAGAACGTTATCCCCCGGATTGACCAAAGCCAGAAATATGTCCAGAAGTCCATTCGTTCCGCTCATTGTGATGCATATATTGGATTCATCAAGCTCAGGCACGAGATGGTGCCAGAGTGATGCAATTTTGGCCCTAAGATCGGGATGTCCGGCAGTGGTGGTATACTTGTTCCTGCCATCTCTCATAGCCTTATCAAAAGCTTCTATCGCTAGCTTTGGAGGTTGAAAGTCTGGCTCCCCTAACCCGAACTGTATGGTGTCATCTCCAGCCATGTCAAACATACGCCTCACACCGGTTGGTCGGATGCTGTTCGCCCGGTCGGAGAAGCGCACCATGTGCCTTTGAGAGGTGACCTAGGCTTTGAAGAAGGCGGAAGTATGCCCTCCCTATTTCTCGGAGTCTGGCTCAATTATCTCTGCATCCATTATGGCTTGGTTATCTCCATTACCCGACTTACTCAGCAAATCATTGACAATACTGATAGCAGCCAACGGAGAAAATGAGCGGGTTAAGGCGATAGAGGATACCCATCCCACAGATACTAGAATAATCACGCCAACCAATACAGGAGAGATTGATAGGGAATCGGATGACGATCCAGTCACATTGAATTCAAAGAAAACTGGGAGTGAATGAGATTGCCCGGAGACGGCATGAACCTCTACAGAATGCACCCCTGACGACATTTCCTTGGTGTCAAGTATCACATGCCAATCGAATGGAGTCAATGCCCCTATCTCCGACGGAATATCGGAGTAAGTCGCCTCTGACCACTGACCTCCATCAATTCTGAATTCTACTCGATCAACGACGCCATCTTGCCCCCATGCATGTCCCGTCATATTCAGAAGTCCTCCATTTTCAGAGGGAGCCGTGACATTGAGAAGATGATTTTGGATTGTCTCCTGAATAGATTCCGTCTGTCCACTTTCTCGAAGAAATAAAGCTAGTTCCACTGCGGCTAATGCATCTACCATGCCGTAACCAAATTCACGATTCCAATATGGGTCAATTTCCGGTGCGCTTGGCTCGCCCCGTCTTTCAGATGTATGCTTAAGAATCTCCTTAATCTGTAGAGGAGTTAGATTCTCATTGGCCTCCCATATGAGAGCAACAATTCCGGTAACCGCAGGGGCGGCATATGATGTTCCACTGCCTCTTCCAGTGTATGTATTGTCCGAGGCATCACCTCCTACGAAATTATTGCATCCCCCACTTGAAACGCATCCCTCGGCTTGGATGATATTAGTACCCGGGGCGCTTATCTCAGGAATTAGCTCATTCAAGGGATTCTGGTCTCCATTATCCTTCCTTGGCCCTCTTGAAGAGTAACTGGCAATAGTATCATCATCTCTATCAATAGTATTCTTATCGTCAGTTGAGGCGACTGTGATAGAGAGCGAAGACGCACTCATTCCAGACAGGCCATCATTATTTTCACCATCATTTCCGGCCGCATTTGATACTGCAACCCCTAGTTCCATGGCCTCATCGAGAATTCTACTGTGCATATCAGTGCCATCTGAACCCCCATCTTCATGACTGGTGATGCCCCAAGAAAGAGAGATTATGTCTATGCCATGATTTTCCTCAGGAACGCCAGGCCATGCATCATCCCTATGATCAATAATCCATTGTAGGCCGTTCATTGCAGACTCATAGAATTCCTGTTCTAATGCATAATTCTCGAATGGTCCGGCACCGACGTCTGTGCCAATTCTAACATCAACTAGCATAGAGTCTGGTGCGGAACCATAGAAATCTGTCTGCGTGCCGTCGGCATCGATACCGCTAGCACTGGCCATGCCCATGCAAGCAGTACCGTGCTGGTTCCCATCGTCCGGGTCGAATGAACCGTCGTCCTGTCTGCCACCTGCCAGGATACATTGTGGGTCGGAGTGTACAAAACATACGGCGTCGTAACCTGCCACAAATTTACCACTTAGGCCAGGGTGTTCGTTGTCTACCCCTGTATCTACCATGGCTATATTCATCCCACTGCCAGTAACTCCCAGATCCCATGCTCCGATGGGATACTCAGTTGAGTTCCTTGCTTTGACAGCAGGTGTTTGAATATCCCCGAAGAAACTCAGTGAGCCGTATCTCTCCACCATTACGACACCCTCGACATCAGCCAGACTCCAGATATCAGAGGAGTTGCCATCTCCCAGCAACAGTGCGTTTACAATTGGAAGTTCAACATTTACAGAATAGCCTAGTGAGGTGAGTAAATCAATATCGCCCTGCAAGACTGGTCTCGAATATGAAAGGCCGATATTTACGGTTCCTTCTGCAGATTGTAGCGAGTCGTGAATCCCATTCTTGTCTCTGTCCAAGGAGGTATGGTCCCACCAATCGGCATCAGAATCCCACCAAATAGGGCCTTGAAGTGGGACGCTATCCATGTGTCCTGACTCAATTCTCTGAACATCTTCTGCCCTGTCTAATGACTCTGCTTCATCCATTCCAGGTGCCGCTATGCTCCCTACCAGAGGCGACAGGAGAATGATAACCAGAGAAACTGCGATTGAACTACGTCCCATGTCTCTTAGCGAGACAGTAATCATGCATCAACTAAACGCCTCTTGGAGTCGATTCAAATCAAAGATTGGGTTATTTATGGTGGGGGCACTGGGATTTGAACCCAGATCAGCGGGTGTCTCCCACTTTAGCGTGCACCCGGCAAGCGCACGCTCTCGGGTTGCGACGGGTCGGTGCTCCAGTTGGTCATCAGATCCATCAGATACCCACTCGTCGTCATTCCCGTGCAACTGGAGCCCGCGGTACTACCAGGTTATACTATACCCCCTTAGGAGTAACCATCCGTAGCGCCCCACTCTTATGATGCTCTCGGTCATGACGACTCAGAAGATGCCTCATACGCCCACTTGTAATAACAGTACAACCAGACTTGTTAGCATCCAGAGTCCCATCATCGATGAAGCTAGTCCCCATGCCCTAGGCCTTATGCCCTTACTCATCTGACCAAGTAGGAATGATGTCTTTCCAAAAGAGGACGCTATAGCTCGAATTATTGACACTGTAATTCCAGCTGATATAAGGAATACAATCAGCACTAGAACAGATGAAACCGTCCCAAGCAGTCCTGATCTTGCAATGGAGCCTATTCCTTGTGGGATTAGGTATGGCATTCTGAGCCATGAAAGCCACGCTAGCCAGAGTCCGAGGTATGCGTCTCTGGTGAAGTCACTTAGCCCCCTCCATTCCCTGTAAGCAGTAGGTAACTTTGAGTATGCAATAGGAGATAGTTTCTCTATCTCAAGAATCGAGCCTCCGAGTAGAGTCGAAAGTCCGTGATAGATTAGTACGATTGACATGGCGATCTCAATGAGGAGCCATGATGTAGAGAGTCCTAGGGACGCCATTATAGATACAGGAATAGCCCAGATTGCGAATCCTAGAGATGCTGCTGCTGTAGTCATGATTACGCCTAGGAATGGATTCATTCCCTTTCCTGGTTCATCCTCTCTCCTGTTCTTGGTAGGAAGTCCCAGGATAGCTAGCGGTATTAGTGCTGTAGATATTATCATCGAGATTAAGTCATAAGGACCGTTTCCAGATCCTCTGAGGCCTGATTCGACGGCATCACTAATCTCGTTAGGAGCCATTGTTCCGGGACTCCAAGATGAGATGAATCCTGCTGGATCAATAACTATCACTGCATCGGTCGGCCCGCTTGGAAATGCTAAACCCGTACTAGAGTCTGGTTCATCCATGAGTAACGGCCAGGATTCATTGATAGAAAGCGCGTGTCCGTCTAGATTGACAGCTGAAAGTTCCCCCCCAGTTGCAATCTGGACGAACTTTACATCTTGTTCTAGAATTATTTTAGCTGACTCGAAGTCCCCTCTCTGATGCTCTGCATAGGGGGATCCAGATTGGAACAAACCCACCACAACAGCATCGGAACCATCCATGAGATCTGCTAGGGATACAGAAACCTGATCAGAGCTATGGGACAATAAAACGAATGAGGGGGCTGCCCCCCTTCCTCCATCTGACTCTGGATCTATGTTTGGCAGTTGTGAAGCCGGCCCCAGTACCGAAATAGCAAGAAGGATAATCACCAAGTAAGCCATCAGGGGAAGTGTTGCCTCACGAATTGAGAAGAATATCCACAATATCATGGAAAGGGGTATCATAAAGACGGCCCATGAGCTTCCTAGAAGGGGCTCGGGGTCTTCAAGAACCTCAAATCTAAGCATCCCAACCGAATGGCAGGTACTACTTGGCTCCTGATCAGTGAGGACGAAACACCCATCGACCATATATTTTCCAGGGGAGAGGGGCTTGTCGGCCGACCATGCCCTCACAGATCGATTTGCCTCCCCTACCATCGTAGTATGAGGAATCTCGAAGTGGTCTAATCTCTGATCCTCATCACCATTGCCGTGGACCATTTCATCCCAGTCCATAGGCCCCACTATCTCCATAACCTGCCAGTCAAAGTCTGACTCACCCCAAGGAGAGAGTGGAGTGAACTGCACTCTGGCCATCCTATTGGAGTCAATCTTCACTTCTAATGAAGGATCTAAGATATCCCCGTCGAGGATTATTCTCGAGCCTGCGTCATATGAACCCCACCAAAGAACACCTCCTTGAATGCATTCATGTTGCACGTCTACTCTCAGTGATATCATATCCCCTGATGACAATGAGACGTTGACGTCATTAGCCTGTACTGTGAACTCATGGGCCATGCCGAAAGATTCCTCCATAGCAAGAGAGTTAGATGAAACCTGAGTCAAAACAGGGTTTGATCCCATGCTGAGCCAAACAATGAATGACGTCTCTGAACCAGCAGAACCGGGAAGTACATTGGAGAGTCGACAGGCATCATTGGTAGTCTCCAAAGATGCAAAAAGTTTCACTGTGACGTTGCCTTGAAACCTCAGTGACTCTGTGAGAGGTGCTGATTGAATATCGATCAGATTGGGGGAAAGTGCGGAGCTGGACTTGGTGAACTCTGCCCTGCCCAGGGGCTCGCCTGTAAGCTTGGACCAGTTCCTATCTAGGAAGGGCTCGCTAAGATCGCCCTTCAGGAAAAGATTGTGCTCGGTGGGGAGGGACCAGCTCTCTCCCGGCCCCTCGGGACCTGTTGTAGACTGGCTTGATACCATGGGGGAACACATCATTACTGAAAGCATGAATAATGCCAGAGGAATCATTACCCTCGAGCTGGGCACGCCATCTGACATGGTCCCCGCTGTAGGGGGTGGTGTTCAAACCCAACGGCTAACAGTTCCTAGAGGAACTGATTGGTGAACAGCACTGCTAGTACCGCTCCAGATGAAGTTGCTAGTAGATTCACTGTGTGCTTCCCCACATATCCATCGTTCTCCAACAGTGCCCCCAATAGTGAATCTATCTGACAACCCAACCAACCGATTGTTGACACCACCAGGATCAAGGTCAGTAGTGATATTTCATATTCCTGCTGAGAAGCGAGAAAGGCCGACACTAGAGCTATTGAAAGTGCTCCAGCCACTGCGGCCAATGTGCCCGTGGGAGACATTCCCCCATTGGTTCCTTGTGGTACGACCTGGAGATTGATGATGCTCCTAGTTCTAGTGTCGAGTGACCCTATTTCTGATGCAAGGGTATCTGAGCAAGCTACTGCGACACATGAGGACAGGGCCAGATAGTCCCAACCAGTCCCGGGTAGTTGCCAGTGAATGATGGATACCGCCATAGGAGCGGTGCCATTGGCCAGAACGTTCCGCCACCCTCTGAGCCCCTCATTGGCCTCGGCAAGAGATATTGCCATCTTCTCCTCAAACTTCCACTTAGTCGCACTGGAGCCTAGCGCTAGGAAGGACATTAGGATCACTAGCCATGTCCAGTGACCTGCCAGTGAAACAGTAAGACCGACGGTTGTTGCGGCCACAATACCGCCATTGTCAAGCATATCTCTCGCCTTGCTGATGATCAGTAAACAGGCCACCAGTACCAGTGAAATTATCTGGTCATCAGATATATCCACCATGATACAACCGTACCACTTAGGAGGCCCACTGGTCAAGAATGATTCCCTAAATTGAGAGGCTGTACTGCTTATTGGGGAATATGTGAATAATGCGAACTATTCTCACATGTCATGCGAGGAGAAGGGGGTGTGCTTCAGATGGCATTCATCAATTTCTTCACCATGAAACCGGTTTTTCCCCCTGCACCTGTCATTGATTATTCTTCAGAAGGAGCCAGCAAGAATAAACTTACATCTTGGGCGGTAATAGTATCATTTCTTGTATCTTATCTGCTAATTATGTTTTTAGGAATTCTGGCAATCACAGTATCTTTGCTATTAGTTGGAATTTCAGAGGGCCCGGCATTCTCTATTTCATCGATTATGATTGAGGCCGTACTAATCCCGATGATTTTGCTATTCATATATCTAGACGGTAGTTTGGAGAGGACAAAGGAATTACTCCGTATTGGGTCATTTAAGCGGGGGTTATTCTTAGGACTTGGAATTCCTGTAGTTGCAATGATTGTGGATAATATTGCTGTTTTAATTTATGCGATAGCCTTCATATTTTTCTTCGGTGAGCCGACAACAGTCACAGAGCTTCCGGGAGGAACTTCTTGGGAGTCATCATCAGCTGCACTTATCCTCACATTCATCTCGATATGTGTCCTGACTCCAATTTCGGAAGAGTTGCTGTTCAGAGGATATATGCTGGATGCATTGAATCGCCTACATGGAAAATGGCCAGCGATAATAATTAGCTCGATAATTTTTGGATTGGTTCACTTTGATCCTTTTACCATAGGGATGGCAACTATTGGGGGAATTATATATGGTTGGATTAGAATTAGGACGGGGAGTCTGGTACCGGGGATTGTTGCACACGCAATGTGGAATACAATGGCACTAATGGTCACTTACCTTTAGTGTCGCTCAGATCGCCCATCACTCTTGGTACCTGATGCACCCGGTGCGGTTCCTCATCACTGCGACATATCTCGTAGGAGGCATCACATATTGACTTGGCGAATCACACTACTGTTCCACATAGGCCACAGAAAAGTTCGTTTCTGACACTATCCCTCTGCATGCTCCACTCCCCACATGAAGGACAAGGAGGGAGTCCCTTTTCGCTAGGAGTAACTTTCGTCTGCCGTCTGAAGATTTTCTTGTATCTTTTCGGGCGCCACCAACCTTTTGATGGCCTCCTAATCTTCGGCATAACGACTGCACTAGCGGTATACTCATGAGGTTATTCACCGACGAAGTTGCGTGGGAACAAGGGGCTCGCTGGCAGATGTATCCGTGATTGGTGCGGGCGTGTCTGGCCTCAGTACGGGAATAAGACTTCTAGAAGCGGGTTATAAGGTGAAGATTTTTTCACAATACTCCTCCCCTAACACAGTTTCAGATACTGCTGCAGCTTGGTGGTATCCGTTCTTGGTAGAACCTCTGAAAAAGACCAACAGATGGTCGGCTGAGACTTTTGATGAGCTAGTCCGATTGAGTGAGGAAGAGGGTTTGTCATGTATAACAATGCGATTAGGAAAAGAGTACTTGGAGCAAGAATGCGAACCTCCCGGATGGAGTAATGATATTCCTCACTTCAGGATTCTTGAGAAAGATGAGATTGCTTCTGGATACTCATTTGGCTGGGAGATAGAGGCCCCGGTCATAGAAATGCATCTGTATATGCCCTGGCTAGAACGTCGATTCATCGAGCTTGGAGGCGAGATGATCACGAGACATGTTAAGCAGATTCCAGATTTGCCTGGGCAGTATGTAGTGAATTGCTGTGGACTTGGTGGGAAGGAGCTGTGTGATGACCATAGCTTGGAGCCAGTGAGGGGGCAAATCGTGTATACCACGCAAGATCCCGGATTCGGAAGGTTTGATCAACGTCCGGAATCTCTGATTTACACGATTCCGAGAAGAGATGTGACAGTTCTCGGAGGCACTGCTCAGAGGGGGGACTGGGATGAGGATATTAGAGAGGAGGACACTGAACTGATATTGCGTAAATGTGAGTCTCTTTGGCCTGAGCTTGACAGAAGTAAGGTAGTGGGTGTTTCTGTTGGCCTGCGCCCTTCCAGGAAAGAGGTACGGCTCGAAGTTGAGAATATCTCAGGAAGGTTGGTTATCCACAACTACGGCCATGGAGGAGCAGGTGTGACCCTTTCATGGGGATGTGCGGACGAGGTAGTGAGATTACTTTCTCAGTAAGATTCCTTGGTGGTGGTTATGACTACCGCGCCTATTTTGTATGGGTCACCGTTTGAGGATGGTCTTCTATCTTCCAATCTTCCCTTCCAGCCATCTTCTATGGTCCCTATTGGAATCCTAATCGATGCCCCCCTGTCGGAGACTCCGTAAGAGAACTCATGGATCGATTGGGTCTCATGCAACCCGGTTAGTCTTTGTTCATTATGAGCCCCATAGACGCCTATGTGCTTCTTGATATTCTTACCGAACTCCTCGCAGATCTGACTCATGAGCTCTTCTCCGCCCTCATCCCTCATCCTGCCATCGCTGAAGTTGACATGCATTCCCGAACCATTCCAATCTGTGGCCCCTAGTGGCTTTGGATGCCATTCGATAGAGAGTCCGTACTTCTCTGCATTCCTTTCGGCTAGGTACCTGGATACCCATATCTGATCTCCCGCCTCCTTGGCGCCCTTGGCAAAAATCTGGTACTCCCACTGTCCGACCGCGACTTCTGCGTTTATTCCCTCAACGTTCAAGCCCGCTTCAAGACACATGTCCAAGTGCGCCTCTATGATATCCCTCCCAAAGGTATTCTTTCCTCCTACCGAGCAATAGAATTGTCCTTGTGGCGTTTGATCTCGTGGGAAGCCGAGAGGCAGATTGGTTTCTGGATCCCAGAGGAAGTACTCCTGCTCGTATCCGAACCAAAAGTCATCATCGTCTTCTTCTATTGTTGCTCTACCATTCGAGGAATGGGCAGTCCCATCGGCATTGAGGACCTCGCACATTACGAGATATCCGTTGATTCTGTCCGGATCGGGACAAATGAATACTGGCTTTAGAAGGCAATCGGAATCCCCACCTTCGGCCTGTTGGGTTGACGAGCCGTCGAATGACCACATTGGACATTCTGCCACTGTTCCCCCGAAATCACTTCTAATCATCGTCTTGCTTCTCATGCTCTGTGTTGGTTCGTATCCATCTAGCCAGATGTACTCCAATTTCGACTTAGTCGCCATATCACCGCTGGAAAAATAGACGGTTTATTAATTGAATGTATGTGCAATAAAATAATCAATTTATAAGAAAATATTCACATTAAGTAGTAATTAATGAACGTTTGATAATTATTGTATATTTTTATTCGACAGTATTGATAAATTAACTCAATATTTCAGAATCAAATTGGCGAATGTTCAGCGATATGAACAGATTTGACCCAGGGTTTGCTAGAATGGTGGACGTGCCGAGATTTGAACTCGGGGCCTCTTCCATGCCAAGGAAGCGCGCTTCCAGGCTGCGCCACACGCCCAATAAGCAGGCGACTAACTAGGTCCATTTAAGGAGAATGGGCAAGAGGGGCATACAGACTCAGCATGGTTGGAGATCCGGAGATTCCGAAAAAGTTGCTTGATGACATCAGAGCTGCGCTGGTAGGAAAGGACGCTCCATTCCTGAGATTCATAGATGGCGAACTGGATCTCAAATGGCTGGATGAGGGCGACTCTCGTTTGGGCATTACAAGATTTGAATGCGACCATCATGAGATATACAGGAGGAAAAGACTGAGTCTTCCCCCTGGTAAAGTCACCATAGGAATTAATCCAATTTTGAAAGGTGATGATGCACTATACCTGCACACACTTTCACACGAGCTGCTTCATGCCGCTGGATTTCTGGACCATGACGGAGCTCATTCGGACATAGTTGCAGAAGTTGCACCGGCTCCTCGATTGAGAGATTCTCCAGTGTTGAGGGGGATCAGGGAAGAAGTACTGGCGAGTTTACCTGAAAGACAGTGGATTTGTGGGAATTGCGGTCATTCTTGGGAGCGAAGGAGGGTAACTAAGCCCGTCAGATGCCCCAAGTGTGCTAGGCCTTTCTCGAAATCTGGAAAGTAGGGTTCATCTAATTGGTGCGTGCGCGACAGTACGGGCGATTAGTGTAGTCTGGATATCATCCCGGCCTTCTAAGCCGGTGACACGGGTTCGAATCCTGTATCGCCCGCCATTATTTGGCTTGTCTCACGAATCGCTCATATACGGGCAGTAAGTCGGCCGGGCCCATGAAGAGGGGTTCCCGCGCTTGGAAGAAGCGAGGGCAGCAGCGCTGGAAGTGGCGTAAGAAGAAGCTGAGAAGGAGAAAGGCTGCTCGTAAAAGAGCGAAGCAGTAGTGTTTTTCGCTAGAATTCGTCTTTTTCGAGTTTGTTGATAATCGCCTCGTTTTTTCTCCCGTAAGTTATTCTGTCAACTGGAATTGATAAGTTAGTTCTCTGGGATATTGGCTGGCACCAGAAGGTATTGTCTGGGACGCATTGATTGGATCATGATTCATTTGTGGAAGATCATTGTAATGTAAACAAACAATCAGGCGCATAATTGATATCTGGTGTATCAATGGAACTGTATGGCAGGAGTCAGGGAGTACTCGGATATTGATCGTTCGTGGACCACTTTCTCAATGGTCGGGATCGTACTCGCGCTGTCCTTACTTTTGATCTACATGGGAGATGGTTTTCAGGGCAATTCAATCTCTAGCATATCCTCATCTGAAAAACTTTCCACACCAGTGATTGCCGCATTCAGGGCGATTATATCTCTAGTATGCTTTTCTACTATCGCATCAATAATTCTCGATCCAAAGGGTATGACCTACAACGTTCTAGACTATGAGACAAAATTGTATAGTCCGAAGAAGATTACCGGAACGACAAGAATGTCTGCATTTACAATGTGGAGCTTCACATTATTGGGAGTCTACTTTGCTGTGTCATCATACTCCTCTTGGTCTGTTTACTACGGTTGGGAATTAGGAGAATGGGCGGTCTGGTTAGTACCCGCTCTTTTCTCCTCCGCAATAGCATCGGCATTTCTAGTGACAGTTACCGTCACCTACATGCTGATACCTGAAGCCAATCAGAGAGGGGATAATATCACCCATTATTTCAACTGGGATAGTCAGCTAATGCATAATGGGAACGTAATCTTCATCCTCATTGAAATGGCGGTTTCTGATATTTCATTGAGTCTATGGCATGTTCCTTATCCAGTAATATTCGGTTGTATTTACGTCCTATTCTCGGCATTCAATGCCAGAAGGTCGGGCATCTACTTCTACGATTTCATTGATCCGAGATTAAATGGTTCCCACATTATTCATATGGTTCTCCTAGGAGTAATGTCAATACACTTCATTCTAGTGTTATTAGTACAGGGTTTAGCTGAACTAAACTTCACTGCTTATGTACTGACATTGGTCGTCATAAGCTATCTGGCCACCACGTTCAGTGGCCCCTCAGAGAAGGGAGACTAGGTCCTCAAGCGCTTCTTTTGGGTTTGAAGACTTGGTCACGCCACTAGCTAGTAGAACTCCGCTGACGCCGAGTTCGATGGCCTTCGAAACGTCGAGCCCGGACTTGATTCCTGCGCCACATAGGACCATGACTTCTTCACTGGCTTCTCTTACTGCTGAAGCCGTGTCAGATACGATTTGAGGATCAGCTGATGTGACTGAGACGTCCCCCCCGATTAGCTCTGGAGGTTCCACTGCTACGTAGTTAGGCACCAATGCGGCCAGAGACTTTGCTTCGTCGATATCGGCTGCACAGGCACATATCTCGAAATCTTCTGGCACTTGATCCAATAACATGGCGACATGCTCAAGGCTAACCTTGTGCTCTGCATGATTTATCAAAGTCCCCTTAGCTCCCCTAGAAATAGCCGTCTCTGGATGAAGCCACCCTGTATTGGAGCCGAAACCTATTGGGTCCAGATGCTGACACCAGACCTCGAGATCCGGGGCAGCATCAACTACCTTGGAGATATCCAGAGCTGAAACGGCCGCGACTAGTCTGGCATTCGTATCTATTGACTCCATAGTTTGTGCCAGTTTCTCTGCAGATAGGCCTTGAGCGCCCTGATATGTCTTGAAATTGACGATAATTAAGGGAGTAGTCATAGTTGCGGGAAGGCACCAGGAGATTTGAACTAGTCCCATGTTTCAGTTCTAAGTTGGAGAAAATATGGGAGGGCGGTAAAATCCATCTCTAATACGGCCTGGATGTAATAGTCTGCACGAAGTACCGAGATTAGTCTAGTCAGCGATGATCTTGTTGGACACATCAGAGTTAGCAGGTACTGTAGAACCCCTGCCTACGATGCATGAATTGAGTATCGCACCCTCCCCAATGTGGGCGCCGTCTAGAATTACTGTATCGCTGAGTCTGGCCCCAGGGGAAACTATCGCTCCGGGACCTATCGAGCAGTTTTCAACTACTCCTTCAGAAACTGATCCCTCTCCAAACCAATTATTACCCTCCCTACGTCCTGTTGAGAAACGATTGTTCAGGATACATGCGCTAGCGGCTTGGATGAATGATGTTGGGGTGCCGGCATCTACGAAGTACCCCTCAAAGACTAGCCCGGCCATTGAACCAGACTCTGCAATATCTGGGAAAACCTCCCTTTCCATGCTAAACTTTCCAGTAGGTAGAGAATCGAGAATACTTCTCTCGACGATAGAACATCCAGCATTTATTAGATTGGAAAACTCCGTTCCCCTGTCAGGTTTCTCTTGAAACCTCCTAATCATGCCCGAATCATCTAAATCACACACTCCGAATCTGCTGGGATCCTCAACCTCCCATAGCGATAGGGTGGCTGAGGCGGCTGTTTTTTGATGGTGAGAAAGAAGAGATCTGACATCTACACTTGAAATTAGGTCGCCATTCAGAATGATGACTGGGCCAGTTCCAGTTAGCTTCGGAACCGCATGGGCGACCGCTCCTCCTGTTCCGAGTGGCTCTGATTCAACAGATAGTAAGATATCGTATGGGGTACTTCCCGATTCCGAAAATTCTACAATTTCATCAACACCGTAACCGGCTGCCACCACTACCCTGTCCACCAAATCCTCCGGGACGCATTCCACGACTCTTTCTAAGAGGGTTTTATCGAGAATACGCAGGAGTGGCT
>DAOI01000004.1:0-60388 GCA_002501805.1 Euryarchaeota archaeon UBA463 | reverse complement strand
AATACGCAGGAGTGGCTTTGCTCTTCCCTCTGTCAGTGGGCGCAGTCTGGTGCCCAACCCGCCTGCTAAAACCAGTACGTCCATGCTTGCGGGGCAGGGTGAAACTGTTTGAGCGCTTCGTGTTCCTGACTGAGTGCCAGCTAGCGCATCCTTCAAAGACAGGGTGCGAGTGGAGGGGACGTAACATGAACATCCACGAGTATCAGGCAAAGGAAATGTTCCGTGAATTCGGAGTCAGGGTGCAAGAAGGCAATCACTGCAAGAGTGTATCAGACGCGCTTGCGGCGTACGACTCACTGGGATCTGAGATTGTTGCTGTTAAGAGCCAGATTCATGCAGGGGGAAGAGGCAAGGGTATACTGTATAATCCCGAATCTGGCGAGGAGGTCATGAAGGGAGGAGTTAAAATCGCCTTTTCCAGAGAAGATGTTGAAGAGTTCTCAAGAAACATTTGGGGGAATCTTCTGGTAACAAAACAGACTGGTCCAGAAGGTAAGATAGTCAATAACATGTATATCGAGTCAGGTTGCGATATTGATCACGAATTCTATCTAGCTATTCTTGTGGACAGAGATAGGAAGTCTGTTCTTGTTATGGCCTCGACAGAGGGAGGAATGGACATCGAAGAAGTGGCTGAGAAGAATCCAGAAGCGATCCATAAAATTTGGGCTGATCCTTCTTTGGGACTCCGTGATGATGATTGTGCCTCACTATCGGTCTCACTCGGACTTTCTGGATCTTCATCCGAACAGATGATTGAGATGTTGAATTCCCTTTACGCCATGTTCATTGAGAAAGACTGTTCGATGATAGAGATTAACCCCCTTGTTAGGACAAAGGACGGCTCTATGGTAGCCTTGGATGCCAAGGTGGGGCTGGATGAGAATGCCAACTTCAGACATCCATGGAGGGACGAAGTTAGAGATCTCTCTGAGGAGGAGGATGTTGAGATTAGGGCAAATGACCTAGGCCTTTCTTATGTGAAACTTGATGGAAACATAGGTTGCCTGGTTAACGGTGCTGGTCTTGCTATGGCTTCGATGGATGTGATCAAGCTATACGGTGGAGAACCAGCTAACTTCCTAGATATCGGTGGCGGTGCCACCAGAGAATCAATCACTGCAGCCTTCCAGATTATTCTAGAGGACGAGAATGTTGAAGGAATCTTAGTGAATATATTCGGAGGAATAATTCGATGCGATATGGTGGCAATGAGTGTTATTGAAGCTTCCAAAGAGCTGGGTTTGGAAGTACCACTGGTAGTACGCTTCTCTGGAACTAATCATGAAGAAGGAAAGGCGATACTAGATAGCGGTGAAATCTCGATACACACTGTTAGCTCACTCTCAGAAGGAGCGAGAAAAATCGTAGACCTGATAGGAGGTGACAGTTGATGGCGATCTGGATAGATGAAGAAAGTAAAATCCTGATACAGGGCATTACTGGCAGGCAAGGTACCTTTCATGGGACTAGAATGGTCAGATACAATACCAATGTCGTAGGGGGGGTTACGCCGGGCAAAGGAGGTCAAGAGGTCGATCTGGACGGTCGTCAGGTACCGGTCTACAACAATATGAAGGAAGCGGTATCCGAAACGGGTGCTGACGTGAGCGCGATATATGTTCCTGCACGGTTTGCCGCCGCTGCGATTCATGAGGCCGCAGAGGCATTCAATGAGAATGGTGGCGGACTGATTGTATGTATTACCGAGGGAATACCAACGTTGGACATGATAAGAGCCGTAGACAAAGTCAATGAGTTCGAAAAGGTCAGACTAATCGGACCCAACTGCCCCGGAATAATATCCCCTGGATTAGATGGTGGTTGCAAGGTCGGAATAATGCCCGCATTCATTCACAAGAAAGGTAGGATTGGAATAGTTTCTAAATCCGGCACTCTAACTTACGAGGCGGTCGCACAGACGATGAGCGTTGACGAAGGTCAGACCACTTGCGTGGGCATTGGAGGAGACCCTGTTAGTGGTACGGGATTCATCGATTGCCTAAGCGCGTTTGAAGAAGATCCTGAAACAGTAGCAGTGGTGATGATAGGAGAGATAGGCGGTTCTGCTGAAGAAGAGGCCGCAGAATGGGTTTCTGAGAATATGAGTAAACCAGTAATTGGATTCGTAGCTGGCTCGACTGCTCCCCCTGGGAAGAGGATGGGGCATGCAGGTGCAATAATATCAGGGGGCAAGGGAACGGCATCCGAGAAATTCGCCGCTTTTGAGAAAGCAGGGATATATGTGGCCAGAGATCCTTCTGAAATTGGACAAGTACTAGTCGGGGCATTGATTGAAGCAGGATTGCGAGAGTCTTAGGTGTATGATGCCCTGCGCGTCATGAGGGAGAATCATGACTGAGCTAGATTCGTTTAACGACAAGCTCCTGGAGGGAACTTCGAGGTCATTCTACCTGACACTGAAAAGACTGCCTAAATCTGTTAAGGGACAAATAGGCCTTCTGTACCTATTGGCTAGAATTTCTGATACTATTGCTGACTCGGGCGACTCAGGGGGGGAAGACCTTCTACAGCTACTAGAAGATTACAACAGTAGGGCTCAGGGGAACTCTGATTCTATGCCTGATTTCTCAAATCTTTCTGATGTTCAGGAAAACCCTGCTGAGGGCCTACTACTACGGGGAGCTCGTGGCCCTATCGAGCTCCTAGAGGAGGTCCCGGTAGTTGACCGGGAATTAATCAGAAGGTGCTTGGACATCATAGTCAGTGGACAGAGGATGGATTTGGAGAGATTCTCAGATAAGGATGGCAGTGGGATTCGATCTCTAAATAGATATGAGGAGATGGACGATTATGCATACAGGGTAGCGGGAAGTGTTGGTGAATTTTGGACAGAAATCTGCCTTGAGCATGCATTTGAAGCTAGCGCGGAAATGAAAGAGGAGCTGATGTCGTCTGGAGTTCGGTTTGGAAAGGCCCTACAACTAATCAATATCCTGAGAGATATACCCGAGGACCTAGAGATAGGTCGTTGCTACATCCCAGCTGATGATCTTCAGAAAATAGGATTGAGCCCTGATGATCTACTTCGTTCCGGCAGTATCGATATTTTCAGACCCCTACTTGACCAATACATAGCGAAGGCAGAGGGGCATCTCGATGAGGCTGTAAGGTACATCGGCTTGTTACCTCACAATCAATATCGTCTGAGGGGGGCTTGTATGATTCCTGTTATCATTGGAAGGAGGACTCTTGCCTTACTCAAGACACAGAATGTCCTAGATAGAAATAACAGAGTTAAGGTGTCGAGGAAGGAAATTAAGGAAATAATTAGGAAAGTGATTGTGGGTCTCCCCTTCAGGAAGATGAGCAATTCGCTACTAGCATAACTTCGGCAATCAGGGTAACCACGTGCTCGTAGCATAAGATACTCAACTTAGGGAGAGGTTCAATAGGGCCATGTAGTCGCTCCTTGAATTAGATGACGAAGGCAGAGGAGGTGGGTGATTCCCCCGTGGTAGGATTCGTTTCCCAGCGAAGCGTTTCTCTTATCGACCCCGATGTTGACTCCAAAGGAATTGATCGAGTTAGGGAAACTGTCGGAATGACTAGAGAGGCAGTCAGGGCGATTAGTATAACGGCACTAGAGGCCGTGAGAGAGGGCGCTCTCTTCATGGGAGTAATTGGGACCAGAGGTGAGCTGGTCAATCCTTTCGCCCATATAGATGCTCCAATTTGGTCGGAGAATGAGGTCCCAGAGAGCATTGTAGAGACTGCCTATGACTACTGCGAGGAGCTCACAAGAAGAGAGGCAGGAAATTTCTATCACTCTTTCAAGTACCTTCCAGATCTACAGAGGAGGGCTATTTGCGCGTATTACGCATTCTGTAGAAGAGCAGATGATATTGCCGATGGAGATTATGTCGATTACTTCCCGGGAGGGTCTTCCGATGATCCAGAATCTATTGATTACAGGATTAGTATTGAGAGGCTTAGCTCGGGAGATCCCGTTGTAGAAAGGACTTCCTACAATGAAAAGATGTCACAACTTTTCTACTACAGAAAGAAACTGTCCACCGCCTACGAAGATGTGACGTCCACTGATCCGATTTTCATAGCTTTGAAGGACACTGTTAGGAAATTTGGAATTCAGAGACAGGAGCTTGACGATATGATCAGCGGAATGGAGGATGACTTCCACAGAAACCGCTATGAGACGTTTGAGGACCTCTACGCGTACTGCTACAGAGTTGCTTCAACGGTAGGGTTGGTTTGTATCGAGATTTACGGATATGACAATCCAATGGCGGTTGAATATGCTGAAGCATGGGGGATATACATGCAGTTGACAAATATTCTTCGAGATGTAGCCGAAGACGCCGCGAGGAATAGGATCTACCTGCCCACTGAGGATTTGGCTAGATTTGGGATTACCCCTGAGGATGTTCTTGAGGGCTCAAATGTTGCCAGCCATCCAGGATGGAAGCCATTCGTAGAGGACTTCATTGAGCAAGCTGAGAGATATCGTGAGAGGGCTTTCAAGCTATTGCCGATGCTCGATAAGGCCTCGAGATATTCTCCGGCAGCAATGGCTAAATTTTACGAGTCGATAATGGCCAAGATTAAGAAGAAGGGAGGGGATGTATTTACTGAGAGAATACAGCTCTCGAAATCCGAGAAAATAGCTCTTGCAGGTTATGTATATGCCAGATACAGATTCTTGGCAGTGTAAGAAAATATATTTTTGACATCGGATAAAGGCAAAGAAGTATTGAGTGAAACACCTGAGGAGATAATATGAGAGTAGCGGTTCTGCTGGAGGACAGATGCAAGCCTAACAGTAACGCATACTCGTATCTCAAGAAATATTCAGCATTGTGTGACATGGAATGCATACAATTCAAGGGAGACAAATGTAAGATTCTAGAAACGGCTTGTCCGGTGTGCTTCAACAGAGCAAGACACTGTCCGGATAATGCTGTAATAGTGATAAATCTGCCAGAGGAGCTAGATTCTGAAATGTCCCACTGCTACGGCGAGAATAGTTTCAGACTGTTCAGACTTCCCGCCCCTAGATTGGAGCAAGTGGTAGGGATACTAGGACCGAACGGCATGGGTAAATCTACCGCAGTCAATCTACTCTCAGGGAGCATCACCCCTAACCTAGGGGATTGGAGTAATCAAACACCTGATTGGGATGATGTAATCACTACCTTTCCCAGAGGCGAGCTTCGGGATTATTTGACCCTTCTATCCGAGGAAGGAGTGAGCATTGCGGTCAAACCGCAATACATTGACAAGCTTCCTAAAATCTTCGAAGGGGAAGTCAGTGAATTACTCGAAAGAGTCGATGATAGAGGGGAGATAGACAAATACTCTGAAGCACTCGGAATAGGGCACATTTTGTCAAGAAAGCTAGGGTCCCTGTCTGGAGGAGAGTTGCAGAGGGTAGCCCTCTGCGCGACTCTACTCAAGGAGGCTGATGTTTATTTCTTCGATGAACCGTCATCTTATCTCGACATATATGAGAGAATGAGGATGGTGAGAATTATCCAGGACCTGTCTGCTATGGGCAAGCGTGTCTTGGTTGTTGAACATGACTTGGCAATACTCGATGTCCTTTGCGATCTTCTTCATGTGGTATACGGTGAAAGGGCGGCGTATGGGATCTTTACCCCTCCTAGGACAACCAGAACGGCCATCAACGCGTACCTAGATGGCTATCTTCCCGAAGAGAACGTCAGGATTCGGGACAAACCTATCAGATTCATCAGAGGCAGAACCAGAGGCGAGGACATTGGCCTACCAATTCTGAAATGGGGAGATATGGAGAAGAAGATGGGCGATTTCCAGCTTACAACAGGCCAAGGAGAGGTGCGTTCTGCTGAGGTCATAGGAGTTGTTGGGCCCAACGCAACTGGGAAGACGACTATGGTCAAGATGATTGCTGGCGAGCTTGAGCCTGATCAGGGGTGGTGCACGATGGAAGCCGAAGTTTCGTACAAGCCCCAACATGTATCCACTGACTTCCAAGGGAGCGTCCAGCTTTGGCTGGATGTGGAAATAGGGACAAAATGGAGGTCGGGAGAGTTCCATACTCAAGTCATCAGGCCCCTGCAGATTGATAAGATGCTAGACCTTGAAGCATCAAGGCTATCTGGAGGGGAGTTGCAAGCCATCAGTATAGCGATTTGCCTCGGGAAGGAAGCGGACCTGTATCTTCTAGATGAGCCTAGCGCACATCTGGACGCTAATGCCAGGATGGAGGCTGCTAAGGCCATTAAGAGAACCATGGAAAGCAATGAAAAGGCGGCAATGGTGATTGATCACGATATCTACTTCGTAGACATAGTCAGTGACTCCCTGCTAGTTTTCGAAGGAGAGGGAGGCAAAAAGGGACATGCTGTTGGCCCACTGAGTCTCAGAAAGGGGATGAATAGATTCCTATCTGGCGTGGGGGTAACATTCAGGAGAGACCATGAGTCTAAGCGTCCGAGAATAAACAAACACGGCAGTGTCAAGGATAGGGAGCAGAAGGCCAATGGAGAATACTTCTATTCTGACTGATAACCCATCGGATTATTGAAGGTGCATGGAGGCGAACAATTGTGAGCGAGGAAGAGGAAGGGGCCCCAGATGGAGTTGAAATCATCGAAGAGGACGAAGTAGAGCAATTGAAAGGGAAGGTTGCGGAGCTTGAGAAGGAGTTGCAATATCAAGCCGCAGACATGGCCAATCTTAGGCAGAAATCGGCCAAGGAAAGATCCGAGTTAGTTAGATACGGTTCATCTTCTCTCGCCAGAAAAATTCTCCCCATGCTCAGCGGAATGGAGAGGGCGATTAATCAAACTGAGGGAGCTGATGGGGACGGTTTTATCGAAGGAACACAAATGACTCTTCGTGGCCTAAGGACTGCATTGGAATCTGAAGGAGTCACTCACATTGAGGCTATGAAAAAGCAGTTTGATCCGACTAAAATGGAGGCGGTCGCAATGCTTCCCGCCCCAGAAGGAGTAGAGGAGGGTTTCGTTATTGAAGTGATAGAAGAGGGATACATGCTTCACGAAAGGGTACTTATTGCCTCCAAGGTAATAGTGGCAGAATGACCGAGGAATGATGATATATATCATGCTTCTATGAGACTTTATGATTGATGGTGTGAGGCGGCTTACAGCCATACTTCTAATCTCTAGCATGGTCCTAGCAGGATGCTCCGGAGAAGCTGATGAGCCAGTAGAAATAGCTGGCTGTATGGATGAAATGGCCGAAAATTATGATGAAAATGCAACTATGGAAGATTCAGGGGTTTGTACGTACGCAGATTCCGATGGCGATGGGATATTTGATATCGATGAAATTACCGGGTGCACTGACAACGCTGCTAATAACTTCGTTTCTGAAGCTACTGATGATGATGGAAGCTGTGATTATTGGGTCCCGAAGTATACCGAAACATGGACCAAGCATGATCCGGAAGACGAGGACTGTATGTGCTCTGACGGATCTGAATACTCGTTCTATTCACGTGATGGGGACTCGGATGTAGCGGTTTTATTCTTCAATGGTGGAGGGGCATGCTGGAATGATTTCACCTGTACAGTGGAGAACTCATCTAGTACTGGGGCCTATTGGCAGAATCCGACAGGATGGGGCGGAATACTAGACCTAGACAATAGAGATAATCCACTCATAGACGCCTCGATGGTATTCGTACCCTATTGTACAGGGGATGTCCATATGGGAAATACGACCTTAAGTTACGAGGATAACGTGATGCACCACAGAGGTTATCCTAATGCGATGAGCGCGTTTGATCACTTCGTTTCCAGTCATCCAAATGCTAGTACATACTATGTCCTCGGTTCCAGTGGAGGAGCCATAGCTGCAGGTTTCTATGCAGGGAGTCTCTCTGAGGCAATTCCCGACGCTGATATATTCGTATTCCACGACAGTACTGGGGGAGTTACAAGCACTGGAACTACTGATCTTTACCCTGCTTGGGGATTGAATAATACATCCTTCACGTGGCTAGATGACCTAACTTACAATGGATCGACTTTGGACTGGAATGATATGACTAGTGCTCACTTAGACATATATCTCAATATGTACAATCCGAACATAACATATGGTAGGTTTGACAGTGCCCAAGATGAGACAATGAAGTACTTCAACGGGTTACTTAACAATCCGCCAGAAGACTATAACTGGAGATTGAGAAACTCTGAATTACACATAGAAAGTGAGGGTGTTGAGATGTCCGGCTGGATAGAAGCTGGAGATAATCATGGAATTTTGTTTTCTAGCTGGTTCTACCAACTTGAAGATGAGTCGATTTCATTTTCTGACTGGTTCACTTCTTGGCTGTCGGGAGAAATGCCTGAAGACGTATGGTGCACTGACTGCTAGTGAGTTTCTATTGATTTGTGAGTTTGGTGAGAGATATGGATAATGGGACTAGGAAGATTTTAGCCTTAACAATAGTAGCGTCAATGTTGCTAGTAGGATGCACCGGAGAACCAAGTAGCGATTCCGATGAAAATGATATTGATGGACTGGAACAGCCGTCTGATCCGGTAGACAACAATACTGATACCTCGACAGACGAGATTATTGAAATTGGAGGTAGTGAATTCTGCGATGATACCAATCATATCCACTGCATGCTTCCATTCCCTTCAGGCGCCTTCTTGGATGTTGACGAGTCCCGGGATACCGGATACAGCCTGGGTATCGATGGCGAAGCTATACCTGATACCAGGTCTTCGGTAAGTGACAATATGGTGATACTTGACCGTCTAGATGGTTTCAGCCCATCGACGCAAATCTTCACTGCCTTTGATGAAGTCCCTAACATCACTGGAATGGCCTCACAGTTTGACATTGGAATATCGACAATGGACGGACATGAAAGTATCTTGCTTAACATGGAGACAGGGGAGAAAATCCACCACTGGATTGAGTTAGATGCACGTGCCCAAGAAGGTGAGGAAACTATCATTTTCTTGAGGACAATTGAGGGCTTGAATCACAATACACCTTATGCTGTGGGATTCAGAAATCTAGTGAATGAAGAGGGCGCATCGGTAGTTCCATCGGATGGATTCAGGGCACTCAGAGATGGCAATCAGACGGACTCAGATGGTATTGAGAGTCAGAGGGAGGCCTATGAGGAAGTATTCAGAGAGCTCGAAGCTGCGGGATTCGAGAGAAGCTCACTGCAATCTGCATGGTGGTTCCACACTGCTTCTACTGAGTCGATACTGGAAGACATACTGATAATGAGAGATGATGCGGAGCAGAGACTGGGTGATGACGGAATTGGCTGTCACATCTCAGAGATCGAGGAGGACTTCGGCAACGACGGGACCTCCCTGAGATTGATCAGAGGTACGGTGACTACGCCTCACTACATGGAGAATGAGTTTGCGAGATCTCCTTTGATGAGAAATTCCTCAGGAGATCCAGAATTCGTGGAAAACAGGGAAATAGACTTCACAATGCTAATCCCTAGTTCACTAGCAGAGAACAATACATCAGGACCTTTGACCGTATTCGGGCATGGTCTTTTCGGAGACGGTGACTCATATGCCATGAATGCCAGATCAATCGCTAATGAATACCAAACCGTAGTAATTGCGACTGATTTCAAGGGATGGAGCTCGGACGGGGATCTTGATGCCATGACTTTCGCATTAATGGATCTGAAGGAGTTCCAGTATCAGCAGGAAAGACAGATGCAGGCGGTGATAAATCATATCTCAATGGTTAGGACGATAACTGGTATTTGCTCCGATATTGAGCAGTTCAAGCACAATGGAACAAACATGATTGACATTGATACGGTTAACTACATCGGGATATCCCTGGGAGGACTGAGGGGGCCTTCGTTGCTAGCCTTTGTCCCAGAGCTTGAGTGGGGCGTACTTTGGGTCGGTGGAACCTCATTCACTCATCAGGTGGAGAGAACTACTCACTACGGGTCGGAAGAGTTCCCTGCACAATTCTTCGAGCTTCTTTCTAGTGAAGTTTCTCTTCCATCAAGACTTGACAGAGCGGTTTCAATTGCGCTCTTGCAATCAATATGGGATTCTACCGACGGTGAGACATACTTGCCCTTCAGAGAGACTGGATATGGAGATATTCTGAAGCCATTCGATATGTTCTATCTCACATCAATGATGGATGCCCAGGTTACTACTCTTTCTGCTGATAGAGCTGTGAGAACTGGTAACGTCCCGGTAGTGACTGGTTCGGCATATCACCCATTTGGCGTCGATGTTGTTGATGGGCCCATTAATGGCTCTTCTGCGGCTTATTTCGATGGAGAATTCCCAGCGCTTCCGACTGGAAATACAAATGGACCAATGTGGCACCACTCTCTGGCTCATAATCTGGTTCTCGAGGTTCCGGAGGCTAAGATGATGGCATATGGCTACTTGATTTCTGGAGTCCTAGTCGATTACTGCGAGCCTTCGTGCACATTTGAGGGAGATTGGTGATCATCCAACTGGCTCTCCTCCCTCTCCCAGAAATGCGAGTCTCCTCAGATAACCGTTCTCAATCATGAAGCTGACAACAGACTCTGGAATGGTTGGTGAGAGGACCTCTGAAACCGCGCTTGCATCATCAATAGTAGACATCATTCTAGCTGTCTCTCTGACCCTCCAACCTTCTAATCTGTCCCTTTCCTCCATCGGTATCTCGACTACTGGCCAATTAGATTTAGAATATAGTTCCAAGGAATCGATGTCACTAGAAAGGAAGATTCCTGCCTCTCCGTGATAGGATTCTGCATGGGAGACCCAGTTCGGAGGATCGTCGATATCAGGTATCGAAATGATTTCTGGAATGACCTTGAAATCATTGGATTCTATCCAATGGCTAATCATCTCCTCACGCTCTTGATAGCTCCATGGATTCCTGAGACTCTCTGGCCTGTTGGAAGAACCTATTGCTATTATCAATGGAAGCTCGGGGTGATTGGATTGTCTCCATCTTTCTGCAAACTCCAACATAAATTCGTGACCTTTGTGGAATGGCTGGAACCTCCCGAGAATGACTACTCCTGAGACAGGTGATTCCGAGGGAGGACCTGGAAACATTTGCAATTCGTACATACTATCACCCGATTATACTCTCTAACCTTTCCTGTCCGAGATGCCATGATCTAGCTTCCAGATACTCCCTCCCCAGAAGGATTGGTGTACTCTGCAATCTAGATTTCTCCATTATGTCAAAAAGTCCTCCTGAAAACTCCTGATGAGATTCCATAGTTGGAAGGATCCTAGGGTCGGATGATGGATCCATAGTCTCTCCAAGATCCTCCCTCCTAGACATCCAGTCAATTACGACGGATTCGATGAATGTAGACCTATCCAAAGATGAGAGGGAATTCTTGAACTCCTCCCATACTGATGGCATTAGAAAGGATTCCGTACTTCTGACGCCAGAATCAAGGCTCGGTTCGACATACAGGAAAAGCCTAGCATCCCAACACCTCCACTCCCCTAGTGATGACCAATGACAAAGTAGTAGGAGAAGCTCTGTCTTCTTCTCGATTGGAATATCTTGTTTTTCTAGTATGAAGTCCGGATTGATTTCTCCCACATTATCCAACCATTCCATTATTTCTCCTTCTAAATCTACATCGAACTGCCTTGAAGGGAGTCCTTGGTATCCTGGTCTTTTTTCCCTTAGGGACATTTTCTCCATCCCATCGATGATTGAACCAACTGACATGGATAATATCGAATCTAGTGATTTGGGGTCAATCAAAGACAGTATGACGTCTGGCATATGTATCCGTGGCATCACCAATCGGCAATGTGGCATGAACCCTCGCTCGCACGGCTATCGACAATTTTCTCCACCGAATTCAATAAGTTGGTCCTCGCGTAGCGCGAATAATACCTTGGAGGGTGGTCACTTGGCGACTATAGAAGAGCAAATCAAGTCACTGGAGGAAGAAATCTCCAAGACCAAGTATAACAAGGCTACACAGGGCCATATCGGACGCCTAAAGGCTAAGATAGCCTCCTTGAAAGAGAGGAAGGAGAAGGCAGTAGCACATGCGAAGAAGAGTGGATCAAGCGCCGGTTTTGAAGTCAAGAAGTCTGGCGACGCATCGGTTTCTCTGGTAGGATTCCCCAGCGTAGGTAAATCAAGTCTCATCTCTCAACTGACTGGTGCTGACTCGGAGGCAGGCGCCTTCGCTTTCACTACACTGACATGTATTCCCGGAGTTCTAGACCATAGAGGCGCTAAGATACAGATTCTAGATCTTCCAGGCCTGATCAAGGGCGCTTCCGAGGGAAAGGGCAGAGGTAGAGAAATACTCAATGTTATCAGAGGATCTGATATGGTGCTTTATGTTGTTGACCCGTTTCAAGAATCTCACTTCGATATCCTAGACAGGGAGTTATGGATGGCAGGAATGAGGTTGAATCAAGCTGAACCACAGGTTTTCATTACTAGAACTAAGAGAGGAGGTATCGTTGTCAGATCCACTGTTAAGCAGACTAATCTTTCCGAAGAAGAAATACAGGGAATAATTCGTAGTTTTGGGATTGTCTCTGCAACAGTGACGCTCCGCACAGACGTAACTGATGATCATATTGTGGATACTTTAGCAGGAAATAGAATCTACAATAGAGCCGTGGTTGTCGTCAATAAAATTGATCTTGCAACAGAAGAGGATCTGGAAAGAACAAGGAAGATGCTACCAGAAGGATGGCCCGTCCTTGAAGTCTCAGCAAAGACTGGCGAGGGGATTGAAAATATGAAGGACTTCATCTTCGATAATCTCCACTTTATGTCTATATTCCTGAAGCCACAGGGACAAGAGGCCGATATGATTGAGCCGTTGATTGTCAAGGATACGTCTACAGTTAGGGACGTATGTGCAAAACTACACAGGGACTTCGTAAGAAAATTCAGATACGCCAGGGTGAAGGGGCCCAGTGCTAAATTCGATTGGCAGAGGGTCGGACTAGATCACCAGCTATCTGATGGGGATGTCCTAACCATTATTCTCAGGAAGTCCTAGGCGATGTATTGACCTATGGAACCCTCACGCGCTAGCATGGAGACCGCCGTGGGAGACCTACTTCCACGCGCCGAGCTACGGGGACTAATTGGTCATCTAAGAAGTAGGGCCTTTCTTTTGATAGCCATTTTTGGAGTGGGATTCATAGGCGGCTATCCACTTGCCGGCAGAGCTATAGAGATACTTCTGGAATCTTCGGACTACAGGCCTGATGGGGTTGAGGTAATCATTCTGCATCCCATGGAGGCGGTTCTACTAAGATTGAGGATAGGGTTTCAGCTGGGCGTTATCATATCCGTAATTTTTGTAATTTGCGATATATCTTGGAATGGCAAGAAGATTTTTGCCAAGGCGAAGAGATCGGATATGGGAGTTAGGAGTAGCATTGGGGATTTCGCCATAGTTCTGATTTCAGCATTGTCCCTAGCCCTCTTAGGGGCTCTTTATTCTCATGAGATATTGGTCCCTCTGCTTCTCGATTACCTCTCTGAAGATGCATCTGCTGCAAATCTGAGCTCCACCTGGCAGTTACAATCGTGGGTTGGTTTCGTCAGTGGACTTTACTTCGCTTCAATTTTCGGCTTTCAGGTCCCAATAATTATTCTCTTACTTCTCAGATACGAGATAGTGAGTGGCGATGGAATCAGGAAGAATAGAGGAGTACTATGGTTCCTTGGTATGGCTTTCGGGGCCTTTCTTTCCCCCCCTGATCCTTTGTCGATGTTTCTTGTTGCGGGGCCTGTCCTAGTCCTAATAGAGCTGGCACTTATTTTCAATAGCCTGACTAGGAGTCAGTAGAGATTCCACGGTTCCTAGCATCTTCGGCCCTTGCATCTGCCCGGCCCTGTTCGACATCCACATATCTCATTAGTAAGACTCCGATCGCAATGAGTACGGCGATACTTAGTACGCCGACCCTACTGTCGAACATTACTGTCATAGTGGCATATAGTAGTGGCCCTACGGCGGCAGCTACCTTTCCGAAGAACCCGAAGAATCCGAAGAACTCTGTGCTCCTCGTCTCCGGTATCATCTGTCCGAAGATACTTCTAGACAGTCCTTGGGAGCCCCCAAATAGAGTACCAATCATCATTCCCAGTATCATGAATTGCATTCCAATCTCTATGCCCAAGGGCTCCCAAACGTGTTTCCTTACTGTTTCTGGAATTGCGTCTAGAGCTCCGTCACCCAAACTGGATGGATGATCCATTCCGACATTGGAGGAGGCGTCTAGAGGCCCTCCAGAAACGCTGATACTGAACCTTGAATCTGATATTGATGCTAGGATTGTAGAAATATCGCCCACAACTGGGAAGAGTAGCTTTTCTTCTGATGACTCGCCATATGCCCATTTGTATGTCCCGGTCCTTTCTTCAAATTCAACGGGGAGCATTTCGGAGAAATCACTGGCCCATTTTTGCTCATCAAACTCGCCATCTTCGAAGTCCAGCTTCTGAGCTATCTCGCTGGCATAGTAATTGACATGAACCTGGTAAGACTGAGATTCTTCATCCCAATCATACATTACCTCAAAATCATCGTGGGAGTCTAGTTCCAGAGGTGCAAAACCAAGAATTGCGAAGCTTAGCACCAGCCATCCGATCAAGGACGCATTTAGCGCTTTCTTGGTTCCCCATGCATTGGCCAACCTTGTGAATAGTAGTGCACATGGCCAAGCGACGAACTGAATCAAGACTATAGTGATCATTAATTCAGTGGTTGATACTCCCAGAACGACAGCGCCGAATATTGGCCCTACTGCCCATACGGTGTTGATCGCATCTATGAAGAAGAAGTATGCTAGCATGTAGATGAATAGTGTCCTGAATTTATCGTACTCCTTTAGTGTGGTCCAGACTTGGGAGTAGGCCTCTCTGATGTTTGGGACTTGCTTATCATTTTCCATTGGAGGCTCTGGTACGTACTTGAAAGTGATAAGTGCAAAACCGAACCACCATACTCCAGATGAAGCTAGGCAGAATCTGATAACTGCGTCTCCTCCGATTCCTAGAACTAGTCCAAGATGTACCACAAGTAGAAGTCCACCACCTAGATACCCATAGGCGTAGGCCCTGTTAGAGATGTCATCCATCTCATCATCAGTACCGAGATGAGGGAGTAATGCGTTGTAGAATACTCCTGCTGCGTTTAGGCCAATATTTGCTATGAAGTAGAAGATTAACAGCCATATCCACTCATTCCCGGGCATTAAGAAATCGAATCCTAGCATGAATGTCGCTCCGGCACCTACGTAGGTGAGGATTCTGAGCCAACTCATCTTCACAGGCTTGTAATCTGCGATCACGCCAAGAGCAGGTGCAACTATCGCTACAGCCCAAGTTCCCAGTGCAACGAGGTACGCGATTAATGCATCCCCCTCCATGGTGATGCCTGCGATAGTGGTGTTCAGTCCGTTGGCCTCCAGGAATAGAAACGCGAACCAAGTAGGGAAAATAGCAGAGACGACGCTAGTCTCGAACGCTGATTTTCCCCAATCATACATACAATATCCACGCACTTCCAATGGCTCGGACGCGCGGTCCAATTCTGCTTCTGACATGACAATACCTAAGCTCCGTAGAGGCAGAGAGGTAATGAGTATTGTCACGTACCTATATTTTCTCAGATTGCATTAATTGCCTCCTCATGTTCTGGAAGATTGGCAGTCATATGTGGAGTCAACCAGCTGAGAATTCTTTAGACGCCCTTAAACATGGGATGGAGTTCTCTGATGGGATTGAGTTTGATTTGAGGATGAGTGCAGATGGGGAGCTTGTGATATTCCATGATGAGTTCGTCCCTGGCTCTGGTTCGATAAAGCCAAGATGTATCGAAAACATGTACACAGATGAGTTGCAAAAGCATGGAGTTCTAACTTTCAATAAGCTCGTAAATGATAAGGATTTCTTGGAGAAGTGGAAGTCGGGAAGTAAGACTGTCGACATAGAAATCAAGATGCCCCATCCGACGGTAGGAAAGAATGATGATGATTATCTAGAATCTGTCATGGAGAGAATATCATCAATGACAAACGGTTTTGAATTGCCATCCCGATCTACAATTGTTTCCAGTTTTTCACCTAGATTATGTGTAGTTTCAAAGAGTATTGAGTTTGATTTTGCAGTAACCCAGCTAGTCCCCAAGATACGTCCATGGGGCAGGTATTGGAGAGTCAAGAGAGCATTTGCTATTCCCCAATTCGTCATGACTTCTGTCCCCTATATCGCTAAAACATTCAGATCCGAAGGAATGAGTTCAATTGGGATGGCATTGGAGTATCTTAAGGGGTGGGAAAAATATACCAGATTCGGGCCTAAAGTAGGATTAGAGGGCAAGGGGCTTGAGAAATTACATAAATCTTTGAGAGGAATGGGGGTTTTTGTCTGGCCTGGCCCTTTGGAGCTTGAGGACTCTCTGATTAATGCTGGAGTTTCGATAGTTTCAGATAATATGAATCCGGATGTGGTTACGAAGCCTGATGGCAGTTACAGATGGCCAAGACCCGCTAGTCAGCCACTCGATGAGGAGTGGGAGAATAGGCTTAGATCGTCAACACTTCTCGAAAGGTCCGATTTGATAAAAGAGGCAGGAGATAGTCTGCCTTCATGGGCAGAATTAGGAAGTAAAAGAAAGACTGATATTATCACGGATCAAGGTAGGAGAATGCTATGGGAGGGTTCTGAAGAAAGTTGGAACCGTGACCACGAGAATGGCATCCCATGGGGCAGTCCTAGGATAATTGGACACAGAGGGGCTGGCAAGAGTCACGGCTGGTAGACTATTCTTCTGCCTGGGCATCAATTTCTTTTTGTCCATCTTCTCCGGTAAACTCAGAAATTGTCATCTGTTCGTCTGGAGCAAGTGATGCTGCCAATTGGGCGCTGGTCAAACCAAGCTTTGATGCTTCATCTCTGAACCATGCTCTAACTTTCCTGTATTCGATTTCTGGGCAACCGAAGTACTCTGCGAACCTCCTTGTAGTGGTCAGCCTCCTTGTCAGCCCATCCCTTCTCTTGTCTATTAGGCCAAGACTTGCTAGGTCTCTGACATGATCATAGGCTTTGGGCCCAAGCATATCTCGTAATTGCGCCTGTGGCATTGGTTGATGATAGGCTATGAGTGCCGCCGCTGGAAGAAGCCTTTGTGGGATCTCTGGCTTGAATGACTCTGGCAGGAAAGGAGAGATATCTGGTTTGACCTCAATTATCCACCTTCCAGAAACGTCTGTCAATTGGAGAGCTGAGGATTCTCTCGAATCCATGATAGCCTTCAATTCTTCCAATCCCTCTGAAATTTGGAAATTCCTCAACGATAGAAGCGATGCTAGCTCATCTACAGACATCGACCTGCCCGATCCGAAAAGAATTGCTTCTAGCAAGGTTGACAGATTTGTTCCCTCACTCATTTGATCTCACTCCCTTGACCTCTCCGGGGTGGAGCTTCGCAGTCAGCTCGGAGAAGCTCTCCTCTCCATCCCATAGGGGGACTAAAGTTACCTTGCCATTCCTACCCGGTTCCTGAGACAATTCAGTATACCCCCTATTGGTTAAGAAAAGAGCGGAGACCAATGCCGTTACTTGGGCCTCTGCTTTTGCTTCCCCGTGTTCGACTCCTGAATCTAGAGCCATTGACATCAGCTCTTCTGATACATCTTGCAGACCTACAGATTTATCCTCGGAGATAGCCCTGTTTCTCAATGCGTACCAAGTCCTCTCCAGATCTCCCTCTAAATCCTCTACGTGAAGGCTTCCTTTGAATCTCTCACGAGCGGTTGAAAGGGCCTCTCGTCTCTCCTTAGCTATTCGTTCCCTAGTCCTTTGCTCCTCGGCCAGCCTTCCAGCTTCCTGCAATCCCATCAACAATTCACCTAGAGTCACAGGGCGTCCTTCATCGCGATGTACCCTGCCTTCGAAGATGGTGGGAAGAACGTCATCTGCAGCGCCAGACAATACCCCTACTGAAAAGTTGTAATCGTCATCATCGAAATCGGTTTCCCAACCACCTTCGAAATCCCATGTATCCTCCTCATCAAAATCGAAGGCCCTCTCCTGCTTCTCGATTAGTGTGGATGCTTGGTTTCTTAGAATTGACCAAGCCATTCTGATCAATCTTCCACAAGTAGGCAAATCTATGTTCTCGGAGCTCTCTATCCTAGTTGAGAACATTTCCAAGAAGCTAGACAGGTCTACATCCCATGGATCCAAATCATTACTCTGGAACATCTGAAAAACTAATGCTACTGACCTATCAAATGGGTCGATTAGAAATTGATGCTCTGCCTCCTCCATACCTGCTAATTCGGAGATTCTATCTAGATACTTGCTAGTTGCCAAGTCGGGCTCTCCCCCTAGTAGCCTTGAGACGATATCGTCTCTCATTGCTTGACCATCTAGAACCGCCATCTTCACACCTCATTGGCATCCACTTGTTGATGCGATGGGTCCTCCATGGCCTCTTCAGTATCTTCTGTATCGTGGAAAATTACCTTTTCTTTCTCATCGATATCTTCAGTCCATTCGCCGGTCCTCTCCCTCAGGGAGTCCATTACCGAGTCTGATTCCTCGGCAGAATCTGTTTCATCGCCATCAATCTCTGTGTCGATTCCTGCTCTTTCTGCTAGACCACCTAAGCTAGCAGGCGTATGGAGAGGTTCGGGAACTTTAGGCATGTCCCGAGGATCTGGCAAATCTGGCATTGCATCTTTCTCAGCCTTGGATTCCTTCTGGGCCCTTTTCTCCGCTTCAAGCTCCTCGCTGAGTTCTATAGCCGCGGCCCTATCAAAGTCTGTAATCCTCCTGCTACATCCATCGCCAGCATGGGTAATACCGATGTGATGATCTGCTAGAGAAAGACTGACCTTCCTCAGTGTTACCATGATGAACTGAGCCCTCTCACTCCTTATCCTACACAGGGTAGCGATTCTTCCTGAATTGAATGGGTCCAAGTTCTGGTCTACTTCGTCAAAGTAGTAGAATGGGCTTGGTTCGTAGTCTTGGATAGCAAAAATTAGTGCGAGCGCCGCCATTGACTTCTCTCCTCCGGATAGAGCGGATCTGCGAGTATTTCTGCTCTTTCCTGGAGGTACACAGGCCATCTCTAGTCCGCCCTCGAAAGGATTCTTCGAGTTTTCCAATCTCAGTTTTCCTGATCCAGAGGGTTGCAGAATCTCGTAGACCCTACTGAAGTTATTGTTGACATGCTCAAAGACAGTCATAAATCTAGTTTTTCTCTCGTTTTCTAGCTGTTCAGCTATGCTGACCAAATGATCTCTACGGGAGCGGAGAGTCTTGCCATCCTCGATAAGGGCGGCTATTCTCTCAGAGGTCTCATCATACTGGTCAATAGCCAGCATATTCACATTACCAAGGTTACCGAGACGGCGTTCGAGCCCCTGCATCGCTCGCTCCGCCTCGGCAATAGTTGGTAGTTGGATATCTTCGGAAGGAATGGCCACACCAGCATCTGCCAGTTCTTCGGCAGTCTCTTCAGCCAAAGTGGCCTTCTGACTAATTTGGGAGTTGAGTTCATCTATTCTTGACCTTAGAGTCTCCCTCTCCTTGGATAGCTGGTCCAGCGTAGCCCTGAGACTTGCCCTCTCACCTACAAGCTCGTCTCTCCTATTCGTTAGGATTTGGTGCTCTTCATCGAATTGCTCTGATTTACCCTTGAGTTCAATTAACTCTGATTTTGCAGTAGAGATTGATGACTCAAGTTGAGATATTGATTGTTGTGCAATATTAATCTCTTCTTCTTGCTTAGAGATTCTTGTTTCAATATCTGAGACCCTCTGATTCATTAGAACAATTTGACTCTCGTTTGTCAATATTGAAGATTCGCAAGATAGCTTGGTCCTCTCCGCTTCAGTCCTCTCTCTTTCGGCAGACCTGAGTATCTCCGAAAGATGATCGGGGGTGTTGTCTTGAAGTGCCTCTGCGGCATCAGTTCTATTCTGAAGCGCTGACTCGAGGGCGACTCTGGCTTGCTCTGCCTCTGATATCTTCAGAGACTTGTTGTTTTCACATGTTTCGAACTCGGATCTAGAGGCCGACATCCTATTTTCTATCTCTGAAAGTGATTTGGTAGCCCTGTCCATATCGGCTTTCCAGTTCCTAAGTTTGACTGAGTGATCGCTGCCGTCGACATTGTTAATCCTGTTTCTGAGATCTTGGAGATTAAGCATTGTCTCTCTTAATGCGGCGTCGACGGTGGAGTAGAGTAGGTTTGACTCCTGAACCAATCTTTCATGCTTGTCAACACTTGAGTGCCCTCCTGCGCTACCTCCAAATGATGGACGATTTCCACGAGATTTAGACCCCCCTGTCATTGCGCCTGAGCTCTCTATTAGTGAGCCATCTAGAGTCACCATTCTGACTCCTCCCATGTTATTTCTGGCCACTTCCATCGATTGGACAAGTAGTGTGTTCCTGCTGGCATAGATCACTGCTATCTCTACCTCTTGGTCATAGTCCAGTAAATCTTGAGCGAATCCAATTATTCCGGGATTTCTGGCTACAAGAAGTGTTCTTCCTTGAGGCCTAGAAACTTTGAGCTTGTTCAGGGGGAGAAATGTAGCCCTTCCTCCGCTATTCTCCCTTAACCACTTGATACACTTCGCGGCGACCTCGTCATCTCTGACGACAATGCTTCTCAGACCATTTCCTAGAGCCGTTGCTAGTGCTTCCTCGTGGGATGGGTCCTTCGGAGACGTAAGTTCGCCCAGCGTACCCAATATTCCAGAAATCTGGCCACTCTCCCTGAGCCTTGTTAGGGCGGCGATAGTGACTGCTGAACCAGGAGCTGATGACCTGGCCTCTTGGCGTGCTTTTGCTTTGCTAAGCTCCCTTTCGGCATCCCTTAGCCTAATCTCTGCTCTGTCCCTGTCTGACCTCAATTCAGATTCTTGCTTTTGGAGACTCCTTAGATCGTCGGCTAATGAGGACCTGTCGGATTCAGGGCCATTTTCATGGATATCATTGCCGATCAGTTCTAGATCGTCCTTGATCATGGTTGCTTCCTCGAACTTTTCCTCGAGATCCGCTAGGTTCTCGGATGCCAGCTGTGATGCTTGCTCGGCCCTATCTGACTCAAGTTGAGCCTGCGCGTACGAATCTTGGGCCTCAGACACTCTTTCACTGGCCTTTCCTAGTGCCCTGTTTAGATCTCTAGCGAACTTATCACCGGATTCTATTGCCTTTCTGGCTTCTGCCTCTTCCTTGGCTGAGTCAATTAGTGACTGTTCTGCATCTTCTAGAGATTTCTTAGCAGTAAGGAGCTTTTCGTTGGCTTCATCTTTCGCCCCCATGGCTCTTTCTAGCTCCTTTTTGAGAGTAGTAATTTCCTCATTTGAGTTTGAGATAATCTTTCTCTGATCTCCAATTCTATCAGAGCCTGTTTCTATCTCAATCTCGTGTTGCCTGATACTCTCCATAATTCTCTGAGCGTCTCCGGCTAGAGCTTTTCTCAATTCGGACTCAACTGAGACGAGCTCTGTGTCGAAAGAGTCTAATTTCTTATTTCCATCCGCCAATGAAGATCCCAATAAACTAACTTTCTCTGAATAATTGGTTCTCTCATTTCCAAGAAGACTGACCTCATCAAGACGATTCCTGTATCTGGATTGGTATAGGGTTACTCGGGAATTGTCAAATTCCTCCTTGATTTCCTTGTACTTGAGAGCTTGCTCTCTCTCCTTGGAAAGTTGTTTGAGTTGTTTCTTCTTATCGTCTTCGAGAAGATCTATCGTCTCTATACTGCTCTCGACGTGTTTTCTCTGAGTTGTTGCTCGTCGAATTTCATCATCATATGCTGTGACGCCGGCGACGTCTTCCAGTACCCCCCTTCTCTTGTGTGGAGTCATTGTGGCTAGATTGGTAACATCACCCTGGAGTACTATGTTGTATCCGTCCCCTCTGAGTCCGGCTTCGGCAAGGACTCTTCGCATCTCAGTAGCACTAGACGGCTTATCTCCGATTCTGAAAGATGAGATTGGGTCACCCTTTCTGTTCAGCCTGACGGATCTGGTGAAGGACACCTCGTCTTCCTCAATCCTCAGCCTTCTCCTGCCATCGTGTTCGGCCACATTGGCAAAAACGAGGGTTACGGACATATGCTTAGCAGCCTTCCCCCTACCTCCTCCATTGAAGATTAGTTCGGAGACGTTTGAGGCCCTGAGTGCCTTGGTCGACTTGGGTCCTAAAACGAACTGTATGGCGTCACCGGAGTTGGACTTACCGCTCCCATTAGGGCCGGTGATAGCAGTGAATCCCTTGTCAAAGGGAATTAGCATCTCTCCGCCAAATGATTTGAAGTTCTCGACTTCTATTCTTTTTAGATGCATCCCATCACCTTAGTATCGGGAAAATTTTCCGCCGACACCAGTCACGACCTCCCTGCCTTTACGCCTATCAATGTTGAGGCTTCCTCCAGTTCGGCATAACGGTTCCGAGGCATTTCCCCATGCGCCGTGGAGAATCGGTAATGGAGAAGATTCTAGGGGGGGTCCTCGTGGGTATCTTGTGAGCGACGAGAATGGAGAAGTGAATCTCGAGCAGGTTGATGTGGCAGTGATAGGTTCTGGCATAGCAGGACTATTCCTAGCAGTCGAGTGCGCTAGATCTGGCCTTAAAGTCGCTGTTGTTACCAAGAAGGAGGTTTCGATGTCGTCTACAAATTGGGCACAGGGAGGGATTGCAGGAGTTCTGGATCCCAATGATCTGGAGGGTTTGGAATCACATGTCAGGGATACTCTGGATGCAGGTTCTGGACTATGTAATGAGGCGGTGGTTCGAAGCGTTATAACAGAGGCGTCAGATAGAATTAAAGATTTGATTGGCCATGGGGTGCAGTTTGATCATAACTCATCTGGCGAATATGACATGGCAATCGAGGGAGGACATAGTGGAGCTAGAATTTTTCATACTAGAGACAGGACTGGTGCCGAGATTGAGCGTGCTTTGACCGAAGTGGCTTCGGATGAGTCTGAGACGAATCTAACGATATTAGAGAACTGGATGGCTGTCGATCTAATTCAGAAGGTCCATGGTGACCCTGTGCAAGGAGTATCAGGAGTATGGTGTCTATCTCCCGAGGGAGTGGTTTGGACACTTCCGTCAAGAGTGGTGGTTCTAGCAACTGGAGGTGCGGGCATGATGCATAAAGCAACGACTAATCCTTCAATTGCCTCTGGAGATGGAGTTGCCATGGCAAGTAGGTCAGGTGCAGACATTAGGGATATGGAATTTATTCAGTTTCATCCGACAGCTCTACACTCCAATAATCCTAGACCATTTCTGATAACCGAGGCATTGAGAGGTCACGGAGCAATACTCATGACAATTGAGGAGTATTCCATCTGGAAGGAAAATGGAATTGGCATTGATCCTTCTAATCACTCATTCATGGTTAATTACTCACCAATGGGAAGTCTTGGAACCAGGGATGTGGTAGCCAGAGCAATTGATTCCGAGATGAAGAGATTGGGGGATCCTCACGTACTTCTTGTTACCGAGCACTTGGATAAGGGCGACCTAGAAAACTCATTTCCTACTATTTCCAGAAGATTACGAGAGGAGGGGATAGAGATAGGAGAGGGTCCGATTCCAGTCACTCCTGCCGCGCATTATATGGTAGGCGGAGTTGCAGTAGACGGACTTGGAAGAGTTGAGTGTGAAGGAACACCGATGCCTGGACTTTATGCAATAGGAGAGGTTGCTTGTACGGGCCTTCATGGAGCCAACAGGCTGGCTTCGAACAGTCTTCTAGAGGCCGTTGTTTACTCGGGAAGAGCGTCCAGAGATATTATCGAGAGATGGAAAAGTGGCGAGCTAGGGGACTTCATTGGAAGACTCCCAAGATGGAGATCAGAGGACCTCGGACTACTGATTGAGAATATGCCACTAATTACGGACCTAGATGCCTTGAGAGCAACAATGACTCAGGATGTAGGCTTGGTGAAGAGCGATTACAGACTAGAGCGGGCTGAGCGAAGGGTAGAGCATATTGAGAAGGAGGTATCGCGATATTGGAAGAGTTGCAAACCAACTCAGGAGTTGATTGAACTACGTAATCTAGTACTAGTTTCCAAATTGGTCGTTGATGCATCGAAGTCTAGAAGGAATAATGTTGGGCTTCACTTTAACATGAATCTTGTTTAATTAGTCTCTTTGGGAGGACATTTCCACCCCTTTGACCAAGGCCATCAGCATCGAATTAAGGGGGGTCGGTATTCCGAGCCCCTCCCCCATCATAATGATATATCCACAAAGTGAGTCAATCTCAGTCTTCCTACCAGCCATCAGATCCTGTAACATCGAGCATCTGTTTTCTGAAGTAGAGTCTACTACTTCGATTAGTAGATCTTGCATTTCTGAGTCAGAAATATCGATACCTGAGGCTCGAGCAACAGATAGTGACTCCTCGAGAAGTTCTTGTGACTGCTCCCACAGATCACTCTCCAATAGGGCCCCATTCCTGACTCCCGATATAGCACAGATAGGATTTATTGCGATATTAATCAGGAGCTTTTGCCAGATTGATCTGGATATGTCCTCAGTCCATATCGGTGAAAGGCCCGCGTTATCTAGTGCACTTACCAGAGAAGTCATGAACTCATTGGGAAGCCCTCCCTCTAGAGCTCCCAGTGTGATTGATCCCCTTCCAACCCAGTGTATCCCATCAGTTCTCCTCCATGCTCCGTGAGTAGTCGCCCCACCTAATGTCCTAGATCTGCCCAGTCTGTTTGAGATCTGCTGAGCATGCCCCATTCCGTTTTGGATACTAATTGCAATCCCCTCATCAGATAGAATCTCATCGGCAATTTGAGAGAGGATAGGTGTTGAGTATGCCTTGCCACAAATAATTGCGGCATCACAGCTACCGACAACGGCTTCGGGCAGAGGACCCGCCTCGCTGTCCACTAACGTATACCTGTCAGGAGGGATGGACTCAATGACGCCCTCAGGAGTATGTACAACTAATCCCTCTGAAGACAAAACCTGTGCAGTAGGGCCTCGTGAAACCGCTACGATTTCTACATCTGTATCGGCTAGTCCGGCTAAGATGACTCCTCCTATTGAGCCGATTCCAAGAACAGCCACTCTCATTGCCAGTTCTCCCTGATATCTGAGTGAACAACTATTCTGGATTCCTCGGGGACGACCCAGACAACTGCTTCATAGCCGGGCTCCGTGATGCTCAGTGTGATATTGGCATCCGAGTATGCTGATATTGAGTCTGGGGCCTGAATGTCCCACAATTCTCCAGGAGGGCCCGAGGCAGAAACGAATATTGGAAGAGACTCATTCTGAAGATTGCTAATACGGATAATACTCGAGTCGGAAAATGAAGATCCATTTCTCAATCCCCCTGGGGAGACCCACAGTTCTGGCCCGTTAGAAATCAAAAGGGAAGAGGTCATTGTATTACTATCGCATACTACCAGCCATCCATCTTCTTGAACTACTAATGAGCCATTTCCAGTATATTCATCAGGTAGTTCGATGAAGGAGTAGTCTCCCAGAGTCCTATTCCAAGCAATGTTAGGGTCAACTTCTGGGAAGTCAGTTTGTGTTGGGCAGAAAGGGGCGGTGGATTCAACGAATCCTACAGAGTGGCCAGAAAATATCTGGGGGATCTTAAGTGTCCCTTCTAATGAGTTGACTAGCGGGGATGTTTTCTCAATTGGAGTCCTCCAAGAGCTAGAGTTTCCATCGTCCCACGTAATTGTTAGGAGGGGGCCAAGGTGCCTCCCTAAATAGTCTGAAGGACCGCTAATTGAAGCCCCATTTACCCCCAAAAGACAGATTTGGTTGTTTCCTTGATCAATAGCAGAGTCATTGAGTAAGGACCATCTGGGATTTGAGACTGAGACATTTCCTGAGGACTCGTCATCAATAATGAAGTAGGTACAGATTACTGGTTCTTGGAGAGTTCCCGTGAGCTCCCAGACGGACCTCTGCTGATACCTACTCGCGTCTGGTATTATGGTAATCACGTGTTCCTCATAGTGCCCTGAAATCTCCGAGAAGATTCTGATACTAGCAGTTCTATTGTCTAGTAAAACTGAGTTTTCTGCTGATATAGTGAGATTAATGAGGCCATTTTCAAACTGTGTAACTCCATCAATTCTACATGTTTGAGAATCATTGTTACAGTCGGAATCGAGAACGATTCGTGCCTCTGTTCCTTCGATTCTGAATTGTAACCAACCAGATACTGGCATTACTCCATCTGGAGATATCTGCAGAGGAATTATGGTATCCTCTCCCACGGAGTATCTGACCTCGTCTGGCCATTCGGAGGTCTCGATTCCCTCGTCCCATTCTGAGATTCCATAAGCCCCATCTATTCCGGGGAATGCAACTATCAGTATGAAAATCATCAGCGCTAGTATTTGATTCCTAGAAATATCGTCCAAGCCCTTGGATTCGTCTACAACAAATGGATCTAAGATTGGAGTGGGGCTGAATCTTCTCCAAACTGCGATTGTGGCGATTACCAACCATGGAAACCATGGGTCGGTAGAGAAAACGAGAACCATGAAAAATAGTGTAGAAGCGAAAATCAGAGTTTGCTTCTCATCTGAAAGAAGGTCCTCTGGGCCCATTATTGCATGGAGAAGATGGTCTCCTGGGAAACCTGGGACTGGTAACAGCATTATCCACGAGACCGTACAAAGGCCAAGACCTGCAATCGCCAGTGGATCTAGCCACTGGAGTTTTATGTCCAAATTCTCAATTATACCTAAAAATTGTAACATCTCCAGAATGGAGTTCCCACTGAATACCATCGGAGGGGAGTTCAGAGGAGGGGGCTGAGTAGAGGTCAATGATACCCCTACTATGGTCATTATGACGCCTGAGAAGAACAAAACCAATGGTGAAGTAACCTCTATCAGACCTAGCGCCTTTCTGTTGGGAATGGGGACCTGATCAGATCTTCTTTGTGAGATGAACCCTGCTATTCCGAACGGCCAGATAGGTTCGGAGATAGGGAAGGCCAGAGGGGTTAATTGGCCAATAGAAACTCCATATCTTGAGGCCACTCTTCTTCTTGCCTCGCTGGCAAGTAATATTGTAACGGCCAATGGGATTGAGAATCTTGCACACGAATCAGCAATGATGGGAATACCAAAACTCAGTTCGGGATTATTCCTTAACAATAGCCCAGTACCTGCTATAGTCATGAATGAGAACATAGTTATCCAGATTACTGCCTGTTGCCAACGAGGCATTACGAATACGCCTGTAGGTAGTTCTACGACGCTCATCACAGGGGGATTTCCTCTGTCTAGGAGACCTATCATGCCTAACTTCTCAAGGTATGAATTCATATCCAGTAAGCATTCACTCTCCGACTTCCCATCAATCCCATTTACTCTCCAGGAGTATTCCCCTGACTCGACTTCTCCAAGGACAAAATACCTAGATGAAATGACTTGGATTAAGTCCCTCTTGCTCCAAGTCTCAGTATCGATTTCGAGCCTTTCTGGCTCCGACTCTGAAGCTGTCACGGCTAATGCAAGAGGAAGTATGATTTTACCCCTCGCTTCGGGAGTCCTTACGTCTACTTGTTCTTGAAGCGCTTGAGTCGGAATGTTTCCTCTCTTTCCATCTCTTCCAGTCTGAGCTGTATGAAAGTCTGCGCCTCCTTCATCTCGGGGATTACTTTGAACTCCAGAGCATTGACTCTGCGTTTTGTAGCCTCAATCTCTTCTAGTAGCCTCTTTAGTGTGGCCTCCATCTCAGCGGCTTTGACTACCTTCTCGATTAGAAGGGAGTAAGAGTCCGCTGCCTCATCGATGTAAGGGGAGCCACCTATGAGTCCCAAGCCTCTATCCTCTGTAGAAAGTTTGAGATTTTCACCGTCCACCTTCGGTACCACGACTCCCATAATATTCCTACGAGAAACACTGACTTCTGGCCTCTTAGATGCCGCTATAGCCGCACTCTTGACTGAAAGCCCGCCCTCGATTGAAGAGGCTAGACTGATTGCCTGAAGCGCATCCCTGTAAGTTCCGACAAGTTCCTCTCTAGCTGAAATCATCTCAGACAGGAGAGTTCTGAATTCGTGAAACAAGCCGTCCCTTTTCATTTTTAGAAGGTTGTACCCACTACTGGTCTGCTTGATGCGTCGCTTTAGATTGATTAGTTCGGACCTGGTTGGCTTAATGTCCAGAGCCATACTATAACCTCAGAATTACTCCTCTTCCTTTCCTGACTTCTCGTCTGGATGATACTTATCTATCCACTTCTGATCCAGTCTGACGAGGTACTTGGTATCGATGTTAGAAAGTAGATTCCATGCTAGATCGAGAGTTCCCTCACTTATCGACCTGTCCTCATCTCTACTCTGCCTTAGGAATTGATCTTCAAAGATATCTGCGAATTTCAGCAGTTGGAGGTCACGCTCGTTGAGTGCATCTTCACCGACAATTGCCACGAGCCCCCTGAGCTCTTTCCCTTGAGCATAGGCGGCGTATAGTTGGTCGGAGACAGACTTGTGATCCTCTCTGGTCTTACCATCTCCTATTCCAGCATTCATCAGTCTACTCAAAGACGGCAGTACATTGATCGGGGGGTATATCCCCTTCTGATGGAGCTCTCTCGAAATAACAATCTGTCCCTCTGTGATGTATCCTGATAGATCGGGAATTGGGTGAGTAATATCGTCACCTGGCATAGTCAAAATCGGGAATTGAGTTATCGAGCCTTTCTTGCCCTTAACCAAACCAGCTCTTTCGTATAGCATGGCCAGATCAGTGTACATGTAACCAGGGTAACCCCTCCTTCCGGGAACCTCTTCCCTAGCTGCTCCTATTTGCCTCAGAGACTCACAGTAATTTGTCATGTCGGTGTATATCACCAGAACGTGATAATCGTGCTCAAATGCAAGATACTCCGCTGCAGTTAGAGCCAGTCTGGGAGTAATCAGTCTCTCCACAGCGGGGTCATCGGCTAGATTGACGAAGAGAGCAGAGTTCTCAAGAGCGCCGGTTCTCTCCAAATCATGAACGAAGAAGTTGTATTCCTCCGCAGTAATTCCCATTGCACAGAAGACAACCACGAAATCGTCATCGCTTCCGACCAGCTTGGCCTGACGGGCAATCTGCAAAGCGATGTCGTTGTGAGGGAGACCGCTGGCACTGAAGATAGGGAGCTTCTGTCCCCTGACCAGAGAAGTACATGCATCGATTGCAGAAATACCGGTCTGGATAAATGACTCAGGACTCTGGCGTGAATATGGATTAATAGCTGCACCGATGATATCTGCCATATCGTCGGCGACGATGTCTGGTCCACCATCCCTAGGCCTTCCTGCGCCGTCCAAGATTCTTCCAATCAGGCCCTTGCTAACAGGGAGCTTGAAAACGTCTCCAAGGAACTTGACGCCGGTCTGTCTATCGACAGATGCGGTGCCCTCGAAAACTTGCACGATTACCTGGTCGTCGGACGTATCCAACACCTGGCCATTCTTGATTGAACCATCGCTCAGCATTAGCTGGACGATCTCACCGTATGAAACTGGTTCAGTCTTGTTTAGGAAAACCAATGGTCCCTTGACGTCTGTAATGGTTCTGTATTCTTTTCCACTCATATTATCACCTCTCAATTAGCCTCCATACTAGCATCAATCTGCTTACTCATCTCGCTTACAAGATCGCTGATTCTTTCTGCATATCCTTTCTCGAACCTGCCCCTCATGAGATCGGTCCTTGCGGGTACGTTGACCACATCTTCCAATTGTCCTCCGCCTGCGATTGCTTTCTTGGCTTCTTCTTGGAAAGTTAGGATGGCTTTTGCCATGTGATACTGGAGGTCGAGATCACTGAATGTATCAACGTCATGGAATGCATTCTGTTGAAGGAAGAACTCCCTAATCATCCTAGCAACCTCGAGAGTTAGTTGCTGATCAATTGGAAGGGCATCGGAACCCACTAGTTGGACGATTTCCTGAAGCTCCGATTCGATTTGTAGCAAGGTACTGATTTCAGTTCTTACTTCGGGGAAGTCGGAAGCGATATTGTCTCTATACCATTGATCCAGAGCTTGCGGGTACAGGCTGTATGAGTTTAGCCAATTAATCGCAGGGAAGTGCCTTTGCCTTGCTAGACCTGCATCTAGGCCCCAGAAAACCTTCACTATCCTCAATGTACCTTGGCTAACTGGCTCGGAAATATCTCCACCAGGAGGGGAAACGGCTCCGATAACCGAGACAGATCCATCTGACCCTGCAAGTGTCTGAACCCTTCCTGCTCTCTCATAGAACTCAGCTAATCTACTTGAAAGGTATGCAGGGTATCCTTCTTCACCAGGCATTTCTTCAAGCCTAGACGAAATTTCCCTCATTGCCTCGGCCCACCTACTTGTGGAGTCGGCCATTAGTGCTACATTGTAGCCCATATCTCTGAAATATTCGGCAATTGTAATTCCTGTGTACACTGAGGCCTCTCTTGCCGCCACAGGCATGTTGGAAGTATTTGCTATCATGACAGTTCTATTCATCAGAGGTTTGTTCGTGTTCGGATCGATGAGATGTGGGAATTCATCCAGAACCTCCGTCATCTCATTTCCTCTCTCGCCACAACCAATGTATACGACAATCTGAGCATCCGACCACTTGGCCAACTGTTGCTGGGTAACGGTCTTTCCAGATCCGAATGGACCGGGTATTCCTGCAGTTCCGCCCTTGGCTAGTGGGAACAAGAAATCCAGGATTCTCTGGCCTGTAATCAAAGGAACATCTGGGGCGTACTTCTGAACAAATGGTCGTGGGTGCCTTACAGGCCACTCTTGCATCATGGCTATCTCTGAGCCATCTTCCAAGACGCATACTGTCTCTTTGATATTGAAAGTACCTGATTTGATACTCTTCACCTTTCCACTGACATTAGGAGGGACCATGACGCGGTGCTCTATGGTCTCGGTCTCCTGAACAGTGCCGATAACATGCCCGGAACTTACCTCATCTCCTTTGTCAACAGTTGCTTTGAACTCCCACTCTCTTTCAAGATCTAGGCCGTCAGCATCCACTCCTCTGGTGATGAACACTCCCATGGTCTCCTCAAGCTTAGGAAGAGGCCGTTGGATTCCATCATAGATCTGAGTTAGCAGACCCGGTCCCAGTTGCACGGAGAGAGTTTGTCCAGTTCTGATAACAGGCTCCCCGGGACTTATCCCAGACGTCTCTTCGTAAACTTGGATAACGGATTGGTCGCCATGCAACTCAATCACCTCTCCCATGAGTCCCTCGTCGCCAACCCTGACGACCTCATACATTCTTGGCGATATTCCTACTGCTGTCACAACTGGTCCGGAAATCCGGTAGATTAGTCCATTCTCATTACTCATTTATTTTCACTTCCTGTTTAATTGCTTACTTCCAAAGGTCCACACCTAAAGCAGACTTGATGGACTCTCGAAGAGTGTTATCTTCTTCGGTCCCTATCCCCAAAACTGTTGGAGTGACGCTTTCCGTTAGCTGCAAGCGGAGTCTATCGGAAAGTTTGTTGAGATCTTCATTATCTACTACTACAACCCCAATCTCGTCTTGGTTAAGTAGTGACTTAAGGAGCTCAGAAAGCTCTTCGTCGTTAGACGGATTATGCAGGTTCTTCACCCCTGCTAACTGGAATCCGAGTGTGAATTCTAGAGGCCCTACTACTGCAATTTCCATTTTTTCACCTCTAGTAATCCATGTGTGCTTCAATTACATCATCTGGCAGACCTACTGCTTTACCGCGAACGAGTAGCCTGAGGTTTCGTACCTCGAGTGCCTTGCATTCGATGTAATGTATGATGGGGAATGGGGAAATCGGACTCAGATGTGAGAACTTCTTCAGAAGAGCATGCCTCTGATGAGATAGTAGTTCTGCGAATGGATCCAAAGTACCCATTTCCTCAGATTTCCTCAGAGCCTCGTCGAATCCGGAGTCATTGAAGGAGTTGCTTCTTCGAAGAGCTTCCAACAATTCATCATCATTTGTCGATTGACTGGCCTGCTTCATTACTGATGCATCTATTCTTCCACCTGGAATCACTATGGAGGAGCGTTTTTCCGGGGAAGTATCTAGCCTAATTGCCCTGAGCTGATTAATGATGTTTCTATGATCTATTTCCATTCTGAGATATCTCAGTAGCTTGGGTTGCCCCTTGCCTGACTTCACTGCCTTTATGGCATCAGAAAAGTACTGCATGTCTAGAGCGTTTTCCATTTCTTCTAGGCTTAACTCACCTTCTAGCTTCGATAGGGTTCTTCCCCAAGGGGTTCCAGACATCGAATCAACAGCTTCTTGCAGTCCTTCTGTGGATCTAACTATAGCTAGCCATGGAGCATTCCTAGAGTTCTCTGGAGGGAGAATCTGACTCTCAATAATCTCGTCAGAAGCCCCACCGTTTATGGCTCTGAGAACGGTCTTGGCTTTCTCGTAGTCGAATCTTTCAACGTAGATTGCCACTAGTGATCTGAGATGCCCGTGACAGAAGCTCATAACTTGGTGTACGTCGTTGTCCATATTGTGGAAAAGTGCGGCTTCTACAGCGTCTGCACCCGACATTCTGGAAGCATAGAGGTCCATCTCGGCCCTGTATCCCAATTCTCCGATACTGGCACCTATTGAGTCAGGACCCTGTTGGAGAAGTTGGCGCATCCTAGTGGAGTCTATCAGCGAGGCCTTCCTTGCCTTTGCTCTCGCTGAGGCGTTGTACACATTGGAACGCCCTGAACTCACACTAGCCATACCTTCACCTCTCACTCTCCGAATAGTGCTTTGTTGACTGGTCCTAGATTAGCCTTCCATGCATCTTCTAGGAGGCTATCGAACCTGTAGTCCAAGACTACCGATCCGTCCTTGGACTCGAGTACGAAACCACCGAGTCCCTCTATGTCGTCCCCAAGACTGAAGTCAGATGACGAAAGTGCCTTTCTGTCTACTTTTACAGGCCTCATTACCATGTCTGCTCCGGAGGAGCTCGCCTCCTTGACAAGAGACTGGATAATCTCATTCCTTCCTTCTAGGTCTGGTGATGAAACTCTCTCTTTCACCGACTCCCATGTCATGTCTAGTTCTTCTCGACGAGCGACAAGAGCTCTCTTTTGGTTGGCCTGCCTAGCTGCGGCGACCACTTCGATAGAAATCTGCTTACTGTCCTTGGAAGCACGAGCCTCTACATCTGCGGCCGCTGAGGCCGCCTGGCTCTTGGCTTGGTCCTTGATCTTCTTAGCTTCAGCTTTGGCATTGTCGATCATCTGCTTTGCCTCGGCTTCAGCTTGCATGCTGATTTCGTTGGATAGGGCATCTAGTGACATTTTCTTACCTCAATTATAGAATTCTCGATTCCAGTTCCGCTTAGAGCAGGAACAATGCTAGGAAACCGAAAAGTACGATTGTCTCAGGTAGAGCAGTGAAGATTAGTCCGCTAACGAACTTGCTTGAGTCTTCTGATATCATGCCTACAGCGGCGGCTCCTATTGGGCCCTGGCTCATACCGGTTCCGATACCACATAGACCCAGTGCCAATCCAGCACCAAGCTTCTGCGCATCCCAATGTGCGGCTGCCGTCTCTACATCTCCCTCTTGAGCTGCGACCACAGATGCAATCATTGCAAACGAGGTCAGCACCATAAGGGAGCTCATTCCTTTCATCATGTTTCTTTTGTTCATATTTTTTCCTCCTTGTGTTTTCAAGCTAATGCTTGGAATCTGATCTGATCTATTCTACCTCCACGTATTTGGACTTCAGACCGAATGGTCTGAATTCCTCGCCACTTGAATCATAATACTGCCTCATCCACTCTACGAAGTGAAGTCTGGCGGCGTGGATATTTGGACTGAAAACGCCTAGGCCCCATGCAAAGGCTTGTACGGCCAACCAGCCAAGTAGTAGTAAAGGAATAGAAACAAAGTCCATAGTGGATGCGTGGGCCATGTCCTCCAAGATATGTGCGAGAGGCTCGAATAACTTCTCATTGCCTGTCTCAGCTATCTTGACACCCACAATCCCTACTGCGAATAGCCTGACATATGAAATCACCGTGGGCATCATACCAACTGCTTCAATGGGGGCCAATCCCACGTTAATCGGGAATGGCACTCCATGGTACTTGTAGAGGGTCCACATTAGTAGAACTACCGAGACAAGCACAATTCCGGCCCCTGGGACCATAAGTGCTTCAGCCTCTTCTGCACCAAGCCAACCCTGATTGTCGCCGAGGAATCCGTATGCAAACATCCAGCCCCCGATCAGCAGGGCCATCCAAGTACCCTTCTCAAAGAATGCACAAACAAGCCCTACCCCTCCGTGCCCGTTGCCGTAGAGGAGGATGTCCCTGAACCCAATGGCCAAACCCGTCAGGATGTGGAAGAATCCGACGTAAATGGTCAGGACTATGAGATCCTCTAGATGGGTCCCTACTCTATGGAACGGGAATGAGAGTGTGATTCCGTAGCCTATATCTGCTACGGGCCCATATCCATGGTCTAGATTGAATGGATAGAGATTTGCAAGGAATGCGACGGGAGACAGATTTTCACTGTACATATAATGCCCGGCCGAGTCCTTCATGTAGCTTCCATCGGCATAGGTTAGCTTGTCATAAAGGAAAATCTCCCATCCAGCAAATTCTGCATAAATGTAGCCGAAAATTAGAGTTCCTAATCCGATATATGTCAGGAACTTGCCCCCGAGCATTAGCATGTCATTGGTGCCGGAGTTCCTGATGACCATCCAGCCGACCCCCATGGTGATGAGGCCATATGCCATGTCACCGAGCATCATTCCAAAGAATAAGGGATAAGTGAACATCATGAAAATAGTAGGGTCAATTCTGCCATAGGCAGGCCTTCCGACAGCATCGGTAAGCAGTTCCATCGGTTTGCTTGTGCTCCTCTCCTGATACGCTATGGGTGGCATCTCCTGATGGTGGTGGTGGTCAGAATGACCGTGTCCACCTCCTCCGGCCACTAGCTCAAATTGGCTTGCCTCTGTGTGCAGGCAGAATGGCTTGAGAGCGTTCATGACTTCTTCCGCCCTGCTCATTACCAGCCAGCCATCTATGACGAAGGCGTGATCAGATACCGCGACCCTAGTGGGAGCGGTTAGTACGTCATGGTCCCTCTCAAGGACTTCTAGACCGCAAGCGAGTGCTTCCCCATTTTCACTGACCCACTCTTGGACCTGTTCAGACAGGGATTCCCTCTCATTTACCAAGTCATTCTTCAGCTTCATGGCCTCTGATAGACGCTCAGTAGGCGACCCTTCTCCCGAGGGGAGAGGTATTGATTCAAAGCCGACTGATTCCAGAGACTTGGAGACTTCAACAGAGCTGTCATTTTTAGTGAAGACGGCGACTAGATTGTGCTTACCGCTTTTTGAATTGAAAACCATTGGCGATTCTTCGAGATTCGAAAATTGAGGAGGATCCGTGACTGTTCCAACGAAGGAGGCTAGAGAATCATAGCCACTCAGAAGCTCTATGTCTAATCCCAAAGACGCAACCATCTCGAGTGCGCCTTGCTCTTCGCTCATGGATGAAATCTCATTATCGAGTTCATCGATCCTGGATTGGGCCTGCAACAACTCGTCAATCTTGTTCGGGAGTTCTCTAGACAGGCTATCTCTGACTGGGCCTGTGGGTACTGCACTCTCTGGACCGCTGAAATCGATAATTGAGGCTGCTGATCTAGCCTTGACCAGTGCCCTGCCAACCTCCTCGGAGCTTGGTTCTGGAGTGCCCAGTGAGAATCCGTCTTCACTACCATCGTAGTCTAGGATATGCAGAGCGTTGAGTTTGGCTAAGGTCCCTATTGCGTCACTAAGGTTATCTTTGGTGCCCGCGGCAACAAATCTTCCCATTTGCTGGGTATTAACCTGTGACATTTGAGGCACTCTCCAGAAATTAATTTGCCCTAAACGAGTCCAGGACTATCTTAACGGCCTTTTCTCTGTTTCCGTCGCTCCCCTTGTGGATGGAATCGATTGATGAGTCCCCGTCTTTGGAGACTTTCTTGGCTTCCTTTTCTGCAACGCCCCTTGCCTCGGAAATCATTCCTTGGCTACTCGACTCTGAATCTGATCTGCCTGATTGGATTATCTCTGTTGCTGATAGTCTGGCCTTCGTTATGATATCTGAAGCCTCGGACTCCGCATCGGATATTATTTCCCTTGCCTTGTTCTCAGCATCCCTGATTGCCTTGAGGACTGTTTCTCGGCCCATTTTGTACACCTACGGTGTCCGCGACCTATGCCGAGTTTATGATGATAACCTAGAGAGTTCCACGCAATTACAATTGAGAATGAGAGGTCTTGGGCGGGAACTATCCAAATATATGGCATACAGGCGGGAGTCTCGTGGACACTGAGACCATCGGCAAGGAAGACTGGGAGGAGCTCCAGAGAAATCTTGAGGCTACCATTCCAGTATACGATAGAGTGAACAGAGTGGCTACTTTTGGCCAGGTCTCCAGATGGAGAAGAATGGTCAGGAATAGACTCCCAGAGGAAGGACGGATTCTTGAGATCGGATGTGGCCCTGGTAGCTTCGCAGAGGATGTATTGGGATACGATTTAGTATGCCTTGATCCAATTCCAGAGATGCTCAGGGTCGCGGAGGAAAGGGTTAATTCAGCACGTTCTGGGAGAGGTGATTCTCCAGCTACATTTGTCCATGGGAAAGCAGAGGAGTTACCATTTGAGGACTCTTCTTTTGATGCGGTGTGTACCTTGTTCTCATTTAGGGACTGGTATGATAAAAGAGCAGGGATTTCTGAGGCGCTTAGGGTTCTCAAGCCTGGAGGCGTGTTCGTAATAGTTGATCCTGCTAAAATAAATCGGTTGCATGGTTTCCTCGGGTGGCTGTGGATGAGGACTTATGTGAGCCTCTATGCCAGAATGCTGTACAGGTCTGAGACTCACCCATGGAAGTGGCTCACGAAAACCTACGTTAGTTTTGGAACTACCAAGGATTATGTCAGGATGATTAGGGAGCAGGGATTCAGCGAAGTCGAAGCTAAGGTAGTCTTCCCGGGGATGGCCACTATCTGGCAAGGTAGAAAGTCGAATTAGAAGATGAAGAATGGTTTTCGGCAGGTGACGAATCTCCATACGAATGGCTTGGTAACTGGATTGAATGCTAGATTAAGCACCCAGTCTGGAAGTCTCATTATCCAGCTACCTATCTTGAATGATAATTTCGAGTTTCTCATGACAGACCCCATCTGCCTCTTCCACTCCTTCTCATATTGATGCAGAGACGTGCCTTCGTCTAGGTGCGACACGACGGTCTGGCCTGCTATTCTGCCCCCGACCATTGCGATTGTTATGCCTGCACCATTTGAGGGGAGGACCATTCCAGCGGAATCGCCAACGAGCAGGTGGTTACCCTTGACGAATTGCTTGATTGATCCGGACATCGGAAGAGAGCCGGCCCCTCTGAAGGTTATATCACCTTCAAAGTTAGAGATGAATCCCTCAGCTAGGGAATTGAGGCTTCTACCCTTTGAGAACTTGTTCTGGATTCCAAGTCCAATATTTGCCCCTCTTTCCTTGGGAAAAACCCATGCATATCCCCCTGGTGCCATTGAGCCGAAGTGTAATTCAACCGCATCCCCAAATTCACCTTCCATAAGCACGAATTTTATTGGTATCTTCAGAGAAGATTCAGACCATCTGGCCCTTCTGAGAGGATCATTGTGACCTCCTGCGCCCACGATAATTTTTCCGTGGAAGTTTCGTCCATCCCTGAGTGTTACTGTTTCTCCATTTACAGATTCTACCCTAGCTCCAGTGAGATATTCAGCACCCTTGGAAGAAGCAAGATCGACCAGCCATTCATCGTGGAAGACCCTATTCAGCATCATCCCTTCGAATGGATATCTCAATGGCCTCCCTGAGGGGGGTACTATGTGCATCTCTGTGGTTCTTCTGGATATTGCCTCCTCTGGGGTCTGCAAGAGATCATCAATATCTGGGACATTGGGGCATAATCTCCTCATCTCATCATTAGTCGGAACTAGCTCCCCACACTGAAGTGGAGACCCTATAGAATCTCTGCCATCCAGAACTAGAACTCTCTTTCCTCCCTCGGCGATATAACGAGCTGTTGTTGAGCCTGCTGGCCCTCCTCCGATTACTATGGCATCCCAGATTTCAGATTCTTCACTCATGGTGGCCTCGGATTAGACTCTCCTGTTTCTGGATATCAAGGCCACCTCTAACATTAGATTCTTAGCATCTGATGGAGGGAGTTTTGAAAGAATTTCCAAGGCGCGATCGACATGATTCTGAATCAGTTGCCTAGTGTAAGAGAAGGACCCAGACAATTCCAGAAGCGAGGTCAGTTCATTCCATCTATCATCACTGAAGTTGTTTAGGACGTCTGCTAGGTGCTCTCTCTCGGAGCCATGCAGTATGGTCAGAGCATGAATTAGAGGCAGAGTCATCTTACCCTCATGAACGTCTGTACCTCTCGGCTTGCCCATTTCTGGGTCCCCGGTCAAATCTAGTAAATCGTCGACTAGTTGGAATGCCCTACCGAATTCAGTTCCAAATTCGTACATCATATCCGAAACCTCCTCCGAGGCCCCAGCAACTAATGCCGCCGACGCCGTACCTGTGGCGAATGGGCCTACTGTCTTACCGTCAATTATCGAATAGTAGTCTTCGGGAGTAGTTGTAAGATCGCCTATGTGATTGAATTGCTGAAGCTCCCCCCTGGCAATGTTTGTGCATGAGCTGGCAATCATGTCAACTATATCCAAATCATAGCGGCCCCCTTTCGAAAAACCCAATGCAAAGAGATAGTCACCGGCAATTATTGCATGAGCTAGACCGTGTGAAGAGTGGATTGTGGGCCTGCCTCTTCTGAATCGTGCCTGGTCATATATGTCATCGTGAATGAGCGTAGCGGTATGAATCAGCTCTGATGAGAGTGCTAGGTCCATCACTTCACGAATATCTCTTCCACCAGTGGCCTCGTATGTCAGAATGGCCAAAAGAGGCCTGAGTCTCTTGCCTCCAGCCAGTAGAACATCCCTAGCTAGATCCATTGCCGGAGCCCCCTTAGAAGAGATTGCCTCTTGCACCAGGCCCTCCAGCTCTTCCTCAAACACGTTCAGACGCTTCTGGATACCGCGCTTTAGTGACAGCTTCGATACCATGACTATCAGTGTGTAGGAATAGGGTCGCATATATCAACAAGTGTGCGTGCGCTTAGTCGGGCACAGTGGGTGCTCCCTCCCTTGAGGTGGATGCAATGGATGAACGGCTTACTATAGCGACACTAGACTCTCCGAGTTGCCCAGTAGGGGAAAGGTTGGGCTCATTCATCGGTTCTGGGCACTCGTCTGGGCTGGATATTGAGAGTATTTCCACAGATAGTCTGACCAACGGACTCGGGCTACTTGAATCCGGAGATGCCGACATTCTGGCCCTACCTGGAGGGCTGGTTCATGGCAATATGATGGGGATACTTCAATCGGGGTGCAATGTAGTAGGTGCTAGAACTCCCTTAAGGCCGTATCCGGTCTTGGTTTCAGATAACAAAATTCAGTATTTGCCAGGATTTGCAATTATACTCTGCGACAATAAGCTGAATAGGAGGCAACTGAGGAGATCGAGGGGTGGTCTGAGGGTGCTTGACCCGGATGCATTTGCTTCAATCGTGGATATTGAAGAAGCCCCATCTGATCCAGTCATGAAAGCGAAGTGGATGGAGGCCCTAAGGGATGCTGGAGAGATAGATGGATTTGTAATTCCAAGGGGGATTTACGAGGGTGCGAATCTGGTAAGTCGGAGGCACTCCCTACTTCCAGACGGGCAAAACGAGGGAGATCCAGACTTTCTCCCGCCTGCATACTCGGACCTCATCGTACTACTGGCCAGAAATCGATTTCCAAATAGTATCTCCAAGGAAATATCAGAGAGGGAAGGTGAGACCTGTTGGTGGGTTCAGAATACTATGCTTGGGTCATTGGACCCAGAAATGCTTGAGAAAATAGGAGTGCTGGTCAGGCACCGCCAGGTTAGGTCCCTGATTAAGCAGGCGGAGGCCACTCGTGACCTGACTCTTGAGCAGGTATGCTTGGATCCTGATGGCGAAGTGATAGAGGAGGAGGTTCATGTTGAGATAAGATTGGAGTTTTTGTCCAAGGATGGGGCTAGGACAATTGGCCTGCACAGAGTCATCAGGCATTCCGATCACGAGAGAGCCACAATAGCTTCCCTAAGGGACTGGGAGACTATCATCAAGGAAGTTTCCAGAGATGTGCCCAAGGACTTCCACACAGATCCAGAGAGTCCTCCATTCATTTCTCTGGATGAATAGTGGCGACAAAATAAGCCCCTCAAAACAGATATTTCTGTGACTTCGGGCACGCAATGGATATGACCATTGTCAGTAGCCGGGAAGGCGGTGGACGATTGAATTACGATGCGTCATCATTGGATTCCCTTTATCGAGGAAGGCTTGTTGAGCTACGTGAGTTAGCCGAGTCGCGCAACATATCCAAGGGGGGTTCTGTAGAGGTACTCAGAGCCAGATTGATTCAGAATCTTGTGTTAGCAGACCTAGATCTCTCTTGGGATGGGATTCAGACGATGAGTCACAATGAATTGGGGGGAATTCTCAAGGTATTCGGAATCAAGTCTTCTGGATCCCAAAGAGAGAGGAGGCAACGACTCTGGCTACACCTAAACTTCGACTCCAGGAGGATGACTATCGAAAGGCTCGCCGAGATGGATAGAGATGATCTGCATGAGCTGTGTGTGAGGCTGGAAGCCCCCCTCACTGGAAATAGGACTGTCCTGATGGGAAGAGTGGCTGGGGTATTGACAAACCAGCTGAATGGCTGGGGGAGGATTAAGAAGAGTCTGAAGAGGAATGGAATTAACTTCTCTTTGGGTTCCGTTGAAAACGAGGCATTGTCCAATAATGAGGAGGAGTTTGAGCCTGTAGATGCGGATTTTCATTCTGATTCACCCATTGCAGTCATTGAGGATGCGTATGACTCCCTTATTCTCGGTTTAGATACCTTAGAGCCCGTAATACAAGAAGACCTCAGAACCGTTTCTACATTCGTGGAGGACCTTGACAGAATCATAGGCACAATACTTAGGGGTAGCGGAGGAGCATGGGGGGAGTCTCAGAAGGAGCTCCTACTGAGGCTATCTAAGCGAAGAGGGTGGCCAGTTAATGAAGAGATAGTAAGGTCCAGAATAACACGTGTTGCAACCGACATCGCAGAGATAAAGGGGGCCAAGATAGGAGAGTTCGGCAAGGTGAATGGAAATTCATTCCTGAGGGAGCAAGTTTCCTCTGAGGTCTCGAAGAATAGGATCAGCGAGAAACTGGCGGTCGTGGACTCTATTCTTCAGAATAGCAAGAACTAGAGGACTTGGAAGAATCCAAACCTTGGCTCAATTATTGTGCCATCTACATCCCTCATGCCCTCGAGTGCATCCTCCGCTTCTTCTCTTGAGAATCCAGATTGAACGCATGATAGTATAATTGCGTCATACTCAGCACCTTCTCCCCCGTCTGCTGACTTTATTGCACTGATTATCGTAGAAGAAATATCGCCCACTGGCTCTATTGGAGCCTGAACAGTAGGCTGTTCTCGGGCCTCAGGAGCTTCACTGGCCATGGGCGCGCTGACAGAAGAAGCTTCAGCCATACTGGATCTTCCAGAGGCTATCGATAGTGCCTGCAAGACTCCTACCTTGTAGTTCTCAGAGTCAAACTCGGGATAATGAGACCTGGCTTGGGCCATGCCATTGAGGAGATCCGAGGGGACTCCGGCTCCTTCCAAAGAACCGGGAGATGGCTCTACGCCAGATGAGTCATCATAGGCCTTTATTCTCCTTAGAGTGGCTTCCGCTGCCTCGACTAGCCATCGGGAGTACCTCTCTTTGTCTATTATGGCAATCTGCTCGACCCTTAGGGATGTGAAGACCCCTCCGTCCTCGGTCTCAAACCACCTTGACTTGCCCACTAGTGCCATTAGAAATCTATCTCCAGACTCAAACCTAGCAAGTAGCTCTTCGGCCTCGGCATGCATCTCGTCTTGGAATGGGGCGATATTGAATACGTGGTTGCCAGTTGGGTCCCTGATGTGACCGGAGTAACTTGGTCCACTGTCACCGTCTCTTCTCTCCATCCTGTCTATCACGCCTGCAACTAGAGCCCTGTTCACCCTAGCTCCTAGCTTGGTAATGACGAAGGATGGATCATATTCCCCCACTCCCATCTCAGTCAAGGAAGCATCTGAATATTCCTGGGCCAGCATCCTGATTGCACTCTGCCTGACTCTCCTCTGTGCTTCAATCACATTGCCACCTCCCACTTTTGGATGACCATCTCAGCTGCTTTAGAAGCATCCAATCCGTCATCTTGCACACTATCCGCGAGAAGCATCGCTCCTTGGTCATCGATTAGGGCGAGTCCATTGACTGATACCCCCCTTCCCAGTGACTTCTCCCTTACTGACATGAGAAATGCCTCTTGGCCTTCTTTGGAGATTGTTTCTGCTACCTCCTCTTGAGTCATTCCCAGGAACTTCTCTGCTGGGTCCTTGGAGAGCAGAAGAGATACATTGGAAACTCCATCATCAAGAACCATCCTGATTCGTAAATCCTCATCCCCTCTCTGAGGTCCGCAATCTACGCAATTTCCGTCTCTAAGCCTCTTCCTGCACTTTCTATTCCTGTCTGGTAATTGGACCGGGCACCTCTCAATTATTCCGGAGTCCCCGGTTACTAGGACTATTGTCCCGTTGGTTCTGACCCCTCTTCTGGTCCCTCCCTCTACTAGTTCGGTGAGTCCCACATCTACCCAGTGATCTTCAGGGTCTATCTTGTCCCAAGTGGGGCTCTCCAAGCTCGTTGCCTGAGTGATTTCGTCTATGACGAGGTCTGGGGAGCCCTGCCATGACTGAACTCTTGCCTCAGTCAGATGGATGAAATCTCCTGGCTTAGGATCGAAGTCGCACCAAGCTGTCAGCCTGCACCTCCCAGTTGGATCCATAACATCGCCACTCCTGACGACTCTCTCTGAACCATCTTTGGAGGTGAACGTTCTCTGGTACCATGATTCTACCTGAAGTGTGATCTCAACATCCCTCATGCCATTTCTCAGACCCGATATGTTACTCCTAGTGGTTGGTCCCAAATCCTCCAAACTAGCAAAGGAGTTGTCATGGAATACCTCCACCCTAGATGAGTCGCTTATATTCACCTCGGGCGTATCTCTGAATCTTCTAATGGATGCCCCCTCAATCTTGAGTAACGTGCCCGGCTCATGATCGAAATCAGACCAAGATAGCATTCCGATACTACCGGTAGAATCGGCCAATCGGCCCCTGACGACATTTAGTTGCCCGGATCCATCTCTCTTCACGATAACGTCCTTCTTGGTAGATAGGACTCTGGCGACTATACTGACGAAGCCCTCTGACTGGGACGCCTTCTCGATACTGATTGGTTCGTCGGATGGTTGTACATTGGCTTGACCGCCCTCCCTCAAGACTGAAATTCTGGATGTCCTATTGATATTGATTGATTTCTTGTCGTTCCACTCGTTTACAGATACGCCTTCTAGTCTTACTACCGAACCGGGAGCTAGATTCTGGCTATGTCCCCCCCAGTCTTTGTAATCCCATCGCTCCCTCTTATCCCCTGACTCCCATGGATTATCTTCTATCCATCCGAAAGCAATCTGTCTCTCTTCTCCATTCTTCATTTTCTGCATTCTTGGAGTGTAAGAGACCACTGCAACTTCAACCGTAACGTTCCTGTCCTCTGAACCAAGCTCTGAGAATCGGTCGACTTTCTTGATTTCTGGAGATGAGGACCTAGAGGAAGGCGAACCAGTTACTTCGATTCCAGCGGCGGCTTGGAACTTCCTAATGACAGATCTTAGGGCGTCTTCAGGAGGGATCAGAAACTCCTCCTCATATCTCCTGAATTCCTCAATAATCTCGTTCTCGTCAGCGTCCTTACATTCTTGCTTCACCGTAGCTACTAGGTTCGCATACTTTCCTTCAACCGTCATTTCTCTGCCTCCTACATGAGGAAGGCTGAGTCTAACTGGCCCGAATTCACAATTTCCGATATCTCGACAACTGGCAGTGATTCAAGGGTGATACTGCAACGTGCGGTTTGGGGAAGACTCAGCACTTCATCACCTCAGGTTATGCAGGTTTTCATCGGCGGTACATGAAGGTGTTCATTGGGAGTGAGTCTGAAACCGACGTGATTAATCGGAATGACCCCCTCTCCCGACCGTGGGCGTAGGCGAGTTTTGCAGATTTGGAATTCTGACCGCATCAGACAGGGCTAGCTCGGGTGAGTACGAAGACTTGAGTGGTCCGGCCATCGAAGGGTTCCTAGAAGAGGCTCTTACATCTCCTTGGGAGGTAGAGAGAGTCATAGTTCCCGATGAAGAGCATGAGATAGCCTCCTCGTTGATTGATATGGTCGATAACAAGTGTTGCTCGGTGGTCGTTACGACAGGCGGGACTGGCCCCTCCCCAAGAGATGTGACTCCTGAGGCGACCGCCAGCGTCTGTGACAAGATGCTTCCTGGATTTGCAGAGAAGATGCGTTCTGTTTCGCTGAATTACGTGCCTACAGCGATTTTATCCAGGCAGGTCGCTGGAATTAGAGGAGAGTCTCTGATAATTAATCTACCCGGGTCACCTAAGTCGATAAGGGAAATCTTGGATGCCGTTTTCTCGGCAGTGCCATACTGCGTGGATCTGATTGGTGGCCCATACATCACCACAGATTCGCATGTTATAGAGTCATTCCGTCCGGCTCATGCAAGACGCGAATGATTGAACATGTGATGGCCACTCGGAGGGCCATGGCGAAGATGAAGTCTGGAGATATTTCCAGCGACAGAGGGAATGATGAATTGCGTGAAATGGATGTTACTTTGGACTTCACGCCCAATGCCCTGTCCTCACTACTGTACAAGCAGGGCGATACTATCGTCTTGATTTGCGTGACCAAGGCCCCCTCGCTTCCACGGTGGTTTCCAAAGAACTCTGACAGAGGGTGGGTTCATGCCGAGTATTCCCTACTTCCCGGCTCGACAGATTCCAGATTCAGGAGAGAGAGGAATGGTGCCAAGGGGAGGACTATGGAGATTGAAAGACTGATAGCCAGATCCCTCAGAGGGGCTGTAGATCTAGAGGCTCTTGGCCCTGTAGCGCTAACTGTTGACTGCGACATTTTGAATGCAGATGGGGGAACGAGGTGCGCGTCAATTACTGCGGCGTGCATGGGGCTGAGGCTCGCTGTTCGTCGCCTCATAGAGTCGGGAGAATGCCTTCCGAAGGAGCTTCGTCCGTCCAGGGATGATATCTCCAACGGGTGGACTGCCCCTAAGCTGTCTGAGGAGGAGATGCGCGCTCATGAGGATCTGGTAATGCCTAACGACGTGTCCGCAATCAGTGTCGGACTCATAGATGGGGAAGTCTATCTCGATCTGGATTATGTCCTGGACAGTAACGCAGACGTGGACATGAACGTTGTCGGAACTAGCGACGGGATGCTAGTCGAGGTACAGGGAACTGGAGAGGAATCAACATACTCTCGCGAGCAGTTTGACTCTCTGATGGATATGGCGGAAGTCGGACTGGAGAGACTCCACAAGATACAGGTCGATACATTAAGTGGGAACTGACATAGTCCATACCGACGAGAATAATGGTGGGACTGGCCGGACTTGAACCAGCGGCCTCCGCATCTTCAGTGCGGCGCTCTCCCAGCTGAGCTACAGTCCCGTAGCGACCTTGCCACAATGGTCATGGCTTCAAGTCTTCCTAGGACCGGGAGTTTGCATCTGCTCCAGTATTTTCTCGTAAACAATAGCATAAAAGCGTAAATTTGGTCTAAAGTCCATGACTGTCGCAGTCCTATGGTTTAGGAAATCCCTCAGACTCCACGATAATGGGGCACTGACCTGGGCCTGTAGTTCTGATGAAGTCGACAGTATACTGCCAATTTTCATCTTTGACGAAGAAGAGCTCAGAGGGGAAGGAGGAGGCCTAGGATTTAACAGATTGAATTTCATCAGTCAATCCCTCAGAGATCTTGACAACAGACTCAGTGATAATCTCGGACTACGCCTGAGGATATTCTCTGGAAATTATCTGGAAGTATTGGGAAATATCCGGCAGCACCTAGAAGGAGAGAAAATATGCTTGGCATACGAGTACTGCTCGGAGCCCAGACTCAGGAATTCTGAAGTTACCCTGGAGGATTGGTCGAGGATTTCTGATGATTTCAGGACTAAGTCATTCCCTGCCAGACACACGCTCTTGGACATTGAAGAGGTCGTAGGATCCAAGGAGTTCAAGAAGCCCAAATCGATGAAGGACATGGAAATAATCTTCAGAAGGCACCTCGATGTAAACTCACTGGGGTTCTATGACGTGGGAGACCCTCTACCAGTTCCAAATAGCTCAAAATCGATGAATACTGTCAACTTATCAGGAAGTGTCATGGAAATATCTGATTTGGAAAGTTCCATCATGAGGATTTATCCGGGCAGGGAGGATGACGTCCAATACTTCACTGGAGGAGAGACAGAAGCATTGGAAAGACTCAGGGAAAAAGTCACGGATAGAGTACAATTTGTCAATGATTTCAGGAAACCAAAAACTGTATCTACAAATTCAAAAGATGATCCTAGAGAGCCCAGTACGACTGGACTTTCCCCCTACCTTAGTAGTGGATGCCTGTCTGCCAGAATGCTGTGGAGGGAATGTGAGAAATCCTATCTGACTGGTAGTCACACAAAGCCTCCTGAGTCATTACACGGGCAGATGATGTTCAGAGAGATGTTCTACCTACTTTCTAGAACTGTGGAGAACTGGGATAGTGACGTTGGAAATGAGAGCTGCATTGAAGTGGAATGGGATGAATTCGATAGAGAGAAGATCACAGCATGGGAGACAGGGAATACCGGGTACCCGTACATTGACGCTATGATGAGGCAACTGGATAAGACCGGATGGATGCATCACCTAGGCAGACATGCAGTATCATGCTTCCTGACCAGAGGGCAGTTGTGGCAGAACTGGACTCATGGAAGGGACGTGTTCGAAAGGAAGCTTCTCGACAGCGACTGGGCGTTGAACAATGGAAATTGGCTATGGCTTGCGGGAGTGGCCCCTTTCTCCATGCCGTATTATCGGATATACAACCCGTGTCCCGATTCCAAGTCCAGTCTGAACGTAGAGACTGTGAACGCAGATTTCATCAGATACTGGGTCCCAGAGCTTCGGTCCTTTCCATCAAAATATATTTTCGAACCGCACTTAGCCCCGGCTTCTGTTCAAAGAACATCGAACTGTATCATTGGGGAAGACTACCCCCTCCCGATTGTAGATAGAAAACTCAGTAGGAAGGAGAACCTTATTCGATTCAAGTCCAGTATTCAAACATGATTTTTTCAATACAAATTGATTTGAAACTGGGATTTATACTTGTACTATCTATTGTACGTGTATGCCCGTGGACGTAGTCTGGTTCAAGAGAGACTTGCGGGCGAGGGACCATGTCCCCTTACTCAGCGCCTCACTTTCCGGAAGACCTGTGATCTGCTTGTACATCCTAGAAACCGAGAGGCTTGAGCAGGATGACACGGACCCTATTCACATCCAGTGGGAGCTTGATTGTGCTGCTGACCTATCCAGAACTCTCAATGACTCAGGGGCATCCTTGCACTACGGTTTGGGCGATGCCACGGAAGTACTGGAGGCAATACATTTGGAGCATGGTATTGAGAGGCTTCTCTCGCATGAGGAAACTGGAAACTCATGGTCGTATTCGAGGGATATCAGTGTGTCTAATTTTTGTAAATCGAAGGGGATTAAGTGGATCGAATATCCCAACAACGGGGTCGTTAGGAGACTGGTGAATAGAGACGGCTGGAAGAGAGAGAGGGATAAGAGAATGCGTGATTCCTTGAGTTCTCCTCCAATATTCAAGGAGGGCATTCCCTTTGATGGGACAGTGCCGGAATTGGAGGATATTGGCTTCACTCCTAGAGAGTTATCGTACAGGCCTGAGCCCGGGGAAAGAGCAGCGATTGACAGGCTAGACTCATTCCTAGAGAGAGATGGCAAGGAATACAGGTGGGCCATCTCAAGTCCTGTTCTCTCCATCAAGCATGGCTCCGGTTTGTCCCCGTACTTCTCCTCCGGCTCCCTCTCAATGAGAAGGGCTGTCCAGAAAACTAATTTGAGAATAGATTGGATCAGGAAGAATAAATCCCAAGTTGAGGGGCATGGAGACTGGATCAAAAGCCTCTCGTCATTTAGGAGGAGGTTAGCATGGAGATGTCACTTCATCCAAAAAATGGAGATGAAATCAGATCTGGACATGGTAGCACAAAATCCCGTTATAGACCGTAACATGAGCAGGGAAATGAATATTGAGAAGTTTACCAGGTGGAAGTCTGGAAAGACTGGGTGGCCTTTCTTGGATGCCTGCATGAGGCAATTGAGTTCCACAGGTTGGATAAACTTCAGAATGAGAGCGATGATGATGTCGGCGGCTTCATACAACTTATGGCTACCCTGGAGAGAGACTGGATCGTACCTAGCTAGGCAGTTTATCGACTATGAGCCAGGGATACACTGGTCACAGATAGGCATGCAGTCAGGGACTACTGGGATTAACACAATCAGGGCATACTCCATGACGAAACAGGGAAGAGATCAAGATCCCGGAGGGGGCTATATCAGGAAGTGGGTTCCAGAGCTTTCCATGGTTCCGACTAAATTTATTCATGAGCCGTGGAAGATGCCATTGGAGCTCCAAGAATCGATATCGTGTGTCATCGGAGATTCATACCCCGCCCCAGTAGTCGATGAGGTCGAAAGTAGGAAATCCGGGATTAGCAGGAGCTACTCGGCCAGAGGAGGAGAGGAGGCCAGACTGATCAGCAAGGAAGTTCTGAAGACCCATGGGAGTCGGAGAAGGCCAATGAAGAGGAAGGCCGAGAGCTCTACGAGTACGCAACAGAAGCTTTTCTAGAAAAGATCGTCATCGTCTTCGGCGGTATCAAAGGGCATCATCTTGGATGGTGCCTTGGCAGTAGCCTTGGCGGGCTTCGAATCTTCGCTCTCCTCCCTCATTCTGGCATCAGCGGCCTCTTGCTCCAGAAGCTCTAGCTCTTCGGGAGTCAGTCCACTCTCCTTAGCAAGCTTGATTCTTCTCTCGTCCCTTGCCCTGATCTCCATGAGCCTCTGTCTTGCTTTGTCATAGTGTTGCATCATGTACATCGCGTCATGCTCAAGAAGGGGGGAGTCTGAAATTATGGTAATATCCATCCAATCCCCTTCTTCGGCCAGGAATTCAGCGAACGGCTCGAATTTGAGATCTGATTTCTTAATCTGGGTGTAGTGAAGCGCATTTCCCATTCTGTGCTCAATTCCCGCGAAGTGACAGTAGAACTTGCTACCTCCGTAGTTCTCCCTGACCATGTCGAAAAGCTCGGCGTAGTCTTCACTGGTCCTCATGGAACCGTGACCCCTGGCATGGATGTGTCCAATATTGAGGACCGGGACAGTCCCTTCTACGTGATTACAGACTTCTAGAACCTCTTCGACAGTGCCCCAAAGCTCCTGCCTACCAGATGTCTCTATCCCGACTAGTGATGGCTCTTGTTCGGAAATCCATGGGAACGCTGTGTAAGCATCCTCATCTTGTTCGCCCCATATCTCTCGGACCCTGTCCACAATGCCTGAGAAAATATTCGCGACCTGTTCATTGGCCCCGGTTCCCGGGTCATACTCGCCGTATGGCCCTACGTGGTACACGAGATGCCTAGCATTGATTATCTTCCCAGCTTGCATCGATGCCTCCATCTTAGCCAGAGACCGATTCCTCTCCCTTCTCTTTCCAAGAAGTTCCGCATAGTAAGGACCGTGTAGGTTCATTTCGATTCCAGAGTCCCAAGAAAGAATGCCGGCCTGCCAGTATTGGTCGAAGTGCTTGGGCTGGACTGGCCTTACAGTCTGGATTTCCATTGCCTCCAAACCCAATGCGGTAATGTCATCCATCCCTTCGACGATTGTCCTCCCTTTGCAAGAGAGGGGAACTCCTGCTGGACCTAATTTGAGTGGCATACTTGTTCCCTCGCGGGTCCGGCCGAAAGGATGCCCCTTCAAAAGGGGTTTCTGATAATAGGGCCTAATGCGCGTCTGGGAACAATTTACTCCCATGAGGCGGCTGCCCTAATCCCCTCTATTCCCGCACCAGATAGGGGGAGAGCCTTGAGGAAGCCTGCAAGCCACCTCAGACCTTCCGATTCACCCGACGATTGAGCCTGGATATTGTCGAGTGCATGGGCCACTCTAGTACAACCATCACTCTCCGAGTATCCGCATACGAGTGGGATCAGAGTCTTCTCCCTAACCCTTGACAAGAAGTCCGGGGCATCTAACCCCTCAAGCTTGGAGATGGCATGTAGCGAGTCGCTTGTGAAGAAGAGAACGTGTATCTGCCTCACCTTTTCTATGACCTGCCCCCATACCATAGAGATTGACCCTGGGTCAGAGGGCATATCGACAATCATCACATTCCTACAGCCCTCTAGTTCTGCGAAAGTCATAGAGGCGGACCAAGCCATTGCCGGAGATGGCCCAGCGGTCACCATGGACGTCGAGTTGACTACCCAATGTGCCATGGCCATTTTCTCCTTCCAGTCTATGGCGCCGTGATTGAATGATTCAAAATTCTCACCGGGATCCGAAGTTACGATAGAGGACTTTAGGCCCAATGAAGAGGCTATTGCAATCAGCTGACTGGCCTTGTCGCTCCCCTCTGGATTCCCCAGTGCTATCATCCTGACGCCCTGTTCCATAGCCAAACCTGAGGAGGTCGAGTGATAGGATTAGTGGTCTAGCTTCCACCTTAGCAATGCGATGGCCCCGCCCATTCCAAGTAACTGCTGTCCTGCATCGTGATCCGTGGAGGCTTGTATTATGGCCCCTCGTGAAGACTTTATCTCCGAGCAGATAGATTCCCACTTCTCACGGGATGTTTCATCCTCGCCTCTAAGTAATGAGGCGTCGATTATTAGTGATTCGACGGCTCCCTGTGATGCCGCCTCCGATATTGGTGACATACCGTAAGTAACAGCCCCATTCACGGATACTCTCCTGAGCGCCTCCTCGATTGCTCTAATCTCTCTGACTAGTACGTGCTCACCCAGAACCGCATCAGCCGCACCTTCTGTGAGAACCTCGTTTGCCGCTGACCTTCCACCGATGGAAGTAGCCGCATTGGAGATGGTGTTCTTGCATCCTAGTTCCCTTAGATTGGCCTCAAACTGCTCCCTAGCCATTCCTGGGCCACATATCACTAGTGGCATTTCGTCCCTGAAGACCATTCTTACCTCATTGGCAACATTCTCGAAGAAGGCCTTCCTGACTGAAGCTGAGTCAGATACCCTCTTCCCTCCCCCTCTCATTGAGAAATTGGAAACATCTCTGATTCCTCTGGATGTCACCTCGAAAACTAGAACCTCATCGGACTCCACTACGATTAGTCCAGCCTTGGCCTTTGTACCCGAAGATATTGCCTCGTTTATCAGATCTAAATCTGGTTTTGCCAGACCGCCCTCCCTTGATATCTCAACTTCGTCACCAGGTGAAACGACATGTGTGTGGTGACTACCAATGTCTATCTTGGCCTCTTCTATGATGCCATGCACCCTTAGGTTGTCTGTGAATGACTGAAATGCTGTTTCTTGAGTCCTGAGGACGATCCACATCGGCTTCCTCTCAGCGCTCTTGGCCCTTCCGTCTTCCTTGGTCCCGGTAGTTGAGTCCCTTCTGTGAGATAGCATACCAACTGATGAGCCAGGCCTGCAAATCTGAGCTATTACCCAAAGGTCGTCCTGATCTTCCACGCGTAGCCTGACTCCCTCATCAAGACGCTTGACCCGACGCATCGCACCACTACCTATCCAAAGACTCCAGTGAGCCTGCCCTCTTCATCCATGTCCATGTCCATGGCGGCTGGCCTGCTGGGCAATCCTGGCATGGTCATCATCGAACCGCACACGGCTACGATGAACCCAGCCCCAGCGTTGAGTCTGGTTTCTCTGACTTGCAGAGTGAATCCTACTGGTGCCCCCAGGACCTTCTTGTCATGGCTGAAAGAGTACTGCGTCTTAGCCATGCAAACCGGGAGGTTTCCAAAGCCCCATTTCTTGAACTTCTCCAATGATGAATGTGCTGAATCGCTCAAATCTACGTTATTGGCCCCGTAGACATTGGTTCCAATCCTTAGGATAGCCTCATTGGAAGGCATCCCGGGATCGACTATGGGGCTGAATGGACTTCCGTCCTGCTCGTGCTTGGAGCAAGCGGAAACAACTGAGTCTGCGAGTTCCGCGGCTCCTTTCCCTCCCTTTGAGAATCCCTCGAAGAGAACTATGTCCACGGCTCCGGCCTTAGTTGCTTCATCCCTAATTGCATCTATTTCTGCTTCAGTATCCGTATGGAATCTGTTTATTGACACGACGACGGGTATGTCGGTCATTGCCAGGTTTCTGACATGCCTTCTGAGGTTTGAAGCGGCTCCAGCACGGACCGCTTCTACGTTCTCTGTCTCGATCTCTTCTTTGGTGGGCCTAGAGCCTCCTCCTCCAGCGACTCCGCCCCCATGCAACTTCATCGATCTGACTGTGACGTTGAGGACTATGCAGCTAGGTGCGACCCCCGATGCAAGGGCCTTGATGTGAAGGGCTTTCTCAGCACCCATCTCTGCACCGAATCCTGCTTCCGTGACTACATAATCTGACCTAGACAGTGCTAGGTCATCGGCGATTATCGAGGAGTTCCCGTGGGCGATGTTGGCGAATGGCCCGCAATGGACGAAGGCCGGATTCCCTTCTAGGGTTTGTACAAGATTGGGCAGCATTGCCTCTCTGAGCAGAAGGGCCATCGATCCGGAAGCACCGAGTTGCTCCGCGGTTACTGGGAGTCCTGACTTCGACTCTGCGACAATTATCCTGCCTAGTCTCGACCTCAGATCCTCGTAGCTCTTGGAAAGCGAGAGGATTGCCATTACCTCACTTGCGGCAGTGATATCGAATCTTTCGGATCTTGTAACACCCGTTGCTGGACCACCCAATCCAATGCTGACTTCCCTCAGCGTCCTGTCGTTCATATCTATGACTCTGGGCCAGAAAATCCTATTCGTATCGATTTCAAGATCGTTTCCCCTGTGCAGGTGATTATCCAAGATTGCTGAGCATAGGTTGTGTGCGGCGGTTATGGCGTGCAAATCACCAGTGAAATGCAGGTTAATTTGCTCCATCGGAAGGACCTGTGAGAAGCCCCCCCCAGCGGCACCTCCCTTGATGCCGAAGACCGGGCCCAGGGACGGTTCCCTGATCACGCAACAGGCGTTGTGACCTCGATGGTTCAGGCCTTGGTTCAGGCCTATCGTGGTCACTGTCTTGCCCTCCCCAAAGGGGGTCGGATTGACACTGGTCACTAGGATTAGCTTACCCCTCTTGTTTGATTTTCCCGAGGATAGGGATTGCCAAGAGACCTTGGCTATGTGAGGCCCGTGCATAATCAAGTCACTGGGAGTCAGTCCAAGTTGTTCAGCTACTTCCTCGATCTTCATCGGTTTAGTTGAGCGTGCTATCTCAAGGTCGCTGTCCACGTATCCCGGAGGGGCCATACATACCCGTTATTTTCGGTCAGAGAACTATCGACCGAATCATTCTCAATGGGGCACAGGGACGGTCAATCTGAGAGGGGGCATGGATGTTGGACTATCCTAACTACTGGGGCGTTGCTGGCTATCCGATCTCTCATTCCCTGACTCCTCGACTTTTCGAGATTCTCGGTGATTTCCTTGGTTCTGGAAGTGTGAAAACCGTATTCCTAGAGGCCGGGGATGCCGATGAATTCTTCCAGAGGGCGGAAAAACTGGAGGGAGAACTATGGATTTCATGTACCAGCCCTCTCAAGCACTCTGTCTGGAAGAGACTTGGTTGTGAAAGTGAGGAAGAAATTCAGGCAGTAAACCAGTTGGTGAGAATGGATGGGGAGTGGAGCGTTTCCAATTCAGATGGAAGAGGATTCATAATGGCCTGTAGGCATATTGGCGTGGAACCCGGTGGGAGCATTCTCAGAATTCGGGGAGGGGGATCTACCGCACGTTCGATAGCTTATTCCTGGTCGAAGGAGGGAGGTCAGATAATCCCAGTCAGGGGAAGGAGGGCTCTAGCTGGGGGTCCTTGGGACGTTTCAATCGTAGACGATTCACTAAAAGCTGACCTATCTGTAGATCTCGATGTCGAGGCGGGAGTAGGGGGGTCTTTCCCACTGCCTGCTGGACGACAAGTCTCCATCTCTTACGATGAAGATTGGAAGATTGATGATTTTGCTGTAATCATGGTTGCTGCACAGCATCTCGAAGCTTGGAAAAAATTCTTTTCTCCCAATAAAATTGAAAAGTTACCTTCGTTGATAGAATTACTGGAATTGCTTGAAGAAAGGCATTAGTCTCCTTGACTTTCTAACTTGGACTTCAGGCGTTTATTTTCCTTTTTGAGGGACCGATAAGACAGAAATAAACCAACAACGAGGATAGTAAATAGCAAAAGAGTAACTTGCAAAGTAAACGCATATAGTGAAGCCAAGTCACCGTGTCGCTCTGCGGTGGCCTCGCCTGTGAAGTTGAAGGCCCAGATATTTATGTACCCAATAAAAGCAAGAATTGCGAGTGCTATCATGCTTTTGAGATAATCGAAAATAGCCATAATTACTCCTTTTTTACATTTTTACAATGGTATGTTACCATGCTTCTTCGGAGGGACCCACTCCCTCTTGTTTAGTAAGGGTTTGAGTGCCCTAACTAACAATTTCCTAGTATCTGAAGGCTCGACAACATCGTCTAGCCATCCGTGCTTAGCTGCCACATAAGGGTCGCCAAATTTGGTCTTGTACTCGTTGATTAGCTCGTTCCTGACCCCATCTACGTCACTCGCTTCGGAGAGCTCCTTCCTGTGGATGATATTCACCGCCCCCTCGGCGCCCATGACGGCAAGCTCCCCGCCGGGCCATGAGACGTTGTAGTCTGAGCCGAGGTGCTTGCAACTCATCGCCAGATAAGCCCCTCCGTAGGCCTTCCTGGTAACTACCGCCATCTTGGGAACCGTTGCCTCGGCGTACGAGTAGAGGAGCTTTGCTCCGTGCCTTATTATCCCTCCCCACTCTTGGACAGTGCCGGGGAGGAAGCCTGGGACATCCACGAAAGTCACGATTGGTATGTTGTAGCAGTCACACGTTCTGATGAATCGCGCGGCCTTGACGGACGCATCGATATCCAGGCATCCTGCTAATACACTGGGTTGGTTCCCTACGATTCCCACGGAATGCCCATCTAGTCTGGCGAATCCTATGACCACGTTCTCTGCATAGTACTCTGAGAGCTCTAAGAACCTGCCTTCGTCTACGATTTCCTTGATGACCTTCCTCATGTCATACGGCCGATTTGGGTCTGAAGGCACCAGCTCTTCGAGCCCCTCGCACTTCCTGTCCCATGCGTCCGAGCCCCTGAGTACAAGGGGTTCCGCTAGAGTATGGTCCGGGAGGAATGACAGTATCTCCGCTACGATGTCGAATGCGTCTCGTTCGTCATCGGCAACCATGCAGGCAACACCACTCCTGCTAGCATGTTGCTCCGCGCCTCCTAGGGAATCCTCATCAACAGCTCCCTCGATTATCTCTGGAATCATATACGGGCTCCTCATGAACATCTTCCCATGATCAGAGCCGAGGATGACGAAGTCGGAGAGCCCTGCGGCTAGGGCACTGACTCCCGATACGGTTCCGAGTACGAGGGAGAACAACGGTATCCTGCCCGAGCAGGCTACCAAGATATCCAACAGTTCTCCCGTGGCCCCCAGTGAAGTCACGCCCTCCTCGACCCTCTGTCCGTCTCCATCCCAGATTCCTATTAGCGGCAATTGTGACTTCTCGGCGAACTCGGCAACCTTTGCGACTTTTTTGGCGTGCATCTCCCCCATGGATCCGGAGAAAACAGAGTAGTCTTGGGCAAAGCAAACGACCCTCCTGCCATCAATCATCCCATGCCCGGCAACCACTCCATCGCCCAGTGGCCTGTGGAGATGCATGTTGTGATCTCCTGCTCTGTGCTGTACGAAGGCATCCACCTCAACGAACGAGTTGGGGTCGAGGAGCTCCGATATCCTCTCCCTCGCAGTCTTCCTTCCCTCCGCCCTTAGCTCTCTGAGGCTTGATGAGTCGCCGGGAGAATACGCTGACTGCCTCATCGCATCGAGCTCGTCGCTTCGCGATGCCTCAGGCATGAATCGCCCATGTGGTAGTCGGTACATCAGTAAGTAGGCCTAAGCGACGAATCCGTCCCATCCCCTCATGTAGTCGACAAACGTTTCACTGAGTCCCTGTTCTAATAGGTGATGGTTGGAAAATGGAGGTTTCATTGGAGAGTAGTTCTCTTCTGAAATGTGAGAGGCCCAATCGGCATGGCCTATTGCCGCTCGAGCTACAGCGACCATGTCCGCACCATTCGCCATTACTGCCTTGGCATCGGAAGTAGACCAGATCCCCCCTGCCGATATTATTGGGACGCTCTTCCCTAGCCTGTCCGAAAACCACTGCGTCAATGTCCTCTCGTCTTCAGGGAACTCCGAGGAGCCCCAAGAACAGTCCCAGCAGGATATATGCAGAAAGTCGATTCCAGCCTCGGAAAGCATCTCTGCTAGCTCCAAGCTATCCTCGAGCCTGACGCCCACCTTCCTATGCTCAGGTGAAATTCTTACACCCAGAATGAAGTCCTCGGGAACCTTGTTCCTGACATCCTGTATGATCCTCATGAGAAACCTTGCTCTATCGAATATTTCCCCCCCCCATACATCTTCCCTTCTGTTCGTTTTCTCTCCGAGAAACTGGCATATCAGATACCCATGGGCCCCATGTAGCTCGACCCCATCGAATCCTGCTTTGGCGCATCTTGAGGCCGCGTCTCCGAATGACGAAATGATCGACTCAATCTCGTCGTAAGATAGCTCTTTTGAGGTCTCATCAGAGTCCTTTGACAGAGGATTCTCGCTAGCGGATACAGGGCGGACCCCTGTGATAGCCTCAGGCGCGAACATCCCTCCATGGAATATCTGTGCCAGACTAATAGCCCCCCTTTCCCTTATACCGGTGGCGAGTCTTGTGAGTCCCGGGACATGATGATCCCCCCAGACCCCCATTTCTCCCTTCCAGCCTTGGCCTTCTGGGACTACGTGAGTGGCCGCGGTGGTGATAATTCCGAATCCCCCCTCTGCTCTCATCAGAAGCCAGTTGATCTCATCCTCTGACAGTGTGCCGTCCTCAGAGCTCTGCTTGTTCGTCATTGCGGCCAGTACTGCCCTATTTCGAGAAACGTGACCTGTTCTTTGGAATTGGAATGGCACATCAGGGGCCGTCATGCCCCCCCGAATGCTAGGAGGTCTTTGAATCTCAGTTACGGACGTTTGGCGGATTCTCTCCCAAGAGGTCCTTGCCCCATCCCTCGGACACGGATTCTTGAGATCTGTCCGAAGAGAGCAGGAAATGCAACTTCACCAGAGCAGAGCCTGGCGGGCAAAGAGACCCGTTGCCAATGATCCCTATCGTTTGCTGAACCCTCCCCTTGCTGTATACGTCAAGATGAACTGGCCCGTGCACGGTCTGCGTGACTACGACTGCTATTCCCCCGTCCTCGCAGTAGTCCTCCAGGAGTAGCCTCAGCTTGGTGTTCTCAGGAGAGTCCTCTTGGGGGTCCGATATCGGAAGGTGACCCAGGCCGGTTCCATGGAAGAGAAGGGCATCATATCCCAGCTCTATGGCAGAGTTGACGATGTCTGAATGAAGATGTCCGTCGGAAACGAACTGAGCTATCCTGACCGTGTCATCGAACATTGTGGGAGAAATGGCCTCCGACCGAGCGTCCTGTGGGTCCAGCTCCTCCATAACTATTCGAGGCCCTTCCGTGCCGAACTCCACGTGGGCTATTGGATCTTGATTTATCGACTTGAAAGCGTCCCTCCTGGATGAGTGGTATTTCCTGCAAGCGCACCCTGGCAAAACAGTACATCTTCCGTCGGACGATGTGGCATGCGTGACCACGACGGACGAGTCCCTGTACCCAGTCGGTTCGGGGCCATTGGCGGCCCAGTATACCGCTGAGATGAGATTCTCTGGGGCATCAGAAGATCCCCTATCGGGAGACCTCTGAGAGCCTGTCAGTACTATTCGTCCTGGTGGCCTGCCCCCCGATCCCGACCATCCGTAGGACATCGCGGCCGCAGATAGGTGAAGTGTGTCGGTACCATGGGTTATCACAACTCCAACCGCTCCCTCGGCAAACGCCTCCTCGGTGGCCTTGAGCAACCTGTTCCAATGTCTGGGCCTTATGTCGTCTGACCACATGTTTCCGAGCTTGACGGCCCTTATCCTAGCTATGGACCTCAGCTCGGGCACTGCCTGTAGTAACTCGCTAGGCTCGAACCTGGCTGTCACTGCGCCCGTGGAGTAGTCAACCTTGCTTGCTATGGTCCCCCCTGTGTGGATCAGGTGGACCAGGGGCAGGGACTCGTCCTGCTTGATCGGTTCTGGAATGGCCTCCTGAGGCTCTGGTATCTCGCCCATGAGCTCGAACTCCTCCACATACGAGCTGGGGAAAGAAAGATTGTATCCATTCACAAGCTTGATCGTTACCAAACCCGGTCCAGCTGAGGGCAGAGCTAGTCCCACGTGCTCGTCGAGACCGGCCCATGTCTTCACCACCAGTCTGATGGGCGTACCCGGGTCCGGCCAGTCCTCCATGACGCTAAGCGGGCGGAAGAGGCCCATCAATGGCTCGCTCCTAACGAGCATCGAAGGGATTGATTTATTGGGCAATACTATCAGTCATATTCATGAGGTTACTCTCCATTACCCTCGCTCTGATATTCGTTTCAGGCACATTGAGCGGTTGTATATCCGAGGAAGAGACGGGAAGACGCTTCATAGATGATGATTCAGAGCTTCTTGATGCCGAAGACGCAGGGGTATGCGGGGATCTGGATGGAGACGGGGAGATGGACTGTCCCCTTAGCGGATATATCCCCGATACTATGCCATGGTGGTGCAATTCGACAGGAATAGGAGGGCACCATGTAGACCCCGCCTATGAGGGGATGGTGAAGGGTGAGCTTTCTGGGGAGCAGTGCGAGACGCTCACAGCCGAGTTCCAAGCCGCCTTGGAATGGTCATCCCAATGGGCCACATTGGGAGAGGCCGAAGCGGCTGGCTTCCACATGCTCGTTGGGTATACCGAGGGGATGGGCACCCACCACGCTAGGCTAGGGGAATTCAGGATGGACAGCGAGGAGTTCAATGCTAGTTCCCCTGAGTTCACTGGGACCTCTCTGGATGAGGAGTTCGACTACTCGACACCCGAGTTCCTGATGTTTGCTGGCGAGGAGGCCGAGTCCGAGCTTGTCGGATTCGCCTGGTTCGTGAGATCCCCCACCGACGTCCCACCTGAGGGCTTCACGGGGGACAACGACTGGTGGCACAGGCATGAGTCTCTCTGCTTCCAGATGGAGCTGATGCTAGTCAGGGGCGAAGACCTGAGCGAAGAGCAGTGCGAGGAAAATGACGGGGAGAACGTCATGCTTGGCGAGTATTGGATGGCTCATGCTTGGATAGTCAGGCCCTGGCTGACCAATGGGGATGTGTTCACCAATCACCACCCTTGTCTGCCTGATGAGGGAGCCATCTACGACTACGAGCACGAGTGCTGGGACGATACCTCTGGGCATGTGGGTCACAACATATAGACCGTCGTCAATATCATGTGCCTTCGACAATCCCGTAATTCGTGCTAAGTGAAATACTGTCTGCCGCGATTGCCGCCGGATTGGTTGCGATACTGGTCACCGTGCTGATAGAGAGATACGGGGGCGTTTTAGGGGGGGCACTAGGCACCGTGCCCACGACAATAGTGCCGGCCGTTGCGGGGATGGCCTCCGCGCAGGTAGAGGCGGAGCTTCTTGAGAGCCTGTCCGTCGTTCCGGCTGGAATGCTGATCAACGCCATCTTCCTGTCAGTGTGGATATACCTACCACCGAGGATTCAGGACTTGTCGGCCCAGAGATCCTTGGCAGTGACTACCGCCACTGCACTGGTCGCATGGGCTGTATTCGGAATGATCACCATATTCTGCATAGACTACGCATCGGATTCGGGATTGGGAGCTCGTGACATAGCGGTAATCGGGATATTGCTGACGGCGGTCTTCGGAATCTACCTGGGATGGAGCCCGGGGGATTCACCGAAGGGAA
>DAOI01000007.1 GCA_002501805.1 Euryarchaeota archaeon UBA463 | reverse complement strand
TGAATGCCCAGAAGAAGGTTGCTTTCCCTTGACCTCAGACATGCTTAATGAGATTCTATCTGACAAGGATTCATTCAATGTTATTGATTATGCGAACTACTATGATAGACTTAGTATCGAAACTACATCCTCTTCAACATTACAGGCCCAATTTGGAGAAATTTACTGGGGCGTCTCCAAAGATGATAACAAGGAATTGAGATCCATCTCCACCAGAGTTACTATTGGGTCTTACACTTCCAATAATGAGGTAATTGACGGAGGTTACATCACTAACATCAGAGTTGGCAGTGTCTGGTTCGAGGGAAGAGATGCAAACCCGGAATATATCGATCCCTTTGCTGAGTTCGCCATTCTCTCTTCACAGGGTCAAACGGAAAATATACCCCCATTCGGTTTCGATACAACTACAATTTCAGATCTAGAGTGGAGGGTCACAGGCGATGAGGACTCCAGACAGCAAGTTGCCACTAGCTCAAATTCCACACACTCAATAGTTATCGAGCTAAGGGGGACTCCTCCGAAGATTATGGCGATTGAGACTTATTCTGGAGAGGAAGAGCAATTCGTATTGACGGTCAGGGTTGGGGATGATGTTGATTTGCAGGTCAACCAGGGGATGACTAGAGCGCCAATTGGTTTCAATCCATATCGGGAGCCAACAGATTTCGGCGAAATATCAGTGTGGGCAGGAGAGATCCCTGATAATCTGGTATCCGAGGTATTTCCAGAAGAGATTGAGATTAGGGGCCTTTCCAGTAACGATGAACAGGCAATCACAATGGCCTCCCTGAGGATGGACTCAGATTACTCCAATGTCACTGCATCGGATGGAGCATGGTGGGAATTCCAATGGGACGATAGGGACGCAGACAATCTAGTTTCAGCGGGGGACTTGTATGCTGTAAGGACCAACTCAACTGGCGATCCCTCCATAGCCGCCTTTGACCTATGGGCCGATTCTTGGACGGGTGGTCCTCTTGCATCTTTATGAGTTCGGCATCTTCATACTCCTATTTGCAGGGGCGGGGTTATGTCAGAAGTAAGGCACCCTCTAGCTAGGCTTCTTTCCCAGCTCGAGGAACACAGATCAGTAGTGATTCTAGCATCACTCTGCTCAATATTGAACAAGGTTTGGGATCTGGCACCTCCCGTTTTAATCGGAATGGCAATCGATGTAGTTTCCGCAAGAGAGAACTCATTTCTAGCCGATATGGGCTACGAGGATGTCCATCTCCAGCTATACATCCTGACCGGTATAACCGTCATAATATGGGTTCTCGAGTCACTTTTCCAGTACTTCTATGCAGTTCTTTGGAGAAATCTTGCACAGACGGCCCAACATGAGCTACGTATGTCTGCTTACTCTCACATTCAGGATCTTGAGATGCAGTGGTTCTCCCAGCAATCAACCGGCGGACTAATGGCAATAATGAATGACGACGTCAATCAACTTGAGAGATTTCTCGATCAAGGTGCAACAGATCTCCTTCAGGTAGCCACCACAATAATAGTCGTAGGAGGAATCATGTTTTCCGTGGCTCCTGAAGTCGCATTGTGGGCCATTGTACCAATACCTGTTATTGTTGCGGGGTCATTCATGTATCAGAGGAGAATAGGAGTGAGGTATTCCAAAGTCAGGACACAAGTAGCAGATCTGAACGCTCTTCTGAATAACAATCTGCAAGGAATAACCACAATCAAATCCTTCACCGCTGAAGACAGAGAGGCTGCTAGGGTCAGTGAGGCCTCGGAGTCTTACAGGGAGGCAAATAAGGAGGCAATCAGACTCTCTGCATCCTTCGTTCCAATAATCAGGATGGCTATTTTGTTCGCATTCTCAGCCAATATGCTGGTAGGAGGATGGATGGCACTTGATGGAAGGATTAGTTTAGGGGCCTATTCAGTTATTGTATTCATTACCCAAAGACTTCTATGGCCACTCACTAGACTTGGTGAGACATTTGATCTCTACCAGAGAGCCATGGCATCAACTACTCGCGTACTAGATTTGTTGGACACTGAAGTCGGAATAGTGGAGGGGGATGTAAAACTGAAAGATGTCAGCGGAGAGATAGAATTCAGAGATGTTGAGTTTTCATATCCAGATAGGGAAGAAGTCCTCCAGGGCCTCAATCTACTGGTTCCAGCGGGTCGAACTATCGGATTGGTAGGGTCAACCGGATCAGGAAAGACCACATTGATTAGGCTATTGATGAGGTTCCATGACCCTCAATCAGGAACCGTCTCCCTGGATGGTCATCAAGTATGTGATTTGACCCTCAATTCACTCAGAGGCTCCATTTCCTTAGTAAGTCAGAACACCACACTATTCCCCGGGTCTGTTCTTGAAAATATCAGATATGGAAATCCCGAAGCCTCTCTCGATTCCGTAGAAGAGGCGGCCCGAATAGCAGAGGCTACTGAATTCATCGCATTACTGCCCAATGGTTGGCACACTGATATCGGAGAAGGGGGGCACAGGCTTTCAGGAGGTCAGAGACAGAGAATTGCAATCGCCAGAGCCGTCCTCAAAGACGCCCCAGTACTAGTCCTAGATGAGGCCACGAGTAATGTGGATAACGAGACAGAGGCCGCACTGAAGAGATCGATTTCCCAGATCTCGAAAGGTAGGACAACTCTAATCATTGCACACAGACTTTCAACGGTAAGAAATGCTGACATCATCGCTGTCCTGCACAAGGGACAAATCTCAGAAACGGGAACTCATGAATCTCTGTTGGAGGAAGACGGGATTTACTCCCGACTCTGGGCCGTCCAGACAGGTGAATGATGAAATTTACCTTAGGAGTAATTAGAATAAACTCTCTCGCAAGCTCATGGAAGATGGGCAAGAATTTCCGCCAACGTTCCCGGGCTTTGGAAAGATGATAGGACTCAGGCCAGTGTCTATTGGAGAAGGGAAGTGTGTAGTTGAGGTCGATGTTCTGAAAACTCACATGAATGCTGGAGGGGTCGCTCATGGAGGATTACATGCATCAATCCTAGATACTGCTCTTGGAGGTGCACTTCTATCACTGATATCCCCGGATGAGTGGTGTGCCACAGCTGAAATCATAATTTCATACATCAGGCCTGCCAATGTGGGGATGCTACTTACTGCCAGTGGTTGGGTTGTAAAAAGGGGGAAGAACATGGCTCATATGGAAGGGGAATTGAAGGACTCCTCAGGGACTCTAATAGCCACGGCCAAGGGCACATGGGCAATCTGGGATAGCCATCACAAGTCTACTTAGTATGGTACTGCCGGGAACACCTTGATGAATCACTCCCTCCTCCCTCGGCCATGGCAAGAGTCGACTCGTTGCTCTGGTTCATGCTAGGAATAGGGCAGTTACTGATAGGATCGCAACTGGGCTCATCAGGCGCATTGCTAGAATTACTCAGTATTCTTCTCAATGTTTCGGGAGGGAGCTCTCTAATGCTCGGGATATACTTCCTAATATTCCTAGCACGACATGAGAAAGAGTTCTCCGAAGTTTATTCAAAAATGGAAAAGACCGAGTTCGTCAGGGACGAGACTGGGAGAATTATTGATGTTGCAGACAAGACTCCTAAGGCAGTTAGGGCGGTTTGGTACGCAATTCCGGCACTAATGACATTTCTAGGCGCACTAGCGTGGCTAATAGGCTGAGGATCATGTCAGCCAAGAATCCCGGTCTCGATGACATGATAGACCGTATTATCGACAACCCAGCTTATGATCAAATGGGAGGGTACCAGATTTTCTTGAGAAGATTCGCCATCCCTGTGATAATGATACTAATCGCTCTTTTTGTGTATACTACTTTGGATCAATATATCAGTAGCAGTTGGAACCTTGTCATCACGTCAATTGTGACCGGTTCATCCCTAGGGCCTATTCTTGCCGCAGAGAGATATCTGGCTATCAGGAATAACAAAAAGTAGGAAAAAACACCGAGAAGAATAAATCCTAGTTTCGTCTTTCATTAATCATGGACTCTGATCACTGTAAAGCCATGAGCTGTATCTGTGGTTTCAGAGGAGATGCAGTTCCTAGGAGGCAACACATGGAATGCCCCAGGTGCTACAGGGTTGTCGAGGCGTGCTGTGAAGGAGTTCCCAACTACTAGTTTGGAACCTAATACGCCGAATGTGTCAAATGCCCTATCCCCTAGGAGGGGTTATGGTGGATATCAATGATTTCAACCTCTTTGACCTCGTAGGGCTAGGAGACGCAACAGGATTAGAGTGGATATTTGGGATTTCTGCTCTTCTAGGAGGCATTCTATTTCTTCTATGGTTCGTACTTATGCTTGTAGGTGGTGTTGCAGAGGGAGTTTTCGAGGGTCTATTCGGAATGGAAATAGATGTTATGAGCTCAGATGCATCATTCAAGGCTCTGACCTTCCAAGGCGTGATGGCGTTCCTCATGTTCTTCGGCCTGGCCGGACTCTGGGTTTTGAAATCAGATGGGACCGATCCAGTCGCTGTGGCAGCAGGAGGAATAGCTGGAACTGCATCAATGTATGGGACTGCTAAATTATTTGAGGTTTTCATGGCAATGCAATCTTCCGGAAATGTGGATATTGTAGATACCATCGGTTGTAAAGGTCAGGTATACCTAGTGATACCTCATGAGGGCGTCGGTCAAGTTCAGATCGAGACCAATGGTTCTCTCAGTACATACAATGCAAGGTCCGAAGACAAGCAAGAAATTGGAACAGGAAGGCTAATTGAAGTGGTCGATACAATGGGCGAAGTTCTGTTAGTAAAGAGAATATGATTTCGCACCCCGCCCTAATTTTTCTCAATTTTCGGGAAAGAGTTCATGACCTGTGCCTGCCTCATAGAGTCAGGAGTGAACAGGATGTTAATGACAACGCTCAGACAATCAGATGGAGCAGATGGTGGAACTATAGGAACAATAATGATTTTCGCAATCATATTGGTTTTGGTGGCTGCCGTAATATTCTTCGCGCAGAGATACAAGAGATGCCCACCAGATCAGGTGATGGTAATCTATGGAAGAACTGCCAAGGCAGCGGATGGAAAGGCTAAACCTTCTCGTGTAGTCCACGGAGGAGCGGCACTAGTTTGGCCATTAATTCAGGATTATGCGTATATATCCCTAAAGCCAATGCCAATTAATATCGATTTGAAGGGTGCCCTATCCCTTCAGAATATCAGAATAAACGTTCCAAGTACATTTACAGTTGGTGTTAGCAAGGAACCCACCATCATGGCCAATGCAGCTGAGAGGCTTCTAGGATTCAAGATTCCAGAGATAGAGAAACTAGCCGAGGAGATAATCCTCGGTCAGTTACGTCTCACTGTCGCCTCCCTAACAATTGAGCAGATCAATCAAGATCGAGATGCTTTCCTATCTCTAATCACTCAGAATGTTGATCAGGAGCTTAGGAAGTTCGGATTAACCCAGCTAAACGTTAACATTGTCGATATTACAGACGAGTCTGACTATATCGAGAGTATTGGAAAGAAGGCAGCGGCAACTGCTGTTGAGAATGCTAGAGTAGACGTGGCCAACGCTGAGAGGGACGGAGCAATAGGCGCCGCTATCGCAAGCAAGGAGAGAGAAATCACCGTAGCAGAGAATATGGCCGCCGCAGAGAAGGGAAGAAAAGCTGCAGAGGCCGATCAGCGTGTATTCGTAGAGCAGCAGGAGGCCATGGCAATTTCTGGAGAGAACTCAGCCCAAGCTGAAATAGCCAGGGCAAATGCAGATTTGGCGGAAGCAGAAGCGTCTGCCAAGCAAAGGGCCGATGTAGCCAAGGCTAAAGCCGAAGCAGAGATTCAGAAGGCTTTCTACTCCGAGGAAGAGGAGAGATTGAAGGCAAGTGAGATCGTACAGGTCACTATCCAGAAACAGCAAATAGAGATACAGGCAGATGCAGAAGCTGAGAGGCAGAGGAGAGTCGCCAGGGGAGAGGCGGACGCAATACTGGCCAAGTACGAAGCAGAAGCTGAAGGAATACAGAAGGTTCTCGATGCAAAGGCACAAGGTTACAGCAATCTGGTGACCAGCGCTTCAGGTGATCCAAAGGCGGCGGCTACACTACTAATGGTCGAGAAAATCGAGAACATGGTAGCCGCTCAAACCGAAGCTATCAGGAACCTGAAGATTGACAAGATTACTGTCTGGGACAGTGGTAATAACTCCGAGGGTTCGTCAGCCACCAGTAACTTTGTGAGTAGCCTTGTACAGAGTTTACCTCCAATACACGACGTTGCAAAGATGTCAGGAGTAGAGTTGCCAGACTATCTTGGCTCCATGACCGAGGATGATCAGTCATAGGCCTACCAATCGTCAGACTCTTGAGCAGTATCCCCATGCGTTATGCATGAAGGATAACGATGTAGTCATTGTAGGAGGGGTCAGGACTCCTTTCTGTGAGTGGCTAGGTGGAAAAAGAGGAGACGGAGGGCAAGGGGGAAGACTGGCTTCGATAAGTGCCGAGGAATTGGGATCAATAGCAATTAAAGGAGCTCTCGAGAAGACCGGCACTGAACCATCCGAAGTAGATCATGTGATTATGGGGCACGCCCTTCAAACATCATCACAGGCTATTTTCGGAGCTAGAAGAGCTGGAATATTGTCTGGAATTCCTCATCAGGTTCCCATGTTAACCATAAACAGACTCTGTGGAAGCGGTGCTCAGTCAGTGGTTTCAGCAGCACAGATGATAATGCTTGGAGAGGCGGAGACAGTAGTGGCCGGAGGAATGGAGAACCTAAGCCAATCTCCACATGTCCTCAGAGATGAGAGAACTACATACAAGCTCGGAAGATCTCCAAGAAAAGGTGAGGAGATTCCCCGTGATATGGAGGATTACTTCTTTACAAATTTGAGGGATGACGTGTGTGGATATTTCATGGCCCAGACCAGTGATGAGCTATGTAAGATGCTTGATGTTTCTAGAGAAGACGCAGATAGTTTCGCCGCATTGAGCCATCAGAGGACTGAGAATAGCATCAGAAATGGTATTTGGGAAGATGAAATTGTGGATGTAATTACTCCTGAAGGAGTCTTGGACTCGTCCCATGACGATCACGTTGTTTTGGGAACTACCATTGAGTCACTCTCAGGACTTAGGACGCACTTTGGCCCTGACTCCCTTGTGACAGCTGGAAATGCTTCTGGTGTAGTCGATGGGGCAGCTGCAATTGTTGTTAAGTCGGGTGCGAGAGCTAAATCAGATGGAGATGCGCCACTTTCACGAATAGTATCTTGGGGAATTGTAGGGTTGGACCCTAAGATAATGGCTCATGGACCTGTTCCCAGTAGCAATCTGGCTCTCCAGAAGGCCGGTTTGAAAGTCGAAGATATCGATCTTTGGGAGATTAACGAGGCCTTTGCCGGACAGTGTGTAGCCTGTATCAAGGACCTAGGTATCGATCCATCGAAAGTAAATGTTAACGGAGGAGCAGTCGGACTCGGGCATCCTCTTGCGGCCACTGGAACTAGGCTTCTATTGACTCTATCATTAGAACTCAGGAGGAGAGGCGGAAGGTATGGTGTAGCAACTGCATGCATAGGTGGAGGTCAAGGGATTGCAGTTGTCATTGAGGCAATCTGAGTTATTTACACATGATGGAGGCTCAAAATGGTCGCAACAAAAAAGCGTAGTTTGGCCAAGACCCTTACGTGGAGAATTATAGCCACTATCGATACCTTCATCATAGCTTGGTTATTCACTTCTGATGGAGTAATTGCAGCATCAATAGCAGGGTTAGAGGTAGTGACTAAGTTGATACTTTACTATCTGCATGAAAGGGGATGGAGCTCCCTTGAATGGGGTCAAGCAGATTAGCCGAAAAGTTGCATAAAAATAGCCCCACCAGCAAGCCACGCTCCTATGGACGAGCCCATGTTGCCCATGATGGTGACCATCAGAACCTTCCCAACCCGATTTCTCCATAATAGTGAGAAATCATCTAGAACGAGAAACTCTTGCGCGTCGCCCCCTGTTGGTCCGTCTACCTTAATCTGAGCATATCCAGCGAACCATCCGGCGGCGAGAGCTGGGTTTAGAGAGGTAATTGGTGAAGCCAAAGCCCCTGCTAAAATAGACAAAGGATGGCCTCTGACTATCAATACCCCTAGTCCCGCAAGTACCGCATTGAGTACCAACCATGTCTCCGCAGTCTGCCATATTTCTTCCATATCTCCATTGTATGCCATATAGCCTATTGATCCAAACAGGAAAAGTGGTACTGCCGCCATTATTACCTTGGGCCAAATCTTCTTCGGTGGTTCTTTACTGAGTTCAGCTAGTCTAGAAGTAATGTCCATTGGTGGATTATTGAGATTATTTACAATCCCTTCCAGATGTCCCGCACCAACCACTGCCAGTATCTTTCCATTACCACTTATTTGTTGGATCCTTCCAGCCAGGAAAGCATCTCTCTCATCGATAAGGACTTCTCCAGCACCCGGTGCAACATCTCTAGCATCCTCCATCATCTTACTCAACATATCGGAGTCCCCCAATATCTCATCTATGGAAAGCTCCTCCTCCTCTTCCTCATCTAAGAGGAGAGTGCTGAGAACTCTCCACTTCTCAATAATTCCCATCCCGCGCCAAGCTCTTCTAAGGGTGACCACTACATCTCTGTCTATCATTTCAACAGGGATATTAGATTCCTCTGCACTTTGTACCGCTTCTAGAAGCTCAGCTCCGGGCTTCTCCCCAGTAGTCAGCCCCATTTTTCTCTGTTGAGCGGCTAGGGCTGATTGTAGAAGAATCATTGGAGATTTTCCTTCTTTGATTATCTTCAATA
>DAOI01000006.1:52434-77898 GCA_002501805.1 Euryarchaeota archaeon UBA463 | reverse complement strand
TAACGCATAATTAAAGCGTTAGTAATACGTTAATATAACAAATATAAATTCGACTTACTAATCTAAACTATTGAAAATTATGTATCGAAAAATGCGTAAATATGCGTTAATAATAACTATCTTAACTGTTAGTAAACGTTAATGTTATGTACTCCTGTCTATTCACCAACATCGTGACAGGCAATGTAACCGAGAATCTTGGATTGCCCTTGTTGAGAGGAAACCCCTTTGATCTCAGGCCAATCGAGAGCAGCAGGGCTGAGTACCTAGTTGGAAGGGATAGACTAATCGCTTCCTGGAGAGAGCATATTATTTCACAATCCCCAAGGATGTTGCTACTTGTTGGCGAGAGGGGGTCTGGTCGTTCATCAGTTGTGAGGACTTTAGCTTCACAGACGAGAAGAAGTTTCGTAGGCCAATATTGGCCTACAAGTGATCCCGTGAATGCAATAATTCATGAGTTAGCAATTCATTTTTGTGGGTTTAGTTCATCGGGTTCAAATCAGAAAATGATAGATGATTTAGTCTCCAATCTAGAGGAGAGTTCTGGATCCCTGCCAGTGATATCTCTTGATTATCCATCAAATATAGAAATCTCCATGGTATTGAATTCAATATCTCCCATTCTTCAAAGACTGAGGGCACTAGTCATCGTAGTACTGACTCCCTCTCAATTGTCTTCTATTGATGAAGAAACCCTTGAGCTTTATGACAGGCCAGAGTATACAACACACCTATCTAAAGGGCAAATCCAAGAGTTATCTAACAGACTTGTATCTAGGAAAGCCAGGGAGAAATGGATTATTGACGATATTTTACTATCAAGGATTCATGAATCTACATCTGGGAACCCTAGAGATGTTATTCGACTTTTGAGGGATCTCATTGACGAGAGAAGGGATGTTGGTGCGCATGGGGCACTGGAGAGACTAATGCGTTGGAAAATTACTAATGACTCCGGTGATGTAAATGAAAAGGATGCTAAAAAGCAAATTTTATTCTCGGATGAATCTCAAGATAATATCGCCGAAGAGGACAATCAATTATCCGTAGATGAGCCTTTCGAAACTCAAGATTTCAAATCACAATCAACTCATTCTGACGGCGACGAATCAATCCAAGACGTTACTAAATATATCGAAGATCAAGGAGATGACCTTCCTAGTAATGACCTTGAAGAAAATCACTTCAATTTCCAAACAGAAACAGGTGAAAGTCAAGTAAATGAGGAGGATTTCTCCGAAGATCCGGACGACTTATGGGATGACAACTCAGATACTGATGTAGAAGAAATACCTGTAGAAAGTAATACCGAGCAAGGGACATTGGATGATTTTGTCTATATGCAACCAGGTACAGAGCCTCCAATGTTTCATTCAGGAAGTGGATTCAAAGGTCTCGCTCAGAGATCAAAATTAGCCCAAAGCCAACAGCCCAATGAAGAAGAAGATACCCCAATCATAGAATCAGTATCTGAGATTTCACACCTCTGGGAGGGGAACAAGATAGACATTGAAAGTAATCAACCGGAAAACAATATTCCAATCATTAGTAATATCGAGCCTGAGTGGGAAATCGAAGATCCTAAACTCCCAGAAAAAGAAACCTCCAGTGTCATTTCTACTGACTCCGCTCACTGGTCAGTGGAGCCTTCAATGGCCTCTTCCTTGCCTGTTTTCGAAAATCCTGAAACCGAGATTATTGAAACTCCATTTGGTATCGAAGACGCCCCCGTTCAACCAGTTGATATTATTGAAAATAAACCTGAAAATACTCGTAGAGAAAACTTCCGTCCAACTACTTCATGGGAGCCGGACAATCCTTTTGATGAAGAGAGGATAACATATCTCAATGAAGCTGAATTGCTAGTTATTTCTATGGCTTCAAAGAGAGAGATTTCTCCCTCAGATGCAGAACTCCAGGCCAGGCTCGAGGTTGGAAGACCTCGCCTTTCTCAGATATACAATGGACTTTACAAGTCCGGATACCTTTCTGTTAGGAAGCAAGGAAGAAAGAGACTATTCAAAATCACAGAAGCTGCACAGAAACTAGTGGAGGCATAATATGGATGAAAACGTATTAATTACCGAAGAAAGAGTGAAGAAATATATCTCAATCACTCTTCAAGCAAGGAAGAAGGCCACACCAAATAATCTTAGTAAGATAGATTTGGAAAGATTAGACTCAATGATGAGGATGTGTGATGACTACTACTCAGATGCAAAATACTTCCTTGAGAATGGTGACTTGGTCCGGGCTTTTGGAGCAATAAACTACTCGCATGCATGGATTGATGCGGCAGTAAAGATCGGCTTAATGGATGGGCATGGGGATGATGTTCTGTTCACCCTGCCTTAATCAACAAGGCGCAGCATTCTATCTGATACGACTTCGATATAGGAGCAACCAGAATCAGATAGTTTTTCCTTCAATCTAGTATCAACCGTGAGTACTGGCCAGTTATTCATTTTTGAAAGCCGTAACAGCATCATATCGGTGTGCCTTTCCCCGGGAGGATCATCCATCATTACTGAACGACTCTTTAAGAGTTCAAGGAGAAGCCCCCTCTTGCCCCTAGATAGGTCGTCCAGCTCTTTCCATACACTATCAATTACTATCAGATCCGGCTTTCCAATGACATTAGACATCGCAGAATCCAAGTTCAGTCCAGACTTGACCAATGCAATCCAGCCACAAGTATCGACGAGAACTCCCGCCAATTAATCACCCTTTGATAGTTCCATGGCCTATCAGTCTCCATCGGGAGCCTACTCTTCTAGATAGTGTGATCCTGCTTCCTTTCTTCGCACATATTGGCAACCTCAGTGCGAGCCTAGCCTCTCCCTTCTTGGAGGACGAAACAGTTCCAACACTGGTGGCTGTAGCAGAGTTTACCATCAGCATCTCATTTGTTTGTAGTGGCTTCACAACGCCTTCTTCGCCCTCTCCTCCAGAGACCATTTTATCTAAAAGCTCCAACTCAAGATCCAAGGATTGCCAGACAGGAGGTAGCTCGCCCTCCTTTGCCATAACTTGTCCTGAGAGGTCATCCGCCTTCGTTGACATCGGGTCCATAGGGGTAGCAATTCCACAAAGTCCACCAGCATGGGCTGATTGAAGATCCAGTCCGCCAGCTTGGATATTCTCTATAGTGGTCTTCAAAGGCTCCCATCTAGTTTTATTTCCCTCTGAAATCCTTCTTCCGGGAGCGATTAATATAGAGTCTCCAACGCTAAAAGATCCTTCGACAATACTGCCTCCTATTATCCCCCCTCTCAGTTTATTCGGTCTCGAACCAGGTCTATTGACATCGAAAGAGCGTGCTACATACATCAGGCCCTTGTCATCTGAGTCTAGGGAGGGACTAGGAATCGTATCCTCTATGGCCTGAATCAAAATATCCAGATTAACATCATGATGTGCTGAAACAGGAACTATCGGAGCCCCCTCTGCTATCGTACCTTCAATGAAAGAAAGTATTTCCTGGTAGGACTCGATCGCGCGCTCTTTACTAACAATATCGACCTTATTCTGTACTACGACTATGTTTTCTATACCTGCAATCTGTAATGCAGCCAAATGCTCTCTAGTCTGCGCTTGCGGACATGACTCATTAGCGGCCACCAACAGTAAGGCACCATCCATTATAGCGGCACCTGAAATCATGACAGCCATCAGGGTCTCGTGTCCCGGTGCATCCACAAATGAAATAACTCTTAGAAGATTATCTTCGGAGTCTTCCCCTCCATCTGGATTCTTCCCTCTGGCATAGTATTCTCCTTCCTTATTCTTGTAAAATGCAGTATCTGCGTATCCAAGTTTTATGCTGATTCCACGCTTCCTCTCTTCGGAATGAGTATCTGTCCAAGTGCCAGAAAGAGCCTGAGTTAGAGTAGTCTTTCCGTGGTCTACGTGCCCGACCATTCCAATGTTTACTTCCGGCTGACTAGGTAGATCACTCGCCAGCTAGACCATCTCCTACTATTCACTCCTCTTCACCAGAGGACTGATCCGCAGGAACTTCTTCTTCGACGCCAAATATGACGCCAAGTGGCCTTTTTCCAGCCTCAACTATCTTCAGGTTAATCTGCCTAGTTTCCTGACCTATTACGTTACCTCGAAGGTTCCTCCTCCTTCTTAGCCCATCATACTTGTAGCGGTAGGTCTTGCCCTTTTTGTTGACCTTCTTATCTCCTTTGTAACCTATCCCAGCGGTGATTAGTACTGATTTTACTCCACTGCCATCAAGATCTGGGCGCATAGGTCTTCCTGTTAGATCGGATCCTCCTGTGATTTCCAGGCGGTATCCAGTTAGTGATTGGTCACCTTCTCCGATAAACATTCCATCTACCGAATCGCCTATCTTCTTTCCTAGGAAATGATTGTAATTAGAACCAGTTATTTCAACTGAGAATGCACGCCCTCCGTATTTTGGATTTGTGTCGTTAACGACTGCCTTGAACGACTGTTCGCCTGCCATATTCACACCTTGGACGGCAATCCGACATGAGGCCCCTATAAGAGCGGTTCGGAAGTAATGGCAAACCGCCTTCACCGCTTAGTGAACTCTTCCTCAATCCTACTTCCTATTGTTGCGGGTGCGGTATTGGTCATTGTAATGTATGTAGTTCTGCCCCTGCCGACTGAAGTATTGGTTGATCGGGCCTCCAACAAACCTTCTTTTTCCAGCGCCTTGAGATGTTTCCAGAATGTCGTATAGCTCCGTGGTTTTACCCCGAATTCTTCACAGACTACTTCATACAGCTTCCTAGCGTCTCCACTCGATATCTCCTCTTCCTTACGTAATCTTCTGCATATCCCAAGAAGCACAAGTTTCTGATGGGTACTGAGGGAGTCAACCTGGCTTGGTTCCACAGAAGCAGACCTTATGCTGCTCGGCATTACATCATTCAACGCTACCTCGCCTCTTCCATCCATCTCCGCCCTCCTTACCGCGGCCTCAAGAAGCTCGATAGCTAGCCGGGCATCGCCAGTACCCTCAGCAAATCTCCCTATCTTCTCGAGAACATCATCGCTCACTGATCCTGATCTACAAGATGCCTCATATCTCTGTTTGGAAATTCCAATCAGGCCATCATACCCATAGGGCTCCAGCTTCAGTACGTTACTCTCCCCCAGCCTCGAGATTATCGCCGGCTCCATCATCCCCATCAGTGCCAGGTCCTGACTAACTAGAATCAGGGAGATAGTTCCTTGCCCACCCTGCCCTTCATCGATTCGCAGTAGTTTGTAGATTAGATCGCTATTATCTCTCCTGATGAGGACATCCACCTCGTCTAATACCAATATCATATGGAGGCCCCTAGACCGAATATTCCTCCTTATCGACTGAATAATTTCTCCAGAGCTAAACCCTCTCTCAGGATGTCGGGAGTCCAAAGACAGTGCAATCTGTTGTAAGACCTGATTCGTAGAGGGATGATTACGACAATTCACATGAGACAGAGTCATCTTTCTAACTCCATCCAACTCTCTGATTATATCTTCTCCAAATCTTCTAGTTAGTACGGTTTTCCCCGTCCCAACCTGTCCAATGACCACTGCCCGACCGCTCACTCCCTCACTCCCTATTCCCATGAACATCGAGGCTAAAAGGCCTAGCTCCTCGTCCCTGCCTACAAGATTTGGAGGAGTCCAATCGAATGAAAGTGGCCCCCTGTCGACAAGTATCTTGCCGGCACCGATACTGTCAAGGTAGTCTGTCATCAGACTACACGCGCCAACATCGTTATTAGACATATTCTGGCGAAATTAGAAATTAACCACACATCATGTCGATATCTCAATCGCCAAATCACGGAATTTCATCAAATTGGTAACCGTTTTCCCACTTCTTTTCCCCCAAGGCAACTTCAAGCTCATATGGAGTTACCAATGGCTTGTCATACCTTACTGAGTCATCAATAGCTATCCTTGGGCATGCAGTATTCACGAATGCGTCAACTGGGTAGAAGTCTATCAGATCAGGACTCACGTGATCGAGTGCGAGTAAGTATCCCTTCTTCCCATGCTTCTCGAGAATTCTTTTCATCCTCATTGCAAGATTCCTCCTCATCTGCCCCGGCTTTTCCCCAATTAGAATTCCAAAAGTAGTAGCATTGTCTATTTCCATAATTAGGCCAAAACGTTGCCTCAGAATCCTTTCAATACGTCCAAAAGACATCTCACTCGAGTCTCCAGTGTAGGGGTCGAGTAGGGCCAGGGGCTTCCCTGTATGGAGAACCAAACCTATCGGATGGAAGTCCCCCGAACCAAGGAATAGGTAATGCCCTATATTTTCATTATCTCCAGAATAATTGCAACCGAGAACCTGCCCGGGGAATGTTAGCCTATCTCCTCCAGTTGGTATTTCTACTTCGAATCCAGCTCTTTCCAACATTTCTTTGTATTTTGGAAGTAGGTGTAGGTGTTGTATTGATCCGACAAGACCAAGCTTGGTCTCTTTCAGAGGAGAGAACCTACCTACCGCATCTAAGAAAATCTCCTGCGCCTCCTCCTCGTCGAGATCATTCCTTCTTTCCGCTCCCTTCCTAGACTCGGCAATTGATAGATGAGCTCTAAGAATCGGCAAGACTCCTTCAATTTCTGGCTCGCCATCGTACGTCACCGAGATGAACTGCGTCGGCATCCCAGAGTCTATGTTCATCTGACTATGCCCCATATGTGCCACTAGCTCAACTCCCATCGCCCTCATCTTGTCATGTACTAAATCACAGGCACCATAGCAAGGATCCGCAGCAAGAACTACCTTAGCATCCGAATCATCTTCTATCTGATCCATCATTTCTAGAGCTTGCATTTTCAGGCCCTCTGGAACTTGTAATGCAATAAGACGATGATCATTAGATTTTATTCTCGTAACTAACTCATCGAGCTGAAAGTCATGCCTGTCTAAATCCATCAGTAATCACTCAATAATCTCTACTTTCCCATCAACTATGTCTATTCTGGCTAGTGTTCTTATGGGCCATCCGGGTTTCTCTTTGGAGAGACGTTCGCGCCCATCTCCTTTCTCTATTGCGATGATAATATCCTGTAGCTTCGCACCCATTCCTTCGATTGCCTCAAGAATTGGCTCTAATGTGCCTCCCGTGGAGATTACATCATCCACAATAAGTATCCTCTCTCCAGGTTTGATATCGTTGATATATGTGGTAGATTTTGAATATCCTGTGGAAACGTCAACTTCCACTTCCCCCTCCATTCCATAAGATCGCTTTCTAATAACAACAGTAGGTTTTCCCGATGCCTCGCCAACCGCGGCCAACAACGGCAATCCCATCGCCTCAACACTGACTATCAGATCTATTTCTGACCAATCGACCATTGAGACAATCAGGTCTCTTGTAGCACGAAGAACATCAGGGTCCATCCTCGGTATTCCATCTGAAATTGGATGTATGAAATATGGATACTCTCCTTTCCAAATTATCGGAGCACCCCTCAGTGAATCCTGAAGTATGGCAAGGGGGTCGCCGGGCTCCATTGCCCATCAACCTCAGACTTTGCCCTTCAAGTGCTCGGCTCCCCTGACAACTCTCTGGGAACAAGGAGTTGGGAACTTACAGCTCGCTTTACGAAGGGCATCCCTAGCCGCATCATAATTTTCTGGATTCAAATGGATTGACACAATAGTCTGTCCTCTCAAGACTCTAGCAGCGGTTCCTACATTCTTGCCGAACGCCTGCCTCATTCCCTGGGAAACACGATCAGCACCCGCACCAGTGGCCTGCTTATTTTCTCGTAGAATTTGATGTGGATAAACATGAATCCTAAGGGCATAGCCATCGACACCAGCCGAATTTCTTATTGTGGCATTAGCTACCTGTCTAGCCGATTCAAGAGCACTATCTCTGATTTGACACGCATTATCTGATGTCAGCTCAACAACTATTGGAAAATCTCCTGCCTCAGCAGCTTTTCTATTCCCCATGAAGTACCTGAGAATACGATTGTTTGGAACTCCTCCGGTGTACTCTCTACGAGTAAATGACTGGCCCTTTACTTGACGGTACATCTTCGCTGGTTTGCGTGCCACTTACTCACCTCTCTGGCGGGCGACCAACCCCCCATATTTAATCGTGAGGACAAAGCAGCGAGAGCTCCTCAACCATTCGAAACACGTTCACTCTGTTTCTGGACCTCTCTAACCCCTACAACAATTAGAATGAATCCAACTATCATGGACGCACCAATATTCTCCCCTAATAATGCCCAACCCCCTATTACTCCAAAAACAGGGACGAGGAAAACATAGGAAGAAGCGGCTGTCGGTCCAATTACCTCTATTCCTTTCGCAAATAGTACGTAAGCAAGAACAGTAGAAATAACACCTAGATATGCAATAGTCACCCATTCTGCAGAGCTAGGAGTGGGTATTCCGGAAGACCATATCTCGAAAACCATCCAAGGGGTTAGTAGAATCCAACCAATGAATGAGTACCATACTACTATCTCAAGAGGGGAAACACCGCTTTTACGTGATAGCAAAATCTTAGTTAAATTCGTAGTCGTAGCCCATGATAAAGCGGCCATCAGAATCATCAAATCTCCGATCAATCGATGATTAAATGGAATATCTGAGTTCGGACTCCATCCGATAACAACAACAACCCCAGCAATCCCAGTGAGGAGTCCCAGGGACATTCTGCCAGTAATTTTCTGATGTAGCATAGGGGCGGCTAAGAGGACAGTAAAAACAGGATTTAGAGAAACTATCAGGGAAGCATCTCCTGCTGCCGTCCAAGACATTCCATGCATGAAAAATAATTGATAACACATAGTCCCAAAAATACCTAGCCAAATCGATAACCTCCATGATTCTCCGTCCGGAGGGACGAATCTGAAACCTCCTCTGGATCTATTTGCCAGATACCAGATGAAGAACACTACAACTGCAAATGCATATCTAAGCCATGCCGAAGTAGCTGGCTCAAGAGTAGCGGAATTACTGCCGTCGGTACCGTAACTAAGAAATCTGCCAGCAGCCCAAGTAGAGCCCCATATAATGGCAGCCAACAATAGTAGGAGATGCGTCCTAAGATCCCTAGTTTTTGATTCCACTATCGGGCCCCCGGTAGTCAAGCACTCTCGCAGATGCTTTGGATGCGTTTTGTAAATTCGGGATCTGTGGCACTCACACAATCATCTCCTTCTACACACCCACCGGTCTTGGAAGCAATTATCATCGCGGTCATTGCCATTCTATGGTCGGAATAAGTCAGTACAGGATCGACAGGACGGGATGGTTCCTGTCCTCCCGGGACAATAATGCCATCACTACTTTCCATTGATTTTATTCCGAATGCACCAAGCATCTCTACTGTCTTGGATATCCGGTCACTTTCCTTCCCCCTGGCATGTGCACATCCTGTGATTCTTCCTCCCTTTCCAATTGCCATTATCGCGGCAGAAGGGGTGATAATATCCGATGCATGTGTTAAATCTAGAATCTCTGAACCGCCAATCAACATATCGATAGCTTTCTTCAATCCGACAATCTCATCAACCTTATTTTTTCTAACTGTAACTCCATGTATTCTAGAGAAAAGAGTAGCCATCGGTATCAAGCTCTCCTCAGCACATACTTCAATGTATGAGGGAGTACAAACTTCCCACGGACCTAGTTGTATTTCGCCTCTATCGACGCCGATATTCTTTCCCGACATTGAGCATATTTTCTTAGTCAGGCCCCAATATCCTTCGCTAACACTTACTCCCTTTATTTCGAGAGAAATTTCATGTGGTAAATTGGGCGATGCCAGGGCCATGGCAGTCAAACCCTGACTTGTTCCACTCAAATCAATAGTGGCATCGTTAGAACTAATCCTTCCCGATACTGTCCTAGGTACAGAATTACTACTTATCTCACATCCAAGTTGAGATAAAGTATCACAGAGTCCTACAGAAGTCCTCCTTCTAAGTGAACTATCCCCGTCTATTACAGCATCACCTTTCAAACAAGCCGACATCGCCGAGATCACGCTGGCTGTAGTTCCAGAATTTCCACAATTCAGAACATTATCAGGAACATACAATCCATCTCCTGGACCTTCAATGAGCCAATTACCTTCTCTAAAATCAATTTTAGAGCCCATTGTTGTCAAACAATTTGCCATCGAGAAAGAGTCCTCCCCAGGTACTCCTTCAAATGAAATATTTGTCTCTCCATAACTCTGAGATCCAAGAGCTAGCCATCTAATCATATGGCTCTTTGAAGGAGGCATTAACCAGTCAAAAGAACCGGTCAGATTGGTACCATCGAATTCCCTCATGAGCCCACGTATAGCTCATTCATGTTGAATCCTCGTATTTCTGCTTCTAATCCAATCTCCGAAGTCAACAGAAGAATCCCACTCCCTAGATACCTCATCTATGACGCTCAAATGCATGGTTTCATCCAATCCTCCAGTATTCTTAACTAGATTATTTCGAAGTAGCATTTTTGGACTCAGGCCCGGCATCAATACCCCTATTGCCCAAGGAACTCTTCCTGGGTATACCTCGTTTACATGATTGACTATGTTTGTGGTACAGGTGTTTGTGAGCGTGTTGTACCACTCTGGCTCATTTGCCAACTTGTTTGTTCTTCTTATGTAAGACTCCAGCATCCTCCTTTCGTTTCCCGGTCCAAGGACCACTCCTTCGAAAAGATGCGTCTTAGATTTTAATCTGCATCGAGATCTCACTCCGATGATATCACGCTCAGTGCCCCAGACATAGATTAACTCGTAAGTTCTAAAAATACCTTTCAAAGGGCCATAAGAGACTCCTTTCTTCTTTCTAACCTCGATTGAGCAAGCCAGTCTTCTGCCATCTTCAAATTCATAGCTCAGTATGGTATGTGCCATCTCCCTTCTTTCAGGGCTAAAGTATTCGAGTACAAACCATATCTTCGTCACCTTACTCAGGTCCACTTTCACATCTATCCATCGTTCATCGTAATCCTTGGTAGTTCTCCAATTGAAATCACGGACATTTCTGAAAAATGCTATATCTCCTTCAGATTCAACAGTGGCCAGCCTTTCATTATCATTGACCCATGATCTTTCATTCGAGGGGGACATCGCGAAATGCCTCCTGAGAACCAGTATCAGAGCTATGGATAATATCAGTAAAATGACGATAGTCAAATCTGCGATTGATGTCACAGACTCCCGTAACCGCATGAGGAAATAACTCATGCCCAGAATTAATGGCGCGGCAGGGGAGATTCGAACTCCCGAGGTGAAACACCACTGGATTAGCAATCCAGCGCAATGGCCAGGCTATGCGACTGCCGCAGCGCTCTAGCGACCATAGGTCCCCGCTTAAGCCGAGCGGTCTCACTCTTCCTCTTCAGAGGATCTGATATCAACTAATGAAGAGGGTAATCTAGCTACAAATATGACCTCATCTGCATATCCCTTCTTATCTGAATTCCTCAATTCCATTATTCTGGTCCCCTTTGTGACCTTGCCAAGGGTTTCCTTTGTCTGAACAGAAGCCATTCTAATCATCATTCCCTTTGAGGTTAACATGAATAACTGATCATTGAGATCCGGTATCTGTCTGACTGCCACAATCTCGTCATCTTTATCCAGAGCCATAGTTTTGACTCCCTTTGTCCCTCTATTTGTCCTCCTGTAACCATCTCTTTCGACTATGGCCTCACCGCTCTCATCAATCGCGGGTTCTCCTGTTTTTTCATCAGTTACTGCAATCATCTCGCCCGACCCAAGCCTGCTCCTCTTAGCCATACCATGCTTGGATACGGTGAGAACACTAGTTTCGAAATCATCAGTAACTATCATTCCAATGACACGATCACCTTTACTGAGTTTCATTCCAGACACGCCCTGGCTGACTCTCCCCTGTACTCTCACTAACTGAGTAGTTTGCTCCTCTCCCGTAGAAGGATCAATTCTTTTCCGTACTTCAGCGGGCATGAACCTGCATGCATTGCCCTTGGCAGAAACCAGTACAACATGATCTCCTTCAGTAGCCGATCTTACAGAAACAAGCGAATCAGAGGCGCCTTCTGCGAATTTTATTGCATATTTCCCATTCCTATTTATTTTGACATATTCTGATAGTCGACTTCTTTTGATCCTTCCATTGAGAGTTGAGAATATCAGGTAGTGACCATCTGGATTATCAATGAGTTGTTTATTCATTGGCAGGATAGATATCACCTTCTCTTCGTCTCTTATGCCTGCTAAAAGATTCCTAATGTGCGTCCCCCTGCCGTATCTGCTCGCAGAAGGAGTTTCCCAAGCCCTAAGTCCATACACCCTTCCATGATTCGTAAATATCAGTAACCTGTCCTTGCTGAAGCAAGTAAGTATCGATTTGGGAAAATCCTCGTCCTTTGTAGTCACACCTTTGAGTCCTTTCCCTCCCCTATTTTGAAGTCTGAAAGATTCCACTGGCATATGCCGGATATAATTGTCCTCAGAGAGGGATATTACGATCGCCCGCTCTTCAATCAAATCTTCCCTATCCATTGATAGGGGCATCGGATCGATGGAAGATCTACGCTCATCACCATGTTTCTCCACCATTTCATCAAGTTCCTCAATTAATATCTGGAGACGTCGGGGTCTTGAAGAAATTATATCTTGCAAATCCGCAATTTTAATTTTTAACTCATCATATTCGTTTTTCACCTTCTCGACATCTAGCCGGCTCAATTGATACAATCGACGTTCGGCTATGGCTTTGGCCTGAGGTTCTGTAAAGTCAAATTTGGATATTCCAGAGAACTTCTCAATTCCCTGTAATACGGACTCAAATTGTTCCCTGCCCGAACTTGCCTTTCCAACCGCAATAACATCATCAATTCTGTCTTGTGCCTTTACTAGGCCCTCAAGAATATGGGCTCTAGCCTCGGCCTTTTCTAACTCAAACTCGGCCCTTCTTTCAATGACTGACTCCCTGTGCTCGACATATGTGTGCAAAATTACTGGCAGGGTCAAAAGTACTGGCCTGCCGTCTAAAATGCCCATCATATTTGCCGAATATGACTCTTGTAACCTGCTAGATTTGAATAGCTGATTCAGAACTGCATTAGGGTCAGCATTATTCTTGACTTCGATAACGACCCTTATCCCTTCCTTGGAGGACTCATCCCTGATGTCTCTGATCCCTATTACTGAGCCCTTTGAAACTAAGTCAGCTATGTGAACGAGCATATCTGATTTCTTAACCTGATATGGGATTTCATGAATTATTATCATTTTTCCTTTGGAATCATCTTGTACATCGCACTTTGACCGAACATGGAATCTTCCCTTCCCCGTTGAGTACATATCGAGGATACCATCTATTCCATGGATGGTCGCACCGGTTGGGAAATCAGGCCCCTTGATGTGACTCATGTATTCCTCGATGGGGATATTGGGTATTTCCTTACTTTCAGCTCCTTCCTGGAGGATGTGGTCGACGTGCATCCTAACCGCTCCTGCCACCTCCATAAGGTTGTGAGGAGGCATTCTTGTTGCCATTCCAACTGCAATACCGTCACTTCCATTCAGCAGTAGATTTGGCAATCTTGCAGGTAGAACGGTCGGCTCCATTTCCGAATCATCAAAGTTGGGCTGAAAATCAACAGTCTTTTTCTCAATATCCTCAAGCATGTGTTTTGAAATCTTATCCAATCTACTTTCTGTATAACGCATCGCGGCAGGGGGGTCGCCATCAATCGAACCAAAATTTCCCTGTCCGTCAACAAGTGGGTATCTCAATGAGAATTCTTGTGCCATCCTAACCATCGTATCATAGATCGATAGATCTCCATGAGGATGATATTTACCCATCACTTCACCTACTGAACGCGCAGATTTACTGTATTTCCTATCAGAAGTGTGGCCTCCCTCATACATCCCATAGAGCACACGTCGGTGCACCGGCTTCAAACCGTCTCTGACATCGGGCAGAGCTCTGCCAATAATTACTGACATTGCATAATTGATGTATGATGTCTTCATTTCTTTGTTCAAAGTATGATTTAGTATATTCTCATTTTTTATGGATAAACCCTCATTTGTATTTTCTTCAGATGTCAAGATTTGTCACCTCCTTAGCGTATTTTTCGATAAATGCCCTACGATCAGGGACATCTTCGCCCATTAATATCTCAAATAGCCTATCGGTTTCCTCCGCATCTTGAACTGTTACTTTTAGCATAGTTCTAGTCTCTGGATTCATCGTAGTTTCCCAGAGTTGATCTGGATTCATCTCACCCAGTCCCTTGTATCTCTGCACGCCAATTTTGGCATTAGGATTATCTCCCTGTAACTCTAACATTACCTTATCTCTTTCCTCATCCGAGAATACATATCTACTTACTCTTCCTTTAGATAATTGATACAGTGGAGGCTGAGCGATATAGACATGCCCCTCTTCTATGGCGGGCCTCATGAACCTCCAGAGGAACGTCAACATTAGCGTTCTTATGTGTGCACCATCAATATCCGCATCACACATTATTATTATCTTCGAATAACGTAATTTACTGGCATCAAAAGACCCTTCCTCTTCGCTATTATTTCCAACGCCAGCTCCAAGAGCACGAATCATGGTCTGAATTTCCTGATTCTGAAACACTTTCGCGGCATTATGCTTCTGTCGCTCTACATTGAGTATCTTCCCCCTTAGAGGGAGTATCGCTTGTATTCTCCGATCTCTACCGGTTTTTGCTGATCCTCCCGCGGAATCTCCCTCGACGAGATATACCTCGCACTCACTAGGGTCTCTTGATTGACAGTCCGCAAGCTTCCCAGGTAGCCCACCTCCTTCTAAGACGCCCTTCCTGCGAGTCAAATCTCTAGCTTTTCTCGCCGCCTCCCTGGCTTTAGATGCGAGAAGAGCTTTTTCGACAATTTGCTTAGCAACCGACGGATTTTCCTCGAAGAACTCGCCCAATTTGTCATAAACAATGGTCTGTACTATGCCGGTGACCTCACTACTCACAAGCTTATCTTTTGTCTGCGATGAGAATGACGGATCCGGGTGCTTTACGCTGACTACGGCCGCCAAGCCCTCTCTGACATCATCTCCGGACAAAGCGTCCCCTTTGAGTAATTTCTTCTTCTTAGCATATGAGTTAACAGAACTAGTAAGGGCAGTACGAAGGCCTGACATATGTGTCCCTCCATCCTTGTTCCTTATGATGTTAGTATAGCAACGAATCGACTCACTGAAAGCATCCGACCACTGTAAAGCCAGCTCTACCTCAACATTACCTTTCTCGATTTCCTTATCCCCTCTGATCTTTATCACTTCTGAATGTAAGACTTCTCTTCTTTCATTCAACTGCCTCACATATTCGGAAAGCCCTCCTTCATACAGATGCTCTGATGTATGTCTGTTCTCATCTCTCTCATCAGTAATCGTAATCTTTAATCCCGCATTCAGGAAAGCGGTCTCTCCTACTCGGGTATCCACTTCTTCGAAATCGAAATCTGTGATATCGGTGAATATTGAAAGATCAGGACGGAATGAGATTTTTGTGCCTGTATCGTCACATGTTCCGACCTCCTTCAATGCTTCAACTGGAACTCCTGCCTCATATCTTTGAAAATAGATGATGCCATCTCTGTGAATGGTCATCTCCATCCATTCAGATACCGCATTAACCGCAGAAACACCAACTCCATGAAGTCCACCTGATACTTTGTAAGAGCTATTGTCAAACTTCCCGCCCGCATGTAACTTGGTCATTATTACCTCAGCCGCGGATATCCCATATTCCTCATGGATGCCAACAGGGATCCCTCTTCCGTAATCCCTTACTGAAAGTGAACCACCTTGGTGAAGAGTGATATCAATTGAATCAGTGTGGCCAGCAAGATGTTCATCTACGGAGTTATCCACAACCTCCCAGATACAGTGGTGTAGTGCAGAACCGTCATGAGGATCACCAAGATACATACCCGGTCTTTTTCTAACTGCCTCTAGTCCTTCAAGGACCTGTATGCTATCAGCATCATAGTCATCTGCCACAATAATCAACTCAATTTCTTGAGGGTTCCGTAGGAACCCTCAATCATAATGATATAATCTAGTGGTAGGTGGTTATTCAACTCTACTAATATATTCTCTAATATCATTCAATTTCACTAGTTTATTCACCCTGTGAAAAAAGTATATTACCGTTCTTCTAGATAGTTAATATTCTGTGATAGTCTACTATTCCCGATCTTCAGATGAGGCGTATGAAACGTATTGGAGAATGGTTTTTCTGTCTATCATAGACCATATTCCAGATTCAAACCTGCCCATGCCAACCTTTGATGAAGAAAGTAAATTATGGGTTACGACCATTCCAAGCTGAAAAATTATCGCACAAGACCACACGACACGATTAAACAGAATCCTACGGTCGTCGCGATACATGGAGATGCCACAGGTATGCGTCGTGCTAAGCGGCCACACCGTGGATGAGATGCTTAAAGACGCCGCATTGGCAATGGCCGCAGGAGCCGATTTAGTAGAAGTGAGGTTAGATAATCTCTGGGTCCGTGAAGTGGAAATAGACGATTCAGAAGATGAATCAGAGGCAAAAAGAAGAGCGAGAAAGGAAATCGAGTACGAGGTTCTCCCACTGGAATCAGTAGATCTAGATGCCGCGCTATCTTCATTCAAACAAGGGATAGAACTCCCCGTGATATTGACATGCAGGCCTGAAAGACAGGGAGGCCACTATCCGGGAGATGAAGAGAGTAGGATAGAAGTTCTCAGAACCGCCATAAAGAGTGAAGTCAGTTGGGTAGATTTGGAGGTAGATATATCCGTCGAGGAAAGAGACTCATTAATGGAAATAGCAAAAGGAAAAACACAGGTAATAGCTTCACACCACTCTGAAGAAGCTCCTCCTCCTGCAAATGAAATAATCTCCGAAATAGAGGATTATGTGAGCTATGGAGATGTGGTAAAAATGTGCTATCCAATTTCTGGATCAGAGGGCGCTCTAAGGATATTCGAAGCCGCATGGGAGTTGAGGGATTCTGAAATCAAAGCATCCTTGATGGGAATCGGCTCGGGAGGGGACTGGGTGAGAATTCACGCACCTCTCCTCAATCAGAATTTCGTATATTCGACAATGCAGACCGGTTGGCACTTGTCTCACTCTGGGAAGATAAACGTATCAGATTTAGCTACAGCATGGAAACTTCTTGGTTACGCCTAATTGTATTCAGTATCCCTGCCTTCACTATCTAGGTAGGGGAGCTCTCTTCTTTCATCAACTTCGATATTTTCTCTACCATTGGCCATGTATCTTGTATGGATTATCATCGGTAGTATGATACAAGCAAGTGGCAGTGATCCAACCAAAAGAGTAGCAGTAAACTTAGGGATATTCAATCTTTCTTCAACGTCTATCAGAACTTCAACATCGATATCCCCCCCAGTCGCTTCAGTGTTAGTGTGCCTTCTATTATCCCAACCATCGATTACCAGATAGTAGATGACGTCCCCCCCTCCAAAGAATCCCGATCCCGAGGAATCAATAGCGACTGAGAATTCAGTATAGGTAGTGCCCTCGTATGCATGAACATCTCTGAATGGGAGCCAGTCATCCATATCCCTCCACTCAACGGGAAGCTCATCGAACGCTTCAAAGAATGAGTCATCTTCTCTCAGCTCATAACCGAGTCTATACCTGTCCCAGTTTGGCTGAGTCATTAGATAGATGTCAGAACTTGGATTCACAGGGGGATCCTCCTGATTGCTCGTTATGCTTATGCAGAACGAATACATGTATCCTGGAACTAGCTTCATAGATACCGCAGTGGCACTATCATTGTCAACAGTGAAGTCTACAAAAACATCAGACCTCAAGTTATACAGTGGCCCTTCGTCATTCCAGAAAGAATCTTCAACTGGCTCTAAAGAAATACTATTAGATGCAGTTGCATCATTTACTGCTGGGACATTACAAGATCCACTAGATTGTGCTGAAGCAACCGGTGAAGATAGTACCAATAAAGCGAAAAAAGAAACTGGAAAGACTATTGAAAGACTGACCAAAAAAGAGAAAAATTTTCTCCTTTTCATGAGGCCCACTTCAACGCCTCCTCGTTCTAATGGGACGCACATATCCTGAATCAGAATCACGCCTCTCTTCTTGAGAAAGATACTTTGGCTGAGGAGGGGGCTTATGCTGATCCATGCCGGGAAGGCCTCCATCGGCCTCAACTTCGTCGACATCATAGGTTTCCATCATTTCGTCAGCATCAAGCTCTTCTTCATCTTTCTGCCTCATGATAATCCAACCTAGGACCAAAACCAGTCCGACAAGAGCGAGAAGTCCCCCGCTCTCCTTGTTAGGTACTATATCCTCCCAAGTTAGGTCAGAAAGAGACTTGGGGACGTATTCATCCTCAGTAGATAATACGGTAATCACGTATTCTCTGGAAGCACATACGTTTACGGCATCACAAACCTGCATAGTAATCCTAATTTCTCCCTCTTCGTCCCAGTTAACAGGATTCCAATCCCAGTCATTCTTGTAGTCGCCATCTCCATCGGAATCCACACTGGCATCCAAATCCCATCTGACAACTAGATCTCCTGAAAGCGACCTGTCATTATCGTTCGTAGAATCCCTATCCCCATCCGAGTCCACAGATGAGTCCATGTCCATCCAAGCCACAAGCCCATCTTCTAGATCTTGATCAAACACACTGTAATTCAGGAAAATAGGGTCTCCAATATTGACGTAATCGGATGAAACAGGATTGGTAGTCAGGATTTTAGGAGTTTGGGAAACAAGAACAAGCATATGTGTTGAGTTAGTCTCACCTCCCTCGAATCCATCGACAACGGTGAGAGTCACAATATAGGTGCCAGGGATGGAATACTGATGCCAGACTACCGCTCCCTCGACTTGAGGCGTTGCATCACCAAAATCCCAAATCCATCTTGTAATTCCATTCCAATCCTCACTGTCGGGGTCTACAGATGACTTGCCAATGAAAGCGGGATCGGAATCATAACTCCTTGATCCATCAAACTTCATCAGACTGCCAGGGGAGACGAATGCGCCACCTTCCTCTGTCTGAGGCACCTGCCAAATTACTTGCTCTCCCTCTTCGGGCTCTCGATCTAGGATGATATCATCGACGCTTGGGCAAGAGAAATCTATTTTTGGAATGGGAAGGGGATTTTCTATCCTCAAAGTGAACGACTTCTGTGCCGACTCCAAACCAAGTACATCTGTAACAGTAAGAGTTACCGTGTAGAGTCCTGGATCCATGAATGTGTGGCTGACAGAAGAAACATTCTCGATAGGATCATCCAAATCAGAAATCGTCCAAAGTGTCGATAATTGGGATGAGTCTCCATCAGGGTCGAAAGAGTAGCTAGTGAAGGTGTATGTGGTGTCCACATTTCCATCTGCTGGTCTTGAGAAAACTGCAACAGGCCTTTGATTAATCACATTTACTTGAAGAATTGCAAACGTTGAATTTCCATCATCATCTGTTACGGTAAGACTGATATTTTTCATCCCAGGAGTTAACCAACCCACTGTTGGATTCGCCTCATCAGATGAAGTCTGAGAGTAATCTGATGTCATAGTCATCCCACCTCCCTCAAGATTGACACCCTCCTCGAAAGACCAGTCATAGTCTACAATCATGCCATCACTGTCTGTGAAAACAGAAGGAAGAGTCAATGGAGTCAGGGTATAAGTCTGGAGCGGAGAGTCATAGATCTGCTGAGGAACTCTATTCAGAATCTTAATGAAAATCGTATGCTCAACATCATGAATGCCATCGCTTACCAGTAAAGAAAGAGTATACACAATTCCTTCAGCACTTCCATCGATCCAAGAATGACTTGATTCGTAGAGTCCTATTCCTGACTGAATCTCGCCATCACCCCAGTTCCATTCGAAGTATAGCTCCTCCAAAGGAAGATTATCCGTGGTTCCCAGAGCAGAAAACATGACTTGCTGATTAGTCAGTAAGACAAACTCTTCTGAGACTACTACGCCCTCAACTGAGATTTCAGGAACTGGATCGCTAGTATCTTCAACTACTACGGTCCAGGTTTGTGATTCTGAATAGTAACCCCCTTGATCCATCACTGTGAGGACTACGGGGTAAACGCCTGGCTCCATGTACTGATGAATGGGATTCTTCAGAGTGGAAGAGACATTATCTCCCAAATCCCAGTAGTATGCAATGGGCGTTTCATTCTTCGAGAACGATCCATTCTCCATACCGAAACCCCACTCGTCATATCCCGAACCGAACATGTTTACAGGCAACCAAGTCTGAGTTGAGTTCGTAGAGACGGAGATAGATGCAACAGGCTTCAAGTTAGTTAGGTCAGTCGGTAAAGAGAAAGCCTGGTCAACTAATTCAGACGTGACATCATTTATGCTTACTCCGAAAGTCCACTGCCCGGAATAAGGAGGGGTAAACCAAACACTCTTCTCAGTAGAAACACTATTTCCTGCTGTCAATGAGAATACTTTCGTATCTACTAACGAATTGTTTGAGAACGCATCCACAGTAACCTCAAGTATCTCAAAAAATGAATTCGAAACAACCCCTAAATCAATCTGTACACTATCCGAGAGTCCATCTGAGTCTCTATCAAAATCGTCAATGGATTCAATCGATACTTCTGCAGGGTCGGTGACAAGCATCGCTTGAACCGTTACAGTCGCGGTAGGGTAACTGCCACTGGTTATTCCACAAGTGGCGTAGTTATAGTCACAATCGTCAACCGCAGACTCGTACCAGGTTGTCATCCAGACTTCATCTACATCCGTTCCAAAATCATGGATTAGACCAGTGACAGATCCGGTGACAGGATCGACCCTCATCCGGCTCATAGACCAACTCCCAGTACTGCTATCTTTGGCCAGCAATGCCCCCTCGAACCCAAATTCGGAAGGTTGAACCATGATATTCAAGGGGGCTCCGGAACCTTGATTGAACTTGTAAGCCCTCATTCCCCATCCCTCTAGCTCTTGTAGAGAGCTTGTCCATGGATTGACCCATTGATCATTGAATCCACTCATCTGAGCTTTACAGACGTAAGCCGCAATACAGCCAGTACTCAAATCTAGATTGGAGAACCCGAAGGCCCCCTGGCCACTATCAACAGAAACAGCCAGTGTGAAATTAGCAAAGATATCACTCATGGTGGTCCCAATTGGAGTAGATCCAGGAAGGGGATTGGAAGCCAGATCTTCTATCCCTTTCCCTCCGGTATCCGTATCGGCAACCAAAGCTGATATTGCAGATGCCCCGCCCAATTTATCTGAGAGATACATCAGAAATAGGAATCCAGCACCATAGTCTGCAATCCTCTGATTCCACCACCTAACGCTCATATTGGAATTCTGCGACCATTCGTTAGCGTGCCCAGTCAGAGAACTGGTGACTCCAAAACACAGGTAGGCGGCCATATCAGCCGCCCCCTCGTCAATCCAGATATACTCGAACGGGTCCCTGGCATTGTGCAGTAGGTGCTGGAACTCGTGAGCCAGTATGGTATTCCTCCAGCTCAAATCATCAATATCCATGAATACCGACTCCTTAGATGATGATAGGCCAGGAACGAAATAACCCCCGATTCCTCCTCCTCCATCTATCGAGAAAATGACTATCTCTATCTGGCAAGTATTATCCACATCAGGGGCCGAACCGAAGTAGCCAGTTACTGTAGGAAATATTGTAGATTCCCAAGTTGAAGCAATATCGTTCAGCGTGGTTGAAGGTATTACTTGGCCGTCCTCTACAAAGATTGCCGAATTACTGGAAACTTTCTGTACAGTAGCCGCTATTGACCCTCCAGCGGTAGTCACATCATCAGTATCTCCCACGCTCCAAGCATTTTCACAGCTCCTAGTACTCGATCTGGAATTAATGTATGAATCAGAAAAGGGGAGAGTCAGATCAGGATAGCCATCAGATCTCCACTGCGACTTCAGGAATCCTGTTGCAGAGTATATTGGAACCGGGGACTCGGAGAATAGATATTCCTTCCCTTCAGTAATGGGATCGAACCCACTAAGATCCCCGACAAAGCTTTCTGAATCATCGTTATCAATGTCTTCAGCCATCGCCAAAGGAGACAAACTAGTCACTACCATCAATAGTGCCAGGATAGTGGCACTAAAGGAAGAATCACGACATTCTAGGCCCGACATACTCAACACTCCGTGTTGTAACTAGAACGAATCGGTTCTAAGACGTATTTTAACACCGATGGAGCATCGTTCATACATGAGTCGTACAGGGCGGAGTAGTTTACTACTTTCCCTCCTCGTGTCAGCGATTGTATTTTCACCACTGATACAAGCTGAAAATATCGATGAATATGGGGAAAATATCGAGCATGAAATCATCATAATAAGCGAACACCACCATCAAAATGATGCATTCACGCAGGGACTAGAATTGTATAACGGATCAATATATGAGAGTACAGGGTTGTACGGCTTCTCAACACTAAGGGAAGTCGATCCATTAACTGGCGATGTTATCAGGTCGAAGTCATTCAATGACACGATATTTTCAGAGGGCATTACAGTGTTCAATGATACCATTGTCATGCTCACTTGGAAGAGTCAAATTGCGTTTGTTTTCGAGATGGAAAATCTATCTCAGGTATCTTCATATGAGTATGAAGGAGAAGGTTGGGGGATCTGCTTTGATGGAGAATCTTTCGTCATGTCAAATGGAACTTCCAGTGTTTCTTTTCGCAATACAGAAACGTTTGAGATTGAGAGAATGGTTTCAGTCACAGATAGTTTTGGAAACCTCATAACTAAAATTAATGAGTTAGAATGTGTCAATACTCCTGCTGGGCCAAGGGTAATTGCCAATGTTTGGCAACAGGATATAATTGTGGTATTCGATCCTTCCAACGGTACGGTTGTAGGGGAGTATGACGCTAGCCAGCTCTCCTCTGAAAATAATCATGGCATCAACAACGTACTCAACGGCATCGCTCATAGTACAGGTTCAGAATTTTGGATTACTGGGAAGAATTGGTCTAAAATGTATCTTATTCAGATGACAAATCTTTCACAGGCCGGAGAGGATATCTGTGTATCATCCTGTGATTTAGGGCAGGATTCTATTTCCTCAGGCACTGGTTTCGTGACTATTACAGTCTTGTTCGTAGGAATATTGTTGATATTTTTCGGGCGGAATGATATGCCTGTTGGGGGGAATGATGTAGAAACTGGTAATCGGCATGATGAACAGCCTAATCCCACTCCACAGTCACAAGAGGATGGGGTGATACTCGATGATTGAAGAGTTTGAAGAGGATTTGGATGAATCTACAAGCCTACAACTCTGGCTATCGGATCTTTCCACAGACTCTGCTACTAGGAACCTAGGGGCAGTATTGATAGGAATCGGTGGAATGTTAGGTTTCATCATAGGAATAATGCTAATTTCTGGTAATGTAAGCGATATCCTTTCAGGACAAGTTGAGCAGTCAGGAGGAACCGCAGACGTAGAAGGAATAGTCATCTCAGAACTAGTTAGTAACTCATCTGGTGCAGAAGGAATAAGTGAAATTGACGTTTTACTTTATGATGAGGATGGAATAGTAATTGGTAGCGATTCAACGGACTCAGGTGGCAGATTCTCAATCGAAGATGTCCCCCGTAGGTCCGTTAAGTTGGAAGTTGCACATCCGGGAAATATCACTGTTCAGGTCTTACTAATTCCAGGGGACCACTCTCAGATTACAATTACTCTTAGGGAGGGAGAACCCAACCCAGCAGAAGTTTTGGACATGGAAGGGGAAAGTTATCTGAGGGAGTCAGTTTTAATCGCTACGATATTTGCAATCTTCACTCTACTGACCGGACTTGCAGGCATCTTTGGAGGTATAGAGGCGAGAAAAGGAATCAGCTACAAGAAGACATGGGGCCTTGCCTTTCTCGGTCTTTGGAGTGGCGGACTAATGTTCGTGGGACCTCTATTCACACTATCGGGAATGGGCCTTGTCGGACTATCCAGGAGGCAATTCTATGATGTACATTCCAAGGAGGATTGACCGTGTATCTGATCGCCATTGAAGGGGGCGATGGCAGCGGTAAGGGACTAGCTACTAAGGTAGTCTCTGAGGTAATGAGGAAGGAGTTTCCATTCGTGTCCGTCAGTGTAACGGGAGAGCCCAGGAGAGATCACCCATTAGGTAGGCTAGCTATCGATTCAGTTAGGAGAAAAACCACAAGCCCGGAGAGAGAAGCCGGACTGTTCGCGGCTGACAGGGTAGATCACTCGCATGGCTGGATTCTTCCAAGGTTAGAATCTGGAATTGGAGTGGTCAGTGAGAGGAACATACACTCCTCTCTGGTATACCAAGGAATAGTTGGCCAACTAGGGATAGAAAAAGTGGCACATATGAATTCAGCCGCCTTAGTGCCGGATTTATGTATCTGGGTTGATTGCGATCCGAAGGTTGCCTTAGACAGGATAAAGAGCGGAACACTGAGGGCCCATTCAGATAAAGAAGAATATTTCGAGACGAGCGAACTTCAGAAGATGATCAGGGAAGGATACATGGAACTTCTATCTGGAAATATTGAGATGCCAACTCCTTTCGATATGGGTGCCATCATCGGCCCCGTTCTTAACGAAGGTTCCGAAGATGAATTCAAAACGAAGCTCAAATCCCTCATCAGGAACTTCATGCATTCTCGTCCCGAACCAGTAAATGTTCGTTCGGAAGTAGTAGATAGGAATCTAGTCAGTGAACTGATAAAATCCTCTAGGGGACAATCGACATTACAGGGACTGGGGGTGAGGCCAGCAATTAGAGAACAAGAATGGCTCAATGGAGATTCGCCATGGAGGGTACTCAAGAATTTTCAAGAAGCTCATTCCGATATTCTCTCGGAGTCATTAGAGGGCGAGAGGGTGGATGTTCCACATAACGTATTATCTCACTCTATTTCGTCAATCTGTGGGACGTTATCACTAATGAGAACGGCGAATATCAGGGAACTAAGAAAGTCACTGGGTCCGGTAAGGTCTGTTTCAGAGAGGCATACTCAGACAATTGTCAGGTATCTAAATGAGAAATTAGGATGTATACATCAGCATAAGTCCCTGATTGGAAGAGAGGCCCCCCGTTCCCAGATGAAGGATGAATCACGACCTTTCGGTAGATTAGCTATAGCAATATGGCCCCTCAAGGACGCTCTAAGGAAATGGATGAAGAAAAATCCAGATACTCATATCAGATTTGCATTGGGACAAATAATCAGGTCTGGAAAATATCCTTCAGCCGTGAAATCCACATTAGAGAGGATTGCAATAATCGGACCTGGCAGAGACTCCTTTCCACTGCCAAAAAACGAGAATGACCTTATTTCATGGTGGACAATGAAATCTCTCTGATTATTTCAATGTCAATCTCGAATCTGCGGGTAGTATGACAGAGGAGGGGGAATCAAATAACTCGGGTCTGGAA
>DAOI01000006.1:33855-52200 GCA_002501805.1 Euryarchaeota archaeon UBA463 | reverse complement strand
GAATCAAATAACTCGGGTCTGGAAGACAGGGCTGAGCTTACGAACCAACCTATGACAAAACCAGCCATGAATCCTGTGATTACTCTGATAATATTTGTAGATTCATATGCAGTCAGTAATTGAGTAAATCCATCCATCGCCATAGGAACAATGCCTAGAGCTAGAAATAATATCATCAATCTCAAACGCCCGTCATTGAGATATACAGATTCTATTGAGCCATCATCAAAAACTGAAAGGAAAGAATCCCTTACAGTCCATCTATTGTATCCTCTCATTCTGAAGAATAATGATCCCATGAAGAATCCCATGAAGATTCCAACGTCCCTAGCACAAACTGGCATCTGATTTTCATTTATCTTCCACGAACGATCATGCTTCTGATGACAGTTTATGTCTCCAAAAGCGTATACTAAGCCAAATACCGGATTCAGTTCAGACCATGCGAACGAACCACCATGAGATGATTGATTATGCCCTACACTACCTCCCTCATCATGGTCACTATTCCCCCAACTCCCCTCGTTCATGTAGTCTAATGCATTAGCCCTCCCCGATAGTTCTGGCACACTTCCCTCTGCCATCATAAGAGGAGAAATGAAGAACATTAACAGTATGAATCCTGAGATAGAACTCATAAGGCCAGAAACTCGTAGCTCCCTTTTTCTCTCAATTCGTCCATTCTTTAGCTTGAAATTATCAGGCCCACTGCTCTCTGACTCACTTTCCTCTGGCTTGCTATCATCCAAATCATCATTCTCTGAAAGCTGACTTTTTGCGCTTCTATTGTAAATGGCACAAGCAGTAACGACAATAGATCCAGCAATTAGGATAGTTGGAGAGTCATCTAGTTGAATACTAGCAATCTCTCTGTGACTGCAAAAGATACACACGTTTCGGCCAATTACCCATGGCAAATCAATGTATCTCATACCCTCTAACTCTTGAACTGTAGCTACTTACGGGGGACGTGACCGATATCACTACCAGGGATGCATTCTCTATTTCGGTAGTTGCTGGATCCATGGTTGGAACCATGGCCTCCTTCATCTCTATCTTCGCTACAGGACTAGATGACCCTGATATCATGCTCTCCCTCAGATATGGAATTGTAGCAGGATTCTCCACCGCTTCCCTACTACTTATTTTCGCCTTGTATAGGATTAGGGAGATTTCTTCTAAGGGAGACTCGAGAGAAGAAAGGAGGAACACAGAGACAGAATATCTCAGGAGGATACTTTCCCCTGTAGAAGAACAGGCACAAGAGCGTGGAACCACATGGAGTGTGAAAAATATGATTAGGAGAGACAGGGGAGTTCTAGTAGTTGAAATCGCCGAGTTAGACCCATACTTGGCATCCTCTCTAGCCGAACGTCTGATCCAAGGAAGAGAAGGCCTCAGAAAAGTCAAGATTAGGACTGGTTTTTCTGGAGCTTCGTCCACATCAAAAAGCGACCCCGGATCCAGGCCTGCAATCTTACAGAGACTGAAAATCGATGCGGAGAGAGTAAATTGGCAAGTTATTCAGAAATCATCCTCCATCACATTGAGGCCGATGGGAGAGGCCCCTTCACCCAGATTATGGGCAATAAGATTTGGAATATTCGTCATCCCAGTTACATTGGTCATGTCTCTAGCTTTCAGAGATTTAGCAGGCAATGGACTGGAGCAGCAGGGAATTATTTTCGGTTCGTCATGTGGGATAATTATCTCTGCACTAGCTGCTTCATTTCGAGATAGAACTTCCTAATCTCCTAGCTCACTCAAATCAGAATCTAATTCAGATACTAGCCAACCATGCATCTTGTCCCCTCCCATTTCTGATAGTGTGGAATTTAGAAAGGCGGCAATTAGAGTACTCTTGGACTCATTGGGAGAAAATCCTCTAGAAGCAAGATAGAACATCTGATCTTCGTCAACAGGCCCACTTGCTGTCCCATGTCCGCACCCGACCACATCATGTTCGGATACTTCTAACTCGGGGATAGAATCAGCTTGTGCATCTCTGGATAATAGAAGGTTCTGAAAAAGTTGAGCTGCATCAGCGCCATTTGAACCTTTAGAGACGCGTAACATCCCAGTGCCTACTGTCCTGCTACTGCCTCCACAGGCAGAGTTCCAGTCCAATCTACTGAAGGTTTCAGGTGAGTCATGATATATCTCAATGTGATGGTCGAGACTCATCTCCCTTGCCGAGAGTATAGATCCCAGGACATTCAGATTCCCCCCTGGTTGAAACATCCTATACCGAAGATCAGCCTTTGTTATTGTTGAGCCAGATGAAACAGTTCCAGCTTTGAATTGAGAATTACGAGGAATAGAAATCGACTCAACTCTCAATAGCTTTCCATGTTCAAGCCTGTTTACTACGACATCACTGGTAATGGCACCCTCTCCTGTGGAGCCAGTCCTTAACATTCCAAACCACTTGCATGTTCCTCTTACTACTGTAACTAGCTCAAGCTCGGCAAGCTTACCGATATCCAGACAAATATGGGCGGAGCAGAAAGTCCCACTTGTGGAAATTTCGATAATCATTGGAACTTCAGATTTGAACTTGGGAGCTACCGTAAGTGTAAATTTAGATTCTCCCGTAACTGCCTCTAGAAAGCTCTTCGTAATTTTCTCATCATCAGGTAGTCCTTCGGAATGTACGTCTCCCATATCAAGGGATATTCCAGGAGGGAGGGTGCTTCCATCTATTGTTTTCAGACTTACTTCAGGTATTGAGAAATCACTAGGAATATCGGAAATATCCCCTGTCGGGTGTATTTTTTTCCAGGGAGTGTACCTCCATAGGTGATCAGCCCTGTCTGGATGATCAGCGGATAGATACTGTGAGGACGCATCCATGAAGAACTCAACCTATACTTCCTTCCATTTCAAGGGACATTAGTTTATTCAGTTCAACAGCATACTCCATCGGGAGCTCTCTTGTGAACGGCTCAAAGAATCCATTGACAATCATGCCAAGCGCCTCGGCTTCTGTATGCCCCCTGCTCATCAGATAGAACAGCTGTTCATCCCCAACTTTAGAGACGCTAGCTTCATGCTCACAATGAGCGGTCGGATTTCCAACTTCCATAGTTGGATAAGTATCCTGCCTGCTCTCCTCATCAAGAATCAGGGCATCACAAACAATATTCAGCCTGCAATTCTCTGCTTTAGGCATTATTTTTGCCATCCCTCTGTAAGATCCTCTTCCACCGTCTTTGCTAATGCTCTTAGAAAGGATATTGCTAGTAGTATTTGATGCCATGTGGTGAACTTTGGCTCCAGCATCTTGGTGCTGTCCATTTCCTGCATAGGCAACAGAAATAACCTCGGCATGAGCCCCCTCTCCTTTGAGAATAACGGCAGGATACTTCATAGTCAATTTACTCCCAATGTTGCCATCCACCCACTCAATCTTGGCATTCTCATGTGCTACTCCTCTCTTTGTAACCAAGTTGTATACGTTATTGCTCCAATTCTGAACAGTGGTATATCTGATGTGAGCGCCCGGAAGTGCCAAGAGCTCGACAACGGCAGAATGTAAGGAATCGGTAGAATAGGTAGGTGCAGTACAACCCTCAACATAGTGGATACTACTTCCCTCATCGGCAATGATGAGAGTACGCTCGAACTGCCCCATATTCTTGGCATTTATCCTGAAGTAAGCCTGTACTGGCATCTCGACATGTACTCCCTTTGGAACATAGATGAAAGATCCACCCGACCATACAGCTGTATTCAGGGCAGAGAACTTATTGTCGCTATATGGAATGACACTACCGAAGTACTTTTTCACAATATCTTCATGTTCTTTGAGCCCTGAATCCATATCTAAGAAAATCACACCCTGCTTCTCAAGGTCTTCTCTTATGCTGTGGTATACCGTTTCTGACTCGTATTGTGCCGTGACTCCCGAAAGCCACTTCTGCTCTGCTTCGGGTATTCCCAATCTATCGAAGGTATTCCTGATGTCATCAGGTACATCGTCCCAAGAACTACCCGCTTGATCAGATGACCTCAGGAAGTAGCATACCTTGTCGAAATCAATCTCCATTAATTCCTCAGTATTGCCCCAAGTGGGCATGGGCCTTTCAACGAAGTGTCTGTATGCCTTGACCCTTATCTCTGTCATCCATTCTGGCTCTTGTTTGAGTTCAGAGATATCCCTAACAACTTTCTCTGAAAGACCAAAGTCAAATCTTATAGTAGCATTCTCAGGATCATGCCATCCTGCTTTGTAGTCTCCTACTGCCTCGCGCGCTTCACTATCTCCGCTCATTCGAAATCTACCCCCTTCTCAACCTGTTCTTCAAGCCAATCGTATCCATTATCCTCTAGTAAATTCGCCAGAGAAGGTCCTCCACTGGCTACTATCTTTCCTCCAATCATGATGTGGACACGATCCGGATTGACATGCTCCAAAATTCTGGAATAATGAGTGATTATTAGTGCTCCATTCTCAGTCCCTCTAACTACAGAGTTTATCCCCTTAGATACAGTTCTTATCCCATCGATATCCAATCCGCTATCAGTCTCGTCCAAGACTGCTAATCTAGGCTGAAGCAACATTAGTTGCAGTATCTCGAACCTCTTTTTCTCTCCTCCGCTGAATCCATCGTTAACATATCTTGAGAGAAATGATTTAGGAATATCAAGCTCTTCCATGGCACTCGTTAGCTTCTCTCTAAACTCGGACCCCCTAGCTGCCTCTTCTCCCCGAACACTGGAAACTGACTTCCGAAGGAAATTTCCTACTTGTAAGCCTGGAATTGATTGTGGATATTGAAAGGACAGGAATACCCCTTCTCTAGATCTCTCCCAAGGTTCCATGTCATCAAGACTCTCACCATCCAAAAACATCTCCCCCTCCTCAATTTCGTATGCAGGATGGCCCATTATGACATTGGCAGTAGTCGTTTTCCCACTACCATTCCTACCCATTATTGCATGAATTTCACCTTTTGGAATAATCAAATCTATTCCCTTTAGAATCGATGCCCCTTCTATTCCCACCTTAAGTCCTCTGACTTCTAGAATGGGGTTATCGTCTGATGCCATACTACGCCTCGTATGCTGGTGTTGTTCCAGCCTTTTGAATGTGTGTGGTACATCCTCATTACAGATTAGTAGATTTCTAAAGAGCGCCCCCAATCCTGAAGCATGGAGTCCGCCAAGACAGACGACGATGAGTTGGCAAAAATTTACGGTTCTCAGATAGAAGAGCAAATGAGGGCTGAGGCACAAAGGAGGATCAATGAAAATCATGATGAAGATGAATTAAGAAGACTCAGGAAACTCTCTCTAATTGCATTGATTGAGGAAAATAATTCAGATATTATTCCCGCATTAATGGCAAGACTAGGGCCCGTCAGAGCCGCCTTAGACGGTCATGGAGGCGGCCTAATACTTTCAAGTTGGGAACTCATTGAGGAAAATGGGGCCAGAAAGTCACTGTCTTTGGTGATCGATCTGGATGGAGCCTGCGTGTCCTGTGGAGCGGCCCCAGGGACACTGAAGGGGATACAGGATGATTTACTGATGGATGAGGAGGTCGGGAGAGTCAGATTCTCATCTTCGATGTTGGAATGGTTTGATGAGATTCAGAAGGAGTTTGTACTGAAGTTCGGGGAAGTCACTTTCATCTAGAGAAAGACCGTTTGAGGATATCCACAGCGTCCGGTGAAAATCCCAATACTGTGACCTCTTCCCCCTCTACTACTCGGCAAAATTGTCCTGCTGTGCCTGCCAAATCATAACCTCCTGCCTTGCCCTTCCACGATTCTGATGAGACAAGCTCGTAAATTTCATCATCTCCTAAATCTGAGAATTCTACGGTGGCGCAACTAGTGCGATTAACGATTTCCCAATTCGCCATTCCTGTAGCAACCTCCTTGGGCAGGAGTATGGATGTCGACGACCAGACTCTGTGTTTTCTTCCTGCAAGCCTAATCAGATTACTAGTAGCGGCAAGTGCATCCTTGGGCTTTCCAATCGACAATCTACTATCATCAGGGTCCTCAATCATAGTATCGGATACCAGGATAGCATCATAGTTTCCATCTCTTCTGTTAACGGACAGCTTGTTCTCTACCCGGGCGTTCTCCGCCTTAGATTGGCATACAATCTCTACTTGCTTGCTAACCTCAAATCCCTGAGGGGCCTTAATTTCGGCAGATTTCAAGGCCGATGAAAAAAATATAAAATCTGAATCTTCCAGATTTTCTTTCAACCATGAGATCCTTCTCTCGGACTTTGATGCAAGAAGTATTCTCCTCATATTCACCCAAGCTTAATTTTCTCCCCGCAAACGGGACAACTAAATTTCTTCAATCCTGACTCTATTTCAAAAATAGAGCTGCAAGACTGACAACTTACCCCGATGTTAGCTCCTTCGAGAGGAAGTGGAGGGGGCAAGGGAGGAGAGTGCTTGGGAATCGGTATGGCAAACTCCCCAGAGTCAGCTAGCTCAGGAAGTGATTTAGCCGAATTACTAGATCTATATTCCCTCCTTCTCCTCCTATCGGTTGCATTTTGAGAATTTGTCTTTTGTTCTTCGACCAATTCAACCTCCGTAGAACTAACCGAGATATCAGTATCAACGATTACGTCTACAACATCTTCCTCAAGTATCACAACTCCTGCTATCTCCTTACCGGTCCGACCAGTTGCCCATCTGATGGCCCTGGTCGACATCGTCAAAATTACGACCAAGCAGAGGACTATTGTGACTCCCGAAATTCCCACTAGGATTACATTGAAATTTCTCTCATCCAGTCCAAGATATGCCCTGACCTGCTCTAGAATACTGTCTTCGGAATTTGTAGGAGAGGAATCATCCACCAAGGCCCTAATTTGCCATCCAGTTGGAGATGTCTGTAGGAGGGTCGCATCACTATCTAAGGGGGATCGACTGGCAACTACTATTCTGCCAATTCCCAACCTGTCCGAAACCCCAATCCACTCATCTTCCGAATTCGCCATTCCATATTGTATCTGAGGCCCACTAGGTCCTACGAAGTCAAAGAATATCTGAACTCCCCTCTCTGTTTCCAGGAGTCCGATGTACCCAAGACCCCTAGCCGCGGTCCTCACTTCTGATATCTCGGAGAATGATGAATCTACTATTGTGACGATTAATTCTGATGTCTGATCGGAACCTTCACCCCATGCCGCTACCATCACGTCCTCCCCATCTATCTCTGAAATGGAGAGCGAGGGCATGAAAGCGTGATCCCCCACGGCCTTTCTGAATGACCATGACGCCTGATCTGGAAGTCCATGGGCATACCATAGGCCTAGCCTGTCTACTCCAGTTGTATCGTTCCTAGTATCCTGATATAGTATGTGGCCATCTTCATCTCCCATGGCCACAGCGACCGGGTCAGTCTTCCCGGGGGTTACTTTCAGATCGCCCACCAGCTGCGGGTTGACAAACCAATCAGAAGACTTAGTCGGGGACTCTGATGTCACCAAGAAAATAGCATTATTCTGATTAGATGAACCTGTCGCTAATTCATGTTGGTAACCCGCTACTAGAATTTCTGATCCCTTCATATCCATTCCTATTCCCCAATATTTTCCTTCAGATAGAGATATGGGGTTCATCAAATCTTGAATGGGAGACATGAGGCAGCTGGAGTCAATCGTAGTATAGCTCACAGTCTGTTTGAAGAATCCCTCATTATCCAAATATCTACGAGTCCAGGCAACATGGGCCAAGCCATCGTTTGATGCTTCAGCCACAATGTCTCCGGACCATTTTTCCTCCAAAACATTGGAGCAGGCAGTTATGGCCCTGTTACTGCCGAGTCTGTAGAGCCCCAACTCATCTCCTCTACTAGTTATCACCACTCCTCCTTCCTCACTCAGATGAATTACTTCTACAGGTTCTTCGCCCGTTGGGAAATTTGTAGTCCTGGGACCGGTTAATGTAGTCTCATCCACTAGTATAGTAGTTTCAAAAATATTGTTACTCCAGTCCAAATCGGACATAGATGAACCAGAGAGGCTCACTCTAACTTGAACCGGCCCAGTGGAGCTCTCCAAGTGGGCGAATGAGATCTGGGACGCTCCCTGCCCCATTACTAGGGGGACGGGTGTCGAGGAAATGGACTCCCACCCAATATCATTCCTTATCTCCAAGGTCGCTTCAAGTTCTGTCGCATCGCTGGAGCCAAGATTGTCAACTCTGGCAGTGATGATAAACTGCTCATTTGGCCTAGGCACCGGAGGCTCAGTTCTGATTGCCCCCTCCCTGAAAGCCAGATCGACACCTTGGGGCCTCTGCAAAACGGGGAAATCCACCGCCTGTTCGTTATCCTCTTCATTTATTTCTTCGATTTCATCAGATGGATCTAGCGAGATGGATAAGGTCCTATCTCCCAACGTCAAGGGATTCCAATATAGAATAACGTCCACTATGTCCCCGCTACCAATGCTGGGAATTGTGAGCTCATCCTTCCTCGCTCCATTTTCCTTGAGGTAGACAGTGACCTCAGTAGCATCTAAATCGCCGTCATTCCTGACCTCGCAACTTACTTCTAGGAACGTATTGACGAATGTTTCAGATACCGGTAATCCATATTCACTTACGCTAATTCCACTCCTAAATATCAAGTCCGGAGCAGGTGGGTCATTGTCTACCTCCACCGTTCTCCGAACTTCATCAGAGAAGATTCCATCGCCACTCACCACTCTGACTGAGATCCGATAAAATCCATCATTGACAGTCCGCGTGTCCCAATTAACTGACCAATCTCCAGAGTCACTTCCTGTTCCTCCAAATTGCTGTGCGGTTTCCCAGTTTTCAGTTCCTAATCTCCATTGAATACTTGCTCCATTAACTGATTCCCAACCTCCAAAAATATTCGTATTTCCAGACACAGGGGACTGTCCACTGGGCCCTCCCAATGTTACTTCCAACAAACCTACAGGATGCTCACTCTGCTCCATCTCACTCCAGACATTGAACTCATTTCTCGCCTTCGCTTTGATTATTATTTCCTCTATGTCTATTTCATCCTCTGTAAATTCTGGAATTGAGAATGGGGTGGACCAATTAAGAGTGCCTTGCACCACATGCCAATCGACTAGAATCTCGGTCTGCCTAGGTCCCTCGTCCGGCTTATATCTGTAAGAAATACTTACGTTGACTTCTTCTATTGTTCCGTTTGTATCCGCATCCTCGTCGATATGCCCTCTAACGCTGTAAGTTTCGCCTTCTACGAGCCAAGAGTCTTCCTCAGGAGTCTCTATTATGACCCATTCCTCAGTTCCTGTTGGAGGGGGCTCAGTATTATTCCCGCCGCCATTTCCGCCGCCGTTATCGCCTAATATTGCCTGCATGACCATCTCGCCATCTATTATTCCAAAGCCATACTGATCGTTCCATCTCTCAGTAACGTCAGGAGCCGATGCCCCTCCTCTAGTCTCCGAATTATTCCTGAGTATATCCTTCACTTCCTGGGGAGTCAGATCTTCATCCATCTGAAGCATTGCCGCAATGAACCCAGCTACTGCTGGAGTGGACATGCTAGTCCCTGACTTCTGGACATAATTATCACTAGCTAGAGGTTTTGCGGAGCCGGGCAACTGTGAGCTGGATGCCGCATGCTGTGCTGACATAATATTGGAGCCAGGTCCGACGACATCTGGCTTCAGCTCATCCCATTGGTTGTCATCTCCATCATCCTCCCTTGGGCCAGAGTTAGAAAACGAAGAAATAGAATCATCTCCCCTCTCTATACTGGCCTTATCATCAATCGAACCCACTGTTATTGCTGAGTCAGCAGCCCCCACAGATGTCACCCTTCGATAACCGTCATTCCCGATCGCAGCCACACAAACGATGCCCGCCTCAGACGCGGCATTGACTGCTAGAGAGTCTTGACTGGTCCCATTATCTCCCGGATCCTCTCCGGCTGGACTCGAGCCACTCCCAAATGACATCGATAGGATGTCAATACCTCTGCTTGAGTCATTATTTCCCCAATCAGTATCTACGTTCTGTACCGCCCAATTAATTCCAGCGACGGTGTATCCAGAGTTGGATGCTCCAGCATCAGTCATGACCTTAATATCGACAAGATATGCGCCCGGTGCATATCCTTGATTCTCCCGTTCACTACCTCCAGTTCCGAGTGCAATTCCCGCAACATGCGTGCCATGCCCATCTCCATCATCGGGGTCATCGCCCCCGTCATCACAATCTTGTTGATTCCAAGAAGTTGAATCGCATCCAGCAACCCACTTTGGATCCGGTAACTCATCAGGCTCAGCTCCATTATCGGAATTCTGATCAGAGAAGTCATCTAGTGAGAAATGCTCATTGTCAACACCTGTATCTGCAATCGCTATCACCACGCCGGAACCATCGTACCCATAGTCCATCATAGTTTCACTGAAAACATCTGAAGTCCTGACTTTAGATCCCTTAGTCGCGGTATTGAGGTATGGGACCAGAACATCCTGCTGTTCAACCAGTACTACTCCATCGAGCATCAAGATTTCAATCAATGCACTGACTGGGACATGCTCGACAATCAAAGTATCAAGAATATCTACCGCTCTGAAGTATGTCCCATACTCCTCCCATCCATACTTCGACAGTACCTTCTTCAAATCAGAAATATCGTCATCCCCGGGATGCCAAGAGTAGCAAACGAAAATCGCCACAGTCATCCTACCATCATCTCCCATAATGGCACTCGTGGATACGGACTCTCGATCTCCAGAAATTATCCATTGTAACCTATCGTCCATCCCATTGGCATCTTTGTCATTCCAGAAGTTAAACCACCAACCCGGTTCTTGAACTGGCCAATCCACCCCATTTGGGGGAAGATGAGGAGTCCGGTCTTTGAGCGGGCACTCTCCTGACTCGCACATTAGGGGGGGGATATCCATGATTGCCCCCGAATCCACATTTTCCATTGGCGGATCGGAATTATTAATTTCCCATTCAGAACCACTCACTCCTACGGAAACGTCAAGCACCAGAACCATCAAGGCAACAATGATTGGAGTCGCTGAAGATGCTCTCTTTCCCATGGCTCTCTTAGAGAGCCAAATGTCGGCCCTGTATAATCCCAACCTGTCCAAGACCCTTTTTTTTGCCCTATGGCCACGTTAGGTGACTCTCTGACACTCCGCACTTTATCCAGGTTCGACCACCTTTGGTCTCTGCCAGAATCTCTCCTCCGCATATTGGACATATCGTATGTTCGGAAAGCTCCTCTAGCCACGCTCTTCTGGTTTCTATTTCATCTCCTTCTTCAATGAGTTTTCCTAGCACCCTCAGGGCCCTTCCTTCAAGTGGGGATCCGGAAGCCTCCCAGGGATTTTCCTTTAGACTCGGCAGATTTCTAGTCGTTTCAGAAACTCCGTCAATTGCATCTTTTTCCAGAGGCTGAGGTCCTCCTACAGTTACTCTCCTTGCCAACGAGTAGGACAGGAAGAAGCCTCCTAAATGGGCCATGTGTGCAATATTGCCATCTCCTGAAGTTCCTAACTGAATCGAATAAATTTGCCAAACCTCTATCCCCAATCTGAAGAACACAATCAACCAAATTGGCCATGCTCTGATTAGGAACAGTAAGGGAAACTCAACTTCATCGCTGGGCCAGCATGCCATGTAAGCACCCAGTATTCCGAAAGCAGCGCCACTCGCCCCTACGGTTGGAATCATCGAATCAGGATGTGTTAAGACCCAGGCAATATTTCCGCCCAAAAGTCCGAGTATGTAGACAGTCATCCACCTCTTGCCACCCATCCTTTGCTCTAGCGGAATGCCCACCAGTCCAATCACCAAGATATTCCCGAGTACATGTATCCATCCAGCGTGAATCCATGCACTTGTAATGAATCTGTATGACTCTACTGGTGATGTAGCAATCGATGGCCTGATTCCGAAGACAGAAACTACCCATCCCATCTCGACGGGAACTCCTTGGATAACAGAAATGGCAAATTGTACGAAAGATGCCAGCATAAGTGAAAGAATAGTCGCAAGGGCAATACTCGTGTTCCCCCGATAAGCGGAAATATAGGGGGAAATACAACAAAAGAATAGCACTATGACAAAAATCTGCTCGGAAATTCCAAGCTCCCCTAATGCACTCACGCCTCTGACAGAGGGGACTCACAAATAGTGATTTTCAGAATGGAACGACTCAAACGACTGATACTGCTCCGGGGTGCATGGCGCAGTCACCAGTACTCAAGGCTGGGGGCCTTAGCGTTACTCGAGGGACACGAGCCGTAATCCACAAATTGGACCTTGAAATATTCCAGGGAGATATCGTATGCTTCGTAGGGGAAAATGGCTCTGGAAAGACTACTCTGATCGAATCTCTCGTGGGAATCCTTCCCCTTACTAAAGGTCAGGTTGAGTGGTTTTCAGAGAAGGATGAGTCACTCATAGTCAGGAGTTACTCAGGAACAAGAGAAAAGCCCTACCCCTTCGGACTGACTCTACAATCGGATGGTGTTTGTGGAGAGGAGAAAGTCACCGAGAGGCTCATAACCGCGCTTAATGTATCAGGGATAGATTGTAGTCAAACAGAGGCCAAACAGATTCTGGAAGAGTGGGGAATGTCTCATAGGGGAGGGGACAGGGTTTCACAACTTTCAGCTGGACTGAGTAGACGTCTGGCAGTAATTTCTGGAATGGCCCCAGCGATGTTGTGTGAGTCTCCCAGAATAGTTTTCCTAGATGAGCCATCCGAAGGCTTGGATTCATTCTCCAAAGGAGTACTAAAGAAGTGGATAAGTGAGCTTTCGCAATACGGAAATGCCGTAGTAATAGCTTCACACGATGAAGAAATAATCTCATGCTCAAGAAGAATCTTGACAATTGAATCCGGAGAGATTTCTGAGTCAAACAACACTATTGAAGAAGGCGTTGTTGAGGAAAGGCAATTCCTTAATGAAAGACAGAGTAAGTCTATTTCATCACTGTTCTCATGGAGTTACTCAATTGAGAGGAGAAATCCAGTGGATACCATTGGAAAGGCAACTCCCGCCATATTGGCTCTTCTCTTATCCTACTCCGTATTGACGGGAATGGACACGACACAGGCCACTCTCTCGAACACCAATATCGGAAACCACCTGGCTGCGGCTCTAATTCTCACACCAGCATTCATCTCTGCCGTTATTTCCCCTGCTATGATTCGTAGACTCTCAGAGGAAGAATGCGGGAAATGGTGGTCAGCAGTTTGTGGCCCACAATTCCGTCCAGCAACATCCATAATGGCATCCTCCATACTTCTGCCACTCCCTCTCACATATCTCTCATGGTTTGTATTGGAGGGATCTTTACCAGTTGATAGCTCTGAGGAGATATTGAGGTGGCTCTGGCTGCCCTCGCTCGTAATAATTGACATTTCTTGCGCCGCTACTGCTCTGCACCTTCTGGTTTCAGATCTACGGAGGTCAGGCGCCGCGGCGGCATCTCTCCTTCTGATAGTATTAATTTGGCCATTCATGGAACTGGTTGATGCACTGTCTGTTATCATGGAAGTCGGGATGTCCTCAGAGATCTCCATAGGAAGCCCCCTGGCATCGATAATTTTTGCCAGTATTATCTCTGCTATGGTCTGGGCAGTGGCTGTCATTATCCCTGAAGCATAGGGAATAGCATTCTTCACTGGGGAGCCCTTCGAAGGGCCGTGACCGACATCAATCCTCCTTCATCGGTGAGAATGGGCATCGGTCTGACGGCACTAGGGATTTCGGGCGCAGTCGCTACGGCTTTGATGGGGGTATACTACGCGCCTATGGTGGACTCAACAGCATTCAACGCTCCAGAGGCTTACAGGATATTGTACTGGCACGTACCCTTCGCATGGTCTTCATTCCTAGCATTCTGCATGTTGTTCATAGGAGCAGTAGCATGGTACAAGGACAGGTCTGATTGGGGATGGAGGTGGTTCTCTACCGGCTCAGACCTCGGATTGCTTTTCGGTCTCGGGGTAATCACCTCGGGGCCGATTTGGGGATCTGCAGAGTGGGGAGTCCCTTGGGATTGGGGGGATCTTCGCCTCAATACTTTCGCCCTACTGACGGGTGTAGCACTATTCCTAGTTCTATCTAGAAGGTCTCAACCCGATGGCCAGGAAACCAGGGACACTCTCGCCGCAGTGGGACTATTCGGATTTGCACTAGTCCCAATTACTGCTCTGGCAACGACATGGTACCAGAAGAGACATCCCGGGATAGTCTTAGTGAACGGAGAGGAGACGGGCTTAGATCCTGCTATCAGGACAGTACTAATGATTGGCTTCCTCTCATTTCTGATTCTATTTATTGGCCTGGCAATGCTAAGTAACGAGGTTATCCGAATGGAAGAGAGATTAGAACAGAGTAAGACGGAAATAGATGGGGGACTATGAATATGACAGGGACTTCTGAAATGATAGTCGCCTACACAATACTATCTTTCATTCTCGCGTACTATGTTAACCACTTAAGATCAAGAATAGTGGAATTAAGTGTCCAACTGGAGATTTTTTCATCCGATTCCGAAGAATGATGACTAATCAGTCGTCTTCAGTCATTGGGAACCCTTCTAACTGTGAGTATGGGCGCATTTGATGGGAGAGACATGTCTGACGGCGAATTCTGCATAGTCTGCGGCGCATCTCCGCCCTTGACCACAGATAGAATGTGCGAACCTTGTTTGAGAGATAGAACTAGCCTATCTGTCATGCCTGAGAGGATCCAACAAGACAGATGCTCCAAGTGCGGTTTTCATGAGATTCGTGGACGATGGTCAGTAATCGACTCCAACGATCTAGCAGATTTGAGGATCAGGGCCAGCCTCGGTGTCGAAGACAGGGCAAAGCAAGTTTCAGTGGAGTTTGCAGTCGAGGAGATAGACGACAGAACCAGTAGGTTACATGTAGACGTCTCTGGTATTATCGAAGGATATGAATTCTCAGATAGCCATGAGGCACTTCTACAGACCAGTAATGCAGTTTGTCCAACATGCACACGCAAGGCAGGTTCATATTTCGAGGCAGTAATGCAACTCAGATCAGCCGGTAGGAGACTGTCCGAAACGGAGCTCAAGTCATTACGAGAAACTCTCGATGAGATGCTTTCTGAGATGGAGGCGGATCCTATGTTCTTCATCTCAGAAGAGGGAGCGGTCACTGGAGGGTGGGATCTGAAGTTAGGGTCCAAGGCCATGGCAAGGAGATGGTCCAGAAACTTAGTCAAGAAGTTCGGAGGCACGGTCAAGGAAACCTCTACAGTAGTCGGTGCTAACGATGGAATCGAGGTTTCGAGACTGACACTCAGCTACAGAAAACCTGCATATGGGCTGGGAGATGTCATCAGATTCAGAAAGAATCTGTGGATAGTTGAAAGTTGGCAGAAGGACGGGCCTATTCTGAAGAAAATGGACAGGTTCGAGAGATCAGGCGCAACATGGAGGGATATGGAAGGCTCTGTTGTAATCTGTCCCAGAAGTGAACAGTTTGTTGTTGACATATTGAACAGGGACAGTTCGGCAGTGGAGGTCCTTGACCCTACGGACTACAAGGTAGTCACTGTAGCGTTACCGTATGATGATGACCCCGAATCGAAGTCAATACGCATTGGTTTCATACAGGGAGTATGGCTAGCAGTGCCCTCAGGGAGGAAGTAAGTCAATGTCCGGCCAAAGAATCGAGGAGCTAGCTGAGTCCCTAGATACTGAAGATATGTGTGGTCTAACTAGGAATTTCGTGGATGATTTTGAGAAGGCCATTTCTTCCGAGACAGGACTTGAATCAGACCTGGACTGGACTGGAGTGATATTCATTGGAATGGGTGGTTCAGGTTCAGCTGGAAGGTTCCTCAAGAACATCTCGGATGAAGAGGGAGGGTTGCCATTCGTGGTCTGGGGGGACTATGGGCTACCTCACTGGTGGGGGCCAGACTGGCTGGTTGTAGCGACCTCATACTCTGGAGATACTGAGGAGACTATTGATGGCGTAATGAAGGCCATAGATTCTGGTGGGACCGTGGTGGGGATATCATCAGGAGGGGAGCTGACTAGAATCTTGGACAGTCATGAAGAATCCGTATCTATTGCCATTCCCAAGGGACAAATGCCTCGATCTGCATTCGGCCATATACTAGGGGCCCAATTGGCGGTCTGCTGGTCAATGGGAATACTGGCTCGTCCCGAGGAGCAAGAACTCCAATCGATGATTGATAGAATTCGAGAATCTTCAAGAAAGCTAGACATCATCTCAGGAGATGGAATGTCAGAGGCCTTGGCCAGAAATCTTGTAGATTCTGAGATCGGTATAATTTGCCCCAGGGAACTCAATGCGGCCGCTTACAGACTGACTTGTCAGATTAATGAGAACTCTGAAGCATTCGCCAAGCACTCTGAGGTGCCGGAGATGAATCATAACGAGATAGTGGCATGGTTCTCGGAGCCACCAGGTAACAGGGCGCTCCTAATTATGAGCTCCGAGGGCATTCATGAGAGGACTGAATCAAGGATTAGCTGGATCGAGGAGAATCTGAGTACCAAGAATGTCTGGAGGATAGAGTGCGAGGGAGAATCACTGCTTGAGAGATTGATTTATGCCGCTCATATTTCTGACTGGATTTCCATAGCCCTAGCTCTCTTGAGAGGAGTAAATCCTACTTCCATGGAGCCAATTCCTCAACTGAAGGAATACCTATCCGATATTCAGTAAATAGGACCCAATACTAATCTTGGATCGGGGTAATCCTCCAGTGCCTGATCACGATTATCAGGAGACACCACCCCTGGCATATCATGTGTCTCAGGCTCCTTCAATGATAGCTGGAAGTGCAGATGTGACTCCCATCCTCCGTTCTCATGCTTATCCCCCATCCAACATATCACCTCTCCCTTGGAAATCTTCTGCCCAATCTCCTTATTCTCTATCGACTTAGAGTTTAGATGTCCATACAAAGCCCATACCGATCTCCCGTCTATGATATGCTTCGTGATTACCACATGCCCATAATCGCCATCATCGGGGTTGTATCCAAAATGAGAGATCTCTCCATCATCAAATGCCATACAAGGAGTTCCAACAGGGGCGCCTATGTCGATTCCTACGTGCAGGAATCTGCCATCCGAGAAAAGATCCGTAGAATACATACCAGGGCGCAATTCATCATACCTGCCAATATCAAACTCGTATTCAGAAGGAGAGTATTCTCCATTGGTGAAGTCTCTTACCTCGTACTCATCTGGAAGATAAACTACTGGGTGGTAATCTTCTGTTCGCCAGTCAATCATATCTCGTCCAAGGAGCATGATGATTTCATCACTACTGTTTGAGGATTAATCAGTATCCTCGCCAATCGACTTGTCTATTGACGAAAGGTGCCCTATCTCAGAACTCAGTTTCTCCTTCAGTGCAGTCACTTCATCCCTCTTGCCAACGGCATTCTTCAAGTGATTACTCAGCTTCTTGTATTCATCATCGAATTCGTCAAAGGTCTTCTTTATCCTTAGATGGGCATCTAGAATCTCGTTGTGTAGGCTGGTCATATTCTGGGCCATCCTGACAATCTCCATCATGTGCATATTAGCCATCAGATTCACAGGTGAGCAGATGACCACTCCTTGCGAGGCAGCCCAACGTACCGTGGCCGATTCATACTCTACAAGGTACTCGTAAACTCCCATTGATGGAATATACATGTAAGCCACTTCATGAGTGCCCTTTCCGGGTTGCACATAATCTAACCTTATCTTTTCTACATGCTTTACGACATCACTTCTGAATATTGACTGCAACTTCTTCACAGTTTCAACTTGGGATACAGGCGTATCCTGTATCTTATCATAGGTGTCATAAACGAACTTTGAATCTACAATCAATATCTTTCCATCAGGGGTCCTAAGATGTGCATCTGGCTTAAGATTCCCCAGTTCCTTTACTTCAGATCTGATTTTTACATCAGGAAAAGCTTCCTTTAGTTCCTCGTCAAGATGCCACTCGCCCCATGCGGCCCTCCTACTCTTAGTTGCTACCATTTGATTGAACTTCCTCGTTGCTTCGGTCATATCTCTAGATAATTCGGTGAAGGCACCAATTCTTTCGGAAAACCCTCCCTCTCCAGTGAAACTAGCGCCCAGGGCCTGCTGCATCTCTAGGGTGCTAGGAATTTTCAGAGCTGTTACAATATCATCAGTAGTTGGAAATGTTAATGCCTGCCCGATATCTATTGCAGTGGGAGGATCCTTTCGATCCCTTAGTATCATCATATTCGCGAACATCAGGATGATTATGATGACAATTCCCACCAACACCATTGCCATCTCAGTCTCCATGAAAACAAAAGTATGGCGGGGGGACTTTTACTATT
>DAOI01000006.1:5689-33580 GCA_002501805.1 Euryarchaeota archaeon UBA463 | reverse complement strand
ACAAAAGTATGGCGGGAGTACTTTAACTATTCACCAAAATCAAAACACTTCTTCATAGACCAGACCCGCTTGGGAACGAATATGAGTACCTTGGGAAGAGTAAAGTGTGCTATTCTGGGTGCGAGGGGGCTAGTTGCTCAAAGACTCCTTCAGAGACTAGTAAATCATCACTGGCTAATCCCGACTCATGTTTTTGGATCTAAGGAATCAGATGGTATCGGGGTGAATGAAATCCCATGGAGTTTCAACGAACCAAGGCCCGACTTCCCCGATATCATCGTCAGAGAAATGGGTGAAAGTGACGAATTAGCCTCGGAACTTATTTCCCAAGGTGTTAGGATTGTATTTTCAGCCCTACCCGACTATCCTGCATCTATGATTGAGAGGGACTTGGCAAGGTCTGGATTGGTAGTACTGAGCCATTCAACCATTCACAGACATACAGAGTCGGTACCCCTTGTTGTCCCGGAAGTTAACCCCGAACACCTCGTCTTACTAGAAAAACAACATGAATTTGTATCAGGAGCTCTGGTGGCATGCTCCAACTGTATGGTAGTCCCTCTTGCAATATCCCTGGCTCCAATAGTGGAGCATTTTCCCGTGAGTAGTATCGATATTCTCACCGAGCAGTCCGTCTCTGGAGCTGGGAGGGTGGTGCTAGAGAGATACAGAGAAGGTATCATGCCCCCTCCCGAGATTATTGGAGAGTCAGAGAGTGTTGAATCTGAGCTAAGGAGAATCTTAGTTAAGAGAGATTCCTCATTGTCTACTACTGCGGAAATTGAAATTTCTGCTGAGTGTAAGAGGTTCCCCAGGGAGTTCGGTCACTCAGCTACCGTCACCGTGGATTTCGATAAGAAAGTCAGTGCGCACGAGATTGTCGAGGCGTGGTCCGACTTCCAATCATTAGTGCAGAGTCTAGATCTCCCATCAGCCACTGAAAAACCAGTAATTTTTGTCTCTGAATCAGATATTCTGACTCCGGTCATAAAATCAAAATCCCTGGGTGAAATGGAATATAATTTGCAAAAATCAATGGATGTAAGTATCTCAGATATCACTGTCTCAGAAGCAAAATTGTGCTTCAAGGTAGCTTCAGACAACACAGTGAGAGGGGCCGCTGGAAATAGTATTCTTCTTGCTGAGATGATGCTCGCTCAGAGCATTATTCACGACTCAGAGAATCCTCTAAGATCTAGTCAAAATATCCGGTAGGCATAACTGAACTATCGACCTCCCATCGTCCAATGAGGCTACGAAAACTGGGGATGGCCTTGTCAAAGCTGGATGTTAAGGAAAATCTGGTGGCATCCTTGGAGCAATATGTCACCCCGGGCGATCTAGCATCCAGATGGCTATTCGATATCCAGGCCTTCGGAGATTTATCTTCAGGGTGCAGAGTCGCCGATTTGGGAGCTGGAAATGGAATACTGGGAATTGGTGCCGTAATGATGGGGGCCGGTTTCGTAAAACTAGTGGAGGCGGATCAAAAATTATGCGAACTGGCCAATGCTAATGCAGAAAGTGTGCTAATGAATGGCAAATATGAAGTCTGTAATCGTATAATAGGAAAGGACAGTTTACAACTAGAAGGATACGACTTGATTATTTCCAACCCTCCTTGGGGCAGGCAGAAGGAGGGCGCCGATTCCGATTTTATTGAATATATCTTAGCCTCAAAAACCATCACGCACATAATGCACAGCGCTAACGCCAAACACCTACAAAAAAGATTCGAAGATATGAATTGGAGCGTGGAGATGTATGGCGAAGCAGATTTCCCCCTGCCTGCCTCATATTCTCACCATAAGATGTCCAGAGGGGCAACAAGAGCAGGATTCTGGAGGCTAGTCCCCCCCTAGTTCCTCCGTACCGTTGATAGGGGAATGGCCGGTCGCCCGGTCAATGTCTGCCGTAGTTGGTGACCAAGTTACACCCGGTTCCACAGTAACCATTCCTCTCGGTTCTTCCGCAGGAGAGGGTATTTTCGAGAGAAATGGAAGGTGTGTAGCTACTCTCCCTGGGATTCTCGTGGAGAAGGACGGAAACATCTCCATAGAGTCATCCAGACTACCGATTAATTCCCCCAAGGTCGATGATGTGGTGATTGGCCAGGTCACTAGACTGAATGAGAACGTCGCTGAGATCAGAATTCTGCATATCGAGAGTAAGCAGGGAGGTCACAGGGATATTCCCGCGCTCGAGTTATTTGCTGACATTCACGTCTCCGAGGTCGTGGATAGATTCATCCCATCCCCTGGAGATGCAATGAGGATGCGAGATATCGTGAGAGCTAGGATAGTCAAGGACGATCCGATCCTCAAAGCTTCGACAAAGGGACACGCATCACTCGGGGTGCTATCCGCATCTTGTCCGACATGTGGAGCGATTCTGGATGTATCCGACAAGAAAATTGATTTCAATGTGGACTGTTCTAGATGCGACTACACGGCCTACAGGGTACTATCCGATGGTTTCGGGCACGGTCACGAGACTGGATTCGGCCTGCACAAACTCAACAGATCCGGAGAAAGATGGTCTCCGGAGGCCGAAGCGAAACTAGGTCATGATGGAGCGAGGCCCTACCTATCCCCAATGGCGGATTTCCGAAGGGGTGCAAATCACGAGATGCCGGCCAGGGTTGCTTCAATGAGATCCTCCTCTCGTGGCGGTGGAAGAGGCGGTCAGAGTAGGCCAAGGAGGGAGATGCATGATACAGTCTGTACGATGTGTGGAGTTAGCACAAAGGTCCCGTTCAAGCCTACTCCGGGTAAGCCAATCAGGTGCAGAGATTGTATGGACAAAGTCAAGCAAGGAAAGGCCACCAAGGAAGAGCTTTCCAAAGAGAGGGAGAGAATATCATCCATGAGGAAAGAACTCGAAGAAAAAATGGGAGTCAAGCTGTTTGTAGGCAGACTCCCATATGAAATCTCTGAGGAAGAGCTTTCCAAAGCATTCTCGGAGCATGGAAAAATTGACTCTATCAATATCGCCAAGGATAGGGAATCTGGAAAGTCAAAAGGATTCGCATTCGTCACATTCCCCTCGAAGGAGGAAGCAAAGGCGGCAATCAAAGCAATGAACGGCTCTGAGATCAAAGGTCGTAAGATAGTAGTCGAAGAGTCTTCATCCGGTGGCTCCAGCAGGGATAGGGGCAGACGTAGGAAACAGTCGAAGCGGTGAATACCGAATACCCTGACCGCAGGAACATGGGGAAACTCGACGGGTGGCTCGTGCTCGATGGGTATGAAGACGAACCCGCGGCTTTCGGAGTGCCTAACTATGTTGGATTTCACATCAGATACATCTGTGGAGTTCTAGAGGAGAGAGGCATAGAATATACGTATATGACCGTCGATCAATGGAGGAGGTCATTCAAATCTGAACTTTCAACCCTCGAAGGGCGTAAAAACGTAAGAGAGCAAATGGGCGAATTAGATGGTGCGATTCTTCTGGCCGGGGCAGTAGTGCCTGGAAAGTACATCAGGGGAACTCCGATCAGTAGAGGCGAGACCGACTCTTTCCTATCCTCTATTCCGAATAGAATCCCAGTTATTTGCGGAGGATGGGCAATTAGGCACTGGAGGCAATCTGGCTGGGTCTCTCCCAGGTCCAACCTCTTCTGTAGCTTGAAGGATATAGACGCAACCCTCAATCATTTCCTTTCAACTGGTAAAATGTCCCATAAGAAAAGGAGTCCAGATGAATGGTCAAGATGGGCCCTGAAGGGAGCCTCATCAAAGGCAGTAGTGGAACACCCGGATCTACTGTCTCCAAACGGATCTCACGGCCCACTCACTTACGAAGTTGAACTGTATCAGGGCTGCGTCCGTTTCAAGAGAGGATGTAAATTCTGTATCGAGCCTAAGAAGGGACTTCCTCTTTGGAGGGAAGAAGACGATGTTATCCGGGAAATTAATGCCGCAGTGGAATCCGGAGCCGTCAATATCAGAATAGGGGGTGCCACAGATATCTACACCTACAGGGCAGAGGGTGTCGAGGAGATGGAATACCCAATCCCCGACCCAGAGCCAATCTCAAAGGTATTGCAAGGGGCAAGAAGCAATGAAAATCTGCAAATTCTGCATGTAGACAATGCCAATCCTTCGATAGTCGCACAGAATATTGAGCCGTCCACGGAGATAACCAAATCTCTGGTAGAAAATCTATCAGATGGAGCCGTGCTTTCTTTCGGCTTGGAGTCAGCAGATCCGAGGGTACATGAGTCAAATTGGCTAAATTGCGACTCGAATCAGCTGAAGATCGCCATCAGGCACATCAATGAATATGGTAGGGAAAGAGGCCCAAGAGGATTGCCAAGGCTACTTCCCGGTCTGAACTTTATCGCAGGGCTAAATGGCGAGACAGAGAGAACGTATTCAATGAATCTCGAGCTTCTCAAAGAATTGAAATCAGAGGGACTGTGGCTAAGGAGAATAAATATCCGACAAGTCGAGGGGAAGGGATTTCAAGAAATTCCTGAAAATGAATTCAGGAAATTCAAAACCACGGTCAGAGAAGAAATCGATCGTCCGATGCTCGAGGAGATATTCCCTCTGGGGACTAAATTGAAGGGCCTGTGGTGGGAATCCAGAGGTGGCAGAATAAGGCTTCCCGAGCATTTATCAGAAGAAAAATACAGGGACTCTTCTAAACACGGAGAACCCGGAATCACATTTGGAAGGCAGATAGGCGCCTACCCAATCCTAGTGGGGGTCCCATATGCTATCCCCCTAGAATCAGGCTCCGATATCATAGTTACTGGACATGGAATGAGAAGTATCTCGGGAATAGAGTACGGACTAGACATTAATCACGCCACTAAGAGCCAACTTCAGGCACTACCGGGAATTGGGGACAAGGCTTCTTGGAAAATAATCAGCAACAGGGCTAGAAGGGCAAACAAGAACCAGGGGGCCTTTGCATCTGTGGAGGAGGCATTCTCCGAAGCTGGAGTTACAATGCCCCCGCTGGCCCCAGAGGTATTCGTAACGACGCACTAAAGCTCGTGTGGTAGGAATAGTCATATTACCAACAGAAGCGCTATGCTGTCTGTTACAGAGGCCATCGGACCAGTCCGACAAATCTCTTTGATGTAGCCAGTACAGGAATTGACGACTTATGGTAGGAGAGAGTGGAATGAAAACTAGAGTAATAATCGTGGGAACCTTTCTGATGCTTTTGCTTATGGCAGTACCAGAAACAGCATTCGCGAACAGCTCCGGTAGAACCGGCTCTACAGATGGATGTGGGGCCGGATCATGCCATTCCTCTACATCTCCAACAGTTGTTCCCGCACTTTCAGGAACTCCCTCATCAGGATATGTTCCAGGCACAACATATTCTCTCTCAATAAGCGCTTCTGGAGGGCCGAGCGGCACTAGCGGGGGATTCAATCTAGACTCTAATCAGGGTGTATTCTCCAATCCAGGTCAGAATGCCCGGATTTCTTCAGGGGAGGTAACTCACTCTAACTCCAATTCAAGGGCATGGTCAGTTGACTGGACAGCCCCTACAACAGGTTCTGGAGATGTCGTATTCTACCTGGCTGTAAACTTAGTCAATGGAAATGGTGTTACTTCTGGAGACTCATGGGGAGCAGACTCATGGACTCTGAGTGAAGCATCATCATCACCATCCCCAATTCAGGTAAACAATCTTGGTTTCAATCAACCAGGCACAGATAGGGGTTCAGTCTTCAGTCACTCAGTTTTAGATTTGGATGCCGGATCTCCCACTCTAGTCCTATCCAATGGAAGCACGGTAAGTTTCAACAATACTGGGGCTCCAGAAGTCGTTAACGATGAAGTGATCTCAATCGCCGGTGATTGTGCTATTCTGTACAACAGGACTCTTAGATGCAGTGGGGCAAATAACTACGGCCAACTCGGAATCGGCTCTAATTCCCTAAGCAACGGAACTGTGGACTTCGGAGCCCGAACCCCAGTGGCCGTTTCAAACGGAAACCACCATAATTGTGCAATTCTGGATGACGCATCACTCAACTGCTGGGGAAGGAATAATCATGGACAGCTAGGAGATAGCTCAAACATCAACAGAAATTCTCCCGTTGCAGTTGACTTAGGCACTAACAGGACTGCTATTTCTGTATCCGCCGGAAATGATTTCACCTGTGCAATTCTAGATAACGGAGAAATCAAGTGCTGGGGGTTCAATGGTTTTGGAAATCTTGGGGATGGCACTACCACAAGTAGGAACACGCCGGTTCTCGCTAATCACTCTACGGGATTGAGGGCTTCCTCGTTGGTAACTCCAGGTTACAGTGTATGTGCTATTTTCGATAATGGCTCAATCAGTTGCTGGGGCAAGTCATACACGGTTTCTACTCAAGATGGCCCCGTGACAGGAACATCATCAGAGATTCAGTTACCCAGTGGCAGGACAGCATCCGATATTGATGGGGCCTACTGGCATACGTGTGCGTTGCTGGACAATGGATCCATTAGTTGCTGGGGAGTCAATACTCATGGGCAGTGGGGTGATGGAACCTGTAGCTCCAGCTCCAGTGGTTGTTCGGGTACTGATGGGAACACCCCCTCTTATGCTCTAATGTCGTCTCCAGCAATTGCATTAGTAACTGGAGTCGAATCGACATGTGCAATTAACCAGAGCTATTCCTTGTTTTGTTGGGGCGGGCAGGCCGGGGAATTCGATGGGACCTCCGCTGATATCCTTGTTCCATACATCATGAGTTTCAACAATTCTACTCTCGGAGAATCAGTAGGTTACTCCGAGCAGGATCTCGACGGAGATGGAATACGAAACGTTCTGGATTTGAGCATCAGTGACGACAGTGATGGAGATGGGTTCAATTCATCAGTGGATGATTATCCAGAAAACCCTGCTAGATGGGTAAGATGTCCAGACGGACAATGGGGCCGTCTGTCATGCCAGAACTCCTCCGCTGGCCACTTTTCCCTCCAAGGGTCACTATTCCATGAAAGTTGTACAATAGGAAACTATCAGCCAGAGGAGGGACAAACTCTTTGCTATGAGTCATCAAGTGGTTATTTCGTCAATCAAGAAGCGTCCCCTAGTCAGCAGCATTGTGATGCCGGATTCTACCAGAATGATCTGGCGCAGTCATCATGTATCGCATCTCCAGCTGGAAATTATACGAACAATCAATATGGAGATGCAGACGATGTTACGCCCACTCCACTTCAGTCGAGGAGTGCCACCTATGGCGGACAAATCGGAAACTACTCATGGTCCAATGACTCTGGGGATTTGTTCTCGATATATGTTCCAAGAGATACTGCTGCTTCAGTAGACCTGACTAACTCAAATTCCAATGGAGACTTTAACGTTAGCTTGTACTACTATGACTCTTTGATGGCAATATCCCTGATTTCCACCTCTGACAACTCTACTTCGGGAGGGCAAACAGCAAGTGTGACTACAATCGGGACTTCGTTTACGAATTCTTCGACATTACTGGTTTCAGTTACTCCCAATAATTCAAGCTCCGGCAATTATAGCTTTACACTAACACTGATATCAACCATCGATGGCTCCACTGTTGGTAACCAATCAGAGCCAATTGACGCAGAGATACAAGTCGGTTTCTTCCAGTGCCGACCGGGATCTTATCAGGGAAAAACCGGCAGTGGTTCTTGTGATTCGGCTTCTCCTGGAAGGTTCGTCTCCTCCACTGGAGCAACTTCTGAGGATACATGCACTCCTGGGTCTTACCAGCCTCTATCTGGACAAACCTCCTGTATTCAGGCCAGTCAAGGTTACTATGTTTCTCAGACAGGCTCTTCTTTCCAGACTCCAGCTTCGCCTGGAAACTTCGTCCCCCAATCTGGAGCAACCTCCCAAACACAATGCAGTCCGGGGAACTATCAGCCTTCGTTCGCACAGGTAACTTGCATCGTCGCGTCTGCCGGGAACTATGTTGTGATATCCGGCTCCTCCAATCAAACTGCCTGCTCGCCCGGGACATACCAGCCTTCTAACGGCTCTACAACCTGTATCGATGCCTCTCCAGGGCACTTTGTTCCTAACTACACTTCGACATCCCAGATCCCCTGTGATCCGGGATACTACCAGCCATTATCAGCTCAGCAATCCTGCCTGTCCTCCTCTCCGGGCTATTATGTGCCCGGAATTGCAAGTATTTCACAGACAGCTTGCGATCCGGGTTTCTACCAGCCATCTCCGAATCAGACATTATGTCTGCAGGCGACTCCGGGCAACTACGTCCCATCAAACGCGTCTTCTTCGCAGACCCCTTGTCAGCCAGGCACATTCCAGCCTTCATTCATGACAACAGAGTGTATAGACGCATTCCCGGGATATTACGTGGGACAGTCGGGCTCAACCGTACAGACTCCGTGCCCCTCCGGAACATACAATCCATCAGAATCTGCTAATAGCTCACAGTCTTGCTTAGATGCCGATCCGGGGCATGCAGTCCCTGACAATGGTTCCTCTTACCAGACTCCTTGTACCCCGGGATACTACCAATCTCTGTATGGGCAGACTTCCTGTACTCCCGCGCCACCCGGTTACTACGTTGACTCAGAAGGAGCCACAGAATCTTCTCATTGCATTCCAGGCTTTTGGGCTAATCAGGCAGGACTCTCTGAATGTATGGAGACCAGTCCCGGTTACTATACAGATATCAATGCGTCAACTTCACAGATACCTTGCCCCACTGGAAAGTATAACCCTGTGTCAGGGGCAAACAGCTCTGCTATGTGTCTGGATGCCGACCCAGGAAACTTCTCGGATATACTCGGAGCATCGTCTCAGACTCCATGTCCCGCAGGGGAGTATCAGCCCTACAGTGCCCAAGAATCATGCTTGCAGGCCGACCCAGGAAACTTTGTCGAATCATCAGGAGAAGATAGCCAAGAAGAATGTCAGCCAGGGGAGTATCAGCCTTATTCAGGCCAGCAAAATTGCATCAATGCTGAACCCGGCTACTTCGTAGACACAGGGATGTCCACTACTCAGACGCCCTGCCCTCAGGGAACATATAATCCCAATTTTTCCGCAACAAGTCAGTCATCTTGCTTGGACTCAGAAGAAGGATACTATGTCGCCACTGAGGGTTCCGCAATGCAGGATAAATGTCCATCTGGGACGTTTCAGCCGTCTCCCGGCCAGTCCACCTGCCTAGAGGCCGATCCGGGTTTCTTCACCTCTTCTGAGGCATCCGCGTCACAAGAAGAATGCGCCCCTGGGACGTATCAGCCGTCTCCCGGCCAGTCCACCTGCCTAGAGGCTGATGTGGGATTCTTCGTCTCTGAAGCGGGCCAGTCACAACAGACTCCCGCACCACTTGATCAGTTTGTATCATCCGTACGAAGCATAGTCGCCGAATCTTGCCCAGAAAATATGATAACTCTCCAAGAATCTTCTACGTCAGAGGATGAATGCCTCACTGACTCAGATGGAGACAGGCTCCATGACGAAGTAGACCTGGATGATGATGGGGATGGTATCGACGATATAATCGACAGATGCCCATTGGGCCTAGTCGGGTGGTCTAGCGCAGTAGATGTGGATAACGACTCGGACGGCTGTAAGGACTTAGAAGAGGATGATGATGATGATAATGACGGATTCCCGGATTTGCAAGATGCTCTCCCTCTCGATTCAACTGAATGGAATGACAACGACATGGATGGAATAGGGGATAACTCGGATACAGATGACGATAATGATGGTTCGTCCGATGTAGAGGAAGATGAGAGGAATACCAGTGCCATCGATCCAGATTCAGACGATGATGGATTCATGGACGGCGTTGACGACTTCCCTCTAGATCCATTTGAGTGGGAGGACTCTGATCTTGATGGGGTGGGGGATAATGGAGACGCATTCCCTAATGACCCTGACAGGCAAGAAGCCGAGGAATCAACAACCATGCTAATCTTCGTTGCAGTAGTCTCGGTAGTGGTGATTGGCGCACTTGGAGGGTTACTGATTATTAGAAGAGGGGGGCAAAATGACGAGTCATTATTCGCCCTTTCTGGAGATTCTGGAATGGAAAATAATGAGCCTAAAATTTACTCAAATGTCTCAGTCCCAGGATCTACATCTGTCACTTCGGAGGAGATTAGAACCGATTCAATCAGGCCTCCTAGTGATGCCAAGTTGAATGAGAATGGACAACTCGTTTGGGTCGACGATTCAGGAAACGTGTACTGTCAGAACCCAGATGGAACAATTCTATCCTTCAATCAGGCTACCGGTTCTTGGGGCCCTATAAACTAGAATTGAATTAGATTAGCGCCCCATGCTAAGCCACCACCAAACGCAACTGTGACAACCAAGTCTCCTTCTGCTATCCTCTTTTCTTCAAAGGCCTCGTGCATGGCAATTGGAACACTGGCTCCAGCCGTATTTCCATACTTGTGGAGATTGGTGAAAGTCTTCCCCATTGGCAATCCTAGTTTCTCCATTCCCTTTTCGATGATGTTTATGTTAGCTTGATGGGGAATAATGAGATCGACTTCATCTATGGTTTTTCCGCATCTTTCTAGTACTGATAAAACAGCTTGAGGAAAGGCTTCGATTGCAAAGTCCCAAACGGCCCTTCCATCCATGTGGAAATATTGCATCCCCTCTTTGAATCCTTCACTAGGAATGGGAATTCTGGTCCCTCCTGCAGGAATCTCAATAACACTAGATCCAGAACCGTCGCTCATCATCCAAGATCCAATAATTCCCTTCCCCTCTGGGACCTTGGAAAGTACCACAGCCCCCGCACCGTCTCCGAATAATACGCAAGTCGAACGATCTCCCCAATTCAGTATCCTTGAGTAGACCTCTGATCCAACGACTAGGACATTTTCATATCCTTCCGTTCCCGCGAATCTAGATCCTATGTCAAGTGCATGGACCCAACCAGCACAAACTGCATTGATGTCAAAGGCAACGCAATCGGTGCAACCTAGCTTATCCTGAACTATCCCAGCTGTTGAGGACATAGGGACATCGGGCGAGGATGTTGCTAAGATAATCAAATCGATATCGGATACTTTCAGTCCGGAATTTTCCAATGCAACCTTACAGGCCTCTACGGCCAAGTCAGATGTGCACACATCAGAGTCGGCAATTCTCCTTTTTTTCATCCCAGTCTTGGTAGTTATCCATTCGTCACTAGTGTCTACTATTTCCGCCCAATCGTCATTACTCATTTCATGAGGTGGGACGAACGAACCAACTCCGATGATTCCAATATGCGCCATTCTAATCGATGTTCCGACCACATGCCTGTCTTACAGTGTTGCGCATCAATCATGCCTGACGCATACATTTAGCGGCTCTGAGAAGAATCCCAGACTCCACTTCCCTCCTTCTCTACCGACTCCACTATCCTTCACTCCCCCGAAAGGTACACGAAGATCCCTGTGTAGCCATGTATTGACCCAAACCATGCCAGAATGGATGTTCTCGGCTACTCTCCTTCCCTTTTCCAAGTCCAATGTCCAAATGCTACCAGCCAAACCGTATCTCGTATTATTTGCAATTTCTATGGCTTCATGCTCTGAATTGAATCTATGTACAGTTACAAAGGGGCCAAAAACCTCCTCAGTCGAGCATCTTGTTTCAGCTCCAAGACCAGTTATTACCGTGGGAGACATCCAATTGCCACCTTCCAACTCTTTCGGCAAGCATGGCTCCCCTCCAGTTACTATCTGCCCACCCTCCTCTAGGGCTAGTGACACGTAACCCTGGACTTTTTGCAGGTGTTGCTTGGAAATCAACGCACCTAGTTCTGTATCATCATCCATTGGGTCACCTATGACCATAGACTCAACGGACTCTACGAACATCTCCATGAACCGATCATAAATCGAGTCCTCAACTAGAATCCTAGAGCCACACAAGCAGACCTGGCCCTGGTTGAGAAATGCCGCCCTAGTCACTCCTTTCACGGTTTCTTCTAGATCACAGTCTGAGAACACTATGCTCGCATTCTTGCCGCCCAGCTCCAAACTCAACTTCTTGAATTGAGGGGATGCAGACTGCGCAACTTTAGCCCCTGTCGATGTTCCCCCGGTGAATGAGACAAGATCTACATCGGGACTCCCAGTGAGTATTGATCCTGAATTTCCATTCCCATGAACAAGGTTCACCACTCCTGAAGGCAACCCGACCTCATCAATGACCCTCATCAGAAGATCTGCAGTTAGTGGGGTCAGCTCACTGGGTTTACAAACTACGGTATTCCCCATTCCAATGGCCGGAGCGACCTTCCAAGACAGTAGGTAAAGAGGAAGGTTCCATGGAGTGATAAGTGCACCAACTCCAACAGCCCTGAGCTTCACTATGTTGGTAGCATCTTCCATCTCGTAGATTTCATCTTCCATATCTCTAATCATTTTTGAGAAGAACCTGAAATTTGAGACCGACCTAGTCGCATCAACTGAGCGAGCCAGGGATATGGGCTTGCCAGTATCCAAGCTCTCTAAGTAAGCAATCTCCTCAAATTTCTCTTCTAGGCAGTCGGCAATCCTGTCTAGCCACGCGGCTCTACCAGAAGGGTCCATCCCACTCCATTCGGGAAGTGCTTCCCTCGCAGCGGCTATCGCCAATTTCACATCACTTTCTCCAGATAGAGGGACACTTCCGATAACGTTCCCAGTGGAAGGAGAAAGATTATTCATCCATTCTGCTGATTCCGGCTCCTCAAATTTACCTTTGATATAGTTAAGTAATTTCATCAGGATCCCTCATTAGCAAAGGGATTTTCTCGAGTAACGCCTTCGGAGTAATCCCTCCAGTCCATGGAGAATCTGTCTCTATCAGGGTCCCATTCGTCCCAAGTGACAACTTCCTCGAGAGCCTCACGCATACTTTCAGGAACTATTCCCGGAACGATGAACGCCTTCTGACGGTGTAGGGGGTAGGGGTTCCGCAGCTCAACTCCCAATACTCCCAAGACAGCTCTGGAAACGTACCAAGTAGCCTGACTGTTCCATCCATGAGCTATTTTGATCACTATCCCTAGTCCGTCCGGCCAGTCTGGATGATCTACGGAAAGACCCAGTAGCCCATCCGCCCCTTCCTTAGCTAGGATTTTCCCTTCTCCTGCCTTGAGGCATGTCGAATCCAGTCTATTGAAACCTCCAACAAGATCTGGATTTTTTGTCATTGCATCCCAAATCCAGTCATCATCCTTCTCTGACGCGAGTCCAGCCATCATTACTGCCAACTCATCCACAGTATTGGAAACTGTAGGAAGGCCACACCCATCTTTAGCAACCCTCAGTGGCTCCCAATCAGGCTTCCCCATCATTCTTCTGAGTACATCCAGATACAGCGGAAACCAACCGGAGCTTGGGAGGGTGTAACCCGCTCTACTAATTCCCATCAGCCTCATTCCTTTGAGCATCGCTGCGTGTTCACCGGAGCAAGTATGGAACCATCTACGGGGTCTCCTAACCTGTCTTCCGAACTGTATTAATGGAACATCCAGAGGGCATTGCATCAGTCCCCATTCCGATTCGCTAAGCAGGGACTGAGCTGTCGCAACATGCTCAGTATCGCCATTATGGGATGAGCATGAAATTGCCATCTGTTCTGAACTTAGGCCAGCCTTAGCGAGGGCTTCACTGAATATTTTCATCGTAAAGGGCTTCATCATAGACCTACCGTAAACCAGAACATTACCGCCGAAAGAGTGTATGATTTCATTTCCATGAGCCCAAGCTATGGCGCCATGTATGGTATTCTCTGAGATATCCATTCTTCGAAAATCTACCAAAGGCTCCCACTCGACATCTCTTCCCGTAGCTATCCCGTCATGCCTCTCTCCCAATGGATTCGAAGGATAGAGGGATGACCCCGGTCTTCCAGGAGATACCGATGAAGGAACGTTTTCTCTGCTCTCCATCTATTCGCCTCCGTTAATCCGGGGTACTACCTTAGTCATGAATGCAGTCATGTTCCTCATTACCCTTTCACTGTCATGGTTGAAGAAATCAAACCAGCACATCAAACGATCATTAGGATCGAATCTTTCAATAATTTGTTGTGCGACTTCCTCAGCGTTTCCAATCACTGCATTATCTACCGCCCTGTCAACTTTTGATGGATCAATTGTTCCCTCTAGGGCGCTCCAGTATGTCGAAAGAGCTGATTTCGCCTCTCTCTTTGCCTCAGAGCTCCTTTCTTCAGAACTCAAAGAATCCTCTTCGTTGATGAAAACCATGACTGTTCTGGGCATCATAGATCTCTTCCAACCGCCACCGTCCCTATGGTAAGACTCCTTCATCCTCTGATGGGTCTCCTCAATTATCCTAGGAGGAGTAATAGAGAGATTGAAAACTTGAACAGGAAGCCATTTGTTTACTTCCTTCTGTAATATCGGGTCATGACTACCGAGGACCAAATTCAGAAGACTTCGATTCCAATCTTGAGGAATTATCTTTATCTCCTCGAAATCATATCTATTTCTTATTTCTATTGAATCGGGCAAATCAGTCAAACCTCGATGTAAAACCGCTTTTTCTTGAACTTCGGACCAGTCCTCGTCGCTCCTGAAGCTTGACCTGGTCAAGATGGTCTTTCCAATCATATCACTTGATACCACATCTCCCCTGAGTAGTCGGAGGAATATCTCGGATGCCTCTGCGAAAATCCTACCTCTGAGTGCCGGCCATGCGGCTTCTTCAACTGGATCTCTTGGAACAATTCCATATGGCCTCGCCATGAACTCAAATCTGCCCGCACTGAATCCTATATGCAACCTCCTTATTTCATCAGATTCAAGTCCATGTAAGGATAAGAATGATCCCACCCTCTCTGCTTGGGCTATAGGGCCACCGGAGGCTAAGATACTCATCACGGCACTACCTACCTCCATTCTTTCAGTTCTAGAAAGAACCTTTTGAGCGATCTGGAAGAAGTCAGTACAAAGCCCAACCTCTCCCGGATAATGTGGAACTACTGGATTATTATTCCTTTTCTGTATCTCTGTGGATAGATGAGCCTGGGCTATCCAACCAATTCCAAATCCAAGCATATCGGCATGCTCCGCCTGATTTAGGAAGTTGGAGAACATCTCTCTCTCACTGGGAACAAAACCAGAGCTATCCGGGGTCTGGGAAATGGAGAAGAAAATATCGAACTCCATATTATCCCTCATATGGAACGCATTCTGCCACCGTCCACGGCAAGACTTACTCCTCGCACGGCGCCACTAGAAGGTAGACAGAGCCACACGACTGCAATTGCCGTCTCTAGAGGATCAATCAGCCTCTGAATTGGAACGCTATTAATCCAGTTTTCCTGAACTTCTTCAACCTTCTTGCCTGTCTTAGATGATATAGAACTGGCAAGGGAGCCTAGCCTATCGGTATCGGTGAATCCAGGGAGAATGTTGTTTATTGTGATACAAGCTGGTAATTCTCTAGACAGAGACTTAGACCACGACGCCATGGCTCCCCTCAAAGTATTTGAGAGCCCTATATTGTCAATGGGCTCCCTAACTGATGTTGAAATGATATTCACAATCCTACCGCTTCCGGACCTCTCCATTCCTGGCACGAGCTCCTTTGTCAGGATGTGAGAAGCATGAAGGTGCCTAGCGAACGGTCCCTCAAAATCCTCTATCGAATTACCTAGTAATGGCCCCCCGGGAGGGCCACCGGAGTTATTCACGAGTATATCCACAGAACCCAAATCTGAAACTGAAGTAGAAATCGACTCCAAGCTCTCCATATCCAGCACCAGTTTTTCATGTTCAGATCCATGCATTTCTTCGATAAGAGACTCAAGATCACCCACCGATCTCGCGCATGCGATGACTCTACATCCAGCCCTAGCTAGGACCAATGCCGTAGCTCTCCCAATTCCTTTGGAGGCCCCACATACCAATGCTGTCTTTCCATCGAGAATACCATCGGCAAAGGGGAAATCCCGTCCCAGAAGATTTTTTTCCATTTTATCACCTAATCAACGTAGTGTACATAATCCTGTTTACTGAGTCTTTCTCTGACCACTTCGAGTACTTCCTCTGGAGCGTTCCTAAAAGTTGGGAAGTCGCTAGCTCCCTGTGGACGGCGCATCTCGGTCCACTCTCCCTTGTCATACGCAATCAGTGCCTCCTTCATCAACACTCCTGAAAGAACTAGTGTCCCGTAGCAAAGGTCCTCGTACGTCATACCACGCTTCACGGGGAACTCTCTCCTCAAGAGAATCTCCCCAGTATCAATTCCGTTATCACAGAAGTGGCACGTCGACCCTACTCGAATATCGTGATAAACAGACCATGCCGGAGATGCAGATCCCCTACATTCTGGAAGAAGTCCCGGATGTGAATTGACAACTCCATCCTTCGGGAAATCAAGGATCTCTCCTCTGATTATCCTGGTCCCTCCAAATACAATTAGATCAAGGTCCATTCCTTGGATGTGTGGCATGACCTCGGATGAATTATGAATCGGCACTGTGACTAATGGGATTCCATTTACAATCGATAGTCGATCGATAGTAGGAGCTATTTCGTTACCCTCAATCCTCTTCAGAAACTTCTCCCTCTCTTCATCAGCCACTGGCGAATCTTCCTCAATAATCATCTCAGGGGAATATCCCGCGGAGAGTATCTGGTGAAGCATCTCACGACCATACGGATGTTCCTTCAATAGTAGAAATACAAACCTCGGCTTGGCCATGTCCCTCATGTTCCGCAGGGGCCATACATACCCCTTATTTTCGGTCCTGGGATGAGTGAACAAAGATGACCTCGAGTTAGCTCATTCAGGCCATCCATCGCTAAAATCAGTCATTTTCTCTATATTACGATCAATTTTAGCATATGAAAGCCTGTAAATTCCCGGGGTCTTATGATATCCATCAAGTCCCGAAATAGTGACTCCTCCAAGACTACTCAGATCAACATACCCGTCCTCTCCCATGTCTCTCGAATCTAACTCGAACCATTTGACCGCACAGGTCATGAACCTACACCCGTTAACGAGCTCTGTATCATCCACCAGCGTTAGCCCCATCCTTACTCTGGACTCCTCCACACAAGGGGCCGACCAATTCTCGATCTTCATGGGTGTTAAGCCTACTTCATCAAACTCGCTACTGCCTCTAGGATATCTCGCACTGGTCTGATGAGCCCTCTCAATTATGTTCTCGTTAACATGACTGAAAGTGCAAATTCCTGTTGACTTGATATTTTTGTAAGTATGTGCATCCTCTCCCGGAGGCCTTAGCACAAATCCCATCAATGGGGGAGTGGATCCTAGGTGCACAACGGAGGATACAATTGACAGATTATCTCCAAATTCAGGATGGTAGGTTCCTATAAGGGTAGCACTTTTGAATCCACTGAGACTGTTTACAAACCTGGCTCTTTTCCTACCTTCCCAATCCATGATTTCTTCTGACTGAATTAATGTGTATCCCATTGAACCACCAATCAGGGGGTAACTCTACTTCTATCCCTTGGGAACAGTACTACTTCCCTGACATTTCCTGCTCCAGTAAGGACCATCAATAATCTAGCAACGCCCAATCCCCATCCTGCATGAGGAGGGGCCCCGTAGCGAAACCCATCCGTGTAGAATGAAAATTCCTCAGGATCTAGTCCCATATTCCTCAGATTCTGCTCCAAAATATCAACTCTATGCTCCCTAGCTCCTCCACTGGTCATCTCATCCCTCCCATAGTTTAGATCGAACCCTCTACTTAGCTGTCCACCAGAGGCCCCTTCTTCTTCTTCCTTGTGGTGGATGTAAAATGGCTTCATGGACATCGGCCATCTGGGTATAAAGTGGAATCCTGGGAACTTGGCCGCAATCAAATCACAATGATGACTCTCAATATCGTCTCCCCATTCTATTTCACCGCCACCCTCTTTCACGATTTCAATAGCATCACAATAGGGAATCCTGGGAAACGGTAAGGTCGGAACCTCCACGACCACAGCCTCTTTCTCCTGTGATATTCTATATTCATTTACTGCATCGATTAGGTGCTGATCATTCTTCTTGACCTCGGACCAGATATGGAAAATCATCCTCTCTTGAACGCCCATTACGTCTTCATCATCCATCCATGCCCCTTCGATATCGAACGAAATGAACTCGTTGAGGTGCCTGTAAGTATCATGCTTCTCAGCCCTGAAGGCTGGACCTATCTCGAAAACTCTCTCAAGCCCACCTAGGATGGCCAATTGTTTGTACAACTGCGGGCTCTGAGACAGGTATGCATCTGTATCGAAGTATTTCATAGGAAATAGATTCGTACCGCCCTCGGCAGCCGCTGCTATTATCTTAGGGCTATTGATTTCTTGGAAACCCTCCGATATTAGGTGTTCTCTGCCATACTGGAGGACCCTTGATCTAAGCTGGAACATGGCATTCACGTGATCTCTCCTGAGGTCCAGATGTCTGTTATCCAATCTAATGTCTAATCCTACTTGGACATCATCGATAACCCCAACAGGAAGGGGAGTGGATGCCTGTGCAAGGATCTCTCCTGACGAGACGTTCACCTCATATTCAGGAGGGGGAGTTGGCGCCCCTTCCTTAACCTTAGGAGGTCTCTTCTGGGCCACTATTCCCGATACTCGTATAGTGGATTCTCTTGAAGCGGACTGAATTGAGTCAAACAAGCTTTCATCCATATTGTCCTTTTTGAGAAACGCCTGAATCTTACCCGTGCCGTCTCTGAGCATTAGAAAGCATATCGCACCCCTTCCTCTGACAGTCTCAGCATATCCACAAATAGTTACTTCAGTACCTACCAGAGAGTTGCCAAGTTCGATAACCTGACCAATTGTATGGCTTCTGTAAGAAGTCGGCCTCCACTCTTTGCTGTCACGCATGTTTGGTCGAAAAGGGTCCGAGTTATCAACGGTGCTACTCCTCTTCAATCTCAGCTACCTTGGCAGCAATGAGTAGAAAGGCAGTATGCCCGATAGGAGTGTTACCTGGCCTGACCCCCCCTCTGCTGGCCTTTACCCATCTTCTCTCAATCATCTCTCCCGCCCATTCGACTATCAAGCCGTTGCTCTCGGTGGCCTCCCAGCACTTCTCCAATTGGATTGTTGTGGGGCAGTAACATGCTAACCTTCCACCTGCCCTGAGTAGAGGCTCTATCTCAGAAATCACTTCCCACGGCTCCGCAATATCGATGATGGCCGAATCAAGCCATCCGCACTTATCGACTACCGCCTCGCCAATATTCGATATATTTCCTTCAATTAGGTGCCAATCAGGGAATTCGGGTAGGACCTCTGACAGTCTTTCCATGTTCTTCCTTCCGACCTCCGCATGCTCGGCTCTGGACTCCACAGAAATCAAAGTTCCACTGGATCCCATTACATTGGCTAAATGCATTGCTAGTCCTGCAGAACCATGCCCTCCCTCAAGTACCTTGGAACCGACTCCAATTCCCATCCAAGAGATTAGAAATCCTGAGTCCTTAGCCCCAATAACTTGGGCCCTCCTAGCCATATTTCTCCTCGCCTCAGGAAGCGAGGGTCTGACAATTGTCAATGACTTCTGTCCCACTGTGATCCTGTCGCCTGCTGAATATCCCTTGAGTAGCTCATAGGCATCAAACCTGCCAAGACCCTTCACTTTGACTTCACCAGGGGTCCTTTGTAGAAGATAGGCCCTGCCATCATCTTCTCTGAGTGCCAGCCATTCAGCCTCTTCTCTATTCTCCACATGTCCCGGAATGCAACTTAACCTATCAAGTAAACCACAGCTGACAGCCGTATTACGCACCATTAAGGAACATGATTATACCACGATTCACCTCGTTTAACACAATGAGGAATACTACGCCCTATGCCTTGGTTTCTTCTTTGACGTTAGTTTCCCTGATGATTTTGTCTTGTTTCGTATCCTTATGTATTGTGGAAGAAGATACGCAAGATAGGCAAGAATTGGAGCAGATTGAAGCAAAGATGTTTGCAACAAGCCCCGGGCATCCCGTTTTCGGAGAATATGTGGGTGCCCACTGGTGTGGTCCATGCATGAGTAGCGCATCCCCCTCTCTAGATAATCTCAAAACCTCCAATCCAGAAGATTTTACCTTTGTTTCGTTTTTCCAGTCCAGCTCTGGTGGCTATCCGGATGATAGTCCAATCAACCGTCGAAGCCATGTCTCAGCAGCCGCTTCCGGAATTCCCGTATTTTCGTTTGCCGACAAGCAAACCGGAACGTGTTACAAAGTCGGAGCAGGGGGTTCAAACTACTATGATTCAGATTATTCAAACGGCGGTTGCATGGATTCTGACACATCAAACTACGCCATGCAGCTGGAGACCCAGTACGACCAGTCTTCAGACCAAGTAACTGTCACTGTAAACTCGATGTATACGGGCTCTCTTAGTTCAGTATCTGTTTTCCTTTATGCAGCGATCACTGAGAAGGTCAGTCCTGATTCATATGACAATGGAGTAAAGCCTCATCATAGTTTCAGAGAATGGATGCTGGCCAGTCACAACAATGGTTTCGAACAACTTACATTAACTCCCAATGCCCCAGTTGAGAGCTCATGGCAAGTTCCACTAAGTGCTGTCAGGGCCGGTGGTGGATACAGCCAGTTTGAGAATTTCTGGCCTGTTTTCGCCTTGATGGATGGTCCTCACACCACCTACAACAACTTCCTTTCTGCTGTAGATTTGGATATGATCCCTCTGGTTGACATAGGAGTGGACGAAATAACGATTTCAAACAGAAACGGCAACTCAGGATTTGTCACAGGAGATGTCCTAGATATATCTTGCAGGGTTTCCAACAATGGAGTTGAGGAGTATGATGGAGGGGGGCAACTATCGATCAGTTGGATGGATGGTCTGTCAGAGATTGAGATATCTAACTTCAATATTGGAGATTTCTCAGTAGGCGGTTCCCAGACATACAATGCTTTCTTGGATACCTCGGGGATAGATATCACTGCGCTCGGGTCAACTACAATCAGAGCGAAGATTTCTGGAAATTCTGGAGACCGAGCTCCTTCCAATGATTTGTCAGACGCGGCGGCTCTTCATGACATGCCACCAACCGCCAGTCAGCCTTCTTCAAGTAGCTCAACTTCAGTAGACAGGGGGTCAGCGGTCAGCTTCGAGGTATCAGCAATCTCCAATGATCTAGTTGATGATATCAATACAATGCAACCCACTTTGCAGTATTCTCCCTCTTCCTCTTCAACATGGAGCAATGATTGGGTCACCAACCACGCTATCGTTGGTTTGGGGGATAATGCTAGACATTCTTTCGATATCGACACCCCCTTGGATGCTACAATGGGGTACTATGACCTGAGGATCATGTGGACTGACTCCTCTGGGCAGACAAGCGACTGGCTAACCTCAGAGGACGCCTTCTATCTACAAAACTCCCTTCCAAGAGTACTTGGTAATAGCGATATGACTTATGCTGGGGTCCCCACTGTTAAGGTACAGACCACTGAGATGGTATCAGTTGTAGGACTAGTTTCCGATGCCGAAACCTCTCTTTTCAATTTAGAAATCTCGAGCTCCGAGCCGGAGTTCTTGGCATGGAATCCTTCTTCTCTTGAGATAGAGGTAAGATTCGATAATCTATTGCTCGATAGCCAAGGCTCACCAATCCCCCAGGGCATACAAGTTACCGTTCACGATGGAGATGAGGCTAATACGGGAATGATGATGTTCAATGTAGTGGAGAACGGCGCGCCAAGGTGGTCATCTATACCCATCCAGTCCTTCCATGAAGGTGGGTCCGCCAGCCTAGGCCTCACTGACTATCTCTCCGACACCAACAACAACGGCCAAGTGGTACCGGTTTCGGGGGTGACAGTGGAAATATTATCGGTATCCGATGAAAATCTAGTGGAAGCTAGTATTTTCGGTCAAACTATCAATGTCAACTCACTGGATGATGACTCAAACGGTCTCGTTGAGATCTCCCTCAGGGCTAGTGATGGCGACAAGTCCTCCGATACGACTCTATCTTTCCACGTTCTAAACGTCAATGACGCACCTATTATCGATACCTCGGGCATCGATGATGTCACACTCAAGCTAGGAGCTCCCATAGAAATAGACCTGATCAGCAGAATCACAGATATAGATGATCCAGATGAAGAGATTTGGATTACCGCGACTAGCTATTATCCGGGTGCGGTGTATTACGACCCCCTGACCGGAATTATGTCTGCTGACTGGCCCGAGGAAGGCTCAGACAGCATAAAAATCACTGCCGAGGACCGCCATGGGGCATCCTCTACAGTCTCACTGACCTACACAATCGTGGATGACATACCACTTGACTGGGAAGAAAATTTCGTGGTAGAGGTAGACTCATTCGACATCGGCTCTACGCCCACTGTGGTGATTTCAAACATAGGTGAAGAGCAACTGAGTGATGTCAGGGTCACATGGACTGTTTGTAACAGGATAACAGGGATTTGCCACAGTGCTGGTTCATCATTCAGTTTGGGCCCATTCATCATTCTTCCAGTCACAGGGAGTGGCCTCAGTACCGGGGATTACTTCACACTCAGTGTCCATGCAGTCGACGAAAACGGCTTCGATAGGAGGACACCTGAGCAGATGAAGTACGATGCTGTGTCCACGCAAGAAGACGATCAAAGCCAATCTACCGGTGACAAGCCCAGTACAGATGAGGGTTCTTCTGACGCCATATTACTAGTGGGAGCTTCTGTAGTCGCTCTGATTTCGCTAGTTGCCATAATCATAGGCATCAACTCTGTCTTTAGGAGGGGTTCCAAGGGGAACTCCATCCTCCATCATGAACCCCATACTGTAACCGATGAATCTCCGCCGACTGCTATTCATTCAATGCCCGTCAAGAGCTCGTCACCCCCTCCTCCACCGCCCATTATCGCTCCTCTACCTCCGGGGGGACTTCCTCCGGGGTGGACCATGGAACAGTGGCATTACTATGGGGAGGAGTATCTGGAAAAATTCTATGGTGGCGTCAATTCTAGAGATAGATGACGCTCTTTTTTTCGCCAACGCGACTAACGCACCTTCAAGAAGGTGCTATCGTCAGGGTGGTATGAGGCAAGTCAATGGGAGATGAGGATCAGACCGGCTCAAATGATGAGTTAGATGTCAATGACAACCTCGATACGTGGGAAGAAGGCCCCGCATTCGGAGTCGGGGAGGACAAGGACCCTATATGCGATATTCCCGTTGAAGAGTGGGTTTTAGACCTGAAAGTGTCTTCCACGGAGGAAGTCCCAATCCCAGAGAATCTCGTCGACCAAGTAATCGGCCAAGAAGCGGCTTCCATAGTGGTAAGAAAGGCCGCTGAGCAAAGAAGGCACATGATAATGGTCGGTGAACCAGGTACAGGTAAATCGATGCTAGCCAGGTCAATGACAGAGTTTCTCCCCAAGGACAGTATGGAAGATGTTCTCGTGTACAGGAATATGGAAGATGAGAACGAACCCAGGGTTCGCACAGTTCCCGCCGGCAGAGGTTCCGCTATCATATCTGAGAGAAAGGCCCAGATTAGGATTCAGAGGGAGAGGACCAACAGAACCCTACTGTTTGTAGTAATGGTAATCGGCGCCGCGCTTCTTCTTGCAGTGTTACAGACAGGGGATATCATGACCCTTATTTTTGGTGCATTCCTGCTAATTTTTGGATACTTCTTCCTCAGGACCAGACTCACAGCAGGAGATGAGTCTAACATACCAAAACTCCTCATAAAGAGAGGCAGAAATGACGATCCGCCATTCATAGACGCCACTGGGACTCTTGCAGGAGCCCTTCTCGGAGACGTCAGACACGATCCATTCCAGTCAGGTGCTGACCTAGCCACTCCTGCTCATGAGAGAGTCGAGCCAGGGGCTGTCCACAGGGCAAACAAGGGTGTACTCTACATTGATGAGATTAGGATGCTCAGGATGGAGGAGCAACAGGCACTGCTGGTGGCTATGCAAGAAGGGGAACTATCCATCAGCGGTCGCTCTGAGAGGTCCTCTGGGGCACTCACCAAGTCAGAGCCAGTCCCTACTAACTTCATTCTTGTAGCCGCAGGAAACCTCGATAGCATCCAGCAGATGCATCCGGCTCTCAGGAGTAGGATCAGGGGATACGGTTACGAGGTATACGTGAATACAGATATGAGGGACACCGAGAGGAACAGGAGAAGGCTAGTGAGATTCATTGCTCAAGAGGTCAAGAATGAGAAAGGGAAGGAGTCCGGCAGAGCAATACCTCATTTCAATAGGGAGTCGATAGGGCTCATTCTAAAGGAAGCTCAGAGAAGAAGCGGTAGAAGGGGTAGGCTTTCACTAAGGCTAAGGGAGCTTGGCGGATTAGTCAGGATCGCCGGTGATTTAGCGTCCGAGGAAGGTGCCGAGCTGGTAAGAGCTGAACACATATCCAGAGCCAGGGCAATCGCGAAACCGCTCGAACAGCAAATAGCTGATAGGTATCTCGAGAGGCAGTCAGAGTATGCGATGCTTGTAAATCGTGGAACCAGAATTGGCAGGGTGAACGGACTAGCAGTACTGGGTGCCGATAGTGGCCTTTCAGACTTCTCAGGAGTAGTGCTCCCAGTCGAGGCCATGGTCACGCCTTCCCAGGGAAGATCCGGACAGGTAATAGCGACTGGAGGACTTTCAGATCTGGCTAAGGAGAGCGTAACTAACATCAGCGCAGTGGTGAAGAAGCTCACTGGCAAAGACATCAAGGATTTCGATCTGCATGTACAATTCCCAGGTACTCACAATGTTGATGGCGACAGCGCTTCAATAACAATGGCCACTGCCATCATCAGCGCATTCGAAGGAGTGCCCATCGAGCAGAATCTTGCTATGACCGGTTCACTCTCTGTTAGAGGCGAGGTTTTACCGATAGGGGGGGTTACTGCTAAGATTGAAGCCGCCGCTAAGGCAGGTATCGAGACAATAATCATCCCTAGGTCGAATCTTCAGGACGTTCTGATAGATGAGAAGTATGAGTCAATGGTAACCATACGACCAGTCGACTCCCTGGACGAAGTACTGCAGTATGCTTTGGTCGGTGCGGAAGAAAAGGTAAGCTTGGTAGAAAGGCTCGCGAATGTGATTGATACATTCTCCTCCCCGCATGACAAGCAACCCTCCGCCTGACCGTTCTAACTAAGTCCCTCCTCCGTCACGCAGTGCGGGGCAGACAATGGGTAAGATGGCAGTCATCGCACACGGGGGAGCCGGACCAGGCCCCGAAAGACAAGAAAATCTACAGAAGGCAGTAGACGTAGCCACGGAACTACTTCTAGCAGGGGCTTCCGCAATAGAGGCAGCAGTCGAAGCCTGTGTTGTTCTGGAGGACGATCCGGTATTCAACGCTGGAACGGGAGGGGTATTCAGGAATGATGGCTCAGTCCTCCTCGACGCGTCTATACAGACCAGTGATGGCAGGATAGGTTTTGTCATAGCGATGTCAGATACGCCAAACCCGATACGAGTCGCCGCCGACCTTCTGGACGAGAATATCAACGGCCTCACCGGCTTAGGGGCAAGAAAATGGGCCGACAATAGGGGGCATGCAAATAGGTCTGTAGAGGGCAGGGAGCCGATTGAGGGAGACGGAGATACCGTAGGGGTAATCGTCAGAGACTCATCAGGGGCGATGGCCTGTGCGACCAGCACTGGCGGTTGTAGTCACAGGCCACCCGGGAGAGTAGGCGATGTCCCCCTCCCCGGATCAGGATTCTGGGTCGATGAAACCAGATCAGTGGCCGCAACGGGCGAGGGAGAGGACATTACGAGGGCCCTTCTGAGCTACAGGGTCAGTAGTAGGGCAGAATCTCCACAATGCGACTCACTGATGGATGCGATGCGTTGGGGGCTGAACGAGCTAATACCAGACGGTGCGTCTGTGGGCTTGATAGCGCTGGGCAAAGATGGAGCAGGAGTCGGTTTGTCGAATACTGTGATGCCTTGGGCTTCATGGACCGAGGACTAACCCTAGGGGGATGCGCTTAAGGAGGGCCCTTTGCTCGAAGAGCTGGTGGTAACTTGTCAGACGTCGAGACCAGGATTCAGCAGATAGCCCAAGTACTGGGCCAGTTAGACGATACGCAGGTACCCAGAAATATCAGGGCCTCTGCCAAGGAGGCAGTAGAACAATGGCTCCTCAACAAGGGCAAAGATATGGACGTGAGGCTGGGTATGACAGCTTCAAAGCTCGATGACATATTCAATGACGCAAATCTACCAATACACTACGGTCCGCTTTGTCTGCAGATTCAGACTGCCCTAGAGACTTTAATGGCAGAGCACAAGAGGAACAAGTGAACTCAAGTCTTCCTTCTCTCAGCGGCCTTCGGCCTGAAGTTCTTGTATCCACACTTCCTACATGCCCGAGGAGCCTTTGCCCCCCTGTGAGTCGCAGAGCACTTCATGCATATCCACTTCTTCAGTAGACGTGCCTCTGCTACCGCGTGCCTCTGTGCCATCAACCCGCCGACCTACCAACCCTACATAACCACTTCGTGACAAATTTCAGTGTCTCTATCGCCCTTTCTCTTCCAAAGCATTCAAACACCCCCTGCATTGGAGGTCGTCCGGTGCCTGCCAGCGTAGTACTCGGAGCCCAGTGGGGGGATGAGGGCAAGGGCAAGGCCATAGACCAACTCGCCGCTGACTCAACATGGGCAGTCAGGTTCCAAGGAGGAAACAATGCGGGCCACACAATCGTACTCGGAGATACGACGCTAAAGCTTCATCAGATACCCTCCGGAGTTACCTCTCCCAACTGTAACCTTATTCTCGGAGATGGGATGGTCATCGATCCTTGGGTATTGGAGGAAGAGCTCGACAGGTGGTACGCCCTGACAAATGAGAGGCCAGAGGGAGAGAGGCTGTTCATCAGCGAGAGAGCGTCAGTGATACTCCCTTTCCATAGGATGTACGATAGCGCTGACAAGGTAGTGGGCACAACAGGAAGGGGGATAGGACCAGCCTACAGGGACCGTATCGAGAGAGTGGGCATCAGATTCGTCGATATTCCATACTTCCTCGAGGACGATGCAAAGGTGGAAGAAACCGTCTCCAGGATGAATAAGCAGCTAGACTCAGTTGGCGTATCAGATAGAGTGGAGAAAGAGGATCTAGAATCTCATTTGAGGTGGGTATTGGAGAGGTACGGAGATGCCATCAGACAGACCGGGAGGATGATTCACATGGCCTTGGAGAACGGTGAGAATGTACTTCTGGAAGGCGCACAGGGGGCGATGCTAGATATCGACCAAGGAACCTATCCCTTCGTCACGTCCTCGGTGACTAGTAGGGCAAACGCTACCCATGGAGCTGGAATACACCCGGGGCATGTAGAGAACTGCTTCGGGATCTCCAAGGCCTACACCACCCGGGTAGGAAACGGCCCCTTCCCCACAGAGCTTCCCTACGAGGAAGGCCCAGGCAATCACATGGCAATGGTCGGACATGAGTTCGGCACTACCACTGGAAGGCCAAGAAGGACAGGTTGGATAGACATGGTCTCCCTCTCGGACAGCCATAGGGTGAACGGATACACTGGTATCGTACTCACCAAACTGGACGTGCTGGGTGGCCTTGATGAGTTGAAGATATGCACCAGTTACGAGCTAGACGGACAGACCGTAGATCACATGCCGACCAGTTGCGAGGAACTAGCCAGGTGCAAACCGGTCTACGAGGTACACCCAGGATTCCCCGCTCTCTCTGAAGAGGAGTGGATAGCGATGGCCGAGCTGTCCAGAAGCGAGGGCCAAGGGTACGAGGTTCTCCCTGAAGCGGCACTGTCTTATGTCAGGAGAATAGAGGAACTGTCGGGCATTCCGATCGTAAGCATTGGGGTAGGTCCCGACAGAAAGGCGTCAATCGCTAGTCGAGGCGGGCCTTTCGATACCGAGCCCGAAGTGACAACCTTCTAATCGGCCCACTCAGACG
>DAOI01000006.1:4026-5474 GCA_002501805.1 Euryarchaeota archaeon UBA463 | reverse complement strand
CTTCTAATCGGCCCACTCAGACGCGAGCCTATGGGGTTCAAGTCCAATGCCCGCAAGAAGAGGCAACAATCTGGTGGCGATAGCCCCGCAAAGAAGTCTTCCGATGAATTCGTCGGGCAAGTAAAGTGTGACGTTTCTGGGTGCAAAAACTGGGCTGACAAGAAGGTAGGTGGCAGAAAGCTCGCATTCGATAGAGCGGCCGATGTGTGGGGGGAATCCGGCCTAAGTAGTGATTCTAGGAGAGTCACCATATGCAAGTCATGCTATCGCGCATGGAAGAAGGCGAAGAAGGACGAGCCCACTGAATGGTCCTAATCCTTGGAGCTGCGCAAATGGATTTAGAGATTACCGGCAATAGAATTGGCTCGATCATTTTTGGCTCATTCCTTTTCTTTTTCGGACTCCCGTTCACACTGGTTCCGTTCATGGTCCTTGGCGAGCAAGGAATGCTGGATCCAGATTACCCGTTTCAATCCCTATTCATGGTAGCCTTCACAATCCCATTCTTGTTGGCGGGACTCTTTGTCCAATTTTTGGGTCTGAGTGCCATAATGTCGACATTCAGGAGCACTATAGATCCGGGATCAATTCCCAGAAAGCTCCCTCCCGGGCCCGATGCCATATCAATCACCGAGCATCCTGATTCGGGATACTTAGGAGACTACCTAAGACAGTCAGAGGCCATAAACGGCAGGGATTGGTACAGGAAACGGGATTCCGCCCACCGTCTCTACTACTATGCTCAGAACGAGGGCGGGTCACCCGGCTGGAGTCTCGATGACCGGGATGACTCCGGTAGTAAGGACTGGTTTGATGGAGGATGGTTTCCATACGATGGCTTTGAACTCCCTATGGGCAGGAAGCAATGGAATGTTGACGATGGACAGTGGGTTTTAATTCAAGAATTGGAACCAACTGAGAATGACAAGAAATGGTGGCAATAGGGGAAATAACTCAGGCCACCAAACAGTAACAATGTTAGATGGGAGTCATCAGCGAACACCATGACTGCGCAACCACTGAATGAGCCTATACTGGGATACTCTCCGGGAAGTCCTGAAAGGAACTCCATAATTCAAGAGATTGACAGGCAGATGTCTGAGACTATCGAGATACCTTGTATAATCAACGGAGAGGAGGTCTTCACCGGACACACGATACCGCAGGTCATCCCTCACAACCACGGGCATATTCTCGCTAATGTCCACCTGGCTGGTAGAAAGGAGATGGAATCAGCCTGCTCAGCAGCAGTCAATGCTCAGAGATCATGGATCGAAATGGGACTGGAGGAGAGATGCAAGATCTTCGAGAAGTGCGCAGACCTACTGGCTGGGGATTGGAGGATGAGGGTGAATGCATCCACGATGCTCAACCAGTCCAAGACCGTGTTCCAAGCAGAGATTGACTCAGCCTGTGAGCTCATTGACTTCTGGAGGTTCAACTGCCAC
>DAOI01000006.1:0-3779 GCA_002501805.1 Euryarchaeota archaeon UBA463 | reverse complement strand
GACTTCTGGAGGTTCAACTGCCACTATGCAAGGGGGTTCCATGATGACTTCCAGCCATTAGTCTCCCCAGAGGGAGTTGTTAACTCGACAGATATCAGGCCCCTGGAGGGCTTCGTACTCTCAATCACCCCATTCAACTTCACGAGCATTGCAGCAAACCTGCCAAGCGCGCCTGCAATAGTGGGCTGTACCAGTGTCTGGAAGCCCAGTAGGAACTCATACTACTCCAACTACTACCTGATGAGGCTGATGATGGAAGCAGGACTCCCCCCGGGGGTAATCAACTTCCTTCCCGGCTCGGGTGCAGAGATTACTGAAGTTGCACTATCGAACCCCAATTTCGCTGGATTGCACTTCACTGGCTCTACAGCTACCTTCCAGGGCCTATGGCAGGAAATCGGGCTAGCTCTGCCCAAGCTCAATTCATATCCCCGAATCGTCGGCGAGACAGGGGGCAAGGACTTCGTCGTCGCTCATCCAGACTGCGACAGGAGGGGACTAGTCGTAGCCCTGCTAAGGGGGGCGTTCGAATACCAGGGGCAGAAGTGCTCAGCGGCCAGTCGCGCATACATCCCCCGATCAGTATGGGAGGAGATATCCGACGAACTATCCGATGAGATTGGCAAGATCGCAATGGGCGATGCTAGGGACTTCACCAACTTCATGACCGCTGTTATAGACAAGAGAGCGTTCGACAAGATATCTGGATACATCCAAAGGGCCACAGAAAGGGACTCCTGCGAGGTCTTCTGTGGCGGTGGATTTGACGATACTGTGGGCTACTTCATCGAGCCAACAATCATCCTGACCGAGGACCCCAATTCAGAGTCCATGATCGAGGAAATCTTCGGACCGGTCCTGACAGTGTACCTGTACGACGACAACGAATTCGATGCTATTCTCAGAGTATGTGACGAGGCTTCCCCATACGCCCTAACCGGCTCAATCTTCTCGACTAATGAGGAGAACATACAGAAGGCATTCGAGGCACTTCGATTCACTGCAGGAAACTTCTACATCAATGACAAGCCAACCGGTGCGGTGGTGGCACAGCAACCCTTCGGAGGCGCAAGAGCATCAGGGACCAACGACAAAGCAGGCGGTCCTCTGAACCTACTTAGGTGGATAAGCCCAAGGTCGGTCAAGAGAACCCTCGAGCCTCCCCAGGATTGGACATACCCGTTCATGCAACAAGATTGACCTAGTCAAAGTTAATTTAGCTGACCAGACAGGGAAAGGCACTGGGGAGCATTTGCTGAGAGGCCACCTCGTGTGGCGACCCATGGACCTGATCTGGGTAATGCCAGCGGAGGAAGAGAAATGGACACGAACGTCGCATACGGATTGATGATTGCAACGCTTGGTATCTTTGGATACATCGCATACCAAGCAACGAACGATGAGGAAATAGGGGCCGATGAGTACCTCTCAGCCAGAGGATCTCAGGATTGGCTCAGAATAGGGCTGAGCCTGTTCGCTTCAGGGATGGGGGTCTGGGTACTACTCACACCGTCCGAGGTGGCTTACTACGGCGGATTCTGGGATGTCATGGGTTATGCGGCATCGGCGGCAACCCCCTTCCTACTCCTGGCATACGTGGGGCCCATGATCAGGGAAAGACTCCCACAAGGGGTCACCCTTGCTGACTATGCAAAACACAGACTCGGCCGTCCAATGCAGGTATATGTGGGCGTGATATCGATACTCTACATGTTCACCTTCCTCTTCGCAGAATTCACAGCGATCGGGAAGGCCATGGAGCACCTAGCCGGGATGGACCCATTGATGCCCATGATTTTCGTCGGCCTGGTAACTGCCGCCTACACCGCTTACGGAGGGCTCCCAGCATCTCTGGCAACCGATAGGATACAGGCATGGGCGATCGTTCTTTTTGTGACGGTACTGATGGTCCTACTCTTCGGTTTCGATATGGGGCAGCTAGTGGATGATGCTAGGGCTTACAACACGGATGATGACTGGTCGTTGCTCGGGAGCATGGATTACATGGGCTCCTTCGAGTCAGGACTGGCACTAGTCGTCGCCATAACCGCCGCGGAGATGTTTTCCCAAGGGAACTGGCAGAGGGCCTATGCCTCCAAGGACGATGACGCACTCAAGAGAGGGGCGCTCCTAGCTGCGGGAATGGTCTTCCCCCTGGTCTTCGTCATGGGAGTCTTGGGGACCGTAGCCGCTGGCCAGGGAGGGGTCTCAGACCCATCTCTGGCATTCTTCCACCTGATCGACAAGGGGGACACTCTGATAGTAGGAGCATTCGTCATCCTCGTGATCTCCCTGGTATGCTCCAGCACGGACACCCTCCAGAATGCGATTGTTGCTTCTGTCTCAAGGGATTTATCTGACGGGGAGGCGGACCTACAAATCTCCCGTGCAATCACGCTGTCAATGTTGCCTGTAGCGATCTACCTCGCAACAGGCCCGACCGTTGCGGGCTTCGAATTCAATGCGTGGAGTGTTTTCGGCATATTCCTCTTTGCAGACATACTGGCGGCAGCCACAGTCGCACCCGTCCTACTCACACTCTGGAAAGGAGTCTCCTCGAGAGGGGCATTGCTAGGGTGCTTTGCCGGATTAGCGTCTGTAGCCATGTATGGCCTAGTCGAACCACCCCTGAACTCGGAGTTCTACATGTATCTGTTCCACCCTACCATAGGTGCGACCCCCGCACTCGAAGGGGGACTGACCAATCTCTGGCCGTTCGTCTATGCCATCGTCGGGTCAACCCTGGTTACAGTTCTAGGATCGAAAGCACTTCCCGATGAAAACTGAGAATCGCTTAATTCATGACCTAGATACATCTAGGAAAGGCATGGACGACAACACCCCATTGAAGATATTGAGGCCTTGGAAAGGCGTCTGGAGGCCAATCTGGTCACGCAGGGAGGAACTGGGTGGATTCTCATTCCTCATCTCCATCTTCTTCGTCGGAATGTTCTCCATAGGTGCTCCCTACTTCATCTCGAACAACATCGCGGCGCACTACCTCGAAACAGTTTGGGATCCCGAGATTGCCCTGGATAGGAGCCTTCCAGTGATCAACTGGCTGATTATCCCCTACGTCGTGCTATACCTGTTCTACCCCGCAACACTGGCCCTAGCCCCCAGGGACGACAGGGGGAGGATGGAGCTGGCACTGGGCGTCCAGGGCCTGTTCATGGCCACGATGTTCTGCGTGCTTTTCTTCCTCCTCCTTCCAGCTGAGATAGATCTCAGAGACCAGTTGGACACGCACTGGGAGACCAATCCCCCGAACTGGCTGGAGGAGGCGCTGTTCACGTTCATACACGTCTCTGACAACCCATGGAACGCATGGCCCAGCCTCCACATCGTCCACTCCACCCTTCTGGCCAGACTCATCACGCACTGGGTCCAGAGGGACCATCACGAGAGTCGTTTCGCCAAGCCCTTCTTGGTACTCCTCTGGGTCGAGTGGGCACTGCTCTGTGTCAGCATCCTGGCTACGAAGCAACACTACCTGTTCGATCTCGTCACAGGGTTGGTAGTCGCTTTCGTATTCTGGAGGATGTTCACCAAGGTCATCGACATGGTCGAAGAAGTGGGTCATGACAAATTAGCCTCTCAATATAGATGGAATTAGAAAATAATTTTTTATCCGCGTTATATGATCTAATTCATTGTCTCTCTAATTATCAAACTGCCATTACGCAGATTGGAAAATAAATTATTTTGTAAATAGTATATTTGTGAAAAAAAATCTTGTTTTATATCATGACGCAATATAGAATATTTAGATTATAATT
>DAOI01000017.1 GCA_002501805.1 Euryarchaeota archaeon UBA463 | reverse complement strand
ATCCACCTCAACAAGAACGACTACTCCGCCATCTATGAGGTCATGGTCATAGGATAGAGCGGTTCCTAGCAGACCCGTCTCTTCATACAATTCCCTCAAGGCAGCTACATCCCATCCCTCGTCATCGTTGATATTTCCGCCGGGAAGCTCCCACCCCCTCTCTTTGTGCAGTACCATGACCCAAGGATTCCCAAACTCTTCACCCTTGCTGGAATAAGTCCAACACAATACGAACATCATGCTCCCTCCATTTTCTTCCGTAACTCTTGATTAATCTCAAGAGCTCCTTCTACTCCTTGTGCGGCCATACGCCTAGTCATGAAGAAAGCTTCAGATAACTTCCCTTCGCTGACCAATTCCTCCACCTCTCTAATCGGATCTTCGGCAATATCTTCCTCTACATTCTCATACAAGCTGATCGGAGTCGCCATATCTTCCATCTTCCTGAGGAAATCAACTCTCTGTTCTATTCCCGGGGACTTCCATTTTCTCTTACTCTTACCATCCAGCTCAGCCTCCATCCTAGATTTGAAATCGTCTCTGACTGTGTTACTAGGGAAACAAATCTGAGCCTGATCATAGCAAAGCCAGGCATCACTATACTCCTTCCTCCTCTCATGCATCCTTCCTAATGATGTCCATGCCTCATGATTAGTAGGTCTCTGTGCAAGGATAATCTTCGAAAGGCGAATGAATTGGTCTTCGTCACCCGAATCTCGAATTCTCTCAACTCTTCTCGAGAATAGTAGATTTGCTCTCCTGTCCCTGAGGTCGAGCTTACTAGTCCTGTCAAGAAATTCGGTTAGGACATCCTGAGATTCACAGGCCATCTCCCACCAAACATCTGGATCAAGAGGATCAGCTTCTAGCGAAGCGATAAGCAAATCGTATCCTGAGCTCAAAAAATCAATGTGTTCCAATTGCCTAAGTTGCTCTGGTTTTCTCCCAAGTACCGAAAATAGGTCTTCTAGTACGGACCTAATCCCCTCGGAGTCCCCTAGTAGGGATTTTACCCTTACCAGAACTTTCCAATTTTCAGGATTGGTAAAGTCATGTAATACTGCCTGCCTAGCGCTTTGCTCTCCCCACTCTAAGTTCACCACTCGCTCTTGAATTACGTGGCCATTTTCGTCCAATGCAAGGTTGACATACTTCTGAGATTGACTTCTATGCCTGTCGCCGAGGCTCCTCCTAGGGTGTTGCAGACTATCTGCAATATCTGAATCTGACATATTATCCTCACAAAACCGATTCGAAGGGGGATTTATCAGCACCAGGGGTTAGAGTAGCATCCATCCCAATTTTACTTGTCACACCATCCTCTGCCCTACTGGGATCGAGACTAGAACCTCTCTGCCCGCTCATAATAATGGTATCTTTGTCTGGTTGCCATCTTGTCATAAGTGCCCACTCCACTCTTTTCGGATCTGAGATATCTATGTCTTCATCTACCACAACAACTTGTTTCATCGAGGGATGGCCCCTGAAAGCAGCTTCTATGGCCTGCATCCCATCATCCTCATTCTTGGGAACAATCTGGACTACTGAAGACAGCCATCCACAACCTCCATCGGTCATGTGAACATCAACACACTCAACCACTTTAGAAACTGAATTCTTTATTGTAGGGGCTCTCGGCATACCCATCAATGTCCTATGTTCAATGCCTGTAGGAATTAGGGCATGGAATATCGGATCCACCCGATGGTGTACATAGTCATACTCAATCACATGCTCCTGCCTAATGTCATCTACAGTCCCAGTGATGTCAACGTAGGGCCCCTCATCATCTCTCTCTGTAGTTATCCTAGCCTCCATGGCATACTCTGCATCCGCTGGAACCATCACACCGTTAGGGAGCATAACGACCTTCAGAGGAGAACCATGCAACCTCATGTGCAAAGAAGATGCGACGGTCAACTCATCAACATAGTCAGAGAATGACATAGCGGCCGCCAGAAGTACGGTAGGGTCCGGGCCATTGACTACGGCAATGGGGACATCATCACCCGCTTCTGCTGCTTCCGCGCTGATGGTCCTCAGGTGCCTAGGGACTAACCTAGCCACAGTATGATTCCTATCCCTGAGTAATTGTCGATGGAAGGATACGTTCCGTACTCCTGAATATTGAGCAACTATAATTGACGCAGATTGATATCTGCCCCCGTCCTCTTTGAAGTGCCAAGGAATTGGAATCTTACTCAGATCTACTTCCTCTTGGCCTGATTGCATTACCGGTGCCTCAGATGCATCCACAACTTCAGGGTCAGAAGGATTCTCCATCGCCCACGCTAGTACATCTATCAAATCACCCGGTGAAATGTCAAACATTTCACACAACCTAGACTTCTCCAGAACGTTTAGAGCCGCCCTGTGCCCTGGGGCCTCAGTAATGTTATTGAAAACCAAAGGGATATCTCCCATCTTGTTAGAGGTTTCAATCATACCATGTAAAACACTAGTAGATTCCTGTACATTATGAACGCCACTGAGCATGTCTCGGAAGGCCATATCGGGGGGCGGGGTCAATGCATGCTTGAATGTTGGTGACATTATGCCCTCTAGGGCCCACTAAGTCGAGGCTATCCCGTCACGCTCTTATACCCCATGAGGGTCGGCGAGACATCATTCTGAGGTGTTACTTTGGGTAGAGGTCTTTTCTCCGGGCAGAAGATGAAGTCCGATAGGAAGAGATATCGCTGGAAGGAGCGCAAGTTTAGGGATCGACAATTCAAGCGACAGAGAGGCGGTGTCCTAAAGCACGATCCTCTAGTGGGCAGTACTCAGGCCAAGGGAATTGTAGTAGAGAAAGTTGGTTTCGAGGCCAAACAACCCAATTCTGGAATCAGAAAAGCAGTCAAGATAAGTCTTATCAAAACTGGTAACAGACTTACTGCTTTCGCACCCGGTGATGGCGCAATTTCATTCATTGATGAGCACGACGAGGTATTAGTCGAGGGTATCGGAGGTAGCAAAGGACGATCTTATGGAGATATCCCCGGTGTCAGATACAAGGTCATCAAGGTAAATGGCGTATCCTTGGATGAAATGGTCAGAGGCCGTAAAGAGAAGCCCATAAGGTAGGTATCGAGATGTCCGAAGAAGCTATTCATGAAGATTCCAGGGTGGAAGCACCTATTGCCGGAATCGGGACCATGGTCTTTGGGAAGTGGGACGCCACAGAAGTAACTTGCTCAGATCCTGGTCTTGCGCCCTACATCAACCTGACAACAATAGGAACGCCTCACAGTGGAGGACGACACGCTAACGCTTGGTTCGGCAAGTCAAAGCTTTCCGTTGTTGAAAGATTCATCAACAATCTGATGAGAACGGGTAAATTCTCAGGAAAGAAGCAACATTGTGCTAAGGCATATGAAGCCGCATTAGATTCAATCAACAGTAGAACAGGAGAGAACCCCCTACAGTCATTCATTGATGCCATTGTTGAGGCGTCACCATGCGAAGAGATAACCAGAATTAAGCAGGGCGCAGTAAGCACTCCTAAGGCTGTAGATTCCTCACCAAGCAGAAGATTGGATATCGCGTTGAGAAACCTCGCAATAGGATGTACCTCCGCTACAGCCGGTAGTAAGAGAACTCTTGTTCAAGGCATAGTAAGTGAGATAACTAAGGCGGCCGAAGGGGATGTTGCAGCTTACTCCATAGGTAAGAGGGAAGAAATCGAGCGTGTGGCCGCTTCTGCAAGGTAACTGTTCTACACTCTTACAGTCATGTTTTACTTCTCTCCACAATCGGATTTATGAACCATAGTCAGGTGGACGGAACAATTGAGGAATTAGGATGGGTCGTAAGGAAGACAACATCAAGAGAGCTACAGAGATAATGCATGACCGCGAGCATATCAGAAACATTGCTATAGCAGCACATATCGATCACGGCAAGACTACGCTTTCAGACAACCTGATTGCAGGCGCGGGAATGATGTCCGAAGAACTAGCAGGTAAGTCCAGGGTCCTAGATTTTGATGAGCAAGAAAGCGCTCGAGGCATCACCATCAACGCTGCTAGCGCCTCTATGGTCCACGTCGTTGATGGGCAAGACTACCTCATCAATCTCATTGATACGCCTGGTCACGTAGATTTCGGAGGGGATGTCACTAGGGCAATGAGGGCAGTTGATGGATGCATCATTCTAGCTTGTGCTGTAGAAGGTACAATGCCACAAACCGAGACCGTAGTTCGACAAGCATTGAAGGAAAAGGTTAGGCCTGTCCTATTCATTAACAAGGTAGACCGACTAATCAACGAGCTACAAATCGATGGGCCAGAGATGATGAGTAGGTTTGAGAAGATTATCACCAAGGTAAACAAGCTAATCTCTACATATGCTCCCGAAGATCTTGGCAAGGAATGGCAAGTTTCAGTACAGAAAGGAACAGTGGCATTTGGGTCAGCATACTACAACTGGGGGATGTCAATACCCTATATGCAGAAGAGCAACATCAACTTTAAGCAGATTTTCGAATATTGTCACGACGATAATCAGAAAGAACTTGCAAAGCTCGCACCTGTCCACACCGTCCTTCTAGACATGACAGTCGAGAAGCACCCCTCTCCGGTAATTGCCCAGAAGTACAGAATACCAAATATCTGGCAAGGGGACTTAGATTCTGGAGTAGGTAAGGCCATGATGGAGTGTGATCCCGATGGTCCTCTATCTCTTATGATAACTAAGATATGGATGGACCCTCATGCTGGCGAGGTAGCTGTTGGTAGGGTATATTCCGGACGAATTAAGCATGGTGAATCAGTATGGGCAATAGGATCGGCAAAGGCCGAGAGAGTTCAGCAGGTCGGTATGATGGTTGGAGGAGATAGAATTTCTACCTCAGAGGTGACATCAGGAAACATCGCTGCAATTACAGGAATTAGAAGTGCAGCGGCTGGAGTTACAATTGCAAGGGAGAAAGACGCTCCTCCGTTCGAAGCGATAAGACATATCTCTGAACCCGTTGTCACTGTTGCAGTAGAACCGAAGTCAATGAAGGACTTGCCCAAGTTCATCGATGCACTTAGGGGGCTCGCGAAGGCAGACGCATCACTAGAAGTGTCTACTAACCAAGAGACCGGTGAGGCTTTACTTGCTGGAATGGGTGAGTTGCACCTTGAGATTACTGTTTACAGGCTTGAAGAAGAGCAAGGGATCAAGGTCAAGGTCAGCGAGCCAATTGTTGTCTACAGGGAATCTGTTCAGTCAGATAACAAGGGAAGGCCCTTCGAAGGAAAGTCTCCCAACAGGCACAACAGATTCTATGTCGAGGCAGAGCCCCTCCCTGATATTGTAGTCGAGAAACTAAGAGCTGGTGAATTCAGAGATGGTACTGTCAGGTCCAAAGATGCAAAGGAAATAGGCGATCAATTCGCTGAGCTAGGCATGGACAAGGACTTGATGAGGAAGATATACGCTATCAATGGAACAAACGTGCTTGTTAATGACACCAAGGGAATTCAGAATCTTCATGAGACTAGGGAGCTAATCATAGATGGATTCAATGATGTCTGTAAGAAGGGCCCAGTTGCTGATGAGCCTCTAATGGGAGTCATGGTAAGGCTTGTTGACGCCAAACTACACGAGGACGCCATCCACAGGGGACCAGCTCAAACTATTCCCGCAGTCAGGAACGCTGTTAAGGGAGCTTTCATGAGATCAAGGCCGGTAATTTTCGAACCGATTCAGAAAATCCAGATAGACTCTCCCAACGACGTGATAGGCGGTGTTACCAGGGAAGTCTCTACAAGAAGGGGAATAATCGAGGACATGCCAGTCGAGGATGGAGTTACCAAGGTAATTGGTACGATCCCCGTCGCTGAGACATTCGGATTCTCCAACGATATTAGGGCTGCAAGCCAAGGAAGGGCTATTTGGAACATGGAAAATGCTGGCTTCGTCCACTTACCACCTAACCTGTATGAGAAGGTTACAGCCGAGATTAGGGAAAGAAAGGGACTGAAGCCGGAGATTCCAGGCGAGACTCACTATCAGGACTAGATCAATTAATCCTAACCAACTGGAAATCAGTCATTTCCCTAAGAATCTTCAGTGATCCTGACTCTTCCAGTATATCGAGGCATGAATGAGCCTTAGAATGGTGAAACATTGCCCTGTCTTTGGCATATTTTATGGAGTTGTTATCATGCAGTTCCTGAACGGCTTCAGCGAGTAAATCCGGAGAGCACTCTCCAGAGCCATATGCCTTAGTGAAAGAAGGCAGATGATTCCCTGAGTCCAGAGCGTGAATAGCAATCAGAGTTCTTTTTCCTTGCAATATATCTGATCCTGCAGGCTTTCCAAGAGTTTCAGTATCGCCAGTGATATCAATCAAATCGTCCATTAGCTGGAAACATAGTCCCATGTTTAGTCCCCATTCAGCTAGAGATTTTACAACCTCCTCGGATGCTCCGGATAGCTTTGCACCGGTCATCGCACATGTCTCGAACATTGCTGAGGTCTTTCCAGCGATCATCTCTATGTACTCATCTTCAGAGACGACTTCTCTTTTCTCAAACTCCATATCGATCATCTGTCCTTCAGCGACTCTTCTAACCATCTCTCCAATAGACTTCACCAAGAACACTAGGTCATCAGAGGCAATGTGCTCCGATTCGGCTAAAATCTCAAACGCCACAGCTAGCATTGCATCGCCTGCATTTATCGCTGTAGCATCGTCATATGCTACATGAACAGCGTCCAAACCCCTTCTGATTGGGTCCTGATCCATGATGTCATCATGTACTAGGGTGAAATTGTGAATTATCTCTATAGACGCGCCTAGGGTATTATGTCCAAGATTCGATCCACCAACTGCATCTCCTACAAGTTTAGGCATTATTGCCCTGAGCCTCTTCCCGCCCCCAGTGAATAGGTGCTTCATAGCACCGTGCAGCCTCTCTTGCTTAATCTTAGACAGACTAGAAAGAATCTCATTCTCCACGATTTCTCTATGTTCCTTTAATGCGCTCATCAATGAAGAACCCGGGGAAACCTGCTCACCTTCTATCGAAACTTCTCCGAATATAACAACCCCATCTCTTTCCTTAATATCATCAAAATGTGGATACTGTTCTGCGAGAAACTCTCTCCAAAGTAGTCTAAACCATGGAGCCACAATTTCACCCTCCCACTCTCCAGAACCCTCCATTACCTGTCTAATTCCTTCAGGCCCTATCCACTTGTGGCCTGAAATCTCATTCTCATTAGGAAAAATCTCTAATGAATCGACTCTAGTAATCAAAACATGGTCTACTTCGTTCTCTAACCATTCTTCATTCCATCTGCACTTATACTGAAAAGAACCAAGATGGGAGAATTCCATAGAGTTTGCAATATCTTGATCTATTCCCAACTCCTGGGGAAGCTTCCTCTTCGCCGCATTAATACAGCCCTGAATCGGGTCCCCATTCTCTCCTTCAATGTCTAATGGATGGCTACAACAGCTATTTGCCCAAATTCCAGGAAATGTGATTTTATCATGAGATCTCTGTTGAATCAACAATCTATTATCTGAATCGAATATTAGGACACTGAATGCCCTATGAAGAAGACCTTCTTCATTGTGACAGACTAATTTACTCTCGGATCCAATCATATTATCTTCTAGATCAACTAGAATACAACGCTCAGCCATCATCTCGGCCTGCGAGTTGTCATACCCAGAAAGAGCGTTGGCACCATCAACCATGACATTCCGAGAAACCCTCGACATATAACAGAATCCAATCATCCAAGTATTTTGGTACCAATGGTGGAGCCCTCATCTAGAAGCTGACTGATTCTTTCTGGGTGATTTCCATTAATGAACCAAACTTCATCAACGCCTCTTGATATCTGAGAAGCTCTAGACGCCTTCAACTCAATTCCCCCCGTAACGTCCTGTTCGGAATTGTGCGAAGTCTCAATATGTTCCTCAGCACTCCAAACCGGCATGAGTTTTGATCCGTCTATATTTGGTGGTAAATTCATCATCCCATCTACGTCCCCTAGTAGGAAGATAGAATGTGTCACTGAAGGTATTTCAAGTGATATCCTAGCCATCAAATCATCTCCTGAAAGTATGCCAAACTCTGCTCCTCCGCTAACTCTGACAACATCTCCAAAGGATACTGGAACGATGTCTTTAGGCGTATTCTCGAAGATATCCAAGTCCCCAATGAAGTTCCTCCCTGTTTCCTTGGCCCACACTGAAGGTGGAAAAACCACAAATTCGACTCCAAAACTATTCAATGAATCTGTCACATATCCACATAGCTCTGCCATGTCCGACCTAACTTTCACTACTGCATCACGTTGCTGCTCTGAAATTTCATCATCAACACCTGCCGCTAAAGACCACTTCTTGGCAAGTAGGTGTCCAAATGAACCGGCTCCGTGGATTAGTATTACTGAATGTCCATTTGCAATTATCTTCGAAATCTCACTGCATATGGAGTCAATAACTCCTTTTTTGGCAGTTTTAAATGAGGATTTATCCGTGATAAGCCCCCCTCCCAACTTCATTACTACCTTCGCGGCCATGTAGGTCTGAGGTACTGGTTAGATTTGGGTTCTCCTATCGTATTATTGAAAGGTTCATTTCTTATTGGGGTTTGGAAGATATATGTCCGACGCCGGGGAAATCGAAATCTTTCAGAGATGGCTTCAGTCTAAGCTAGTTGCTACACAGCATATCGAGGATCCTGTCGAAAGGGATAGGAGAAGAACGCATATCGAATCTGCGATATCTGAAGCAATATACTTTAGAGAGTCTTTAGAGAAATTAGAGTCTCTTGAATCACCCGCCCCATTCATTGAGAGGAGCTCCTCTGTAAGGTCGATAGACAGTAGGGAACATGCTGTCTCTACCAAGGATGGCAAGAAATGCGTCAAATGCTCCGCTGATTTAGTAGAGGATCTCAGTTTCTGTCCTATATGTGGAGAAGAGAATTAATTACTCCTCTTCATCCCACTTAGCCCTGGCCAGCTGGAACTCTGGATCGTCATCTGGCAGTATGCTCAGATATTCTCCCGCTACTGAGTCTACCAAGTAAACGGTGACTCCTGCGTGCCATACTGTCTCCCCAGACGCAACCATGGATGCAGTATCTACCTCCAATATCGTAGGTCTACTGTGATGCACTTTACCAGCTTCAGCGGCCGATCTGACTGTAGCTGAAAGATGGACATGAGACCTTCCACTAGGGGAAATGCCGACCTCGAGAAGATTGTCTGCCTCATCTGGAGAGCAGGGATAGAATAGAGAGGGGGGGATGTTATCTGTTGGTAGATCTAACTCAATTTCCAGACTATGTCCGTAAGTTGCTCTGATTACATTGCCTCTAACTTCGTATCTTCCCTTGGGATCTGTTTCTGCTATTGCCCTGAAGTGATGAGGCCTCAACCAATGATATCTTCTCTCATTGGACTTCTTAAATTGCCTTATGATGTCCTTGATGTCAATCCACCCATTGATGTCCATCTCCAAATCAAACTTCTCAGGAGCGTGTCTAAGCGCTAATGCTAATCTTCTCGCCATTGAGTCTCTTTCATTCCCCCTCATGATGAATTTTCCCTCTGAATTACACGCGGGACATAGGTCATCATCCGAGAAATATCCATGTATGCTGCACTCTCTAATCATATTATCAGGCGAGCCAGTTGAAGCCTTCTCATGAACCTCTCGGTCGATAATGTTCCAACGTTTCCACCACCAAGGGTTATTTTCCCCCATACCTCCCGAGACACGTGAGAGCAGTAATCGTTGATTGGATGAGGAGCCCTTTCCATCGGGCACACAAGGGAAAGCTGTCAGAAACTCGCCCCGATGAATTACTAGGGCAAGTCACGAAGTCACTACTCGGTAGAAATCCCGTCAACATAGGCGATATTGATGATATCATAGTAGGTTGTGCATACCCTGAAGGAGAACAGGGGTACAATATTGGTAGACTAGTTACGTTTCTCGGCGGATTGCCTGACAAAGTCCCTGGGATGACCATCAATAGGCTATGCGGGTCATCAATGCAGGCTATACTCGTCGCCGCCTCAAATATTGAGAGTGGTTGGGGAGATTGCTTTCTATGCGGGGGTATAGAGTCAATGAGCAGAATCAAGAGAAGGGGATTCAATTGGAGCCCACATCCTGATCTCGAGAGAGAATTTCCAGACGCTTACATAAATATGGGGATTACTGCAGAGAATGTAGCAGAAAAGTGGAATATTTCTAGATCTTCCCAAGAAGAATTTGCTCTAGATTCGCATATGAAATCAATTTATGCAAGGGATAACGGATACTTCAAATCTGAGATTTGTCCAATCACTTCAGACGATGGTGTGATTGACGAAGATGGTTGCATAAGAGACACGTCCTTGGAATCAATGTCCAAACTAAATCCAGTATTCAGGAATAATGGGTCGGTAACGGCCGCTACATCCTCGCCCTTGACAGATGGAGCAGTCTGTATGCTAGTCTGTAGCTCTGAATTTGCCGAAAAGAATGGATTAGAACCATTAGCAAGAATAGTCACCAGTGCAGTTACTGGATGCCCTCCCAATATGATGGGAATTGGGCCTATATCGTCCACTCAAAAAGCACTCGAACGTTCAGGATGGCATATCGATGATATCGATGTTTTCGAAATTAATGAGGCCTTCTCCTCGCAAAGTATAGCTGTGATTAATGAATTGTCGATTGACTATCAGAAGGTAAACATCGACGGAGGCGCCATTTCAATAGGGCATCCTCTTGGAGCATCTGGGGCGAGAATTGTTGGAAAGGCCGCATCCATACTAAACAGAACCAACTCAGAAAGGGCGATAGCGACAATGTGTATAGGCGGAGGAATGGGCATCACAATCGTACTTGAGAGTCCTTAGAGAACGAGCTTGCCGTTACATTCTGGACACTTATCCTCCTCACTAAGCAGAGATGGTATTACTGCTAAGATGCTAGAACAATGAGGGCATGTTGCCATGACCTCCTCATCTGCCAAGTCATAATTAACAGAGCTATTTCCTCCCTCAAACCATCTTCTGAATGAGACGTTGTTAAGTGGCTTTATCCTTCTAACCGAGGAAATACCGAGAAGGACGTACAAAGCTCCTACAATAGCAGAGGGCCCCATTAACATTACCAGGAAACCTTCGAACATGAAACAAATTCCCAATGAGCCCAAGGAAATTGTGGATAAGAAGATGCCAGGGCTCCTACGGAGACGTAGGAGAACAGCACCTGTAATGGATACAGGCAACAAAACCATTCCAAATATCATTGGAAAGATGAAAAATATTGATCTGTCGTACGGCAAGCTAAGGATTACAAGAAGTTGAACTATGGCGAGCATGACAAGTAGAAAAGAAATATGGCGAGTTACAGAAAACATGCCCCGAGCCATAGTCTCAAACATTCGCGGGAGCGACGCACTCATGAATCACACGGCAATCGGAAGTCATGGTCGGAGACACCGGCGTCAGTCAACTTAGCAACACTCTGGTTGGTCGCAAGGTCCTATTGGCAGTAACAGGAGGCATAGCAGCAGTGGAATCTATCAAACTCTGTCGAGAGCTCAGGAGACACGGTGCTCATGTTTCCCCGA
>DAOI01000018.1:52036-64992 GCA_002501805.1 Euryarchaeota archaeon UBA463 | reverse complement strand
TCTGACATTCGCATCCAAGGAAGGGGGCCACGAGCTCGGGACTATCATGGGGGTCCAAGAGGGGCTAGGGGCCCTGGCTCGAATAATAGGGCCACTCCTATCAGCAGTGATCTGGTCCGAAACCGTCGAGGGGTCCGGGCTCTGGTCTTACCATACCTGCTTCAGAGTCGCGGGCGTGATATTCTTGTTGGCGGTTTCACTGCAATTAACCCTAACTCTGAAGGAAGAGCCGTCCTAAATCCATTCATCGTTAGGTGCAGTCAAATCATTATTGATATTTCCAGTATTCAGTACTCCTCTGGGCTCGACTAGCATCACTTTACACTCCTCAATAGCATATGGCTTGTGATTCACGCCTCTAGGAACTACGTACATCTCTCCCTCATTCAACTCCACGGTCTCGTCCTCTAGCTCAATGAACATCGACCCCTCAAGGACAATGAAAGTCTCGTCTGTGTCGGCGTGGTTGTGCCAAATGAAATCCCCCTCTATCTTGACTAGTTTAAATTGGTAGTTGTTCATCTCAGCGATTACCTTTGGAGACCAATGGTCCGAGAACTCTGATAGCTTCTCAGAGAAGTTGATCTTCTTCATGCCAAACCAACCAACCTATCGTAGCAGAATGGACAATACTCCTCAACAGAGTACTTGTCAGATTCTAAATCCTCAGGAGAAAGAGGCTCCCTGCACTTGAAACACATCTCATGATCGGCCTCATTAAGATTCTTATCGAGTGCTACGCGTTGGTCGAATACGAAGCAGTCTCCATTCCAATGAGAACCTCCAGTTTCTCTGAAGTATCCTAGCACTCCTCCTTTGATTTGATAAACCTCTTCCCAACCTTTCCTCTCCATTACCATGCTCGCTTTCTCGCACCTTATCCCTCCTGTACAGAACATTACTACAGGAGTTGATTTGTCATATTCAAGCTCTTCCACCGCATTGGAGAAATCTCTGAATGACTTGATATCAAGGTCTACGGCATTTTCGAAAGTTCCAACTCTAAGCTCGTAGTCGTTTCGAGTATCAAGGACGATCACCTCTCGGCCCTCGTCGAGCCAACTCTTAAATTCAGTTGGTTGGATATACTTACCTTCATTGTCGGCAGGTCTGATTTCATCGATTCCTAATGAGATAATCTCCTTCTTGAGTCTGACCAGCATTCTGCGAAATGGTTGATAGTCTGAGTTTGACACATGCATAGGAATTCCCCTTAGTCTGACATCTTCTTCCAAGAATGATGTATATTCATCTATTGATTCCTTTTTCCCAGCGAGAGAGAAATTGATTCCATTGTGACTTAGAAGAATGGTTCCCTTGAGCCCCAGACTATTGCACTTCTCTCTGAAGGGCTCCCTCAGAGAGTCTCTGTCAGGGAGGTCTACGAATCTGTATCCTGCGATATTAACAAACATATGATCACTCAAGGTACTTCTGAAAGCCATTTCTTCATTGTGCATGACTGGCATACAGGTCTAGATGTTGCCTCTCCACAAAGAGAGCAACTTCCAATTTTGGAATTAGTATCTGGATGCACCTCCCTATGGATCTCTCTAATCTGATCGAGAGAGTGTAGGAGTCCATGCCTTGCTCCGGGAGTATGAGACTCTAGCTGGGCTACTATTTCTCTACTCTGCTGCCTCTGGGCTCCTGGAGCATGAGGGCAGTCCCCATGGTGGATAGGTAAAGAGTTGAAAATAGCGAAGGCGTGGATTTCCTGTTCAGGTATCCACCTGAGTGGAACTATCCTTGGAACCATGCCTTCGATTGGAGCGGATGTATGAGGGGCTAATCTAACTGATCTCTCTATCTCTCCTTTTTGGAGATTCATCAATATTGATTGGGCCATGTCATCTAAATTATGGCCTAATGCCATCACATCGGCCCCTACCTTGTCTGCGAGAGAGTTTAGGCTCTGTCTCCTGAAAACACCGCAGAACGAGCAGGGCATCATTCCACTTGCCTCATCATGGAGCTCCCCCATTCCTGGAATCTTGGATACTACCTTATCCATTCTGTCATATCCCATTTCCTCATAGCTCAAGGTAACGAAATCAACACCTAGATCTTCAGAAAGGTCTCTTGCACACTCCAAGGAGGGGGATCTGTATCCATCGATTCCCTCGTCTACACAGCCAGCTACAATCCTAATGTCCCTCCTGCTTCCAATGATATCATTGATCATTGTGAGGAGGACTGCAGAATCTTTGCCTCCTGAAACAGCCACCAACACCACGAAGGGGCTCCCATCTTCCTTTCTTGCATCCTTTGGGAGGATTAGTTGTCTCCTCAACTCACGGGAGGTTCTCCTTCGAACAGAATCTGATAGGTGCCTGCCACAGAGATGCTGTCCACTATAGGGCTGGTGAATAATGGAAGGTAGCTTACATCGGCTACACTTGGTAACCGATATGGCTCCGTCCATGACCCTTCCCGGGAGGGGTTTGACTTGAACCCAATGTGTATCAGATTTGTAAATCAAGGGCATTTTTGATATTGGTAGTTGCTTTCAACGGGGCAATGCAAGCGCGCGGGACCTTATTAGGACGGAAGTTCACAGAAGGAAGGCGATATTCTTCATGGCCTGAGAGAGCTGTTGTGATAGCTGTATTTTGTTCAGCCTTATTCTTCTTTGAGGAAATTGACCTAGTCGTTGATTCTTCCTTTGGAGTGGAAAGTGAGGTTCTCACGGTTATTATTCTAATTTTTGTGATACCTCTTGTTTCTGACTTTATTTTCAGAATGATTAGCTCCCTAATTGGAGTCAGATAGCTAGTTATCAGTTGATCTGAATCTGAGAAAGGCTGTTTCAACCATTCCGGTAACTCTCTGCCAAGGTAGAATAAATCTCATTCCTGCTACGACTATCAGGAATAGGCCTGCAGAGATTACCTTCCCATAGGTCAGTTGTAGCTCTAGTGACTCCTTCACCTGTCCGGCCCATTGACCGCCAGAAAGAGCGCTCACTGTAGAGATTAGGAAATCATCGAATTCAAGAGCAATTGCCGTAGTTAGAGCTACGAGAGCCATCACACCGATCAGATGAGCTATGTGGCCATTTACTACATTGTTGAACTGTCGCACGTATTCTGGATCTCTTCTGGCATCTCCCGGAAGCATGGAGGCATACTCCATATTGGATATGACCGCAGAGCCAGATTCTAGGTACACTAGTAGAAGTATGGCTACTTGCATCAAGCTCAGAGACAGTGGGGACACCAATCCGCCTAGCAAGGTTGCCTCTCCTATCTGAGCTGGAAGTGGTGAAAGACCAAGGTCGACTGACTCAGTAATGCCTTCGAAAGTCAAGATAGCATGTATTCCTATTACTGTCAGATAATATCCAACGGTCCATGTCAGAAGTTTTCTGGATAGCCCCCAAATCCCCATCAATCCAGAAAGTACTGGAGCGAATACTATGCCCAAGAAAACTAGCTCGATTATGAAGAGAAATGGTTCCCAGAGATTGTCCAAATGATTCAGTTCATCTGTTGGCCCCCAGGGCAGGTGGATTCCAAAGTTAGATATCGCAACAAGCCAAGATACAACAAACGGAAGTAGTCCCCACGCTAGCATTCCCCCGACGGCTATTCTCTTGATATTCTTGCTAATATTTTCCTTCGCGGTGAGAGTATAAATCCAGATGGCTGTTAGAATCGCACAGAGAATCAATGGAGCCACGAGTGACATGTTTCCAGTTTGATCTAATCCGTGAACTACATCCGGAAGAATGAGAGAACCTGTTTGCTCTTGGAACCAAATTAGCCCTCTAGTGTGCTCGTATGATGGACACCAATAGTTAGAGCCGTCATATGATTCAACGAATGTATCGGAGCAGGAGCCGTATAATTTGATCATTCTATTCATTAGCGCAAGTAGGGCAGCGGTTGAGATTAGTTGCAGGAAAATTATTTTCCATCTCCTTCTCAGACTTGAAATCTCTAGAGATGCGTTCTCTGAAACTTTTTTGTCTACCATATCTATCCATCCTAACTCAAATTAATCTGTAATAGTGCCTGAGAGAGCTCGACATCGGGAGTCCAATCTATGACCTTAGCACCATATCCGGCAATTGCCGTGAGCCTATTCTGTCTCTCGAGTTTCAGAACTTCATAAGACATCCGAGGAATTCTACTGACTAGCCTCTCCAGGTCTATGCTACTCGGAGATAGTACGATGACCTCGTGTCCTTTCCCAGAGAGGCTTCTGATTGCAGGTAGGGTTGTGCCGTCTCCCTCAAGGCTACTGATGATGAAAACTGGGGAGCCTCTGCTGATTCTGGGAGATAGCGCATTAGTGACTGCTTGCAGAGGCATGGAGCCTTTGGACTGGACGGATGCTAGTCCACTAAGAATCTTGAAGTACTGCTTATCTCCAGTTTCTGGAGGAAGGTAATCCATCCTTGAGCCATAAGTAACGAGAGAGACTGAGTCTCTTCTCTTGAGGAAATAATTGGAGACTGAGGCGGCGGCTACCGTACCCATCTCCAGGGGATTCTTGAGTACAGTACCTATTCTGGAAACATCCCTAGTGTCAACAATGACGAATACATCGGTAACTGCATCCCTTGTCTTCTCATTGACCATCATCTCCCCAGTTCTCGCTAGAGCCTTCCAATTAATCGATCTGAACGAGTCTCCTGGAAGATACTCCCTGAGTGCGTAGAATTCCATTCCTGGACCTGGAGTTTTCAGAGTTGTCGCTCCTGAATACATCTTTGGAACATCAGATCTTAGAAGTGCTTCCTCTATGTCCCTAATTTGAGGGAAGACTGTGATATCGGACCTATCATCGACTTTGGTTTCGCTCACGAAGAGATTGAATGCATTACGATATCTTACAGATACCGGACCTACGGTATAATGTCCCCTGAGTGGACAACGGACTACATACTTCATCGTAGTCGACTGCCTAGGTCCTAAGTTCATCCTCATTTGGTTGATTCCTTTGCGCATCTTCATCTCGTGAGGTACGTTATCGAAAAGCTCCAATTGTTGGGTTCTACGGTATGAGTTATTGGTTATAGTGAGAGATACAACAATGTCATCTCCTTTGTAGACGTTTGTCGCTGAGGTCTCCCTAATTATTGTTAGATCGGAATGCCCTGCTACCCAGCCATTGATTGCTAACATCGAGATGAAGGATAGTCCGATTATCATCAGTTGGAAATTAGAAATCATCATTCCAATCAGAATCAAACTGATTCCACTGGTCAACATAATGGCGGCTTTTCTAGTCCACATTCTATGCAACTCCTTCTGTATCAGTAGTTCCCCAGTCCTTAATTCTCTTCACAATACCTACCAATTCGTCGGTTTTGTATCTCCTATCATTGAATATGAAATCTGTCAGAACCTTATCATCTACCATTCTCTGAAGTTCGGCTGCTGGAAGAGCATCAAACTCTTCCCTTGACATGGCATTTACATTTCTTATCCTGGTGAGAAGGACCTGCCTAATCTTTTGTGGCCTTTGATAGTACTCATACCTTCTTGCATCTCCGAACCCATAGTAAATAATCCTGAAGACGTGCCTCCACTCATCGGGATCTTCTTTCCTGATTAGAACAGCTTCAAGAGAAATGAAAAGGCCTAGGAATAGTATTAGCATTGCCATCCAGTCATTTGTGAAGTAAATTAGAAGATAGTATAGTAGATTGTAAGTATCTCCACCAATGTTTGATTGTTGATGTCTACTCTCATCGAAAATTACTATTGCGTTCTCAGTAGCTAGAGTGCTAGAATTGCCAATTAAAAGGGCCTCTGCAATAATATCAAGAGCCCATTTTCTATTATCGTTACTTGGTACTAATCCAGAGTAATCTGAGTCGAAATCAGGATCGTATAGTGAATTAATCAACAAAGAACCGTCAGAAACAAAGTGAACCCTTCCTGAATCGGAATCTATGCATAGACGATCGAAGCAGTATCTCACATAGACTGCGAAGGGACCCTGTTCGTCATCCTCAATTCCTGCGGCTTCGAAGCCTACAGTCAGGTTTCCATCATCATTGGTATCTAGATAAGAGTCTAGAGTCGACCGGCCAATTGCATATCTATTTTCAACAGGATTGTAGGAACTGTCTTTCTCGAAGGCTGATGGTCCGTTGGTCAGAATATCATAGTCCTCTGAGAAGTCCCAGGTTGAACTAATCGGATCGAATCTGTGAGAGCAGAGTCCAGCATCACCGAGTGATATCCCAGAGGTGGTGATGTCTGAATTAAAAGGCTCAATATCTAGTAAATCGATTACTCCATCACCGTCAGAGTCCTTCAGGCAAGGATTCACGGAAGAAAGTGAGCCAGAGTTGGTTGTGAAGTTGTAAGCAGAGGTTGTGTTAATCCACACGTAGTTGTAATCTAGCTCATGAGCATAAGCTTGGCCGTCATACAGTCTATGTCCAGAGTAATCAAGCCCAAATTGGCTGGCCAATTGAGCAGAGTAACCAAAATCATCCATAAGGATAACAGTTCCTCCTCTCTGGACAAAATTCTCAATTGCCAAAATCTCTGAATTTGTGTAGCCATCGCCTTCGGTAAGTTCGATTACACTCTCGTCACCCGTAAATCTTGGTAAAGAGATAGTGTCCCTTTCAACTCCAGAGACAACGAAGACGGCCTCTTCGGGGTGATCTATCTCACTTAGTAACAGTGGACTAGATACCAATGCATTTGTCTCAATACCCATATCATTGATATCTGATCTAAATGATCCTAAATCATTCCAATCATCCCCATATGCAGATTGCTGGGTTTCCCCATCAACCAAGTATGTCTGGAGGATTTCTGCGGCGAGGACCCCTATCAGGATCCAGAAGGCGGCGATGGATGCGCCTCTCCTAAATTTAGGAGATGACAGCCTTCTGATTGATGCATTAAAGTCTGCCATGCCTATACCTCCATCTATAGGAATAACCATCGAGCCTTAACTTCGTATTAATACCGTTGTGGGGCCATGAACACTCACGCATCAGGAGTTCAACGAGATAGCTGTATCGCAGAACCTATGTTTGCTACCTCTGAAACCGGGACGGACAACAGTCCATCTGCTGTTGGCCATGGAAGGAACTTGGGGTCTATTCCATGGTCTATTACCACCAGAAGAGCTACAATTGAGCCGGTATCCATATCTACGCTGAAATCTGCCATTGTCCCAAGCTTGTCGCTTGAAGCATCCAAAACATCCCTGCCGAGGAGCTCTCTGCCGAATGTTGTTGGCATCCATTCACCTCATACAGATTCTATTCCTACGAGACTATCAGGTAGCCTTCTAACTGACTGCAGACCACTGGTTAGGAGATCTTCCATCCTGTTGTAATAGAGCATCATCTCATCGGTAACAGTGGGCCTGACTCTTTCGACTGCTTCTTCGAAGTGCTTCTTACTCACCGTTTTCCTATCCGCTCTCATGGCGATAAGTCCCGCTTCCCTACAAACTGCTTCGATATCTGCACCAGTATAATTCTCAAGCTTAGAGGCTATCTCATCAAGTGAGAATTTTCCAAGAGGCATATTTTCTGTATGAATCTCCAGAATTGCCTTTAGTGCCTCTGGATCAGGAGGAGGAACATGCATGACTCTCTCAAATCTTCCACTCCTCAGAAGAGCTGGATCAATCATTTCTGGACGGTTAGTGGCTGCAACAACAATCACTCCTTCCATGCCCTCAACACCATCCATACTGCTTAGCAACTGATTCACCACTCTGTTAATGACATCAGAGCCTTCTCCAGAGCTAGATCTCCTAATTCCGGCTATACTCTCAAACTCGTCTAAAAAGATAATCGAAGGACTGGACTGCTTGGCCTTCTTGAATACCTCTCTGACGGCTTTCTCCGATTCACCGACCCACTTGGATATTAGCTCTGGACCCTTAATGGTGATGAAGTTAGCCTTGGCCTCATTGGCTATTGCTTTGGCAAGGAGTGTTTTGCCTGTTCCTGGGGCACCAAACAATACTATTCCTCTAGGAGGGTTAATGCCAAAGTGTTCGAATAATTCCGGTTTGGTGAGTGGCCATTCAATACTTTCCTTGAGTCTATCTTTGATCTCTTGTAGCCCTCCCACTTCATCCCAAGATACCTCAGGTACTTCTAGGTAAATCTCTCTAAGGGCACTTGGCTCAACCTCCTTAATGGCCATCCTGAAATCGGCCATAATTACTGCCATCTTTTCCAGTACTTCTGGAGGTATTTGCTCCTCGTCCAGATCGATTTCAGGTAGGTACCTTCTGAGAGCCTTCATTGCGGACTCTCTAACAAGCGCTGAGATATCAGCTCCTACGAATCCATTGGTATTGTCAAGTAGCCATTCTACGTCGAAATCGTCACTTATTGGCATTCCACGTGTGTGGATTCCAATTATCTCAGCTCTTCCATTCTTGTCAGGAACGCCAATCTCTATCTCGCGATCAAATCTTCCGGGCCTCCTAAGAGCTGGGTCGATGGCGTCTTGCCTGTTGGTAGCGCCTATGACAACAACATTGTCTCTACCCTGCATTCCATCGAGTAAGGTCAGTAATTGAGCAACCACCCTTCTCTCCACTTCTCCACTTACATCTTCCCTCTTAGGAGCAATACTATCTAGCTCATCGATGAAAATTATAGCTGGAGTATTAGCGGCCGCTTCCTCGAATATTTCTCTTAACTGCTTCTCACTTTCTCCGTAATACTTTGAGATAATCTCAGGACCATTGATTGAGGTGAAATGCGCATTGGTCTCTGATGCTACAGCCTTGGCAATGAGAGTTTTTCCAGTACCTGGGGGCCCATGAAGTAATACTCCCCTTGGAGGGTCTATTCCTAACCTTCTGAACAGAATGGGATGTTTGAGAGGGAGTTCTATCATTTCTCTGACCTTCTGGAGCTGGTCGCCCAGACCGCCTATGTCCTCATAGGAAATTGTCTGAACATCCCCCTGCTCTTCCTCGTCGACTGCATCCTCTTTGATCACAATATCAGTATCTGGTAAGACCTGAACGATACCCTTAGGCTTGGTTGAGACAATTGCAAAGGGGAGAGCTTCCGCGAACAGAGTCATCCCTGGGATAAATATCCTATCACCAGCTACAACAGGCCTTTTGTTCAGTCCCCTGCGTGCGAATCCCTCTATTCCGGGACCGAATCTTACCTTCTGCTGCTTAGCCATGACAGGGCTGAGAACTAGTCTTTGGCAAGGCTGTGTCTCGACTTTCTTGATATCAACTCTGTCCCCGAGACTAACTCCGGCGTTCTTACGAATGATTCCATCCACCCTTATTACCCCTAGATTCGCATCTTCCGGCCTACACCTCCAGACAATCGCTGCAGTTTTTCTCTCTCCAGATACCTCAATTATGTCTCCCGGTTTGAGATTCAAATCATTGTCGAATGGGACTCGCGCTCTACCATGTCCGACGTCGCTCGGTATGGCCTTAGCCACTCTAAGTGTAAGGGAATCAGAATTGTCATCGGTCATGTACTTAGGCTCCTAGCGGACACACCTCGATAGCCACATTAGTTAAACCCACCAATGAAAGTATGTCAAAAATTGCGATTGGTTATCAGAACGATGTGCCTCGATGAGTAGCATTATGTCTGTTGGGTGATTCGGTACATACATGACTCATGTGCTGGAAACTGGCTTCGAGACAATGAAAATAGAAAATCCAAATGGTAGCCCTGCGATAAGAGGATACAATATTATCGCGGGAAGACTTTGTAATTCGGGCGATGGTAAGACATTTACCAGTAAAAATCCAGCCTGGTTGGAGGATACTCTGGGAGAATTCCCTCTCTCCACTAAGGAAGATGTGCATGATGCCCTCCGGGCAGCTCGAAAGGCGTTTCCATCTTGGTCTTCCACCCCTGCTCCCACTAGGGGCCAAGTTATCGGAAACATGGGCAGATTATTGATGGAGAGGAAGGAAGATCTTGTTCGCTTGCAGGCGAGAGAGATTGGAAAGACCATGAAGGAATGCGGAGGTGAGATTCAGGAGGCTATCGATACTTGTCTATTCTTCCAATCAGAGGGAAGAAGATTGTATGGACAGACGGTTAATTCTGAGCTCCCTGACAAAGAGCTGTTTACGTATAGGAGACCCTTGGGCGTCTGTGGAATTATCAATGCCTGTAATTTCCCCTCAGCCGTTCCCTTCTGGAAGATGATTCCTGCAATAATGTGTGGAAATACATGCGTCTGGAAATCCCCTCAGGATTCGCCTCTACTTTCATTTGCTCTAGCACGAATCATGCATGAGGCGGGTCTTCCAGATGGTGTAATAAATCTCATCCATGGGAAGGGAAGTGGCGCTGGACAGTATCTTGTAGATGCGGCAGACTTAGGGATGGTAGACAAAATTTCATTCACTGGGAGCACCCCAGTGGGGAAGATGATTGGTGAGGCCTGTGGAAGGAACCTTGTGAGTGCATCACTAGAGCTTGGTGGAAAGAATCCCCTGGTGGTCATGCCTTCGGCTAACATTGAAAATGCTGTCGAAGGAGCTTATTGGGCCGGTTTCGGAACTGGTGGTCAAAGGTGTACTAGTCTTGGAAACCTGATAATACATGAAGACGTATATGATGAGTTCATGTCCAAGTTTATGGATAAGGTTTCAACAACTCAGATAGGAGATTCAATGCGTCATGAAGGGGTTCTTTACGGTTCTATGCTTTCTGAGAAATATGGAGAAGACTTCCTAAAGGGACTAGAGATTTGTGAAAATGATGGGGCTGTCAAATTATGGGGATCTGGCAGAATCACAAATCATAATCTTCCTGATGGATTCCATGGAGATCCGGATGAAGGGGTGTACATGTGGCCACATGTTTATGAGAATGTCACTGAAGACATGAAATGCTTCCATGAGGAAATTTTCGGCCCAGTTGTCACGGTAGTTAAGGCCAAAGACTTTGATGACGCCCTTCGCTTAGCCAATGCATCTCCATTCGGACTCTCTAGTGCTTGCTACACAAATGATAGGCTAGAGGCTTTCAGATTCAAGACTGGGATTAAAGCTGGAATGACCGGAATAAACAACTCAACTACTGGTGCAGAGGCCCACCTACCCTTCGGAGGGGTGAAGGAAAGCGGGAATGGAAGTCGAGAGTCTGGGATATGGGTAATCGAGTCATACTCTTACTGGCATGCAGTTAATGATGAGCTTTCTGGGAAGCTACAGTTGGCACAGATGGATGTTGAAGAGATAGAGATGGAAGAAGCCGAGGCGGACTACTCTAAACTTGCTTAGATAAGTATCTCGCCGCATTCTGGGCATGGTAACCCTGGAAGCCAGGCTCCTGGAAGGTAGCCACATTTGTAGCAAACCGATGTCTCCAATCCGTGTTCATCCATGTTTCTCCAAGTAGAGTTTCATCTTTCAACGTTGAGTGTAATGGAATTGGCTAGAAGCAATTGCTTAAGGGGCCCGTCCGTGCCCTAGGTACAGGGTTACCATGGCTAACTGGGACCGAGACCATCTTAGTTCGCTTGGCATTAATGTCAAACTTCCTCTGAAGAGAGGTTTTGGGAGAACTGATAGGATAGACTATTGGTGGACGGAGCCAGTATGGATGGCTATTGCACTTACTATTGCACTGATTTACACAGGACTCAGAGTTGTAGTGTGGGACGGGAGTATACATTATGATGATCACAGGGTAACGTCGCCAATATTTTCTCCTGACGTTCTACATATGCTACACATTACAAATCATCCCGGATGGATGAATTCAGCAATGTTGATTCTATGGATTCCATTTGGATTCAGAGGGACTTGCTATTACATGAGAAGGGTATACCACAGGACTTTCTTTCAGAATCCTACTGGATGTATGGTTTCCAAACCAGGGATTAGCTATACTGTGGATTACAAGGGAGAAAAGGGACTGTTTATTCTAAACAATATTCACAGATATATGCTCTACCTAGCTATACTGGTCCTTTCTGTTAAATTCTATGACGTTCTACTAACAACACGGTTTGATGATGGTTCTAGAGCCATATCCATTGGTACAATGGTCTTGGGTATTGAAGCATTCCTTCTATTCATGTATGTGGCCTCTTGTCATGCATTCAGACATCTTTTTGGAGGAGGTATGGACCAATGGAGAGGTGGCATTTCAGGTATCTTCGGTTCCATTTACAGGTGGGTTAGTGGAGTTAATGTCCATCACGCGTTCTGGTTCTGGACAAGTCTTGCCATGGTATTCTTAGGAGACTTGTTTGTCTGGGCGGTGGCTGAGGAATTCATTTCAGATCGGATTTTGTTGGAGTGGTAGTTTTGGATCAGGATTACTCTATTCATGAATATGATGTCGTTATCATAGGGGCCGGAGGGGCCGGCCTTCGTGCAGCAATAGAAGCTAGCTCCTCGGGTGCAACAGTTGCCATGATTTCCAAATCTATGCTGGGTAAAGCGCATACCGTAATGGCCGAAGGAGGAGCCGCGGCTGCCCTAGCTAACAAAGATGAGCGGGATTCATGGGAGACACACTTCAGAGACACTATGAAAGGTGGCAAATATCTGAATGACTGGAGGATGGCCAGAATTCATGCACAACAAGCACCTGATAGAATTAGGGAGCTGGAGCAATGGGGAGCTGTGTTTGATAGGACTCCCTCTGGACTTACGAGTCAGAGAAATTTTGGTGGACATACCTATCCAAGACTTGCCCATATAGGGGATGCAACTGGATTGGAGCTGATTAGAACACTACAGCAAAGAGGAATACACATGGGAATGGATGTTTTCATGGAGTTCACCGTGAGGAAGATATTCAAGTCGGAAGGTAGAGTATCTGGTTGCTTCGCTTACAGTAGGAACGATGGTTCACTTCATGTATTCAAAGCAAAATCAATTGTACTGGCCACGGGAGGTGCCACTAGATGCTGGGAGATATGCTCTGGATCTTGGGAGTATACAGGAGAAGGTTATGCATTGGCATACTGGGCAGGAGCAGAAATGGGAGATATGGAATT
>DAOI01000018.1:0-51777 GCA_002501805.1 Euryarchaeota archaeon UBA463 | reverse complement strand
TTTATTCAGTTCCATCCAACAGGGATGATTTGGCCACCGTCAGTCAAAGGAATATTAGTCACCGAAGGAGTTCGTGGGGAAGGTGGTAAACTTCTCAATAATGAAGGAAGGAGATTCATGTTCGATTATGTTCCTGAGATGTATGCGGATGAGTTTGCGGATACGATCGGGGAAGCTGAGGCATGGGTCGAGGAGGTCATTGCTGGAAAGCTTGCTACTAAGAGGAGGCCCCCAGAGTTGCTTACTAGAGACGTGGTAGCTAAGGCAATCAATAGTGAACGTGCTGCCGGTCGTGCTTCCGAGCATGGAGGTGCTTACCTAGATATTTCGTGGAGGAACGAAGAAGAAATCAAGAAGAAGCTTCCTGGAATGTACCATCAGTTCAAGGAGCTTGCAGCTGTCGATATCACCAAAGAACCAATGGAAGTGGGGCCTACTGCTCACTATGTCATGGGGGGTGTCAAGGTAAATTTTGACACGCAGGAAACCTGTATTGGAGGACTTTATGCCGCAGGGGAAGCCGCGACGGGGCTTCATGGAGCTAATCGTCTCGGAGGTAACTCTCTTTCCGACCTGATTGTTTTTGGGAAGATTGCGGGAGAGCATGCCGCCACTTCTGCCAAAGAGATCAAAGAATTCAGGGAAATTCCTGAGTCGGAAATTCAGGAGATAATTGATGATACTCTCGCTCCATTATCCAGAGAAGGTGGCGAGAACCCAGCAGCGGTAGTCTCAGATTTGAGAAAGATGATGCAGGACAAGGTTGGAATAATCAGAACAAAATCTCTACTCGAAGATGCTCTGAATGACCTTGATGTTCTTGAAGAAAGGGGAAAGAGTGTGTTCGGAGGAAGTGGCAAGACCTACAATCCCGGATGGCATCAATCTCTTGAGATTGGAGCTATGATAGACGTCAGTAGAATGTGCACCTTGGCTGCTCTCAAGAGAGAGGAGAGTCGGGGCGGTCATACAAGAGAAGATTTCCCTGTTCCTGATCACTCACATTGGGGAAAGGTGAACAGTGTAATTTCGATGTCCGATGAAGGAGAAATGGATATTAGTTTCGTTACCTATCCGCCAATTCCCTCAGAATTAAGGAAATTACTTGATTCTGATGATCTGCATGAGGAGGAGTGATTATGGGGGCTGTGACATTTAGTGTATTTAGGGGAGTACCAGACCAAGATGGGGATCCTTTTGGAAAAATGATCGACTACACCATCGAACTTGATGAAGGAATGGTTGTACTTGATGCAATTCATTCTATTCAAGCTGAATTTGCTCCTGATCTGGCTTGTAGATGGAATTGTAAGGCTGGCAAGTGTGGATCTTGCAGTGCTGAAGTAAATGGTAAGTCCAGATTGATGTGTATGACTAGAATGGATGAGATATTGGAAGAGACCCCAGAAGGTGAGGCAGTGGTAGTCAAACCAATGCAGACATTTCCATTGGTCAAGGATTTGGTTACTGATACATCTTGGGCATATCAGACAGATAGAAAGATTTCACCAATAAGTGGGCCAAAAGATAAGGATTGGGTGTTCTCACAAAGCGAAGCGGACAGAGTACAGGAGTTTCGCTCTTGCATTGAGTGCATGTTATGCGTTAACACATGTCATGTGATGAGAGAGCATCAGAAGTTTGATGAATTCGCTGGTCCGAGATTCTTTGTCAGACTGGCGAGTTTAGAGATGCATCCATTGGATGAGAGAAGTAGGATTCCAGAGATTAAAGATGACTTTGGAATAGGTTACTGCAATATTACAAAATGCTGTACAGAAGTCTGTCCAGCTGGAATTAAAATTACCGATAACGCAATAATACCACTAAAAGAGAGAGTGGTTACGGAATTCTATGATCCAATTGCAATAATTGGTAAAAAGCTCGGCCTCAGAAGCTAAGCAACTGGGACGATTCACATTGGGACTAGATTGGTCTAGCTTCTTTGAATCCTAGAGGCGCTTAATGCCGGTCTTCTTGACATTGGCCTTCCAGATTTTTTCTGGAAGGTAAGCCGGACCGCCTGCGCCTTTGGATTCAAGAGTCCTCCAGCCTTCGAAGCAGTGCACTCTATTGGTGCCTCGCTCCCTCAAATCGATGTTTGTGTGCCCCCTTCGGGCCGCTTTGAGTGCGGCTCCTCTTGGTTGGCTGTTGACAAACACCTGGCTTGTGTCCTCTCCATTCTCCATTAGTACGAAGTACTTCTTTCCTGACATTTTCAGTATACCTCCGTTTATTTGGTGATTTACTGAGATAATGAAGTTATTGGGTAAAAAAGGACTTACTGAGCCTCATTGGAGGGTTTTTCTTATTCACGAGAGTTACATTTCTGCACAGGCGAGAGTCTTGGTATTAGCCACGCCTGGTATTGCTCTGATGGATTCTACGACATGTCGAGCAATTTCTCCCATACTGGAAGCCTCTATTTTCACAATCAGATCATAGTCTCCAAAGAGCATATTCGCATCAGTTACACAATCTAGTGACAACGCAACTTTGTGGACATCTGACTCGCTTCCTGGCTCAACATTCACGAGCACGTACCCTGAGGACATGCCCCTCGTAGTAGGCGTTATCGAATGAATGCATCGATTACGAGTCCTGATTCCTGTCGATGGTTACTTATCAGATGACCCTCCTTGTCATGATATGGCGGAGACAATAATCGTGAGAGAGTGCCGCCATGGACAGGTTAGAGTCCAGTTTGGTAATATCATCAGAGTAGAGGGGGATGTGATGGTCATTCCTGCCAATAATAGATTAGCTGGAAGAGAGGGGCTTGATGAAAAGATGCAATTAGCTGCCGGTGAGGAATTAAGAGCTAGGTGCACAGAAATTGCTGTAGAGAGAAGAAAAGAGGGCAAGCAACCATGTGGAGTCGGTGAAGCAGTCACTACTCCAGGTTTCAATCTGCCCGCAGAGCATCTTGTCCATGTTGTAGGTCCCGACTGTCGGAGGCCAAATCAAGATAACTTCAGGAGGGAGCTACTACTTAATTCGTATAATGCAATGTTCGAGGAGATTTCTAAGATTAAATCTCGCGAGACATTGGTCACGCCCCCACTCGGAATGGATGTATTCGCTTACCCTCACAGAGAAGGGGCCCGTATGACCATGGAAATAATCCTCGATTGGATGGACAGAGAAGAGGATCCCGGAGTCAGGATGGTTCTGATTGTGACTGATGAGGTCAATTTCCTAAATAATATGAAGACAGTTTATCGTGAAAGCGAGGACCAGTTTCCAGGCGTAGATAGGACTAGGGATTTCCGAAAGGGCAAGATAAAGTAGCGATGGACCAATGTCCTCATTAACCCTGAGAATACGATAGTTGCATGGGAAGCATAGGTAGCGCGTATGAGAGAGAGCTTCGTTCGGTCCTAGCTGGGGAGATTAAAGGAGTTAGGGCTGTAACAAAATCATGTTCTGAGATGGAACGAATACAGGCCATGAAAGTAACAAATAGGCCATTCTTAGTAGTCAGAGCTCCGGGTAGCGGTTCAGAGGGAACGGGGGATTTACTAGCTCTGAGGGGAGATATTTGCTTCCCCATTGAGGTCAAATCATCAAAATCCAAAAAACTGTATCTTTCAGGTAGAACTTTTGATCAGCTAGAGGCATTGAGAGATGTTGGGAATAGATGTGGCCTTCTTCCGCTTTATGCCTACAGGCTTAAGGGAGTAAGAGGAGACAGTTGGAGAATAATGAAAGTCGAGGTAGATGGACTGAGTGGTAAGCTTCGTCATTTATCTCGTAGTATTCCTTCACTTCCTCTCACTAGGAATGGTAAAGAATATCTTGACTGGGACAAGGGAATGCCTCTGCATAGGTTCTTGTCCCTTGTTTGCAAATCTGATGGTGCAAGGGCATCTGTTGATAGTTTTCCCAGTAGCTCTATTATACCGAGCATGGAGACCGTAATTTCTAACTAGTTACCTGCAAGCTCTCTTTCAATCTCAGTAATTGAGGTGTTGAGTTTCTCTAGTTCATTACTCAATTCTTCTAGATTTGCCTGAGATAAAATTCTCTTAATACTGTCTCTTTCTCTTTTTAGTGAATCCAATTCTCTAGAGTAGTTGCGAGAAGGAGAATCTCCATGTAAATTGTCCGACATGGGCATGCGTCTAGATTGTCATTAATGTGGGTTTTTGTAGGACGCAAGTTGAATAGGAAGGGAGTATTGTCATGCATATGGATGGAGAAGCGGGAGTCAAGATCCCCATCTATCCAATATTGATTTTGTCGATTCTTCTCCTATATGGAATACTTCCACTTTGGGCCGTTATAGCCCTTTCTGGATGGTATTTATCACTACTTTACTTGGAAGATTATGGTTACCTAGAAATGTGGAATCTCGAAAGAGTTCTTGGGATTGTTTTGATGATAAGAACTTCAAGAGGCAGAGTTTTTCTGGAATACGTATCCAAGAATAGGAAATTTTGGAGATTTTTCGGTGAGTTTTCAATTTGGTTGTGTTTCTTGGTCATGTTCGCTGTGGTTTTCTTGATGATTTTTGCATTTGTATCATCTATGAATTCTCCCCCTCAGGGCTCCTTACCGGCTACTGATATTCTATTCATTCCAGGGGTGACTAGCTTTGTTCCATTCTGGTGGCCAGCACTAGCTCTTGTGTTTACACTGCTGATTCATGAATACAGCCATGGAATTCAGGCTAGAGCACATGGGATGGAAGTGAAGAGTTTCGGCCTGCTAGTGGCGGGCCCTATTCCAGTGGGCGCATTCGCGGAGCCTGAACATATGGACATGATAATGGCCCCGAGAAGAGAGAGATTGCGCCTCTTCGCCGCAGGTCCGGCAATTAATCTGGTTGCTACCTTCATTTTCCTGGTTATTCTAGGATTTGTATCGACTGGATTTGTGGCATCCAACCCGGGGATCCACGCGATCGCGATTATCGATGAGGGCGGTGCTGATGAAGCGGGAATAATGCCATATGACATAATCACTCATGTTGATGGAATTGAGGTTCCAGACTACGATTCTTTTTCTCTTCGGATGGATTCACTAGAAGCTGGTGATGTTATTATTTTCACAGTCATTCCATATTCTGCAGAAGAGGGAGAGTGGGGGATTAGTTCTGAAATTCCAGTAACATTAGGAGACAAGAGACAGTACTATCTTGATCAATGCGAAGGAGATGTGGACTGTTTATCGGAGACTAATGAGGTACTGGATTCCTATGGAATTGAAGAAGGTGAGGCTTTTCTTGGTGTTAGTTATCCGAGATCTGGTACTTTCCAAACAGAACAATTTTCAGTCATTTTCGATGATAGATATTCTAGTCTGCAAAAGATTGTGATAGTTACTCTAACTCCTCTTTCGATGCTCGGGACGCCGATGTCTTACGATGGTCAGACTATGAACATCCATGAGAGAATGATGTTGGAGGTGGATGATGATTTCATCCTGTCCCCTTTAGGTACTGGAACGATGCTATCTCTATTTGACTTTATTTTCTGGTTAATTTGGGTTAATTTCCTACTGGGATTCCTAAATCTACTGCCAATAATTCCATTCGATGGAGGGCACATGGTGAAGGATGGGACGCATTCTATTCTGTCTATCCTTATGAGGGGTAGCAATCCACTGAGAGTGGAGAAGCTGGCAGGGTCAATCAGTGGACTCACTACGATAGCTATGCTCGTTGTAGTAGTAATCCCAATTCTGATGCTTATTGTGTGATTATTCCTCTTCAGTGGATTGCTTACTCTGGAATGCTTCAACAACACTGGGGGCAACTAAAATCGAAGCTATGACGAGAATCAGCATTGTCCAAGTCTTGTCAGTAACGTAGGACGCAGAAGGAGGAGGGGAGAAAAATAGCTTCGCAGCGCCAATCCAAGGAATCTCCGTCGAGGCAATTCCAATAACCCACTCATCCTTAACGGCGGTAACGGGATTGTTGTTCTCATCAAGTAGACCGTTCCTACCATCCTGTCCCGTTGCCGATAACTGGTCTATTCTACATCCGTTACTATCCTCATTATCGCCAGTAGTCAGATATCCATCATGTGAAGGTACCCAATTTTCTATTCTGAGATCGTAGTCGTTACCATGGTATGATTCGCATGGGTAATCTAGAGTCCAGTTGATGCTTTGCACCCCCAACAATGTAGTTCCTGGAACATCCCAACCTCCAGAGTCGTTTTCAATAGCCTTCAATAAAGCTCTATGAATGACTGGAGTATCTGAACCCCCATTCTTCCTGAATACTATTACATCGCCTTCCATACCATGTGACTCGTATCCAAAATTATCATTCAGTGGATCTGTAGCCTCTACAAATGTGACTATATCCTTCCTTTCTGGATTGATTACCAGAACTAGATCTCCGGGGTCTATCGCGCCTATTTGTCCCTCGTCATCGTGCATCATTGAACCAGATTCTACTACGACCATTGGGGGGAAGGTCCCTGTAGATAGAAACATTGAGCCGAGCAGTAGTGCCACTAGCCCTGTTGCAAGAAATATTTCTCTAGCTAGTGCATTAGACATATCACTTCACTCCTCCTCGTAATAATTCTTGAGAGGTCTAGTGAAGTCCAATAATATGGCAAAGAAGGCCATTAGTAGCAAGCTCACTGAATCTAAATGAGGAGGGGCAAAGGAGGTATTTTCCATTGAGAGGATGTATGCTGAAAGGTCAATGGTCCTATGATTAATACCATCTAGCCCCATAGATATCCCAAGGATCGAGTTGAGGAATAATAGGGTAACAACGGATGCACATGAAACGATAATCGCTCTATTGACCTTCTTAGTCCTAAGAAGAGACAATCCAGGGAGCCTATCGGATAGTCGTGAGTTCTCTGTTCCCCACCATTCATACTCATTTTTTTCTTTTCTGAGGGGTGTTAACTCGCTGCGACTATTCAATGGAGGCGCGGAAATAACCTTGAATCTCTTTCCCCCTCTTATTTGGAAGTCATCGTAAAGTCCCATAAGCCTCGATTGGTATTTAGGTCCAAGTATTTCAGCTGCTTCTTCGGCTTCCTTCCTTCTTCTGATAATCTCAGTTCTTGCATCCAATGAGAGAATATCTTCCAAAATATTTCTCTGTGACCAATAGAAGCTGAACTCTGGGACAGCATAAATGGACGTTAATGATCCAAGAGCCAAGCAGAGCCAGCTGAATGGTAGCATAAATTCTTGGTGTTCTGGATCTGAAGCACCCCCGAGCATGAATATGAATATGAAGCCCCACAAAACAGAAGCAGTAGACAGGATTGTGGTATACGTGACTATCTGGAATTGGCTATCTTTCTTCGATTCCCACCATCTGGTGAAGAAACCCTTCCTACTCCTTCCGCGAGCCATTGAAGTATTCGACTTAGCACATACGATTAGTTACTTCCCATATGCGTTCATCCAATTTCAGTATCTCTCTCCGATTGGTTCATGAGAAGACCGTGTCATGGACGTATGATGAAAAGGCGAGTCGTGCCGGTGTTAGCTGTCATTCTTATTCTCACTTCTGGATGCACTTCAGGCCCTCCTGATCTAGATGGAGATGGAATATCCGATAGTGAAGACTTGGATATTGATGGGGACGGATGGGACAATGATATCGAGCTAAATTGTAGCACAGACCAACTTATCTCCAGTAGCGTTCCATCGGATATCGATGGAGATATGATTTGTGATTTTCTTGATAGTGACGACGATGGTGACCTTTGGGGTGATTTCACAGAGTTAGATTGCTCCACTGATCCTCTCGATAATAGCTCAGTTCCTGCAGATTATGATGGAGATATGATTTGTGATTCACTGGATCAGGATGCTGATGGCGATGGGCTTCCCAATGACTGGGAGCAAGCCAGGGGTTTCGACTATCTGGATGATCAGGATTACATCTCGTGTCATGGAATGACTGAATATTGTATGAGAACTTATGATGATTTCACCTTTGCAGAGTCTCATAATTCATTTTCAACCCCTGAAGATGGGATTATCGCTGGAATAAACCATTTGACGGGTTTGCAAAGCCAATGGGAAGATGGTATCAGGGCGTTCATGTTGGATCCATATCATCCATCAGAATTGCAGAATGAAAGGGAGGATGTGGTATTTTGTCATGCATTATCCTTACCGAATACTCCACCATGTTTGTTTGGTAGTGTTGATGCATTTGAATGGCTAAGGAGTCTTAATTCACTTCATAATAACAGTACGGGGGATATTGTCAGTCTTCTGATACAGAATCACCGAGTTCCAGGCGAGCATCTAGAGTATCTGCTAAATGAGACTGGCATATTAGATAGGGCTTACATTCACGAATTAGGTAGCCCATGGCCATCTATCGGAGACTTGTCATTATCGGGGACCGATGTGGTGGTTTTCATTGAGATGGAATATGAAGATAATTTCTCGAAGCTTTTGCCGGCTTGGAAACATACCTGGGATACTCCATATGGAGAATCTAATCAGGATGAGATGACTTGTAACCTAGGCAGAGGTGATTCTAGTCAGCCTGTTTGGCATATGAACAACTGGTTGAGCACTTTCGGTTTATCTGACGCTACAAAGGCGGAAGAAGTCAATGAATACAGTACACTGTTGGATAGAGCGTTGTTGTGCTGGGAACAAGTTGGAGATAGACCAACCTTCATAGGTGTAGATTATTGGGAGCAAGGCGAGGTTACGAATGTTACTAGAACTCTCAATAGTATGGAACACTGGTCTGATGATATCCCTCCGCGTCCATGAATTATTCATGGTCATAAATTGACAAATACGGAGTTGCAAGTATGGATCATCTTCACCCTGAAGTCAGGAAGCTAATTGAGATTAGAGGTTGGTCTCTGTCTTCTATACAGGAGTCCTCCATGGAAGACTTAGTATCCGGATATGATAGAGTATTGGTCTCACCTACGGGTAGTGGGAAAACAGAAGCCGCCATACTGCCTCTCGCATCGAGATTCATCACCGAGGAGTGGGACGGGCTCTCAATTCTCTATATCACACCATTAAGAGCTCTAAACAGAGATATCGACAGAAGGCTCGCAGAAATGCTCGAACCACTTGGAATTTCAGTAGGCCTGAGGCATGGAGATACATCACAGCGAGAAAGAGCAAAACAGTCGAAGAATCCTCCTAATCTACTAGTAACCACTCCTGAAACAGCTCAAATTATGCTACTTGGAAGTAGATTGAGGAGGCATCTTTCTGGTTTGAATGCAGTTATCTTAGATGAGGTACATGAGCTGGCTTCTTCGGAGAGGGGGGCACAGCTACTTGTCGGCCTTGAGAGGATTGCTGAATACTGTTCCGAGAAATTCCAGAGAGTTGGATTATCAGCTACCGTTGGAAATCCATTAGAGACCGCAAAATGGCTTTCAGATGAGGCGCTTCCCATAATTGGTCCATCGCCTAGATTTACCGAGGTTAGAGTTCATAGAGAGGTTCCAACACCGTCTGATGAGGCCGAGTCGATAGTATGGTCAAGTTCCCCTCACTCCGTGGCGGCACATAGGAGGCTTGCACAATCTCTTTCTGAAGACTATCCTGCTCTAGTTTTCGTAAACTCACGTAATGCTGCTGAGTCTGTTTCTCAAAGGCTTCGTAGTATGAATGAAGATATTTTGCTAGGAGTGCATCACGGAAGTCTGGCTGCTGAAACCAGGAAGGAGATGGAGGATGGGCTGAGGAAAGGCGAACTGAATGCGATTGTTTGCACTAGTAGTCTTGAGCTGGGCATAGATATTGGAAGCATAAAAAGAGTGCATCAAATGCAGAGTCCGAGAGCTGTTGATAGGTTACTTCAGAGGATGGGTAGGGCTGAGCATGTCATTGGAGGGACTGGCAGAGGTGAGCTTCTGGCTTGGGAGACAGATGAGGTTGCAGAAGGTGCAGTTATTGCGAGGAGAGCAATGTCAGGGGAGCTAGAAGGGGTGGAATGGAGAAATAATCCTGGGATAGTTGCCGCGAATCAGTTCCTACAGATGTCAATAGAGAGAGGTGTTGTTCCGATTGATTTGGCTACGAAGATAATTGGAAGATGCTCTATTTTCAGAGATTGGGAAAGGAATGATAGTATCTCCCTCCTAAAGGTACTAAGTGACAGGTGGATGGTAAACTTCGTTGAAGATCCATCTGAGTCAGATGTTACTTCTTGGCCGGGAAAGCTTTGGCAGGAGTTGTCAGAAAGGACAGATGGAGATGCACCGATAGAGAGGCCATCATGGGAAGTTGAACATTCTGAAACTGATAAGATTAGATGGAGAAATCAATTGATTAATGGCCTTCCAGACGTATTGAAGAACGGCTGGTTCTCACCTTCCGGCAGACTTGGTAGAAATAGGATAGATCATATTTCCATGATTCCCGATGAATTATCTTACAGAGTGAGAGATGCAGTTGGTAGAAGTATCCTAGGTTCTGTAGATGAGGCATTTGTTCTATCGTTGGGAGGAGAAGAAGACGGAGGGAAGAGAAGAAACAGGACATTCGTAATGGCAGGTAGAACGTGGCAGATAGTTGATGCTGATCCTGATCAGGAAGAGATTCTGGTAATTCCGATAAAGGACTCTGGGGAAGTTCCCGTTTGGTCTGGGGAGTTACCTCCCGTGCCAATGGAAATAGCCATGGAAGTTGGAATACTCAGGAGATCTATCGCGGTGGCCATAGGTTCTATGGACGAAGAGGTAAGAGATTTGTCTGAATACCCTCTTTCAGATGAGGCTCGTGATCATCTGATTAGTACTGTTGCAGAACATTATGATTCCTCCGGCATAATTCCTGATAACAAGACTGTAACAGTGTCGGAGAGTGATGGCGCCATAATTGTGAATACTTGCAGAGGCTCCAGAGTAAATGAGACTCTCGGACACTTCTTACAAGCTATGGGTTCCTTGAAAGATGGTAAGATGGGGAGATCTACAATAGATCCATACAGAATCTCTCTACAGGTTCCTTCACTGACCCCGAGTGAAGTTGTTAACCTTCTTTCGGAGACTCCGCCCTCGTCATTACCATCCATAATGTGGATGACGATACCCAATGGAAGGGCGATAAGGTGGAGAGTCGTCCAAGTAGCTAGAAAAATGGGAATTCTAGAGAAAGGTACCGATCCAAGGAAGGTAAATCTCGAAGGACTGATGCAGAGATACAGAGGGACTCCGGTTATCGAAGAGTCCCTAGAGAAGCTGTTTCATGAGAGAATGGATATTGAGGGGGCTCAAGACCTTCTTAGAGATATCAAGAATGGTGATGTTCAGGTCCATCAAACCCCGCCGGGAAGACTGGGCAGATCCCCTAGAGCGGAAATGGACTTACTACTTCCGGCTTGGAGCGATACTGAGATTCGTGAGAGGTTGGAAACCAGACTACTCAACGAAAGAGCCGTTCTTGTTTGTCTAAACTGCGGAGGAAAAAGAAGGAGGAGAGTAGAGAGGATAGGCATTGTAGAGCCCTGTTCATCCTGCGGGGGCACCATGCAGGCTTGTGCTCCTGAGAGAATGGAGAAGATGCTCGTGGAAAGGATAGGGAGTACAGATGAGAAAATTTCTGGAAGGGTACAGAGAAATGCTGAGCTTGTAAAAACACATGGTCAAGATGCAATATTATGCCTGATGGGAAGAGGTGTGGGGGAGGATACTGCAACTAGAATACTGAGAGGGCCACCTGGCGATAGGGTTAGATTACTCAGAGCAATCCACAACGCAGAGTTACAATATGCGAGGACAAGGCCATTCTGGCGCTAGAAACCCCTATCTCTGATATGCCTTCCCAAACACATGCTTGTAGGACTTACTGGGCGCAACGCCTCGGGGAAAACTACAGTGGTAAACTGGTTCTCCTCGAAAGGAATCAGGACTACATCTTGCTCTGATTCCATAAGAAACTGGTTATCCGAACAGGGCATCCCTGAGAGTAGGGATTCTCTAATTGAAGGAGGTAGGGAGCTTCGGCGAAGAGGAGGAGCGGGGGTACTAGCAGAAATGCTTCTAGCTGACCTAGACGGAGAAGACGCTGTGATAGACTCAATTAGAACTCCTGGGGAGGTCGAAGCATTGAGGCAAAGAAGTGATTTCATTCTAATTGAAATAAGAGCTGGCGTGGACTCCAGATGGAGCAGGTCACAGAGTCGGGGAAGGACTGGGGATCCAGATAAGAAGGAGACCTTCCTTGCCCAGGAGAAGTCTGAGGAGGTCGCTAAAGATGAGGCGGGGCAGGCCCTAAATGCTACAGCAGAGATGGCAGACATGGTAATTGTGAACGATGGTGAGCTCGATGATCTATACTCTGATCTGGATGACTTGTGGCTTAGGATAACTAAACCTGTCTGACAGTGATATTCGCTTCCGACATCATTGACATTGCTATGGAGAAGTCCTCTTGCCACCTTTCTGGGATATCCAATACCTTGGGAAAAACTACTTCATTTACTCCCGCTTGAATCAATGATCTGGTACATCTAGAACAAGGTGGCCATGTAACGTAAGCAGTCGTTCCCTTGAGAGAAACACCGACTCTAGCAGCATGCATAATGGCATTCTCTTCGGCATGACAGATCAGGGGGTACTTCTGAGAACGATCTGAAAGTCTGGTTTCATCATCCTTTATTCCCCTGGGGAATCCATTGAATCCAGTAGATCTAATCTCTCTATCATCACCTACAACCACGCAACCCACCTTCGTGGAGGGGTCTTTGCTCCACAATGAAATATGGCTGGCGAGCTCCAAGAACCTCTCATCCCACTTGTCCGCCATGTAATCACCACTATCTCCCACCGGGTGGGTCGTTATCTCGGTTCGCCTCTGATCTATCCTCATCATACCCCTCCCATAGCTCTGGATTATTGTAACAATCAGGGTCGTCTTCGTCGGCCTGACCTCCATTATCATTGTCTATTCCATCGTCACAGTTTCCTGACGAGTCGATAGCTGAACCAAGGATATTTTCTCCGGCTTCTGTGGTTAGTAGAGCCATCAGTACGCCTGATAGGACGATTACCAAAGCTATCAGGATCACCTTCGAGGCTGTATCTTTCGACTCTACAACCACCTTAATCTCAGGCTTAGGTTCACTCTTCTCGGACATTTGATGTATACCGAGGGGAGGTCATTGTACTTGGCTTCTTAGTGGATAGTCATTATATCAATAGCGTCAAGCCCTCTACTGGAAATAATCTCTGACATGATTTCCCCGATAAGGTATATGCTCCCCATAACCAGTAGATTTCCATGTCCATGGCGTGCAGTCATAACGCCAACAAGAAATGCCTCACGTGAGTCAACTATACATCTGGAGGATATGATATCTGGATAATGTGAGTGTAGCATTTCTCTGAGTGAATTAGCCCTAGCTGATGGCTTCCTTCCATTCCTTATCTCTGTGAAGATGATCTTTGGCTTAGTCTTCTTAACTCTGATAGCGTCAGCTAAGGATTTGATCGAATCTTCGATCTCTTTCTTATCTATCATCGCAAACAGTATTACTTCGACTTCTTTGGTTTCTTCGATGTCGTTTGCAATACTCTCAGGGTTATGTGCGGCACTGAATTTTAGATCAATGCCCTCAATCCACGAAGCTCCAAAATTGGGGGACCTGCCCGGCCAAACACATTCATGTTCTGTGATGGGCCAACCAAGGTTCTCTGCAACTATTGATGTAATTGCCGAATATGCGTCCCACTTGGTCTGTTCATTTTCCAATGTGACCCATACCAAATCTTCTCCAGCCTTTTCGCTAATTATTCTTTGAACATCCATATCTTTAGGCTTGAGCGCGATTAGTGGACTTCCTTGTCGGTGGATTGCAACTTTCTCAGACGCTATTTCACCAATCGTCTGACCTAGATATTCTGAGTGATCCATGGAGATAGTAGTCAATATAGCCAAATCAGCCTCTACTAGGATTGTTGCATCCAATCTCCCGCCCATTCCTGTTTCTATTATGGCCCTCTGAACTCCACATTCTCTGAACGCCACCATAGCAGCTAGAAATGTCGTTTCAAAAAATGTGGGGGAGCATGGCGGATGCTCTTCGGAAGCAATACGCACCTTCTCTATCGCATCATCGAATTGATCTGTTTCTATTGGTCTGCCGTCAATTCTAATTCTCTCCTCCAGGAAGATAAGATGAGGTGAAGTAAACAATCCTGTCTTAACTCCATTTGCCGATGACATAGAGGATAATTGTGCACAGAGTGAGCCTTTTCCATTGGTACCGGCGACGTGTATCGAAGGAAATGAGTACTGTGGATTATCTAGTCTAGACAGAATTTCCTCACAGTTATCCAGTCCTAATTTGATACCTAGGCTGGCTCTCTGATCAAGCCATTCACGACTTCGCATGGGACTTTCCTGCACCAAAAGACGGTGGGCGCGTGCGGGTCAAGGTGATATGGCCCTTGAAGTTCGTGTATGTCATGTCAGAGGGGGGCGCCACCGACTTACTAGCTGCAATGAGGGAGCAGTGGGCCTCTATGACGGGTATGGCGTTCATGTTTGTATCAACAATCATGATAGGACTTAGTGTACAGCCGATATACAATATTCCTGAAGCCAGAGCCTTTGGGGAAGAGGGGGCTTCCAAGGGTGCCTTCGTGGCCCTAGAGCTTGCAATGATAGGCGTTTTCACCATAGTCATAATATGGTTAGCGAGAAGGGGTCTTGAGTTCTTCATCAAGGCAATCGTACTTTTTGCACTTTGGATGAGCCTCTTTTACGCCGTACAGCCATATATGGCATTAGGAATGATTTACACTGGAACGACTGAGATTAATCCGGTCATTACTTTCATTTTAGTGACATATTCCGCCCTTTTCTTCTCACTTTACAGATATCCGGAAAAGAAACAGTCAATTTCTTTGGCATTTATTTTCGGGATTACTCTTATCCACATGATGCTTTTTGGAGTTCCATTCTTCATAGTCCTGACCTTGCTATTTTCAATTGGCGCTATCTGGCTTCTGCATATTTACCCTGAGTGGTATGTAGTGAACGGAGTAGGAATAATGGTAGGTGCTGGTGTAATAACACTCATTGGGGTTTCATTTGTACCAGTTCTGATAATTGGGTTCATGATTGCCGCCGCAATTTACGACTACTGGGCCGTGAACGGCAGTAAACACATGCTGGAATTGGCTGATACCATGATTGATCTCAAGCTCCCAGTCCTGCTTGTTGCTCCTAAGAATGCCGATTACTCATTCATCGAGGAGGATGATAGCGTGATGAGAGATAAGGAAATTGAGGTCACTAAGATGGACTGGGAGGATCCTGTTCCTCACATAAAAAATGAGGAAGGGCGGCCTACTAAGGGAAGGGATGCTCTCTTCATGGGCCTCGGAGATGTAATTTTCCCGGGCATGCTAGTCATCTCGTCAGTTTCATTTCTACCTCAAACTGGGGGGGAAGTGACTTACTTCAGTGCTTTTGGTGTAATGTATGCTGACTCCCTGACAGTCGCTATGGGAACACTATTTGGGGGTCTTTTGGGCTATTTTGCCCTAATGACCCAAGTCGCTAGAGGAAAACCACAGGCTGGCCTTCCACTCCTTAATGGAGGGTCCATTTTGGGCTATCTGGTTTCTGGATACTTCGCTCTCGGAATTGATAATCTTTGGCAAGACATCACATTCTTCTGATGTTTTCTCCCGATTCCTTGAAAGTCAATAGGCCTGTCCTAGACCTGATTACAGTGCTGGACATTGCCATGTTTCGTGAGAATGCTGACATGATTAGGGCAGATCATGACAGAAGAGGAATCTCCCATGATTCAATAGATGAGATAATCAGATTAGATGAAGAATGGAGGAAGGCGCAGTACGATACCGATCAGATAAGGAGGGAAAGGAACTCCGCGGCGAAGGGGATTGCTGAAGCGAAAAAGTCAGGAGATATCTCACGTGCTGAAGAGATTCTGTCGGAGGTCGCTGATCTCGGAGAGAGGATTGCAGAACTGGGGGCCATGGCTGATGAGTGTCTGAGAAAGAGAGACGAGCTTAGGATGAGAGTTCCAAATATTCTACATCCAGACGTTCCGGTGGGAGAGGATGATCAGAAGAATACTCTTCACAGCCTCCATGGATCTAAGAGTGAGTTCGAATTTGAGGCCAGAAATCACAATGAGCTAATTGAGATGAATGGCTGGGTGGATCAATCTAGAGGAGCCAAGGTAGCTGGAAGTAGATTCTACTTCATGCAGGGAGATCTAGCTAGAATGGAGATGGCGCTCCAGCAGTTTTCGGCGGACTTTCTCATCAAGAGAGGTTACACGTTGGTACAACCTCCACTCATGATGAATCGAGATGCTTACGAAGGTGTGACCGACTTATCTGACTTTGAGACGGTAATGTACGGAATAGAGCCTGATAACTACTACCTGATTGCTACTAGCGAGCATCCTCTGACTGCAATGAGGATGGATGAGATAATCGAGCCTAACGAGCTACCTGTGAAGCTTGTAGGGGTCTCTCAGTGCTTCAGAAGGGAGGTTGGTGCCCATGGACTCTCTGATAGAGGAATTTGGAGAGTACACCAGTTCACTAAGATTGAGCAGATAGTGGTATGTCATCCTGAGGAATCATGGAATCATCATGAAGAGCTTCTAGAGAATGCCGTGGATCTCTGGGACAGTCTAGGTCTCCACTACAGAGTAGTGAACATATGTACCGGGGATATGGGCACCGTAGCTGCCAAGAAGTACGATTTGGAAGCATGGTTACCAGGCGCAGGATCCTACAAAGAAGTGGTCTCTTGCTCCAATTGCACGGACTACCAGGCAAATAGGCTCAGGATGAGATATAGGACCAAAGAGGGCAATGAGGCAGTCCATACTCTCAATTCCACAGCAGTAGCTACTAGTAGAGCACTTGTAGCGATAATGGAGCAGAACCAATTAGAGGACGGCAGAGTCTCGGTTCCTGAAGTCCTGAGGCCTTACATGGGTGGACAAGAAATATTGGAAAAACTCAGCAGCCTTCAGTAAGCATTAGGATCTGAGTGAGATTGAGATCTCAATCCATTTAGAGGTGGGGGTGTTACTACCTTCCGCTGTACTCTCTAGAGGAATTAGAACATTTGCCTCTGGGAAGTATGAGCATAGATTACCTCTAGGTATGTCATAGGGAACTACCTTCCACCTCTCTGAGCATATCTTCCTCTCTCCCCAATGACTAGTCAAATCCACCTCTTGACCGGGCGATACTCCGATTTCTAGCATGTCCTTCTTATTCATCATCACCACCCTCCTAGCGTTGTATATCCCCCTATACCTGTCGTCCATCCCATATATCGTAGTGTTATACTGGTCGTGACTTCGAACTGTCATCATAATGAATCTCTCATCATTGACTTTTCTATCTGGAAGATCATGACAGAAGAATTGTGCCTTCCCTGAGGGAGTGTTCCAAGTTGGCCCATCCCTAGGGCCATTAGGAAGATAGAAGCCACCCTTTGAACGAACCCTGGAGTTATAGTTTTCAAATCCGGGAATACATCTGGAAATGAGGTATCTAGTATTCTCATGATCGTGATAAACATTCCAGTCAAGAGGTCCGTTTGGATATAGTCCGTGCCCAATCCTACAAACTATCTCAGGCTCTGAAAGTAGGGCGTCGGAAGCTGGTTCCAGTGTCCCCTTACTAGAGTGAACCAGGCCCATTGAGTTCTCAACTGTGACGAATCCCCCTGGATCAATTTCCGTTCTACCTAGGCACGGAAGTATCAGAGCTTCCCTACCGGTAACTAGGTGTGAACGATTCAACTTAGTAGAAATCTGTACTGTAAGGCCGATGTTTCTGATAGCTTCGGCAACCCTCTGGGTGTCTGACATAGCTGAAATTAGGTTCCCTCCGAGAGCCATGTAAACCCCTACTTCCCCCTTCAACGAGGCTTGAATAAACTCGACAACATCATACCCCCTCTTTCTCGGCATGGGTATTCCAGTCTCCCTCTCACATGCTGAGAGAAACTCCTCGCTAGGGTGGTGATTGATTCCAACGGTACGGTCTCCCTGTACGTTGGAGTGACCCCTGACCGGACAAGCACCAGCACCCGGCTTTCCGAAATGTCCACCAACTAGTAGAAGATTGGAGATTTCCTGTATGACAGCGACACTGTTCTTATGCTGAGTTAGACCCATAGCCCAGCACACGATCATTCGCTTTGATTTTGCAATAGCGTTGCCAACTCTCTCTATACTTTCTCGGCTGATTCCTGATTGTTCTACAATTTCATCCCAGCTAGCTGAATTAATATGCCTCTGCCAATTGTCGAATCCCTTCGTATTACTTGAGACAAAATCGGAGTCCACAGATCCCTCTGTCAGTACTACCTTTGCGAATCCCTGCAATAATGCCGCGTCACCACCGATTCTGACGGGCAAGTGCTCATCCGCGATTTGTGCTCCTCTTCCGAGTAGATGAAGCGGTTTCTGCGGATGCTTGAATCTCTTCATTGCTGTCTCTTCCAAGGGGTTGATACTGACCACTGATCCTCCATTCTCCCTACATCCGGCTAGAGCCGTCAACATCCTCGGATGGTTCGTACCCGGATTCTGTCCTATTACTAGTATAAGATCAGCTTCATCGAAGCAAGAGAGCTTGACAGTTCCCTTTCCTATGCCGATTGAACTGGATAATGCGACACCACTAGATTCGTGACACATGTTACTACAATCTGGTAGGTTGTTCGTACCTATTTGTCTGGCTAGTGTTCCCCATAGAAAGGCAGCCTCATTGGAGGTACGTCCACTCGTGTAAAACACCACCTCATCCGGACTATTCGTATTCCTTACTCTTGATGAGATGATCTCAATAGCATCTTTCCAGTCGATTTTCTCGTAATATTCAGATCCCTCTCTCAAGTACATCGGGTGAGTAATCCTACCCATCTTATCTAGTTCCATATCAGTCATCCTTGATAGCTCTGTTACTGAAGATTCCATTAGATTATCAGGAGTTACCCTCTTGTTAGTCGCCTCTGTGGCGAACGCCTTCGCTCCGTTCTCACAAAATTCGAAGGTGCTCCTGTGATTATCAGGATCGGGCCATGCACAACCGGGACAGTCATATCCATCAAATCGGTTCACTGACAGCATTGTCTGGAGGGTTTTCTTGAGTCCTGCCTGTTCCAATCCGATGGAGAATGACTTCTGAACACCGACTATTCCTGCCGCTGTATTCTTTGGCTTACCGATTCTAAGTTTCTCCTCAACTATTGGAGGTAACGCACTAGAGTCGCGAGGCACGCCAGTTCGTACCCGTGATAGTTCAAATCGCTTGGCATCAAGCATGACTGGCGATGTCGTTTTCTGATTGATTGGACATACTTCGTCTGACTAGTAGCAATGCAACCAGAATAGTGAAGAAAATTGCTAGAATAGGGAATAATAGGGCTATTAATGCAAGAGCCACGCTAGCTATATTTTCACCTGTGGCAACTACTGGATTTGCTACTCCCAAGGTAAATGTAGAGCTGATTCCCCTAGCAGCTACTGTTGCTGTCTGGATGGTGGCTGACATCCCTCCACCAGCTACTATGGCTACGGCCCACTGTATGATAGGATCGCTTCCCTCCAGAGAAATTGCAGTCATTCCTATTCCCGCAACAACTGCGGCTGGTGTGGCTAGGGTGTCTAGGAGGTTATCTACCAGGGGGACATAGTATGCGGAGAATTCAGCTATCATTGCTATTCCAAGAATGATTATCGCTGGTGTTGATGTGAAAAACTCAAACTGCGTCCCTATTAGTTCGATATCGACTACGCCTGATCTAACTGACAGTGCCAATAGGAACGGGGGCAAGAAGACACGAAATCCGGAAGCTGCTGCTAGGCTCACACCCATGAAAGCGGCAATGGCTACAGTGAAGCCCTCCATGTTGACCGGATTGATTGGTCTGATATTAATCCGGTCTAATCAATCGCCCAATTCTACCAAAACTGAGCCCATGTCGACTCTTTCTCCTTGATTGTAATTTATGGAAATAACCTCTCCTGCCTTTGGGGCCAAGATCCTGTGCTCCATCTTCATAGCCTCCATAGTCATCAATGGCTGTCCTTCACGTACTCTCTGACCCTCTCGTACCATCACATCCAACACGGTTCCAGGCATTGGAGCTGAGAGTCCCCCTTCCATCTTCTCCGATGATTTGACTCCCTTTTCTAACTCGGAAATTGTGAAAATATCTCCATCGAAGTGTATCCACCATTTATCTCCGACTTTAGCAACATGAGCAAATCTGAGATTGCCGTTTATCTCAACTGAAACCCTAGACCTGCCATCCAAATTTGAAATAATCACCTCAGGTAATTCTGTATTTTCCCCGTCAATATTGATTGAGGACACAGTAATTAGGCCATCTCTCTCAGCTAGATCGATAGAGAATATCTCATCTATATCAGATATTTTCCAATCCATTTAATCACCTATGGAAGTCTCCTCGAGAGTGTTATGAAAGGATCATATGCATGTCCCGAGTGATCGTCCAGCATTCTTGAGTTTGTATTCACTCCAGATTTTCCTGCTCCCAGTCTCTTAGCGGCAGAAGCGATAGCCACCAGAACCTTTGGATCTGAGTTTTCACTGATGAACTCTGTCATTGGAGCGTTATCAAGGAAATCGGTAGTAATATTGCCAGAGATGAAGGCTGGATGAGTAAGGGCGTTTCTCAAGAATCCGATATTCGTAGTCACCCCAAGAGCGACAAAGGATGAGAGAGCTAGTTCCAATCTCCTGATAGCGGCCATCCTACTGGGTGCGTGAACAATTAGCTTAGCCAGCATTGGATCGAAGTTCACAGTAACCTCATCTCCTTCTTTGACTCCTGAGTCGACTCTAATCCCAGGTCCGGACGGGGGCCTCCATAATGCCAATTTTCCGATGGCGGGCAGGAATCCTATTTTTGCATCCTCGGCATATATTCTAGCTTCTATTGAATGGCCAGAAATACTAACAGAATCTTGTGAAATCCCAAGGGGAAGGCCGGAAGCAATCTCAAGTTGCTTCTGAACCAAGTCTACTCCAGTAATCATCTCTGTGACCGGATGTTCGACCTGTAACCTAGTATTCATCTCTAGGAAGTAGAAATCACCATTTGATGAAAGAAGAAGCTCTACAGTACCAGCTCCAACGTAGTCTACTGACTTTGCGGCCAGAACGGCGGACTCGCCCATAGATTTTCTGAGCTCATCTGAAACTGCTGAAGATGGTGCCTCCTCGATTACCTTCTGATGTCTTCTTTGTAGTGAGCAGTCTCTCTCATTGAGATGGATACAATTGCCATATTTGTCCGCAAGAATCTGTATCTCAATATGTCTAGCGCCAGTTAGAAGCCTCTCGACATACACTGTTCCATCCCCAAAGGCTGCTGATGCCTCCCTTGCCGCCGCCTCATACTCGGTTCTGAGCATCTTTGGTTCTCTAACTATTCTCATGCCCTTGCCCCCTCCTCCGGCACTGGCTTTCAGAAGAAGTGGATATCCTACCCTTGCAGCGACAGATGCTAGTGTCCCAAGATGGTCACTATCATCAGGAATGGCTACCTCATCTCCTGGAATCACCGGTACTCCTGATTCTATCATTCTAGATCTAGCAGAAATCTTGTCTCCCATCGTCTCAATAGCTTCTGGAGAGGGGCCTATCCAAGTTATTCCAGATTTCTTTACAGCCTCCGCGAATTCAGCCCTCTCTGATAGAAAACCGTAACCCGGATGTATTGCTTGCGCTCCGGAGGACTTAGCGGCCTCAATTATTGCCTCCGAGTTAAGATAGTTCTCAGAGAGACTATCTCCAGGAAGATAGATGGCTTGATTGGCCATCTCAGTGTGTAGTGAGTCCTTGTCCGGTTCCGAATAAATTGCAATAGCTCTCAAACCAGCCTCTTGAACGGCTTTGATTATTCTGACAGCTATCTCTCCCCTGTTTGCAACGAGTACAGTATCGAATGGATTAGGTGAATCCTTCATCCATTCTGGTACCATTTTTACCCCTCTTCATTTATTCAGGGGACCAATCTGGAGGCCTTCTCTCCAGGAAAGCAGAAAGCCCCTCTTGACCTTCCTCGGACTCCCTCATCTCGCTTGTCTTTTCCAGTGTCCATGCCCTCAAATCTTCATCCGAACCTGTCCATCTATCAAACTCCAGAGTGAGTTTCTTTGACTCATATACAGCCATTGGTCCTGTAGTCAGAAGATTTTCTATTAACCCTCTGCAAGCCTCCTCGAAATTATTCTTATCTTCAACTAATTCATTCACCCATCCAATTCTCAAAGCTTCTACTGAGTCGATTCTGCTTGCAAGCATTGATAGCCGCCTGAATTGGGAGCTACCTATCTTCCTGTACACGTATGGGCCAATCACGGCAGGTAGTATGCCTAGCTTCCCTTCTGAGAGTGCAATTCGAGTACCAGGTTCAGCTATGACATGATCAGCGCATGAAACAAGTCCAGCACCACCTCCTAATGCGACCCCTTGTACACAACAAATAGTGAAGCATGGATGTGACCAGAGTGAGTTAAACAAGGTATCCAGTCTTTTTGAGTCCCTTCTGTTCTCCTCTGGACTGGCTGCTCCAGCGTCTCTCATCATATTCACATCTGCACCGGCACAGAAATGCTTACCCTCTGATTTCAAGACTAATGCTCTGAAGTATGGCGTTTCATTTGAATCCTCTAGACACTTATTTTTGGCGACTGACCTCGATGAGGTCCAAGCTATTAAATCAATCAATTCAGATATTAGCTGTGCGTTAAGAGCATTGAAAACCTCTTTTCTAGAAATGGTAATTATTGCAACTGGACCCTCTATTTCAAGATAGCAGAGCTCCGTTTTCGGGACTTCATCGCTAATTTTTTTCGCTATAATTTCACATCCTGAATACTCCAAACTTGTTATCTGGAAGCTCGGCATTTAGTGACGATGAGATACAGAGTCCTAGGATATCTCTAGTGTCTCGGGGATCAATTACCCCGTCATCCCATAGTCTGGCAGTAGAGTAGTAAGGGTTACTCTCTCTTTCGTATTTCTCTCTAATTGCTTCCGGATCGGCATTTCCAACAGTGGAAAGGACACTTGCCGCCTGCTCCCCGCCCATCACAGAAATTCTGGCATTTGGCCACATGAAAAGAAAGCGGGGGTCATACGCTCTTCCACACATGCCATAGTTTCCTGCACCGTGTGAACCGCCAATGATTACTGTGAACTTTGGTACAGGGACACATGATACAGCTGTCACTAATTTTGCTCCATCCTTGGCAATTCCACCTGCCTCTGCGTCTCTTCCAACCATGAATCCCATGATATTCTGCAGGAATATCAGAGGAATTCCTCTCTGCCCGCAGAGCTCAACAAAATGGGCTCCCTTCAGTGAAGACTCAGAGAATAAAATTCCATTATTCGCTACTATGCCCACGGGATAACCATGAATTCTAGCAAATCCACAAACCAATGTCGTACCATATCTCTGTTTGAATTCGTGAAACCTGCTTCCATCCACGATCCTTGATATTACTTCTCTCACATCATAAGGAGTCCTGTTATCAGCAGGAATTATCCCCATTAGATCATCTGGATCATGATAAGGGTCCTCGGTTTCCTTCGAATCTAGCCTTACCTTCTGGCCAACATTGAGATTCTCAACGATATCCCTGGCAATCTGTAGGGCTTCCTTCTCGTCCTCTGCATAGTGATCAGCCACTCCTGACTCTCTGGTGTGTAAATCGGCGCCACCCAAGTCCTGGGCGCTGACTTCCTCTCCAGTCGCTGCCTTAACTAGAGGCGGGCCAGCTAGAAATATCGTACCATTGTCTTTGACGATTATTGACTCGTCGCTCATTGCTGGAATATACGCGCCACCTGCAGTACATGATCCGAGAACAGCAGCAACTTGTGGTATTCCCTTGCTTGATAGTATTGCTTGGTTTCTAAAGATTCTACCAAAATGTCCCTTGTCTGGAAAGACTTGGTCTTGTAGTGGGAGAAATGCCCCCCCTGAATCAACCAGATATATGCATGGTAGATTATTTGTCTCTGCTATTTCTTGTGCCCTAACATGTTTCTTAACAGTCATGGGATAGTATGATCCGCCCTTTACTGTAGCGTCATTGGCTACGAAAATGCACTCCTTTCCATGGACAACACCTATTCCAGTAACTATTCCAGCAGAGTGCGCTCTCCCATCATACATCTCATAGGCCGCCAGTGTTGAGAGTTCTAGAAAAGGGGCTCCTGGATCACAAATTTCCGATATTCTATCTCTTGGCATGCCCTTTCCTCTGGATTCGTGTCTCTCGACATATTTCCCTCCGCCTCCGCCTCTGGCGATTTCCATCTTTTCACTTAGTTTTGCAATCAAAGATAGGTTATGCTCCTTTCTTGATGCGAAATCCTCACCAGATTTGTCCACTCTGGTTGGTAGCCTGTCCATGTGAATCATATCCGTGATGATGTGCGAGTCTTCAATTGAATGGAGTGAGTATCCCTGATTTCAAGGTTCACTGACCTATTACTAGTCTTCCGACACCTCTCAATCCAGGTGCCATACCCACTACTAAAATCATGAGTCCGACAAGTAATCTAAGGTGTTGTTGCCTGTTCTCAAAGTTCGCTTTAGCATAGAACCACCAGATGATAATCCCAAGACCTGCCTTTACCATTGTAAATCCAAATGTGTTGCCAAACTCCTCGATTATTCTTGCTGATAGGAGGTGCTTCTCGTCATATCCGAAGTACTCAATTCCTATCCATGTAGCCAGACCATCCATCACCTGCCCGGATACTGAAAGAAATACAACGGGATATGCTAAGACTGCTTTATTCCTATTCTCTTCCACGAATGTCTTATCTTCCGAGACGAGATCTTCGTAGTCTAGCTCAGATATTCCCTCAGGGAGAATTCCAGCAACAAACCCTCTTTGGGAAAGTTTTCTGGAAGACTCTATTCCAACAGAGAACATTGTATAGCACAATAGTAGAGGCACTCCTATCACAATAATCAGTGGCCAGAGAGATAGTTTGTCTTCTGGAAGGACTGTTGCAAAGGATACCAGAGCTCCAAAGAATATCAGGACGCCTCCACAACCAACTAGGTAAACAGACTTCTGAATATATGAGAATTCAGAGATTGATTCTCTGAAGAAGATGGGTAGCATGATTGCTGATATTCCAATTACTGCAAATATCGTCAAATCTAGTTCGCCCCCCACCTCGCTAGAGGAAATGGAGTGCCCGAAGACAAGAAATTGAACAAAAATTACTATCATGCATAGTGATTCGAGAATTCTGTCCTTCTCCGAATCACTGATTTTGGACCCATAATTCCTGACATGATAACCGATCGAACCAGCGATAATGACCCATAAGGCCGTCTGGAAATGTATACTTGGGCTTACAAATAGCGGGGCCATCGATGAGTCGAACATATCAGCATCTTCCACAACCTCTCCGAGCGCGGCCCAGAAGACATACGGAAGTAGCGCGAGAAGTGTAGCATCACTGGGATCGATGTCAAGAACCCGGAGCCACGCGCTAAGTGCCGCAACGAATAGAGCCAGTACCACAGCATAGGTGACTGTGTTAGTCACATTGTATCCAGCATCCCCTCCTGATTCATCAAGAACGGGGTTAACGTAGTAATTAGTGACGAAATCTGTCAATGGATTTGTGATATCGAGAATATTGAGGAAGAGTGCTGAGAAAAGCAGAGTTGTAATGGCGGTAAGGGCGTATATAGACCACTTTTCGTAGTCATAGAGTTTGTAATTGCGACCAGTCACACTACTACGAAGAGGTTCAGGACTTAGAAATGGCGGAAGAATTCACTCCTCTTCATAGGTGATTTTCTCATCTTCCGCTAGTTCCAGCATCTCTTTCACAGCTTCAGAGTCTTCGGGATCGACCTGAGAGTCCGTCAGTCTTCTCTCCCTTCTTCTTCTGGCTGCAGAAAGGCCGGGAACAAGTGAGTCGAAGGCGGATGATTTCTCACTCCTCTCTTCGTAGCTCTCCAAACTTCTGGATCGAATGCGTTGTCTTTTCCTGTCCTTCTCAAGACCATGCAACACGCTACCGTGCTCAGCCCCTCTTAGAATGGACTCTATGGCCGGATTGGCAATCTCAAGACCCATATCGTCCCCGATAATTATCACCGAGGATCCATATATGGCTATCTCGGTGCCGGAAAGCTCCTCTATTCTACTTCTGATGAGTCCGTTCCTACCTATCAGTCTACTCCTCATTCTCCTAATTTGGTTTGGTTGTCTACCAACCCATTCCCTAATATCGTACATTTGAAGGTGTATTTCGTCCTCTAGAAGTTGGACGGCTCTTTTGGGCGATAATCCCCTTCCTATGGCGAGTATAACATCAGGAGTCTTCATCCTGATTACTGGATCTACTTCAGAATCTGCCCAATCTACTGAAACTTCTCCTGTTCTAGAATCTATTTCCAACTTCGCCCCGCAGGCTTCTTCGATCATCTTCCTGGTTGCCCCGCCTCTGCCGATTATGACCGCTATACGATCCTTAGGGATGCGGGCCACTGGTTCCATGGGCCAATCCACAGGGCTTCTCTCTTTAATCCCCGCCCGGGAGGGGTTGTAACTCGGGTACGGGCTCTTCCAGAACCCTGAGCATACAATCTGCTAGCTCGACGTCATATCCTTGTTTACTAATCCAATGAACTAGTCTGGAAACATCTCTGACTAGAAATTCCTCAGAATGTGGGTGCTGATCAGTTACTCCTTGGCCGACATCAATGAACCATGGTTCTCCATCATGCCAGAGAATGTTGTACTCACTTAGGTCAGCATGAACCAAATTAGCTTTCTGCCATGCTACTGCGACCATATCTAGCATTTCTGTGAATGTCTCGAATTTTTCTTTTATTTCGATGTCACGTAGCCTAGGGGCGGCCCTCTCTGAGCCAATGAGCTCCATCACTAGGACATTCTTATGATGGGAAATTGGGAGTGGGGCCCTAATTCCATATTTCCTCATTCTCCTAAGATTCCTGAATTCTTTCTTCACCCATATGTTGACCAGTTCCCTATGCCTCCCAGACAATCCGCTAAATCTTGGATCACCATCGATATACTTGGCTAGTCCTTTGAACACGGCATTAGTAGTATGAAATATCTTTACAGCAACTGCACCATTAGCTGATGTGGCATGAAATACGTGAGCTTCCTTGCCTCTTGCAATAGGGTAGTCGATTGTCTCAATATCGCCCTTTTGCATCAGTTTGTGTACAGCAAGGAGTGTTGACTTGTCAAAAACAGCGTCGAATACCCTCTTGTCCACCCATTCGAAGGGGCCCTTGCCTAGGACACCTTGTAGTCCGTCTTCTATCTCATTGAATATTTTCTTGAATCTTGGTTCGGACATCCAATCATGTTTAGTCTGAGATTTCATTATTGCATCCGGGTCTTCATCCCAGTGCTCATCAAAATCCATTTTCTCACCCAAAGAATGAGTCTATGTCGTCCTCATCATTACTTGTAGGGGGAGAATTCTCTACCTTCTCGGTAGATTCTTCAGGAGAATCGACTGTTTCTTGAATCTCATCATCGATATTCTCTGAAATATCTTCTTCTTCCAAATTTGTTCTTTCCTCTGATAGGCCGAAAAGATCGACGATTTCTGGAAGAGCTCCCTTTCTTGAGAGATACAATGACTGAGTCTTGGTATACCTCATGCATACATTTGCTTTCTCATCCTGAAAATCCCATGGTTGTACGACTATGAGGTCTCCTTCTCTGACCCACTGCCTTCTTCTCATCTTCCCAGGGATCCTAGAAATCCTACTGAGGCCATCTTCACAAACTGCCCTGATTCTTCTTCCACCTAATATCTCATCGGCAATGGCAAACATCTCGTTCACTTTTCTGTTTGGAAGGGGGACCCTGATTCTATCTCCTGACCCAGACTCTAGCTGAGCTAGTCGCTCGAAATCGACCTTCTCCTCCCTACGAGCCACGAAGCTCCGTCGAGAGTCACCTATGTGAAGTTGAGCATCATCACTCATACATGAGTGAGTCTATTGCTGAGGAAACTGTATCCAATAGCCACTCACTTACAGGGCCAATGCCACATAGTACAGTTAGTAGAGCGCAGGCGAAAATAGCCATTCTCAGTGAAGGAGCAGCTCTAAGTGATTTTTCAGTTGACGGTTCTTCGAAGAACATCACTAATCCTATTCTGAGGTAATAGAACAGAGAGAGTGCGCTATTCAGTACGATTGCCGCTGCTAACCAGAATAATGGATCTACAGACTCAGCCCATGAAACTATGTCAACGCTACTGGAAGAGCCAGTGGATGCCGAGGTCGAGACTATTCCGTTAATCATCAGAAGTTTCGAGAGGAATCCTGACAGTGGCGGAACTCCTGCGAGAGAGAGAACAAACAAAAACATGGAGCCTGCGATTAGAGGGTCTCTTCTTCCTAAACCGTAAAGATGCTCTATCTCATGTCCCTTTCCTTCGGTTTCAAGTAGAGCTAGGACTAGGAAAGCACCCAACTTAAAGAGGACTAGAACGAAAAGATGGAATGAGACAGCAGTTAGGATGATTGCGTTTTGATCCACACTTGAGATTCCACTTCCTACTACTGCAATAGCCGCTAGCATGTATCCCGCATGAGCTACACTGGAGTAAGCGAGCATCCTTTTTGGGTTCTCACTGGTTAGTGCGGCTAGGTTCCCCCAAGTCATTGTTACAATCGCGAAGATACCCAGTGCAATCATCCAAATTGCCTCAGATCCATCTGGAACGGTGATCATCACAAGGACCCTGAATAATGCTAAGAATCCCATGGCCTTGGATGCAGTAGCAAGAAGTCCTGATACTTGGGAGGCCGCTCCAGAGTATGCATCGGGAGCTGCTAGGTGGAATGGGGCTGCGCTGACTTTGAACCCGAATGCCACTAGCATCATACCTATGCCAAAGGCTGCGAAGGGATCTATTCCATCCATCGAAAGCCAGCTTTGTCTCAATATTTCTAGATCTAGACTTCCCGACCAAAGATAAAGCAGGGACATGCCGTAAATGCCGATAGCAGAAGCGACCGACCCCACGATGAAGTATTTCGCACCAGCCTCGCCTCCAGTGCCGTCTTCCTTATGGAAAGCAACTAGGACATATGTTGATAGTGATGCCAGCTCAATACAGACTATCAGCATGAACAAATTTGTTGCCATCGTCATCATGGTCATACCTAGGCCAACCATAATCAGGAGAATGTAGAAATCTACCTGTCTCCTGTTATCTATGAGGATGGAGATTTTCCTATCGAATACGCTCTCTGAGTCTGACTCTTTTGGAATATGTGCATTTGTCTTCGCGGGGAGCCGGTGCGTAGTTGCAATACTGACCAACAGAAGTGCGGCAAGGAACATGGTTGAGAATAATCTACTGAAACTATCGACCGCTAAAATTCCTCCAACCTCACTTGGCGATTCTGATATGAGCAGTAATGATGATAGGAGGGCTAATGAGAATGTTAGATTTGAAATCCTATTTGGCATTCTTGGATCATTAGTTAGTTCAAATCTTGATCCTCCGAGAAGTACAGGTACTCTAACAGATGTCAGAGGCAGTCTAAATTTGGCATCACCTAGATTGGGGACGACTACAATGGCAATGAGTCCTAGGAGCATTATTAGTTCGGGCATCATGGATGATGCAGTTTCGGAATCGAGAGAAAGCTGACCTATCGAATTCAAGGCTTCACCCCCTCTGACTGCATAGCCTCAACCAAAGTATCGATTAGAAATCCGGAGCTCCATTCTGACATCATATCCCAGAATATGAATGGGAGTATTCCAAAAAGGATAGTAAGTGCACCTAGGATAATCATTCCAGAATTTTCATGCCATGAGATATCCCTTGGGTCTTCCCCGTGAAGAGTATCTGGGAGAATTCCATGATGAGGGTCATTAGATTCGAAAATGGTCTTCTGCATTGAAGTAAGATAGTAAACTGCAGTGATAATTAGTGTCAGAGTTGGAAGCAGTACGAGCCATCCAAATGACATCCAGAAGGCGATCAGTATTGTTACCTCGGCCACGAACCCTGCTAAGAGTGGAAGTCCTAAGCTAGCCATCCATCCTAGCATCATGTGTGCGGCAAGCCATGGACTGTGGTGAGCTATTCCTCTCATGGATCCTATTTCTAGCGTGTGATAATGGTGTTTGAAAGCGCCGGCAACAGCGAAGAGAAGAGGGCTGATGATACCATGTGCGAACATCATGAATAGAGCGCCTGCAATGCCCAGTGGTTGCATAGTAGCGATTCCGAGGAATATGAGTCCCATATGAGATACCGACGAGTAAGCCACCATTCTCTTCAGATTGGTCTGACCCATGCATACCCAAGCCCCGTAAACTAGGCTGGCCATTCCGAGGAAGATTAACAGAGGGATGAATGCGACTGTGGATTCAGGAAACGCAGAAACCGCTATTCTCAGGAAACCGTATGCCCCCATCTTTAGCATGACTCCTGCAAGTAGCATTGAGCCAGCCGTAGGAGCCTGTACGTGAGCATCTGGAAGCCAAGTGTGAACAGGGACGCTTGGCATCTTTGTTGCAAATCCGATTAGTAGTAGTAACCAAACGAGATGCCTGAGGCCCTCACTGGGAATGTAATCAGACGAGGCGATCATTACTGACATATCGAATGTATGCCCAGTAATAGTGCCTGATGATGCAACTTCTGGAGTGTAGAAATACATCACTAAAATTCCAACTAGCATAATCACGCTAGCTGTGAAGGTGTAGATGAAGAACTTCATTGATGCGTATTTCCTATCCTCACCACCCCAGACCATAATTAGGAAGAACATTGGAACCAGGGTTAGCTCCCAGAAGGCGTAGAAAACAAACATGTCAAGAGAAACGAATACTCCAATCAGTGCTCCTTCCATCATTAAGATCAAAGGATGGAAGAGATGGCCTTTCTTAGCGTCCCACTCAACGAGCATTGAGATGGGTATCAGTAGGGTAGTGAGCCATATCATTGGGAAGGAGAGGGCGTCAGCTCCAACCTTCCACTGAACTCCAATGGAAGGAATCAGGGCGAAAGCATCGTTGGTTAGAGAGTACCCGGAGTTGTAGTCAGTCCAGTCTACATTTCCAATTTCTCCAAAGAAGATCATGGTCGTGATGGCTAGCATTGCTAGAGAGACTCCCATGCTAATAGCTCTGGATGCCCTGGCAAGCCCTTCTGCAGACCCGGAGATCTTAGGGAGTATCAACAGAGCGAGGCTGACTGCCAATGGAACAATCGTAATTACTGTTAGTGGATCTGAAATCATGAGTTGATCCCCCATAATAGAGCTATGATACTGAGCATCCCTACAGTGGCCATTAGAATGTAGTCTCGTGCACTTCCTGTAGTCAGATTCCTAATCTGGACCGAGCCTAGAACTGATTTTGACTCTACTTGCTTAACCATGCCGTCGATGACTTTCCTATCGAACCAAGCTGTGAATTCTGAGAATGGTATGACTGTCCTAGCCAGTATCCCTTCATACAAATCATCGAAATAGAGTCTATTTTGAAGAGCTACTGATAGCTCAGATTCTGATAGATTACTGACATCTTGACTACCAAACTTGGATGACAGTGAGACTAGCCACGAAACTAAGGGTGTTGAAGACTCCCCTTCTGCTAGCTTGCCCCCGTGTATTCTAGCGGCAAAGACAGGCCCCACGATGAATGAAAGGAAGATCGTAACCCAACCAACGATCCTGAGATTCATCTTATCTGGTAGGAATGCGTACTCCAGTTTGTAAATTATCGATTCTAGTAATGTTGATTTCTTGAGCTTGAGATGCCCGGAATAGTCGTAAGCAGATGCAAGATAATCTGTAGCACCTAGAAGTGCGAAGGCAAAACCTCCGAGAGCAGTTATGATGGTTAGAATCACTAAGGGAGTTTTGATCCATGGTGTCTCCTCGTGGACATGATTCACTACCTCTGATTTGGGCGATCCTGCGAATGTCATAAACCACATTCTTGACATGTAGAAACCTGTCATTCCTGCAGTAAGTAATACCAGAATTGCTGGCCCCATCATCAATGGCTCATGCTCCAGAGCGGCCAGCCAAGTCTCGGCTATGATCCCCTCTTTTGACCAGAAACCTCCAATTAAGGGAATTCCAATGATTGACATTGATCCAAACATCATTGCGGTCGCCGTAACAGGCATCTTAGATGCTAGGCCCCCCATGTTCCTCATATCTTGAGGATCGAAATCATGACCGTGTCCTTCAGCATGACCATGGTGAATATGGTCATGGGCATGATGCATTTCATGGATTACTGAACCGCTCGCCATGAATAGCATCCCTTTGGCCATGGCATGGTTGAAAAGATGGAACATAGATGATCCAAAGACCACTACGGCAGCGTGGTGTTCGTCGTTGTTGTAGAACCAGAGAGCTGAGCCAAGGCCTGTGAAGATGTAGGCGAGCTGGCTCATCGTGGAGTATGCCAGTACCTTCTTGATATCATTCTGAACGAAGGCGATGGCTGCGGCCATGAATGCGGTAATTCCACCTACGTATGCAATAATGAGTCCGAGTTCTTCTAGACCTGGTACTCCGTGGTGTCCAACGTCAACGAATGGTACCATTCTAGCCACTAAGTAGAGTCCGGCATTCACCATTGTCGCGGCGTGAATTAGTGCGGAAACTGGAGTTGGTCCCTCCATGGCGTCTGGGAGCCAGACGTGCAGGGGGAACTGAGCTGATTTGCCAACTGCTCCAATGAACATCATCAAGAGAGCCCAGAATAGCTTGTTTGAATCCACCATTCCGTCTAGTGAAGGATCGTGGAATATTACAGAGAATTCCAGTGAGCCGTATATGTCGTACAGGATGAAGAGTCCTATCATGAGGAAGACATCGCCCACTCTCGTAGTCAGGAAGGCCTTCTTGGAGGCGTATGCCGCACTGTCCTTCCAGTAGTAAAAACCGATTAAGAGGTATGAGCAAAGACCCATGACTTCCCAGAATATGAATAGCCAGAGGAAGTTGTCAGCTAGGACCATGCCAAACATACCCAAAGCAAATAGTACAAATTCTCCGTAGAACCTGTGGTTCCTGTCCTCGTTGATTGGATCGGTATTCATGTAGCCAAGGCTGAACCAACAGATCAGGAAGCATAGGAAAGTAGCCACGAAGAGTATCATCAGAGTAATGGAATCTATCCAAACTCCCATTCCAAGTATCTTGGTTCCCGATGTAAGTGTGTAATCTGACTGTAGAATATCGAAAGATACCCACTCGAGCCATTGTGTGATACTCTGTTGATCATAGAAGTCGGGCAGAGAGTCTACGTAATCATAGACTAACCACAAGGAAGCGGAAAGTGATGCTCCTAGAGCTCCTAATGCTAGTATTCCACCTTCCTTTAGCTTATCCTTCCAGTATTCTGTCCCATTGTAGATCTGACCTGCGATGAGTATTACAGGAAATGTCATGAAGGGGATTGCGACTATCAATATTGAAGCCTCATGGGATTCCCACTCCAACATGTATAGTGCTGGAACCACGGCTAGGAATGGAAGTATGAACGCCAGAAGTCCAGACTCGTTCTTGCTCTCTCCCATTTCTATCCCTCAGTTCCTCAGTGTAGTTGCATCGTCCAGAGAAATTGTCTGTTGTGTGCTGTATAGTGAGAGGAAAATTGCAAGACCGATTGCAACCTCTGCAGCCGCAATTGCGATGGCTATTGCAGTAAATACCCATCCGTTGACGTCTCCATAGTGCATGGTGCCAGCTACAAAATTAAGATTGGCGGCATTGAGCATTACCTCGATGCACATGAGGACTACTATGGCGTTATTCCTAGTGAACACACCAATCAGGCCGACGCCAAATAGGATCACTCCCAATCCGGCTATCCAACTAGGGTCAATCACTGATCGTCCCCTCCCATGTCCCAGACTAGATTGACCAACCTCTCATCTCTCACCAAGTATGACGATCCGATCATCGCCATGGAAAGAAGAGCTCCGAGAACTAGTGTGGCAACTGCCCACTCATTGAATAGTGCATCTGCTAAATCAAAGGTTGTTGGAGGATTCTCACTTCCTCCCCACAAGGGCCCTTCCCACATGGGATGAATCATGGTCTCTCTCAGAAGAACAAGTATGAATCCGACAGTTCCAATCCTGGCTAGTATGGATAGGAATCTCATTCAATATCACCTTCTTGGATTTGTCTTCTGGTCAGCATCACACCGAATTGGACCACTAGCATTACTGATCCTAAGTAGACTAGAATCTGAACAGCTGCTAGCATCTCGGCACTGGCCAGGACGAATATGCCTGCTACGCCGAAGAAAGTGAGCATCAGGAAAAGAAGGGAGTGTGCTACCCTCTTTCCATATACGCATCCTATGGCCCCTCCAACTGTAGCTACAGCCAGAATGAGGAACACTATTGCTTCGAAATCCACACTCATAGCTATCCCTCAGCGGCGGCCTTGGCAGCTTTACGGGCCAGTTTCGCCTTTTCTTTCTCGGCCCTCTTGGCGAGTTCCATATCCACCCTTTCTTTGTGTGTGGAAGGTAGGACCCTAGTACGATCCGCATCCATCCACAGGTCCTGTCTAGTGAATCCCGACATTCCATCGTACTCGTTTGTCATGAAGAAAGACTCGAAGGGGCAGGATTCCATGCAAAGTCCACAGAACATGCACCTACCCAGATCTATCCTTCCTGAGACAATGTCTTTCTCTGCTGGTTTCAGATCGGAAGAGTCCAGAGTCTCGATTCCAGAGCCATCCATCCATCTTACCGTTGCCTTGTCCCCACTGAGATCAATAATCTCTGCAAAGTCATATTCAGCAGGAGCCGCTTCGTGAGCTGTCATCAGGTCGAAGTTCTCAGAACCTGAGTCGTCCTTGGGCCTGGCCGCGTAGCCCCCAGCTTCTAGCTCGCTACCATAACCATGCCACTCATCGCCCTCTTCAGTCATATCAAGGACGTTTACCCTCACTTCCGAAGTCATGTGAAGGCAGTCGTTGGGGCAAGCTCTGACGCAGGCCTTACAAGCGGTACAGGTTTCCCAGATTACTCCAATTCTCCCATTGTAATTTCCTGGTACGAATAGCCATGGCTCGAGATCTTCCAATCTCTCATAAGGATACATCACAGTGACTGGCCTCTCTAGGAAAGGCATGATTTGACTCGTTTCCCTATCTGCCGCGAACTTCTGTCCTGAGCTTGGGTGTTCATCGCCTAATCTATTCTTAGTGTTGTTATCAATCATTATCGCAGATCTGCCATGATAGTCATTCCTGAGGAACCACAAACGACCGACAAAGGGAAAGGTTCGAAGTGCGGTTTTGAGAGTCATCCACATGGGCCTCATGACCAGATTCCTGAAGTTTGGAGTGGCTCTCGGATGGCCAGTATTATATTCATCAGGATATGCAGCTTTCATTTCATCACCTAATCCCTGTGACTCCCAGGAGATGCCTTAACAACAGCTTGAGTACTGTATGGCCTACTCTTCAGTCTAGCGGCCTCTTCGTCTTCATCGAAAATGTACACTAGGAAAACAATTAGCGAAACAGTTGTTACAACTGCTGGCACCCATAGATTCCAGTTACCTCCTTCGTATAGTTCGAGTCTCAGATAAGTTGCTATAACTAAGTTCAGTAATGATAGAGGCAGAAGGTATCTCCAACCGAATTCAAGAATCTGATCTGTTCTGACTCTATGTAGTGATGCCCTTATCCAAACAAACACGCCAAACAAAATCCATGCCTTTAGTAATACCCAAACTAGTCCTGGAATTACTGCGAAAATTGTCGTAAAGGCCCCACCTAGAACAGGTAGGTCAGAAAGCGTGTGCTGGAATGGTGCTTCCCATCCCCCAAGGAAGAAAAGTGCGAATAGGATGCACGCTGCGTATGACCTCATGTATTCTGCGGAAAACATTAGGCCCCAGCGAATTCCCCCGTATTCTGTCCACCATCCCTCTACGAGTTCTGCCTCTGCTTCTGGCATATCGAAAGGGATTCTCTCAACTTCAGCGATCATGGTAATCAGGAAGAGAGCGGCACCCAGAGGCATCAGGAAGAAGTTCCAAACATTTCCTTCCTCTTCGCCCATCTGGAAATCTACAATCTCTATGATATTCAGTGAGCCACTTAGAACCGCCACACCGAGGACCGTGATAAGAAGTGGAATCTCATAGGCAGTGAGTTGAGCTGCTGATCTCATCCCGCCGATTAGTGTGTACTTGTTGTTAGATGCCCAACCTGCGAAGAAGACTCCCAACGGAGCCACTCCAAAGATTGCCATCATGAACAGGAGTGAGAGGTCGGGGTTAGCTGCGTAAATATGTGGTCCGAATGGGACGAAGGCGAATACCATTACAGTAGTTGAGACTATGATAACAGGAGCTACCTCGAACACGACCTTGTCAGCATCCTTGGGGACCATGTGTTCCTTTGTCGCGAATTTGAAAAAGTCGGCGAAGGCTTGGAAGAATCCAGGGAGAAGGAACCAATATCCATGGTAACTTCTGTTATTCACTCTGGAAACTGTCTCTAGTTCGTGATCGTTTCCCCAAATCGAGTTTAGAGTGTTTATTGTCCACCCGATGGGAGTGCCAATTCCGAATGGAAGTTGGTCCCACCACTCGCCTGCTGTAGCTCCGCTCTCCCCGACCCATAGACTTCTCAGAGTCGTAGTCGCCCCGAGCCTGTCCATCAGTCTACCAATGAATTTCCTCTCAATATATGGAATTGCAAGCATTGTCAGCATCAATGTTGTGAAGACCACTGTACACATTATTGACGCATGGAAAAACGCCTCGAGTGCGGGTTGGATTGATGAAAATCCACTTTGGGGGTTAACAGAACCTATTGGTCCGAGTCCATATTCTTCATTGGGAAGTAGGTCATGGGTTTGGTCCATTGACCAACCAACCATTGATTGGAGCCAGCCATTCACGTCCAACCAGTCACTACTTGCCATTGTATCACCTATCAGTCTCCCCGATACATGGATCGAAAGAGCCCATTATTGCTGGAATATCCGCTACCTTGTACCCGATCATACACTTCGAGGCATACGGAATCGTGATGAACATAGGAGACCTTATCGATACTCTGTAGGGATTCTTCCCTCGGGCCTCTCCGCCTCCTGCGATGTAGAACATGGACTCTCCTCGGCTGTCCTCAAAGTGATGGTATCCGCTTGTTCCCTCGGGGGCCCGACTAGGTGCCTTGGCGAGTAATTTTGGATCACCGGGCTCGTGGTAAGTATCCGATCCGCCCGGCATCTTATCCAAGGCCTGAAGAGTTAGAAGGGCACTTATTCTCATCTCCTCGACCCTGACTCTGTATCTGTCGTAACAGTCGGCCCCTTTAATCGAGGATCTCTCTACTGGAGGCTCCCAATCTAGTTCGCTGTAGACAGAGTACGGATGAGCCCATCTGACATCATAGTTTACACCAGCGGCCCTCAGATTGGGCCCTGAAACCCCGTGATTGACCATCTCTTCGGCCTTGGCATATCCAACTCCTTGTGTCCTAACTAGGAAAACAGTACTCTCGTCATACAATGCCTCATACTCCTGTATTCTCTGTAGGAATAACTCTAGCTTCGAACGCGCTCTCTGAGCGAAACCATGGGGAAGGTCCCTCTTCACACCGCCGATGCGAGGGAAATTGTAATGCATTCTTGAACCTCCCATTTCTTGCAGAAGATCCATCATCATCTCCCTCTCTCGGAGACACCATACCAAGACAGACAGGTTGCCAGTATCTGGGCCATAAGCACCAAGCCACATTAGGTGGGAAGCTATTCTTTGCAGTTCTATTGCTATCAGTCTGATATACTCGGCCCTCTCGGGTACTTCGACGCCCAGTAGATCTTCAGCTGCATAAATGTAGGAGTGGGACCATGTGTTGGCACTAGCGTAACATAGCCTGTCGCAATAGGTGGTAATCTGGGTGAAATCACGGGACTCACAAATTTTTTCCACGCCTCTGTGTATGTATCCGAGATCGGGGACCGTGTCAACTACAGTTTCCCCATCGACCTTTATCTTCAAGGTCCAGAGTCCGTGAGTCATTGGGTGCTGGGGACCCATGGAAATCCACATTTCTGCCATTTTTTCACCTACTTTACCTTGCCAACATCATCAGGTTTTCTAGAGAATCCCTGAGCGTCATCATACATCTCTTCAAATCCGTGATAACGAATATTATGATGCTTCTGAAGAGGATGGTATCCGGTTGGAGTCTCATGTGGCTGGAGAACTCTTCTCATTCCTTTGTGCCCCTCGAAGTCAATACCCACTAAATCCCATGTTTCTTTCTCATTCCAATCGGCCCCTGTCCACAAGTCTTGTACACTGGCCACCATAGGAGTTCTGGTGTCTGGAATTGCAATACTGACTTCTATCTCCAGAGGGACTAATTTGCCCTTAACCGCAGTTGGATCTGTGATTATTGGCTGTTGAATACCGTCTATTTCAGGAGGGTTTTTGATACCCGTACGAAGGAAGTGATACACCACCTCCCACTTTTTTTCCTCTGGCCCATCTGGCCAATGGATTCCGGTAATGAGCGAGCAATAGTCCACTTCATGGGTTGTGAGAAGCTTCTCGGCTAGGCCTCTCCAATTTTCTGGATCACACACAATGGAAACTGTCCAACGAGATCTCGTACCACTGGATCTCTCAACAAGCTCCGCATCGCATCCCTTGATTCTACCGACTGCAGTTATCATCTTCTCTGCGGCTGACTTTTGAGTTGAGGAAGGGACTACTCTGGACATGGTAAGACCTCACAAATCTCCAGCAATCAATGGCCTCTGAGTTGCTGGACGATCACTACTTGGTTTAGCTCCAATACGGATAATCTTCTGCCTCAGCTTATCGAAACCGTCTATCAATGCCTCCGGGCGTGGAGGACAGCCTGGTATGTACACGTCAACGGGAATCACGGTATCGACCCCTTCCAGGATATTATATGACTGGAAGTAGGGGCCACCTGAAATCGCGCATTCGCCCATTGCGATGCACCATTTGGGCTCTGGCATCTGTTCCCAGAGCCTTACTATTGGATCTGCAAACTTCTTACTAATTGGCCCATTAACCAAGAGGACGTCGCACTGTCTGGGACTGGAGCGGAAGAATACACCGAATCTCTCAGCGTCGAATCGGCTCGCCCCTGCGGCGGCCATCTCCAATGCGCAACACTTGATTCCTAGATGGAGAGGAAAGAGGGATTTTCTCTGGCCCCAATTGAATATCCTGCCAGCTAGTACTCCAATGATGTCCTTAATTCTACTAGCCTTCAGAGCCTCATCGGTTATGTCGCCAACCGTGTCTACAAGCATCCTACTGTTGAAAACTGCATAATTCTGATCATCGTCCGCCATAGTCTAACCTCAGATGTATATTCTTCCTCTCTTCCTGAAAACATGCCAAACACCAGCCCCCATGAGGAAGATGAAGACTGTCAGTGTTGCAAGAGAACTGTAGATAGATACTGCTCCTTCTTGAATAACTAAGATTCCACCGAATGCTAGGAACATGAAAGCAATATCAAAAACCAAGAAGATTATTGCGTACCAGTAGTACTGAAAATGGAAGTTAATATGAGCGTCACCTACGGGGTCTGAACCGCATTCATAGGTAGTCTCTCTCCTGAGATATAGGGATTGGTCGGACTCATATCCAGGAAGTAACCATGAGCTTAGTTTGTTGGGGTCATTCGCGGTTTTTCTAGGTCTCAAGAAGCCTGAGCCTACGAAGCTCAGCACTGGAAAACCAATGCCTACGAGAGCCATCACAGCAACCGCGAGATAGGCCTCTGGAACGGTAGACAAGACAAACACCCACCGGTCCCGTAGGGACCGTTAAGGTGAGCCACCTGAAATTGGGCAATAAGCCTATCCGGTGTGAAGTCAGTAGAAGTGCTAGGACTCTTCTTTATCTAGTGCCCTAATTATTCTCTTATTTTCGGCTCTAGATCTCATGAAAAGAAGTATTACTAGTAAAGCTCCGAATCCAGTGAGGCCGTAAACCAGTAAGTCTTGAGTGGTTTGTGAAAGACCGAGGAAAGAGTTTGATTTTACTGATACAACCGTTAGTTCGATTGGTTGTCCTGCAACGGGTATCCCCTCGGGTTGAGCGATAACAGTGAATCTGTATGTGTCGTCAGAAAGAAGTTCAGATGGAGGAGTGGCTCGAACCTGAATTTCTCTAGTTTCTCCAGGAGGAAGCTGGAATTCATCATCGATAACATCAATTGTCCAACCTCTGAGTGATTCTCCTGAAATTATCTCTATGTCTTCGACTACATTGCCGTTGTTCGTTACAAACATTGTGAAGAATGCCTTATCTGGATAATTCACCGTCTGCTCATCGTCACCCTCCAGAGTAAAAGTGAGATCGTGTATGGTCATTACTTGAATCATGACATCGACCGAAGTTGTCTGAGCGGCGTTTCTCTCTGAGGCCGCTGATACCTTGATTATTCCCGATACACCGTTTGAGACTCCTTCCATTACTTCCATTTGTACTTCTACTAGCACTCTGCCTTCCTTAGGAATCTGGATAGAGTTGTCTATCTCCACCCCATCGACAAACATGCTCCTGAAAACTGATGACTCTGATCCAGTGATTGTGATTACTGCGGTATCGCCAGCGGGATAATCCCCCGTATTATCAATCCAGAAGAAGGTTGACAGGGCGCCTCCCGGAGGAAGAGTCACATCCATTTGACCGGGTATCTCTCCAGGGGACTGAGGAGATACTGCCATCCCATAGTTGTAGTTCGAAACTACCACAGAGACAGTGTGCTCCGAAGATTCACTGGTTCCAAAAATTGCTATTCTTACCAGAACTCTCGCAGAGTCGGCGTCTTCCTCGCCCTCGACTAAAACATCCATGTAGACTTGTGAAGACTGTCCTGGGTCTAGTACAATTTGACTTATTGAGTTTCCATCGGAGTCAGAGAACGACGACTCCCACATAGGGCTACTACATCCTGTCTGATCTCCTGGATCGCAGGCTTGAAGTCTGAAAGTATCTCGGATATTACCATCGTTATTCACTACAATTGGGAACTTCACTATCTGATCAGATCTTCCAGTTTGTTGGTCCGAAACCATAGATGTAGAGACCTCGTGTCTCGGTGCGACTGATACGGTTAGATCCTTCGAGTCGTAAGGTGTAGTCCCTCCTCCTCTGCCTACAGTGAATGAGATTACTGTATCTGATTCTGCGCTTGCGTCTTCTGGGACGAAGATATCGACGCTCACGGTCTCTCTGTTATTGGATGATTGAGAGCTTCCCAGAGTAACAGTGGATTGACTGAATGAGACTTGCCATCCAGGTGGTACGCCAGAAGTACCTAATGCCATAGTTTCCTGTCCATTTCCTTGATTCGTGATTTGGATAGAGAGGGTTCCTGAAGTACCCGGCTCGACATTTGAAAGTGTGGACTTACTGAGAGACATAGAAGCTCCGAACTCTTGCCCTACAGTGACAGTCAGTACCTTCTCGCAACCAATTTCTGATCCTGCTCTTCCTTGGATCCCTATTGCTACTTGGGTTCCTGCCTCAAGAGAGTCATCCGGTGTGACGTCAAATGTGAAAGTGTGGGAGTCTTCAGAGCTACCTGGCTCTTCCAGAAGCTTGCTAAGAGGGCTATCGAAATCTATCCAACCTGAGATATCGTCACCATCAAGAGACTGGGCGTTAGCCGTTACCGTCCACTCGGTGTTCCCTATGTTCTCGACCTCGAATGAGTTTGGAGCAGACTCTCCAGGATCTAGATTATGAGAGGAAAACTGGAGAGACGCATCACATTCCTTGATTTCAGGTACGTTTAGACTCACTGTCAGATTGTCTTCTGCTTGGTCCGCTGCATTCGGATCATTGGTGACCGTGGCCTTGAGGATGAAACAATGGAAGCCAGCATCTGTCTCTGCTCCGTTGGGCACATCAATTGTTACTGTGACCTCTTCCTGTCCCTCTGGTTCCAACTGAAGGACGGAGGGGTCGACTGTTGCAGACAAATCTTCAGACTCACAGTCACTATCTGATGTCATCTCCAATTGTACATTGGCCTGTTGCTCGCCATTGTTCTCCACATCAACATCCCAAGTAACTTCATTGTCCTCTCCATCGTAGTTCTTGGTAGACGGTTCATCAGTAGATAGGCTCACAGAGTAAATTCCGCCTCCATCGCCAGCTGTGGTTACGACAGTTACATCGGCATTAGAGGGAGTTCCAGGGGCACCGCCCGAAACCTGTCCCTGAGCGTTTACTGTGGTCTCACACTCTCCACTTGCCTGTTCGGTAACTGTTACTGTCAGAGTTACTGACTCTGATGATGAGGAGGAGACTTGTACGAACGTGGTCTCTAGGGTAGACGAGAACCCGTTACAATCGTCACCTTGTTGGGTACTGAGTGATACTGCAGCATCATCATCACCAGAATTTTGGATAATAATCGTATATTCTGCCGCTTCATCTGCTGTTGCCTCGGCAGAGCTAGGGTTTGCAGAAAGATTGATGTCTACATCGGCTGAAACTATCGTGGCAGACATGCTCAGGAGCATTACAACGGTGAAAAAAGTGAGCGACTTCCTTGTGACCATCGTATTTCGCACTGTACCGACCCTCTAAGGTCTTCGCACCCCCTGACTGCCGGAGATGCGGTTGTCAGGCCTCTACTAGGTCATCGACCTCTGCATCGCAGTGAAGACACCTTCCCATTGAAATAATGTCACATCCGGTTACTTGGCCTATCTTGTGATACCTTGCTCCACATGATGAGCAGGCCCATGCATTTCCAATCGTTGTATCTGTGCTACATATCCAACACGGGACTCCGCTCCCTACTGTGTCAGTATCTTCCTGCTCGCTTATGTGTCTGCCAGAGGCCCTATTATTGAGGAGACTCATTGGATCTCCATTGGTTCTGACATATACGAAGGCACCCAATCCTGCAATAATTGCTAACATTAGCGTACCCAGTATCAGTGGCAGATATCCTTCCAGACCCGAGTCACCACCGAGAGATGGCTTGACATCAACGGGTATTTCGAATGTGGAGCCCTCGGTATCTGGAGCATTTATCAAGTTCAATGAGATTGTGCCATCACTCCCGCTTTGAGGGGTGAATTCTAGAATAACGCTGCGAGATTCTCCGGGACTGAGTACAATTCTGACTCCGTCAATGGCCCTAGCGTCCCAAGAGCTCGGGGCAACGACATCTAAGGTGTGGGATATGTCTGTATTGCCAGTATTGGTGACATCTATCCGGTAAGAGGAGGGGTATCCTTCGTGTGCTATGGGTTCTGTATTCAGATTCCAAGATAGCCTGGGGGCGTTTTCGACAAGGAGTGATTTAGTGTCTCTAATCTCTATTCCATCCCCATCCACTAATAGGGTAATAACTGGTTCAGAACCAGCAGGCTCATCTTCTGGAATCACGATTAGGCACTCGATGATATCTGATTCACCTGGAGACAATGAGGATGGTGATGAGCAGGATGATGACCATGCTTGGTTTGGTAGCTCTAAATTGGTAGATGGCCTCCAGACTCCTGAGCCTTCGTTCCAGACCATCCAGTGTAGATCGAAACCCGGGTCTCCGACAGGATGGGGCCCTGCTCCTAATATTTCGCTGGAGGAGGAACCATCAGGAAGATAGACCTGATTGAAAAGAAGTCTCGGAGAGGCGGCAGATAAAACCTCGATTGAGGTATTCCAGTCGATTTTGAATCCATCCGAAGTGGCCAATCTGATTTCGACTAATCCACTCGAGGCTAGTCCGTTTCCTTGCAGACTCATGGACCAATCTACAGACTGTCCGGCGGGAGCAGTAACTGGATTCATCTCAACAACGTTCCAACCACCTGGTGCTGACATTAGGTATGGAGTCAATTCCCACTCTCGATTTCCTAGATTCTCGATAGAGAAATCAATAATCAGGAGAGAATCAGGAGATATGTCTTTTCTTACCTCTCCCGGTACCGGAGAAAGGGACACATTGTCTACGGGTCCAACGATTAGGAATATATCCTGAGTCCATGAGATAGAGCTGACTCTTGAATGTACAATAATTGCGGCTTCGAACGTCGTCCCAGATGGTATCATCGCTCCAGGCGAGTTGATGGTGATATCGACTGTCTTACTGGATCCTTTCTGCAGGGTTCCGGTTGATCCATGAGATGATCCTTCGAATGTCCCAATTGAGTCAAGACCTAGGTGCCATCCTGCAGGAGATACTAGTTCAACGTCATATGATTGAGCACCATTCCCATCGTTAACAATAGTAATCTGTGTCTTGGTCGGTTCGAGAGGACTGACTAGAATTTGCTCATTCAACAATTGTACATTTGCATCTGCCAGTACTGGAACTTCGAAGTAAAGTGTCATTTCAGAAAGTACATCGTTCTCTATATCGTATCCGGATATAGTCATGGAATAAGTGCCGGGAGGTGGAGGTGCTGGGTGTACCATAGTCATTCCAATGGAGGCCTGTTCGGTTGGCATGAGGTTGAAAGTATTCGAAGTGAAGGACTGGAACCACCCGAATTGGGTGCCATCTTGTACCCTAGTAGGAGAAGAGGCAGATATAGTGGCATTAGTTTCGAAGAGTGCAGTATTCGTCAGTGTTAGATCCCATGTCGAAGTTGTAGAAGTAGCATCTACCAGAGTGATAGTTTCCTCAAGTGCGGAGACCCTGACTCCGGGGGCACTGACAATTACTATCTCTCCGAAATAATTATTCGAATCTGACATTTCATCAAATTGATTGTTCGGATCAATGAAGAACTCGAAAGCAGAGTCCCCTTCTGTTTCGGGAGTCCAAGACCAGAATAGATCCTCTGTTTGTCCGGGCGATAGAGATACCAACTGCTCTCCTAGAAGAGCGGAGTCGACTCTCGCCATGACTGGTATATCAGTGACAGATCCTGCTCCGATATTTTTTATCTGTACTGAAACCTGTACTTCTTCGCCTACTTGTGGAATAGGAGTGGATACACTCATTGAGTCTGGAACGAACGTTGGATCTGGGCTGAGATCATTTACATTGTGCCCCCTTACGGCTATCGAGAATGGTTGCCATGTTCTTGATCCTCCATGTTGTGAATCCTTGACTCTAATTGTCCAAATCCCTTGAGCAGTACTATCAAGTGCTACGACTTCAACATTATTCACTGAGTCCTTTGAACCACCTTGGGTAGAGCGTCCATTCGTGAAAACATTACCCTTGTATGTAGTGCCATCTGGAGATACCAGCTCTAAGTCTAGGTCATTCCTTAGCTGAATGGAAGAGCTTGATGATCCGGGATAATCAGACCAAGTCAATACTGCCTTGAACTCCTTCCCAGCGGTATTGACGTCGAATGTATACTCAATGACCTGCCCGCTCCTGATCCTAGATCTGTCGTCGACGAAAATTCCAACTTCTCCGTCAGGAATCAATGAGTTTACCAAATCTACTCTTCCCCAACCCTCGTCATCGTTTGGAATATCACGAGCTCCCATGTCCTTGGCCCCGAGTATTAGTAGAGCCTTGATCAGTGATCCCTGTGGTGCCTGTCTTCCAATTACTTCTGTTAGATACTCCCTTACGAGTGCGGATGAGCCAGCGGCTGCTGGGGTGGCCATTGACGTACCGCTATATTCCATATACCAAGTATTCGACCAGGTACCGTCTGCTGAGGTGGCCTCCTGAGATTTGCATGATCGTACATAGTCTCCTGGGGCCACTATATCAGGCTTAATCCTGCCATCATCCGTAGGCCCTCTGCTACTCCAGTAATACATCTCATCTGGAGCTCCACTGTATCTGTTCTTATGTCCACCAACTGTGATTACATTCTTTGCAGTACCTGGGGGAGAGACTCCGTCATTCCTTTCATTACCGGCGGCAAATAATACAGTCATGCCGTCATAGGACCAATACTGATCCCATGTGGAAGTCCTGTCGTCTGCATCTTCTGATTGGGTAGAATATCCTCCGAATCCACTCTGAGAACCCCAACTATTGGTATGGATTCTAGCTCCTGCATTATATGCAGAATTTAGCATTGAGTTGATTCCGTAGCTATACAAAGCACCAGAATCATCGTCTTCCATTGCTTGAAAGTATAAATCGGCTTCAGGGGCAACTCCTTGGTAACCCCCATTGCTCCTGAATCCAGAGCCTAGAACAGTACAGGCTACGTGAGTTCCATGTCCATCACTCAAGTCGGCTGTAGAAGAATCACCAGGGGTAACTGAAGTAAGACCTGAGATTCTACTGGTGAAATCTCCGTGATCGTCATCTAATCCCGAGTCTCCTACAGCAACAATCTGTCCACTACCATTTAGGCCTGTTATGAAGGCATTTTCCACAGTATTGATTCCCATATTTATCCTTGATTGATCGTTGTGGAGGATTATCGATGGCAATGGAGAAATGTACGAAACAGAGGGAATTGAAACTATATCAGATAAATTATCGAAAGATGTGCTTCCCCATATAACGCCCTTCTCAGGAGACCATGGATCTGAGAGATAGTCCATGGCAGTTAGTAGTGAGTCTTGCAGTCCTAAGCCTGAATCTTCCATTCTGACCATATCATCTCCTTTCCAACCTATCACTTCGACCATGAAGTTAGAAGATGAATGGTGATTTCTCAAGGATTGGTGAATCATTAGTCCGCTTGGAACGTCATGAATTGCTACAATCGACTCTATATCCTGAAGCCTCTCAATTGCTTCGGCTGTACCTTGAATTAGGAATCCTGAGGGAGGTATCGTTGATCTGATAGATAATCCCTCAATCTGTAGGATGTCCAACCTAGAGTCCCAGAGTCCAACCTGACCATCGATAATTGCTAGAGCTAGATCTGATCTTGGTAAAGAAAGTGAGTAGTCCATGTAGACACTAGGAATCAATCCCTCGGGCGTGTAAGTCCCTATAGTAGAATGGGCAATAGCTTGCCTTGCTTCTTCGGACCCCTCAAGGATAAGCGGAGCCCCTAGATCTTGGATACTGTTGGAATCGGGAGAAATCTCTACTCTCTCAATATTGGGACTCAAATCTTCGAATTGATGATCAAATGAGTCTTCTTCGTCGCCCAATATTGGCAGATATGATAACAGTAAGACGGCGAGTACGAGGACAACGGCTCGCTTGGTCATCATATCTCCCCCCATCCTGACCATTTTGAGCATATGGGTTAACTGAACTCAGTTTATCATAGAATTTGCAAGGGGGGCCTCATTGTGAATAGTTCTAGAGTCCACTCTCCTACCTCCATGGTATTTTTCTCGTAGATACTACCCCCATAGTAGTCGTATGTTAGGATGATCTCGATAGTGTAATTGTCCCAAACCGACTCTCCGTTAACAATCATCTCCAATTCGTCCCCTGCAACTGACTTGTGTGCAGGTATTCTTTCCGACTCAAAGTGTATCCTTTGTATCTCAATATCTTCTGAATCAATGAACACTAGATCCAGTGAAACCGATTCAATCGCTCTGCTACCCTGATTATTTATCTCGGATAGAACAATATGGCTAGATCCTGCTTGTTTGTAGATTACATCTACTGATACCCTATCATAAGGAATCAGCCAAACCAAGGCAATTACAGATGCTGATAACACCAGAAGTGCGGTTATTGAAGCGAAAATAACCCTGAAGGGAGAGATTTGACTAATCCTGTCCTCAATCTTTTCCAGTGCGTCATGAGCAGTTTTCTCTTCCAGAGTCTCCTCTGGGACGTCGGCCTGTCTGAGTCTTTCAAGAAGTCCCATCAGCTCCCTCCCAAGAAAGTTGCAATCAGTGTCATTATCCCTGAAGAAACTGGCTCAACCACCATGATATGCTGAGTGTCTCCTTCAAATCCTGGAATCATATTCAGAATTGAAAGATCAGAGGCCAGGCCGTTGATACCAATCGTGGTCGCGGTAGGAATCCCAGAGGTTGTCTGTGCATCTAGAAGAACGCCCCTCAGATCGAACTCCTGGCCTGCCACCTCGGCGGTTGCTCTCGCAGAGATGATTATTCTGCCACCTTGTACTTCTGAGAGCTCTATCACTGGATACCCGGGCAATGTAGATGAAATTCTGCCTACCTCATGGATATGTATTGTAGCACTCTTCAGGTTCTCTCCAAGTGCCTCCATTTCCTCCATAGTGACAGGAGGAGTTGTGGGAATATTGCTCGATCTAATGTAAATCGTTTCTACGCCTTCTCCTCCAGAACGGATATTCAATCCAAATCCTTCGGCAGGCTTAATCTGTAAGCTATCAGTCATTCCTTCTGCGAGCAATATTATGTCCCCCTTGGTGTTTATCGCCCTTCCGAAGGCTTCTATGTAGAGCGACATCCCATCTCCAGAGGCCCGATAGTCTAGGATTGGTATTCCTTGGAAAGCTAGGCTCTCGGTAATATCGAAATTTGTATCGGGCTCAGTTGTTAGGTTAATTGACCCTGGTACATCAGTTAGGAAGATTGTCGCTGGCCACCATGCGGAGTCAAGCCACTGCATCTGTTGCATCATAATCGAGTTGATTCCTACATCATCATCTCTGAGATAGAGATCCGGGACTGTCATATCTATAGAAACAGCAGTTCCCAGACTTGCAGTGATATCAATAACCTCCGGAATCTCATCAATCATTATCTCAGTACGGCTTCCAGCATCTCTGTTAATCAGAAGAACATGTGCCCAGTCAAGTCTTTCAGTCATTGAATAGTGTGCAGATGTGGAGACCTCCGTTATACCTGCAACTGTCTCGAATTCGAAGGTGGCGTCAACTAGCATTCCAGTGGGAGTTCCCACTTCCAAGCCATTTAGAGTCAGCAGAAGATCTTGGCCATTAATTCCTCTAGCTTGGATCATCATTTCACTATGTGCGGGAATCCAACCATCCAACGCGAGCATGACTTCCCAGTCTTGCGATTCGCCTTCGACCGATCTAGTGACTGACATGTCCACTACTGGGGGAAGATCGGGGATCCATGTCCTCAGGTGAAAGCCATCTGATATCCCCGAAGGTGCCGCGCTAAATGATACTCCGTGAACCCATGGAGGGGCCTCGATTGAGCCATCTCCATGGCTTGATTCAACTATCAGATCGAAGGGTGCGTTTGCCTCCAACTGCATACCGAAAGAGAAATCCTCGTTCGATTCTCCTGAATTGGTACCGGTGGAAATATCAGTGGTTATCCCTGAAAGAACAGAATTAACTGATCTGCCAAGGTCTGCAAATCCACCTAGGAAGAAGGCAAGGCCTGAAAGACCCTGAGACGTATTGAGCTCGGGGATATCTAGAGCTGGCCCAGAGTCTGAGCTTGTTGGAATCTCTATGGATACCGAAGAAGGGAGAGGGTCAATTATCGCGACTGCCGTAAGCTGATCTTCGTCTAGTGTTGGAGCATGATCCACACTGAAGCTCATTGATCTATCTCCAGACGCAGAGATAGAGGCTTTTCCTCTGCCGTCAGCACCTAGAGAACCTTCAGAGACTGGAGGTATCCAGCTTACTTCTGATATCCCAGAGATTCTGGAAGAGATAGATGATGTGCCATCATTCGGATCATGGTGGAACATGAAGTGATCACCTGTCATAGTTTCTGGCAACTCAGAATCGGTGATCTGCGCCTCTATGGAACCAATGGAGGTCGTCGTACTCCAGCTAGAAAATCCGCCGAATATTGCAGAGAAGTCTTCAGGGAAGTCTGTTATCTCAACTGCCTGTCTTTGTTCCATGTCCTTTCCAGTGTAGATCATCTTTCCTATTTCCTCTGATGCGGCATAAACTGCGGTCTCAGCATCAGTAGATATTCTGATATCATCAGGGATGTCGGAAATGTACAGTGATTGGAAAGACGAGTTCGTGACTGACCCAGGCTCATGGTCAATGTAGACGAAATTGAATGGCTCACTGGAAGATGTGTTGACGGATGCCGTTAGCTCATCAAGTATGTCATCGTCATCTACAGAGAAGGCAGAGAGTCCACTGAACCCGATACTAGCAGCGACAGGGACCAGAGGATCTACCAGATTTCCGTCCCTGCTTACCAGCTGATTCAAGGATCTGTCCTTGGAGAGAACGAGGTGGTCTCCTTGAATCGTCGGATGTGCACTGGAACCAATCTGCAGGCCTATTCTGCCTATGGACATCTCAGTCCTGAGAGCGCCCCAGTCGTCATGCATTATGAGGTTGAATTCCCTTCCCTGGAGGTCTCCTCCAGGACCGACACTGCCTGTTATAGCCTCCACCACTGTAGTTGGAATATTGTTGAGGATTCCACCAACATCTAGGTATAGGTCTACCAAATCGAGAATCAGGGAGTCCATGATCCGTGAGACGAAATCAAGGTTGTCTGAATCATCCAGATCCCTTTCCTCATCATCTGATCCGCTCACATCGAAAGATCCGTAGAGGACCAGTGCGGTTGGAATTGATTCAATTGAGATGTCGACCCTCCTATGATCTGAGTTCTCACCCCCTCTTTCGTACCATGAGCTGTAATCAAGAGAGTCCAGGGGTTGGGCGGATCTGAGAAGTATCATGCTAATTGGGGGATAGGCAGGATTTACTGGCAGTGTAGGATCGTCTTCATTGGGACTGGTGTCCCTTGAGAAGTTCTTGATACCTATGATCAGACCTAATCTACTGGGCTTACCTCCTGGCAGTTCGGGCTCATCAGATGAGCCTAGCATTCTGAATATCCTAGTGATCTCCCCCTGGGACATGGATCCTTCAGGCATTCCTCTTAGCCATCCGAGTGACTCCGTGGTATTTCCAAATGAGCCTCCATTTTCCTCTTGGGAAACACCTGATCTATCTTCATGGAAGTGAATATGTAGGTCAGATCTCCTGTCCGCAAAATACTCGACCGTGGTTAGGCTCCTGTCTCCCTCGATCCCCCCCAATGCTGGGATACTGCTATCAGTCCTGATCACTAGCTCGACATCCCCAGGAATCATTGAAGATACTCCGTTAGGTTTGACATCGAGATTAATGTATGCGAGTTCCCATAGCTGTCTATCCCCGTCTGATGGAGGTGAGAACCTGGCATATCCAAGTCCGACTGTAACTCCACAGTCTATTTCTTCGGGAGGGAGAAACAGCAGTTGTTCGGGACTATACCTATCGGGGCAGGAGTCCATTTCACTGGAGTCTATCGATATCGAGTATGGTGCTGTGATACCTATTAGAGTCAGTCCGGAGCCATCGAAATCGGATGAGAAGATGTTTACAATCGACTGGATTAGATCTTGGAGAACGGCGCTAGCGTTGAAGAATACCCTCTCAATTCCAACACTTAATGAGAAGTCTTGTGGCATTGTTGAGAATCTGGAGTCTATGACCCAGATGTAGCTCTCTCCATCGCCGAGAGCCAGAACTGAGTCCGGACTGGAGTAAGCGAATGACTTGATCAATGAAACCTGCAGGGAGTCCATGTCTTCCCAAACACTGTCAGTTTGACTGGAGTCAAGGACGTCTACCGTGTATGACACTGATGGCTGAATCCATAAAGTCCCAGTTTCGATATCTATGTTTTCCAGACCGATATTTCCAAGGGACACGCTCAGGCCGACTTGAATGTCATTATCGCCATCATTGTCAATATCCACGGCATGACTCAAGGGGTCGGTTTGCAGATTGAGCAGAGAGAGGAAGTTTGCTGTGAATGTGACTACCTCGGTTCCTCTGACAACATTGCCATCGAGGTCCGTGTACTCTGTCAGAATCACATAATCGGTGATGTTAACCAGAGTCTGCCAGACGTTATCCACGCTAACGGCGTC